>CALJDU010000024.1 GCA_938024995.1 uncultured bacterium
CGACGAGGTCGACATGACCTGCCACCAGCACGACCGCGATCTTCAGCGACGAAAGCACTTCACCATGCTCCTCGCGAACAAGCTCAAGCGCTTCGCCGCGCCCGGCAAGCGCTACCGAATTCGCGTCGACCCCATTCACTCTCGGTACGCGAAAGCGGACGAAGCGGTCGAGGTTATTCTACGAAACACGCTCGCGAAGGAAGCGAAGCTCGCGGACCCTGATGCGATCCTCAGCGTGCGAACAGTCGACAGCAGAGCGACGCCCGGCGTTCAACTAAGCGATGTCCTCCTGGGCGCGGTGATGGGCGCGCGCAACCCCGACACGAAGTCCGCGGCGAAGCGCGCCGTCATTCAACGAGTCGCTGAGCGGCTCGGCTGGCCGGACCTTCAGACCGACACCATGCCGCGCGATTGGAAGTTCAACGTGTGGCGGTTTTGGGACCCAAAGTCCGGCCGGCCGCGCCCGAAGTCACGCGACGCCGGACCCGGTTCACGCCACCTGCTTCGCGACGAGGATAGCCAAGCACACCAGCGCAACCGTACCGGCCAACTGCAGCTGCTTGCTGGCAGCACGATCGCCAAACGCGGCAGACGTAAAGTGCTCGCAATTCGTGGTGAGCAAGCGCCACGGCGTTCCTTCCATCGCTTTCGCGCGAGCCACAATCTGCCGACCATGGACGTCTCCGCGAGGACGCCGTGAGACACGCACCCGGCGGCCCCGCGAGAACTCAGCAAGCGTCGTATGAACCGCTCTCTTGTGGAGCTTGCTCCGATGAAGCACGGTTGGCTGATGCCCCGTCCAACACAGAATGCCGGTGTGGTTCACCATCTTGTTTGGGAGGAAGACGCTCAGTTCGGAACCTGACGGCGCGAACTGAGGTGTAAGGGAACGTGTGTCTGTTGCTAAGTGGTTCATTTCAAATTGCTCCGCCGCTATGGCGCGACGATCAAGAGGATGGTGTCGAATACGCTGTGTGGACCGGTCGTGGGTCGGCGACCGGCGAAGTGAGACGGCTCAACGGAAACGCTACGAAGTTCGGCGACGCGAAACCGGCGCCAGTTGGGCAGGCGCCCCGATGATGAGCTGCCGCCGACTTGGTAGGTCAGCGCGTGGAGTTCATCATGGTGGACACCGAGGATGTGTGGCTCGACGGTCCGTCGATGCCCGTTGGCTACGAAGGAAAGGTGGTTTTTACCGCGAATTGCATCCTCAATGAGGCTCTGGGGGGTCATCAATATGCTCCAAAGTGAAGTTCACCTCACTCGTAAGCACCGCTGAACGCGTGTCAAGTCTTTGGAGAGGGCTGGAAGCGAAACAAGTCGGGCTCAATCGACCGAGAGAGCGCCTGAAGATCAGAGAACGCGGGATGCGCGCCCTCGGTTCGCTTGAGCGCCTCAGACAGCTGCGCCATCCCTCGCCAGTCCGCGTAGGAGAAGCTGTCCGACGAGAGCACGAACGCCATCTCGTCGCCGCTGTCGACGAGGCCCCAGCGGTTTCGCTCTACATCAAGGCGCGTTCCGCGCAGCAGCATGAGCGGGAACGCTTTGATGACGGGGATCTCCTCACGCAAGCACCAGCGCACGGTCTCCTCGAACGACGCGAGCGTCTGCTCGGGGAGCCCGAAGATGAGCGAGACCTCGTGGTCGAGCCCGCGGTCGCGAACGCCTCGAAGCGCGGCTTGTACCTTGGGGATGTTGTTCCCGCGCTCGACCGCCCGCGACTCGCTCTTGTGAATCGTCTGCAAGCCGAACTCGAGACACACGTCGAGCGTCGCGGCGGCGTCGAGAAAACCGGCGCCGCACATCTCGGCGCGACATTGAAGCGAGAGCCGCCCCGCGAACTCCTTCTCCGCGAAGCGACGCAGGATCGCGTCCGACTCGCCTTGGTTAAAGATCGGGTCGAGCACCGCGATGGTCTGCGCGTCGCCTCGCCGGTTGTGATGGCAAAAGAGATCGATCTCGTCGCGAACGCGCTCACTCGAGAGCGCGCGACGCTTTAGGCGCGCGCCCGCTTCGCGGTGCTGGCAAAACGAACAACGAAACGGACAGCCGCGCTGCGTTTCCCAACGAAGGAACTTCTGTCCCTCGAGCGGGATAAGGCCAGTGAGCCAGGGCGACGGGAGCAGGTCGAGCGCCACGCTTGACTGCTCACAGGCGTCATGACTTCCCGCTCGGTGAACACCTGAGATGTTGGGAACGCGGTCAGACGACGCGACCTTCGCGAGCGCTTCCTCTCCGTACCCACGAATGAAGCAGTCGGCTTCGGGGTAGAGCGCTTCGAGGCCCGCGCCGCTATACGAGATCTGCGGACCGCCCAAGATGATCCGCCCGGTGAACCCCGCGACGCGAAGCCGCAGCAGGACCGAACGAAGCAGCGCCTCGCCCCACACGTACGCGCCAATAGCGATGTCAGCGCGTTCGTCGCCATCGATCGCGTCAAGCAGATCGGTCACGATGAAGTCCGCCGTCGTCGACGCGTTCACGGCATAGCAGCGACTCGTGACCGACAGGTTCGCGTGCTGCTCAAGCGCCGCGAGCAGCGAGGCGTGTCCAAGCGGCACGCGCGGATCTTTGTCTCGGGTCCAATAGAGATCGACGAGGACCAGGTGTCGTTCCACGGTCTTCGGCTTCAGTAGGTTTGTGATCAACGGAGCTTCCTTCCCAGCGCCGAACAGGCGCGTTCAGGAGTTCCTCGGAGGAGGCGCAAAACCGGCTCACGGAAAACGAAGATTTTCGTGAGCCCTCGAAATCGTCAGCTGAGGTGAGCCACTTTCGGTGCTCGTCCGAGTGATCTCTGCAGGCCGGCTCGGTCCTGCGGAAGGAGCACGGATGAGAGAGAAACGAAGTCGCTGCATCGGGAGCCGAGGAACACCGCTCAAGGCGTTTCGGTGTGGGTCGAAAGCAAAGTGGAGAGCGAAGGTCGCGTCCAAGGAGTACGGACGAAAGATGGTCGCCTACGAATGCGCGCGGTGCGCTCACTGGCACCTGTGTCCGGAAGACCGCCACACGCCGTCGTGGCCATGTGAGCGCTGCGGGAAGGCCGCGTACGAATCCGAAAAAGGTGCAGAGCGACGTGCGGCGATTCGTTGGACCGAAGGCGGCGTCACCCTCTCGGTTTACCCATGCCCGGTCGGGGACGGTTACCACCTGACAAAGGCATAACCACCCGCACCTCAGCGATTGCCGCGACCCCCTGGCCGGTGTAACCCAGTCGGGTGGACGGGGAGGTCGCGGATCGCATCGGGGTCGCGCTGGCGCTGGCGTCTGAAGGGGTGGGTTCCCTCCCTTCGGTGGACGGCCGGTACCAACTACATCGCGTGCTCGGGCGTGGAGGCTTTGGTGTCGTCTGCGAGGCGTTCGACGCAAAGCTTCAGCGAACGATCGCGATCAAGGTTGTCGATCGCGATCACCATGCGACGGACGAAGCGCGGAGCCTCGCGCGTCTAAGGCATCCAAACATCGTCGAGGTGTTCGACGCGGAGAGCGACGTCGAGCTCATCGTCGGGAGCGCGCGGCTCCGGGTCGGCTTCGCCGCCCTCGCCTTGCTCGACGGCGTGACGTTGCGCGCGTGGCAGCGCGGGAAGAACACGGAAGAGCTGCTGTCGATCTATCGAGGCGCGCTCGACGGACTCATCGCGCTTCACGAACACGGTCTCATCCACGGCGACTTCAAGCCAGACAACGTGATCGTCGTCGAGCGGCGCCCCGTGCTTGTCGACTTCGGTCTCGCGAAGGAGCTGGTGCCGAGCGAGTCGCTGATGTCGATGGCCTGCATGGCAGACACGTACGTTCGCGGTACCGACGGCTACCTCGCGCCAGAGGCATACCAAAAGCAACGCTCTCGGAAGACGGATCAGTACGCGTTCGCCGCGTCGTTGTGGGAGGCGTTGTTCGGCACGAGACCGAGGTTCGGTCAGAAGGCAGACTCTCCGAATCGCATCGCGTCGGCGCTGACGAAAGCGCTGAGCGTGGATCCGGCTGACCGGTATGCGTCGCTGGCTGAGCTTCAGCATGTCTTGGTCAGAGAAGCGTCGCCTAGGTCTCCCGTGATGGTCTCCGAAGCCACGCTTCAACCACGCTCAAGAACCACAGCGCGGCTCGCGCTTTTCGGCGGCCTCGGTGTCGCGCTGCTCTCCCTCGGTGTTGTGTCGATGTTTTTTGTCGCTCAGCGCTGGGTGGCGCCGAGCGTTATGTCCAGCGGCGTGGACGTGAGAGGCGACGGGCGCACGCCGATCGCGACCGAACCTCGCAACGCGGTACAGTCGCTCACGGAGCTAGACTTCGACTGGGACATGACACCCGTGGAGTTCAGGCATCAGAGCCGGTTCGATCGCGAACCGGGTCGAAGCTCATGCCAGCATCGAGTCGCGCCGAAGTACGCGGGGCCGTCCAACGTCGACAATGGATCGAGTCGTCGCGATCGCGTTCATATCCACTTCTTCGAGGAACGTCCGTTCCAGGTCTCGTTCAGAAGCTTGCTCGGCCGGGAGCGCCTGAGGAAGGCATTGCATGATTTCGGATACCAATACCGAGACTCCGACCAGACCTACGTAGCAGGAGTCGGCGAACACGAGCGCACGGCCACTCTCTCTCGAGAAGGACGTCAGACGAAGGTGACATTCCGTCTAACCCAAGGAGTTAACAAGTACGCACGCAGAGAGGAGTGTCCAGAGTGACGAAAGCGCCATCCATGCCAATCGACGAGCATACGCTCCTGGAGATCCGCGGATCGATCTACAGGTACGCAAAACGCCGAGTCGGATCGGATGCGGACGACATCGCGCAAGAGACCCTCGCCGCGGTCATCCGAAGAGCGAAGCAAGGTCCGTTCAACACGCGGCCGATCGAGTACGCCTACAAGACCGCGAGCAACAAGATCGCGGACGTATTCCGGCGCAAGCACCCGAGCTTCGACCCCGCGCTCCATGCGATCACGACGGTGACCGGTGTCGCTACCCGCGAGGCTCGTGTTGACGCGATCGCCCGCGCACAAGAAGCCGTGAGCGCTGAAGAGTGGGACGCGTTCGAGTTGCACTACAGCGAGGGCTTGAGCAACAAACAGGTCGCCGCGATCTTCGAGGTCAGTGAGGCGACGATCAAACGGCGCATCAAGCGAGCTCGCGACAGGATGGGGGCAGAGCTTGCCGACCATGTCGCTCGCGAGATGTACGCCCCCGACTGAGACCATCGGCGTGATTCCGCGCGCTCACCCTCCTCTGCTGCGACGAGCGAACTGCGCCCTACACCAATCCGCCCGCCGATAACGCCTCGATCGTCGTCGCGCTGGCTTACCGCCCTCATCGAATCGTCATCTGCTCGAACGCCCGATCGCCCACCAGCGCGCGCACCTCGCGCTCCCATTGCTCGCTCAACCCCGTCCTCGCCTTCGCTCGCGTCGTGCTTGACCGAAAAGGCGCGAAGGCGTGCGCGAGTCGGCGTCCTTCTTCTTTCCGCGTGTTCAAGCTCAGCTTGTGTCCGTGCTCCGCGAAGAGGCGCTCGTAGCGCGCTTGGGCTTCTTTCCGCCAGTCGTCACTCAGGTCGACTTCTTCTTCGGTGATGTGGGCGAGCGCGATGACGCGCGGGCTGGCTTTTTCGAGGAGCGCGGCGGCGAGTCGCGCGTGGCCGTCGAGCAAGAGGAAGGCGTCGAGGACGGAGACGAAGTAGACGAGGAGCGGCGGGAGGGTTCCGTCGCGCACTTGTTTTCGGAACGCTTTGACGCGGGAGTCGTGTTCCGGTGGACGACCGCGGAGCGCGAGAATGCGGCCGCTTCCGTTGTAGCGCCAGTCATCTTGAAACACCGGCCGCTCGTTGAAAGCGTGAGCCTCGCCGTGTCCCCGTGAGGGCAACCCGTCTTGCTCGAACGAGAACTCTCGTCCGTGAATGCCAGGCTTCTCTGGGCGTTCGGAAAGGAGATACGTCCCGCGCGCGAGAGGCGAGCCGTCCGATGCCAGGAGCGCTTGCGCGAAGTGCAAGCGACTGTCCGAGCGCGCGTGCTTGTTGAGCACGAATGGGCGGGACGATCGCGAGCGGTTCGCTGGGCTCGACGCAGATGTGATGCACGCCTTCGTACGCATTCGCGATCTGCGCGTAGCGGATCGGCTCATTCCTGAGCAAGTAGCGCGTTCGAGTGCCGCCGACGTACTCGATCACGAAGCCAGGTTCGTGGTCGTTCACGTTCAGCGCGAGACCGCCTTTTTCACTTCGCAGATCCACGTCGTGAGCGTATCGCGCGGCCGCCTCGCCCGCGACTCTCGACGCTGACGCTCATACGTTCGAGGAAAACCGCGCGCACGTTCGGATCGTAGACGGACTGCAAGCCGGTTCGAGGTAGACACGGAAGCAGTCGATCCGATCCGTGAACTCGTCACAGCGTTGTGCGAAGGTCTCGACGTGACCGACAAGCTCACATCGCCGCCGCACCAAAACTTCATTCTCTACAACGCTCCAAGCGGCGGGATCGAGGTTCGTGTTCTCGTGCGAGACGAGACGGTTTGGCTTGCGCAGAAGGAGCTGGCGAGCGTCTTTCAGGTCACGGTCGCGACGATCAGCCGACACCTCAAGAACATCTTTGAGTCCTCGGAATTGTTAGAGAAAGCAGTTGTTACAAAAAGCGTAACAACTGCCGCCGACGGCAAGTCCTACGAGACGCGTTTCTACAACCTCGACGCCATCATCGCGGTTGGCTACCGGGTCAACACCAAGCGCGCGACCGCCTTCCGCGTGTGGGCCACCAAGGTCCTCCGCGAGTACATGATCAAGGGCTTCGCGCTCGACGACGAGCGGCTCAAGCGCGGCCAGGCCCTCTTTGGGAAAGACTACTTCGACGAGCTGCTTGAGCGGATCCGCGAGATCCGCATCAGCGAGCGGCGGTTCTACCAAAAGGTCACCGACCTCTACGCGCTCTCCTCCGACTACGACGCGAGCGCCGACCTCACTCGAACGTTGTTCGCAAGCGTCCAAAACAAGTTGCTCTTCGCGATAACCGGGGAGACGGCGGCCGAGCGCATCCATGGTGCCGCCGACGCGACCGCGCTAAACATGGGTCTACAGACCTGGAAGCGCGCACCCGATGGAAAGATCCTCAAGTCCGACGTGAGCGTCGCGAAGAACTACTTGAGCGAAGACGAGCTACGGGAGCTGGGACGAATCGTCTCTGCGTACCTCGACCTCGCTGAGAACCGTGCGCAGCGCGGGATCGTGACGACCATGGATGAATGGTCGACGTTCTTGGACGGGTTTCTGCAGCTCAGCGCCTACGACATCCTCAGTGACAAAGGCAAGGTCAGCGCGCTTGAGGCCAAGCTCAAAGCGGAAGCGGAGTACGCGAGCTTCCGACCGATTCAGGACCAGTCGTTTGAATCGGACTTCGACCGCTTCCTGAACGACGCGCAGAAGCTGACGCGCGACGAAGACGAGTAGCGTTCAAGTACGCTCGTCCCAGGTGTCGGAAACGCGCGAGCGAGCGCACGCTTGGTAGAACACTTCGCTTCCCTGCCGCCCCTCCGAGTATCCTCGCCTTGATGAACTGGCAGTTCGGCGAGCGGACCTTTGAGCCGTCGGGCCATACGATGGGGATCTGGACGACGCCGAGTGGCGTTGTGCTCTTTGCGTCGGCTTCCGGGCACGCGGGTCCTTTGACGCTCGGGGAGATCCAGTCGAGCTATGAGGCGGCGGTTGCTCTTGCGGAGCGTGAGTCGATCCCGGTCGCGACGAACGTGGTCGCTCAAGGTTCAGTCGCGATGCGGGTTCGGTCGGCGCTGTCGATGTCGGTGACGGTCGGGAAGACGCCCGAGGTCGACGCGTTCGCGATTGCTCTCAATGAGCGCTTCGCGGGTAACGCGCCTCCTGAGCTCGACCCCGAGATAAGCCGCGAGTGCGGCGAGCTGGCAGCGCTGGTGCCGCCGGGCTTGGCCGAGGTGCTTCACGGCGGGTTCGGCCTTGTGGTGAAGATCCCTTCGCTCTCGTTCGAGACCACCGCGTGGGTCCTAAAAGCGGATCCCGGGTTCTTGTTCTCGCCCGAGCCCCTTGACCAAGCCGAGCAGGGTTCGGTCGTGACGTTTTTCTGCGCGCCCGATGGCTGGGTGTTCGAGAAGCTGTGCCGCGGCGAAGAGGTTGTCCCTTCTCGCGAGGATGCCGAGCGCTACCTCACGGCCGCACACGGCGTTCTGCGTTTCGTGAACGCGAGGCGCCGCGAACTGATCTACGGCGATGGCCACTCGTTCAAAGGTCGGTACTCGCCGACGGTCTTCGGCACAAAGCAGAAGGTCCACATCTACGCGGACCTGCCGCGCAAACATTCATGGTCAAGGCTCCCCGGCGGTTCGCTCAAGAAGCGCGCGCTTCGGGAGTTCAACGCGCTCTTGCGCGCGCGTCGCTACGCGCCCGACGGTGTGTCGTTTGAGGTGGTCCTCCACAACGTGCCCGACATCGGCGAGTTCACCACAACAGTTCAGTTTGGGCGATCGGCGTACGCTCGGGACGGCGTGCACGTCGAGTTTCATCAAGCGAGCCACTGTGTGTTCTCGTGCGATCTGAAGCGAGAGGATTCGCGCGTACATTCGGACCTCGCGCCCGAGCTCGCGTGGCGGCTCGCGTCCGAGTGCGCCGGTGTGGTGGCGGAGATGCTGAGGACCAAACGCGACGCGCTACGGGATGAAGAACGCGTCTCCAGAGTCACATTGTCTCGCGTAAAGGACGACGTGATCGCGACGGCGATCACGCGCGTCAGCATCTGCGCGGCGCCGCTCTTCGATCCGCGCTAACTACAGCATGCGGCCCGTCCCGACGTCTGTGAACACGCAGCCACTCGCGACATCCGTCGCCATGACGCGGACCTGGTAGATGCCGTCCGGGACGTCCAGTGCTCCATGGTGTTGCTGCTGGCGAAACGAACACGTCGACCCGATCCACTCGCGATCGGAACGGAGGCTCGACGCGGTACGCTCTGGCCATGCGCTGTGTTGTTCTCCTCGCGTTCGCGCTCGCCCTCCTCGGCTGCGGCGCGCGTTCTTCTCTCGACGAGTTTCCCCGAGACGCCGGCGCTCCCGCGACCCCGGAGCTGTGCAACGGCCTCGACGATGATGAAGACGGACGCGTGGATGAGGGAGTTCCCGGGACCGTGTTCTTTCCCGCGACCATGATTCGCGACGATGCCGATGAGCCGACCGGCTGGGTTCCGGTGTCGCGGTTGCTTCAGACCAGCGACGGTCTTCGGGCGCTCATGCGGATCAACCCGCGCACGGAAGAGAACCTCTTCCTCCGGCCACTGGCAGGCGACGGTCGCGCCACCCGCGGGCCATGGCGACCCGCGTCGACAAGCGAGCTGCAGGGTTGGTTCCCCTCGGTTCGGCGTGACGAAGACGGAGGCTACAGCGCCGGCACGATCATCACGAACGAGGGCGGCTCGTGGGTCTCCGCCGGCCGGTTCGACGCGACGGTAACGAGCGTGGAGCTCACGCCCATCGAGCGGGTCCGAGACAACCGCTATCGCCCCTCCGTCGCCACCTTCGCGACCGGCACCACGCTCGTCGCGTACTCGTGTGACGGTCGCGGGATCTGCCTCGCGCGTCTCGATGAGACTCCGGTGAGGCTCACGTCGTCGCTCTCGGATCGGGTGGGGGCGGACCTCACCCCGCTCAGCGCACCCGTGATGGTCGCGCGGGGAGACGAAGCGGCGGTCGCGGTGATCCGCGTCGAGGACGGGGTCTCCGAGCTCTTCCTGTTCGTCGTCGATGAAGAGGGTCGCGTGGTCAACGAAACGGTCTCCTCGCTCCCGAGCGGCGCCACGACGTTCAAGCCGTTCAACAACATCCGCCTCTTCGCGACCGACCGCGGCTACTTCCTGATGTTCGTTCGACGAGACGTCGGGCGAGGGTTTCCAGCCGACCCGAGCGGGCGGTGGGTGGTTCGTTTTGATCGCGATGGCGAACGAACCTCGGGGCCGACCAACTTTGAGCCCGAGGTCGGCTACTACGGCGAGTCCACCTTGCTCGAACCGCACCCAGGCGGGGGCTACCTCATGAGCGGAGTTCGCGCGCGGGCGCTGCTCGACGAACGGCCCGTTCAAGAGGGGTACCTCGCGCAGCTCGACGAGTCCGGCGCGATGATATGGGAACTCGTCGCCCCGTCGCTCGATCACGCGATCGTGACCGATGAAGGCGAGGTGTTCGGGATCTTCAATGAGGCCACGCCGCGGCGAGACGGAAACCCGCTCTCGGTCGCGAAGCTGAACTGCGCGCCGATCTAGCGTGCTCGCGCTGTCTCCTTGAAGGTGACGCGCCTACAGACCGTCACGGTGTCGAGGCGCCGCGGAGCACGAGTCGGATTCCGATGGTCGGGGTCGTCACGCCGATGACGTGTTCGCCTCGCCTGTACTCCGATTTCGAGGCGTGCCGAAAGCTGACCCGGCAGGCTTCTGCGCAGTCGGCCCAGGACCCTCCGCGAAGAACGTAGCGGGGCGCGCCCAGCGCTTCGAGGACTTCGGCCGGCAACCGACAGACAGGGTTGTCACGCTCTCCGTCTTCGTAGAACCGCGCGTCGTAATGGTCGCGACACCACTCGGATACGCCGCCGCTCATCCCGTAGAGGCCATAGTCGTTTGGCGGCAGGGAGCGGCTCGGCTTCACCTTCGGTTCGTCGAGGTTGTCGAAATCGCAGAGCGCGTCCGTCGGATCCTCGTCGCCCCACGGATAGCGCGCTCCATGAAGGAGCCCACGCGCGGCGCGCTCCCACTGCGCCTCGGTCGGCAGATCACAGACGAGCGATCCGGGCGTCGAGATCGACAAGTGCGCGGTGAGCTCGCGGGCCTCCTCGAACGACGCCGACACCAACGGCTTCACCGCTTGCTCGTCCTCGTCCCAGCCGCCGTAGTACCCGCGCATCTTCCGCAGCACCATCCGCCGAAAGCGCGGCTGCTCTGCGGTCTCTGCGGACGCGATCAAGCGCGCGTAGTCCGCTCCGCTCAGCGTGGTCGCGCTCATGAAGAACCCATCGACGAACACGTCGCGCGCGGGGCGCTCGTCGAGATCGCCTTCCTCGCTGCCCATGCGAAACGCTCCGCCTGGGATGTAGCGCCACTCGAGCCCGTGGTCGTCGCGCGCGAGCTCATCGAGCACGTTGAGGAGCTCAGACTTTCGCCATGTCTCACCGCCCCGCACGGCGGCGTCAAGCTCATCGGCGAGGCGGCGCTTGTCAGTCAACGAGCACCTCGAGAACGCGTGACGGCGCGGGGCCTTCGGTCCATTCGCGCTCCCACGGGTCTCGGGCGTGAACCGATCCGCTCGCGGCGAGCGAGCGCGCGCGGCAGCCCGTCGAGAACGCTTCGCCAGACGCGTTTCTCAACTTCAAAAACGAAGCGCCCTCGTCCCAGAGCTCCTTGAACGGACGCGCGCGGATCGAGCCGGACTCAAAGCGCTCGCCGAGGAAAGAACACGGGTTGACCTGACCGTCGATCGCGACCGAGCAGACCGTGTTGGCGGCGCCGCATCCGCTCCCGACAAACACGCGCCCGGTTTTCGTTTGTCGCGCCCGCGGACTGAACGGCTCAAGGAGGCGCCCGGGGGAGGGTCCAGACGACCGGCGGTCGGCGAGCGCTTCGATCTTGGCGAGCGCGCGTTGGTACGCGCTGAACTCGGGCATCAGCTCGGGTCGCTTCAGCGCGGCCCCGGTGGGATAGATCGGGCGGAAGACCGCGGTCTGCGCGCCGACCTCTTCGGCGAGCGCGACGCAGTCTTCCACCTCGTCGACGTTGTCTTTGGTGATCGTGAACGCGAGCGTAAAGCGGGCGTGGTCGCGTAGATGTTTCAGCCTGGAGATCACCGTGTCGAACGAGCCAGCACCGCGGATCGCGTCGTTCCGCGCCGCGGTCGCGCCGTCGAGGCTCACGTTGATCCAGACCATGTCCCGTTTCCCGAGCGCGCGCGCGACCTGGTCGGTCAAGAAGAAGCCGTTGGTCGTGATGCACGGATGAAGCCCATGGCCGAGCGCGGCGTCGATGATCTCGAGGATGTCTTTACGCAGGAGCGGTTCGCCTCCCGTGAGCCCGAGCCGAAACGAACCGAGCGCGGCGAGCTGACCGAAGAGGTCATCGAGCTCCGCGCACGTGAGCGCGTCACGGCCTCCGCGGGGGAGCGGATCTGCGAAGCAATGAGTGCACGCGAGGTTGCACTTCGCGATGACCTCCACGTGCACCGCGAGCGGTCCGAGCAAGTGATCTTCGGGCGGCACGGCGTTGAGCACCGTCGCGGCCAGACGTCCGTCGGGACGGAGGAACGAGAGCGGTCCGATCTGCTGCAGGAACGCGACCGCCGTCTCTGGGTCTTCGCTCTGGCTGACCACGACATCATCAGGCGTCGTGATGAGCCTTCGCAGGAACGACGTCGCCTCTTGGTCGAAAGGGTAGTAGCGAGATGAGCCGCGATCGAAGAGCAGCGAACCGAAGTGCTGCGGGATCAAGACGAGCGCGCTCATGTCCCCTCTCCGAAGACGAGCCCGTTCGGGGTCAGCGCGAACCGAAAGCGGACCACGAGCCGTTGCTTGCCCACGCCTTTGGTCGCGGGCGCCACCGGCGCGGCCCCGGCTCTCACGAGGCTGCCGTACGACCACGACTTCTTCATAGAGCTCACCGCGGTCCCCAACACCATCGGCGTGAACCCCGCGTCGTCCTCCTCGACCCCGGTCCAGTCCGCCCGCTCGCCCCACGCGCTCATCAACATTCCGGGGGTGCTCAGCAGGAGCATCGTGGGCCGGTGGGTTCCGCGCATCGAGAGGATCACATTTGCGCGGCCGCGCGTGGTCAGCGTGAACGCGAACACATGGGGCCCGGGCGCGACCGTCACGCGGTGTCGCTCGGGGCGCCGTCCATCGATCGCCACGTCCGGCTTCCCGCTCTCGCACAAGAGCGAGTAGTCAAAGGTCGCCGGGGTGTCTTTACGGTTCCAGCGCAGCACCGCGCCGCCGCAGCCCGCGGGAACCTCGCAATGCGAGAACTCCTCGAGCACCAGCTCACCGGAGCGCTTTCGAAAACGATTGAGCTTGAGTTCGTCCATCAAGAGCCCCGTGATGCTGCGCGTACCCGCACCGCTAGAAGGGTACCCCGAGCGAGAAGTACGGCTTCACGCCGCCGCCCTCCATCGGGCCATACGCGACACCGGCGCGGAGCGTGAAGTTCAAGAAGTAGCCGAGCGTGAAGTCCAAGAAGAGCTCAGCGCCGAAGCCGACCAAGAAGTCCTCGATCCGCAGCCGTCCGTCGAACGCGTTTCCATAGTCGACGTAGACCGCGCCGTATACGCGCTTGAGGTACACCGGGAGCGTTTGCGGCCCCGCCATGAGTCGAGTGATGGGGAAGCGGTACTCAAGCTGAACGAGGTGCAGTTGATTGCCGCGGCGGTGCGCCACGGGATAGCCGCGAAGCGCCACGCCGCCGAGTCGCGTCCCGTTGAGCAAGCCGTCTACGAAGGAGGCGTTCGGGAACCCGCCGGCGAGGAACACGCCGCGTCGGCCGCTCGCGATGCCGCCGCCATAACGAAGCGCGAAGATGTGGTGCTGCTTCCACGGCGCCTCGAGGTAACGCGTGAACGCCCATGACGCGCTCAGCGATCGCTGCTCCGAACCAAAGAGAGGGTGCGTGATGGTGAAGCCGAAACCAAAGTTCCGCCCCTCGGAAGGCGTCATGTCGTAGATGTGGCGCCGGGCGTCGGAGTAGCTCCACGACCCGCGCACGACGCCGCTCAACCCGAGCGAGGGAAACGTCGGCGGCGGGTCGTTCGGATCGAGAAGGCCGCGGAAGGGCTCACGCGTCCGCGAATAGTTGAAGCCATAGGAGAGCGAGAACGTCTCGACGTGAAAGGAGCGCGGGAAGCGATAGGAGATCCCCAGCTCGCCACCGACGGAGTCTTCGATGTACTCGCGCGCCTCACCTTCGATGAAGAAGTCGTCGCGAACGCGTTGCTGCCGATAGAGGCGCAGGCGCAGCGGCATCGCGAGTCGGTTGTAGCGCCAGTCCACTTGGCCCTCGACCGCGCCTGAGGTCACGCTCACGCCGAGCCGCGCGGAGTAGGTGTGGAACCCGATGATGTCTTCGCCGCCGATCGTGAAGCCAAGCTGCGGACCGAGCGGATGATCGCTCCGAAAGTCGAGCAGGAAGCTGCGGGGTACCAGGGTCGCGCGCGGCCGGTACGCGGTGGAGCTGAGGACGCGGCTCGTGACGGGACGCGCGGCGCCGCGGGTGTAGCTCGGGAGCGCCTCGAGGAACTGGTCTTGCCGGATCACGATCTCGTAGAGATCGAAGCCTCGATCGGTGTAGCCCACGTAGACGATCCGCGTTCCGTCGGGGGAGACGTGCGGTGAGTACGCGCCCGCGATGACGTTCGTGACCTGCTTGAGCTCGCGGGTCTCGAAGGAGAAGGCGTAGATGTTCGCGATCCCGGTGCGGTCGGAGGAGAAGTAGAGCGTCTCTCCGTCGCGTGACCAGGTCGGCCCCGTGTCCATGGCGCGGTCGCGCGTGACTTCATCCGTTGTACCGCGCTCCAGGTCGAGCACGTGTACATCGCGGAACCCGCCCTCTCGCCACACGCTGTAGGCGACCTTCGTGCCGTCCGGCGAGAAGCGCGGCGTGTAGACCTGCTCAAAGCGACCGCTTCGAACCAACATCTGCCGCGACTCCTCGACGTCTTCGAGGTCCGCGATCATCAAGTGGGTCGTGCCCGTGGAGCCAACCGTGAAGACGACGCGGCGACCATCCGGGGAGATGTCAGGCTCACGAGCGCGCAGCCCGTTGGTCAAGCGGACGCGCTCACCGGTCGCGGGTGTGACGGCGAAGAGATCTTTGTAGAAGTAGATGTCCCGGACCGCGTCGACTGACTGATGGATGATCCGTCCGTCCGGGTGCTCCGCGAAGGTGCCGATGCCGCTGGTGCGCGTCAGCGTCTCGGGCTCACCGCCGTCGAGGTCGATCACGCGGATCTGTGAATCGTTGCGACCATCGCTCGCGTAGTACGCGACACGTCCATCGCGTAAGTAGCGCGGCGTTCGCGCGGTCTCGCCGTGGCTCGTGAGGCGCCTCCCCTCGATCCGACCACGCGCGTCGACGGTCTCGCGCTCGGCGATGTACTTCTCGCGGAGATGATCGCGCCAGTCATCGTAGAGCTCAACGAAGGTCTTGCCCGTGGCTCGTCGCGCCACTCGGTTAATGGAGTACGGGACGACCTGGCGCCCGTAGCCATGCGAGATGGTCGTGAGCACCTCGCGTCCGTATCGCTCCGCGATGTACTCCACGAAACGAGAGCCGTAGAGGTACCAGGACGTCCCGCGAGGCCAGCGATCGATATCGTTGCTGAGCTCGTCGATACGCAAGAGCGAGTTTGAGAGCGTCGCCATCCGCATGTACATCTCGAACATGGTCGAGCGAAGTCGCCCGCCGGTGGTCTCGCGTGACTCCTCATGGACGGCGAGCCCCTCGATGAACCAACGCGGCTGAACCAGGTTCGGCGCGTAGACCTTCCCGAGGATCGTGTTGATGATGGCCGGGATGCCCGAGTACGTGTCGAGGTGAAGGACGTGGGTGTACTCGTGAATGATCAGCTCGCTGAGCCAATCGTCGTAGTCCCCGAGCGGCGTGAGATCTTCAGGCGCCGAGATGAACAGGTTCATCGTGTTGTACGGCAGCGAGGTCGCGGAGCCGTTCGCGGAGTCGGTTCCGTCCGAGAGCGCGACGTGGGTGATCTCGTCGGGGATGTGCTCCAGCACGGGAGTCAGCCGCGTGTAGGCGTCCTCGCAGACCTCCGCGACGCGGCGCGCCACCACGCCCAGCGGCTCGTGGTAGTGGATCGCGAAGTGTTCAGTACGAACCGTCCGGTAATCGATCCGAACGTCGTTCACCTGAGCCCTCGCCTCTTGGGCCCCAAAGAGCACAAAGAGGCCGACACAAAGGAAAAGCCAGCCAAGTCCGGGACGTGCCGCGATCGATGGACGCGCAGCCTCTTGGCTGACGCAATGAACGTCGACGGCCCGTGGCGCCACGAAAACCGTGCGAAGGTGGGCCCACCACATCGGGTCCTTTTTATCATGCTTGACCTGGTCCGACGGGCCCCACTACCGTGCTAAATTCCAGTGGCTGAAACGAGCCACCCTCGTCGCTTTGGAACCCCCCACCTCGCCCATGCAATCCCCCGCACGTCCGTTCGCCTTGAGATTCATCTCGGGGAAATACCAGGGCGGCGAGTTCCCCTTGCCGTCACACGGAGAGGTGGTCATCGGGCGATCGAGCGAGCTCGACATGGTCCTCGTCGAAGACATGGTCTCGCGGCGCCACGCGAAGATCACCGTTTCGACGGAGTCGATTCGCATTCAAGACCTCGGCTCCACCAACGGCAGCTTCGTCAACGGCGAGAAGATCAAGCAGACGGAGCTCGGCGAAGGCGATCGCATCCTGATCGGCACGAGCATCATCAAGCTCGTCGCGACGGACGATCCCGCGACGCTCGACGAAGCGCGCAACCACTTGCGCGACGTCTCCGCGGCGCGCCGCACGACGCAGGTGCGGACGATGACGGGCTCCATCGCGGAGGTCCCGCTCCCCGACCTGCTCCAGCTCTTTAGCGCGTCCAAGAAGTCTGGGGTGCTCAGCATCCGCATGGACAAGAAGATCGGACACGTGTTCCTCGACAAGGGCGCGGTCGCCTACGCCTCGATCGAGGGTCTCTCGATGGAGCCGGAGAAGGCGTTCTACCGGTTGCTCATGTGGAACCACGGCACCTTCGACATGGACCCGCCGGTCGACCGCGAGTTCCCGCAGCGCATCGAGGCGAGCACCGAGGCGCTCTTGATGGAGGGGATGCGGCAGCTCGACGAGCGCATGCGCTTCGCCGACCTGATGCCCGAGCCGAGCGCCACCGTTCGCCTCGCTCGTCCGCTGCCGGGGAAGGTCAGCGAGCTTGAGCCGGACATCATCGACATGCTCCAGCTCGTTCACGATGAGTCCGTTGTTCAGAACGTGCTCAACGCGTACCCGGCGAGTGACCTCGATACGACGCGAGTGCTGGTTCAGCTGATTCAGCAAGGCTTCGTGATCGTTCACTGAGCGGCGTGACTCGCCAGCAGCAGCGACGCGCACAAGGGCGACGAGGTCCAGGAAGCGCACCGCCAACGGCTCCACCTCCTCCGCCGCGCGGCCCCTCGCGTGCACCGCTCTTTGTGGGCGCGCTCGTTGTGATCGCGATCGCCGCGCTCGCGTACCGCTCGTTCCAAGACGCACGACAAGAGACACCCGCGGTGACTGCCGAAGCGAGACCGCCCGCGGTCGCGAGCGAGTGCAAGCGCGGGCCGCTCGATCCCAACGCCGCCACGACCGAAGGCGACCTCACCGCTTCCCTCGTCGCGCTTCAAGGCTGCATCGCGTCGGCGGAGCGAACCGAGGTCACGCGCGCGCTCTATGGTGACGTCGGGGGGCGCTTCTTTCGGATCAATTTCCCAGAAGCCACCGGCTCGCGTTACCTCGTCCCCTTTGCGCCGAGCTACGGGCCGGGCGAGGTCCCCGCGGCGCTCTTCGAGACGGAGCTCGCGTGCGCGGCGCTCCCACGGATCGCGGCCGACATCGCGCAGAGCGAAGGTAGCTGCCACACCCTCTCGGCGAGCGATGCGCGGAACGTGAGCCACGGGCTGAGCCGAGCCGCGGTCGTGCTCGCGCGCGCTCACATCCGCGCGGAGCGTCCGGCCGCGGCGATCGAGCTCATCGCCGCCACCTTGATGATGCTGCGGGATCTCCGGGCGGAGGCGAACGCGGTAGGTCAGCTCGCGGTCCACGTCGGGACCGAACCGATCTTGACCGAGCTGATGACCTGGCTGCTGGTCACGAACATCGCAGAGGAGGACGCGGTGGCGTTACGCGTCGCGCTGGGTCGCCTCTCCCGCTACGAGCCGGCGCCCTACTCGGCGCTTCGCGAGACGCCCGCCAGCCGCGACAACGATGCGCTCCGGCGGCGCTACTGTCCGCCGGAGCGAGCCGCGAAGGGTTGTGTCGACTTCGCCGAAGAGCAGCTCGGGACCTCCGACGATCGCGTCTTCAAGGATCTCGTTCGCGCGGACCTCGAGCTCCTGCGTCCGCTGGTCTCCCAACAGCTAAAGTGGTCTCTGCTCGCGGTCATGGTGACGCTCAACAGCGAACGAGGTCAGGAGCGCTGCGAAGACGCGACGATCCCCGCGGCGAGTCAGGTCACGCTGCGCCGCGTCGACAAGTACGTCACGGAGATCGCGAGCCCTCGCGCGGACACCGTCTTGCGTTTCATCTGCCCCGCCCCGCGCGCCGCGTGGCTAGCGAGTGACGGTCGCGAGCTTCCCGATGCCGGTTCGGCTACTTCGTCTGCTCAAGGAAATCGACCAACCCGTGATAGGCGACCGTGAGCGAGCCGGCGAGCTCTGACGCGGCCTTGTAGCGCTCCGCGTCCCCTTTGTGCTTCTCCGGGTTGTAGCGCTTCATCAGTCGCTCGTACGCGCGCTTCACTTCGTCCAGCGTCGCCGCGGTGTGGAGCTCAAGGTTGGCGTACCACTGCTCCACCTGCTTCCGCTTCGGCGACACGCGCCGATCGCGAAGCGCCGCTCCGCCTCGGCCATTGGCGCGCGCGCGGCGGCGTCGCACCAGCTCTTGTTGCAGCTCCCGATCAGACAGTTCGCTCAGCTTCTTCACGTCACTCTCGCTCGTCAGGCGACCCCGCGCGCGTGAGCAACCGCGCCAGCAAGCGCTCGGAGTATTCACTCAGCTCACGAAACACGACGCCCATTCCCGGCGGGTCGTCTTGCACACGCACGACCTCGCCCACGCCTTCGATCGTCTCGATGTCGTCCATGATCACGGTGAACTTGAGATCGACACGCGTACCGATGGGCAGCGGCTGCTTCGACTTCACGAACGCACCGGAGCGCGAAATGTTGGTCACGTACTCATGGATGAACGCGTCAAACGACTCGAACTCTTTGTTGATCGTGATGCGCTCTTCCGAGCGCTGACCTTCACTGCTGTTGCTGTCTGGGTCCGTCACGATGCTCCCCGCGGCTGCGAGATTTCGGCTACCAAGATCGCTCAACCCGCCGTCAGGTCGAACTGCTCAAGATGATAGTCGCTCCGCGGCTGCAATTCGATACGTCGCTGCAGACGCTTGACCGCTTCGGCCAGCGGGGCCTTTTGCTCACGCTCGAGCATGTCGCAGACCGCGGGATGCGCCGAGATGGTGATGAGGTACCCCGGGAGGCCGTCCCGCTCTCGCGAGAGCTGCCGGAAAATCTCGTGGCAGATGGTGGCCTTGCTCTTCAACCGGCCGGTCCCGTCACAGTAAAAACAGGGCTCGTTGAGCGTTCGGCCGAGCGACTCACGGGTCCGCTTCCGGGTCATCTCGACCAACCCAAGCTCACTGATCCGGACCGCGGTCGTCTTCGCTTTGTCCTTCTTCAGCTCCTTCAGGAACGCCTTGTAGACCTTGTCGCGGTGCCCGGCCTTCTCCATGTCGATGAAGTCGAGAACGATGAGGCCGCCAATGTTCCGAAAGCGAAGCTGGTGCGCGATCTCTTTGCCGGCCTCCAGGTTGGTCTGGAAGATCGTCTCCTCGACGTCCTTGCCCTTTCCGGTGAAGCGCCCGGTGTTGACGTCGATCGCGGTGAGCGCCTCGGCCTGATCGATGATCAGGTGACCGCCACTTGGGAGCGGGACCTTCCGCGCGAGCGCACGTGAGATCTCGTCTTCCACGCCGTACTCGTCAAAGAGCGGCTCGGCGCCTTCGTAGAGCCGCACATCGGCCGCGCGCTCAGGGAGGAACGCGCTGAGGAACTCCTTGAGCCGCTCGTACTCTTTGGGATCGTCGATCACGATCTCGTCGATGTCGTCGGAGAACTGATCCCGCGCGGTCCGGAGCACGATGTCCGGCTCTTCGTAGGCGAGCCGCGGGACCTTCGGCCGACGCTTGCCCTTCGCGGCGATGTTCTCCTGGGTGCGCTCCCAGGAACGAACGAGATAGCCAATATCCGCCTTGAGCTTCTTCTTCGTGAGCCCCTGACCCAGGGTGCGCACGAGCACGCCACCGGTGGGCGGCCGGATCGACTCGACGACCTCCTTGAGACGCTTCCGCTCGCGCTCTCCGCCGATGCGCTTGGACACCCCGATCGACTCCACGGTCGGCATGTAGACGACGTAGCGACCGGGGAGCGAGATGTGGCTGGTGACGCGCGCGCCCTTTGTGCTGATGGGGCCCTTGGAGACCTGAACGACGAGCTCTTGGCCCTCGCGGATCACATCGCGAATCGGGGTGTCGCGAGAGACCCGTTTACGCGTGGTGCGCTTCCGGGACTTCTTACCGCCCTTCTTGGCGTTCTTCTTTTTCTCGTCTTTGGAGAGGTCGTCCTCTTTCCCTTCGCGGGGGAGGAGATCCTCGACGTGAAGAAACGCGGCGCGATCCAGACCGACGTCGACGAACGCCGCCTGCATCCCGGAGAGAACCCGCGTGACCTTCCCGACGTAGATGTTGCCGACCGGAGAGCGATCCGTTTTTCGTTCGACGGTGAGCTCTCCGAGCGTTCCGTCTTCGATCAGGCAGACGCGGGTTTCCCCGACGTCGACATTGATGAGCAAGCTGCTGTTGGGCATGAGTGACCTGCGACCCGGCTAGCGGGTGAAGAGAAGTTGATAGGGGAGCGCGAGCGCGAACGGAGCGAGCGCCTTGACGAGCGAGAGCCCGCGGAGCGTTGTTCCGGTTCGGTGCGCGAGGACAGACGCCGTGATCAGCACCCCGGCCGCGAGCGCGAGCCGTGCGGTGGTGACATCAGAGACGAGGGGAAAGGGGACGAGCGCGAGCACAGAAAGAGACATCCAGTCACTCGGCTCGAATCGAAAACGTGATTCACGGTGGTCGTGTTCCTGATCATCTCGGCCGCGGCTGGTGAACGCGCTCGCGCAGAGCGCGGCGGTCGCCAACAGGAGATGAATGATCGCGCCGGCGAGGGACCGAGGTCCCGCGAACGAAACGACGAACACGACCGGGAGCAAGGCGAACCCCACCGTTAGAAAACGGGGATCGGGATCCGCGACCCGACCGACCCGACTCGTGTCGGGAGTCTGATGAGCGAGCGTGAGCAAGGGACTCAGTGAAGGTCGAAGAAGGACTCGATCTTAGCCTGAACGTCCGCGGCTGGCTTCGCCCGCGCGACCGCGATCTCTTTCACGATGAGATCGCGAGCTTGCTCAAGGATCCGGCGCTCGCTGTGGCTGAGCTCCTTCTCCGACTTGATCCGGTAGAGGTCACGCATGACCTCGGCGACGTCGAAGACATCACCCGTCTGGATCTTCTCCATGAAGCCGCGGTAACGACGGCTCCACGGCTGCTTCTTGGCGGGCTTCGGGGTCTCTTTGAGGATCGCCTCGATCTTGAGAATGTCCTTCTCGATGATCGGTGGGCGCAGACCCACGTTCTTCGCGTTGTTGACCGGCACCATGATCTGACGATCGGTGTCCATCACCCGAAGAACATAGAAACTCTGCGTGTTGCCGCCGAACTCCCGATCTTCGATCGAGATGACTTCAGTGACACCTTGGGCAGGGTAGACGGCTTTGTCGCCGACCTTGAACTGATGATCTTGAGCCTGCACGCAGACTCCTTGTTTTTGAGGGGTTTTTGGAGGAACGAACCTTCATCTCGGTCCCCTCTCCGCCCGTCGTCGTCTCTCGGCAAGAGCCGCCAAGAGCACCGCACACTCCCCATGTTTTCTGGGAAGATTGATAGCGACCGCGAGTTGTTGAGGGACGGAAAGTCCGTCTGAAACTTGGCCTGACCCTACTTGAAGAGGGGGATCGAGTCAATCCGGCCGAGCGCCGGAAACGTTTGAAAATTCGCGTTAAATCTCGATCTTTAGTCCGCGATGACGAGCCGACGAGCGGTCGCTACGAGCGACTCTGGCTCCACCGGTTTCACGATGAAGCCGTCCGCTCCGAGCTGACTCAAAACCTGCCAATCAGACGCGCCGCCGTAGCCGGTCACGACCAAGATCGGCAGGTCCTTGCCGTTGGGGACCGCGCGGAGGTTCGCGGTGAGCTCGACCCCGTTCATCTGCGGCATGTGTAGGTCGATCACCGCCAGGTCGAAGGTGCTCTCCATGACCGCGGTGAGGGCGGAGATCCCCGACTCCGCCTCAATGATCATCGCGCCCGGCAAGCCAGACTCGATGCATGCGCGAACCAGCGCGCGGAAGTCCGCATCATCGTCGACCACCAAGACCCGCTTGCCGGGCGTCGGCGGCCGGTACGCGTCACGCGCGGTGAGGAGCTCTTCTCTCAACTGGTCGGCCGAGGCGGTGCGCTCCTTCGGGTCCTTGGCGAGCGCCCGCGCGATCACTTGGTCAAAGACCGTCGGGAGCTCTGGGCGACGCTCCGAGATCTTGGGGACCGCCTTGTGCAAGTGCTGCATCATGATGCGCGCCGTGTCGTCCGCGTCGAACGGGAGCTCGCCGGCCAACAGCTCGAACGCGAGGACGCCGAGCGAGTAGACATCCGCGAGCGGCATCACGGCGCGGTCTACGCGATCCCCACGGACGCGTTCGGGCGCCAAGTAGGCGGGGGTCCCCAGCGAGCTGTGCTGCTCCACGTTCCAGTCGAGCGCCAAGCCAAAGTCCGCGACGCATACGCGGAACGCGGGACCGATCAGGATGTTGGCGGGCTTGAGATCGCCGTGGATCGCGCCCGTGTCGTGGATGGACTGAACGCCGCGACACACGCGCTCCAAGATCCCGATCGCCTCATCGATCCGCAAGAGCTCACGTTGCTTGTTGAGATGCGCTTCCAGCGAGGTCCCAGGCACGTACTCCATGACGAAGAAGGGCTGCCCTTCGTGCTCACCAAAGGTGTAGACCGCGACCACCGCTTCGTGTCGCACGCGCGCCATCGCCCGCGCCTCGTTGAGGAACCGTGATCGGGTCTCTTCGTCTTGAACGATCGTGGGTCGAATCAGCTTGATCGCGACCTGCCGGGCGAGCCGCTCATCATACGCGAGCAACACCATCCCCATGCCGCCTTGGCCGATCGTTCCGAGCACCCGATGGTGCTTTCCGATCAGGGTTCCCGGCGCAGGTGGAGGCCACGACGGCTCGGCGGTTCGCTCGCCAAAGAGAGGCGTTTCGTTGTCGCTCGTCATGGGTCGCTCATGGCTGGTCGCGGGTCGGTTCCGCCATCCTCAAAGGAAACGGTAGTTGATCTGTCGCGGGGCAGGCCAGCGGAGTGCCCCACGGAGTCCGCAGAACGTGCCTCCCACCCCACCTAGAGATCATCGCACAGTCCCCATCCTCGGACTCAAATTCCGTCCCAATCGCAGTGTTCCGCTGCGTTGTTTGGTATAGAGACAGGCGGATGGCGGAGCGCGAACATCGTCTTGATCACGTCCTCGCGGAACGTGAGCGAGGCATTCTCCTGGCGCTCCTGCCGGGTCTCGCGCTGATCTACCTCGGCATGGCCTTGGTCTACTGGCTCATCCCCCCTGCCGAGCCAGCGCAAACGATCGGAATCGTCTCGCTCGTGGCTACCGCGTGCCTCGCGGGCCTCTTCGCGTTCGTCCGCGACGCCGAATCTCGGCACGTAGTCTTCGTGGTGATCGCGGCCTTCGGTGTCTCGATCGCGCACAGCCTGATCTTCGCGGGTCTGACGATGAACCCCAATCATTCGGTGACGCTCGTCTTCGTGCTGGTCGCCTTTTCGACGATCTCGCTACGCCTCCCGGTCACCCTCGCGCTCACCGCGATCGCGATGCTCGGGTGGTCGTTCATCTCTCGGAGCTACCCGCACGCGACCGCGCTCCACTGGCTCGTCAGCCTCACCATGGCCGGCTGCATGGGGCTCCTGATCACGTGGAGCCGTCGGCGTTGGATCGCGCGACTCGAGCGCGAGTCGATGCAGGTCGAAAACGCCAGGCTCTTCGCCGCCGACCAAGCCAAAGAGCTCGCGCATCGCTCGACGCAGCTGGTCGCGGCCCGAGACGCGGCGCTTGACTCCGATCGTTCCAAGAGCCGCTTCCTCGCGAACGTCAGCCACGAGATCCGCACTCCGCTCAACGGCATCATCGGCATGTTGAGCGCGCTTCAGCAGAGCAGCACGCTCTCGACGCGTCACCGGCAGCTGGTCGACGAAGTGATGACCTCGTCGGACACCTTGCTCCACATCGTCAACGACCTCCTCGACATCTCCAAGATGGACGCCGGAGCGCTCGAGCTTGAGTCGGTCGCGTTCGATCTCTTGCAGACCGTGGAGGAGGTCGCGGAGAACCACGCCAACGCGGCTCACGCGAAGGGAATCGAGCTGCTCACGGATCTCGACGCGAAGACCCCGCGTCGCGTCTACGGTGACCCCCTTCGCCTCCGCCAGGTCCTCACGAACCTGGTCAGCAACGCGATCAAGTTCACGCCCGATGGCGAGATCGTCATCCGGGTCAACTCGATGGACGACGGAGATACCCGCTTCTCCGTGACCGACACCGGGATCGGGATCAGCCCCGAGCATCGCCGGCGCATCTTCCAGCCCTTCTCCCAAGCCGACACCTCGACGACGCGCGAGTACGGCGGCACCGGTCTGGGTTTGGCGATCTGTCGCCAGCTGGTCGGACTAATGGGTGGCGACCTCGACGTCGACAGCGAGGTCGGGCACGGGGCGACCTTCCACTTCACCATCCGGCTCGCCCGTGAAGAGCAGCTGACCGCGCGCGGGCGTGTCCTCAGCCTCAAGCTCGCGAACTCGCGCATCTTGGTCGTGGACGCCAACCCGACCACGCGCCGCGTCCTGTGCGAACAGCTCCGCACCTGGGAGGTCGTCTCCGCGGAAGCCGCGAGTCACCAGGAAGCGCAGAAGTCGATCCAAGACGCGCGCGCCCAGGGCCGGCCGTTTGAGCTGATCGTCGCCGACCTTCGAACGATCGGGAGCGCGTGGCGTTCGGATACCCGGATGCTCACGATCGGTGGCATGGAGCGCTTGGTCGCGATGGGCACGTTGCTCCCCGCGGACGAGGATCTTAACGAAGCCGGCTTCCTCGGCGCGCTCACCAAGCCGGTCCGGCGCGGACGTCTCCTCGAGACCATCGTCGACGCGCTGGAGAAGAAGGTCTCGAGCACGCCCACGGGCCCGCGCGAAGAGCGCGAAGAAACCGCGTTGCGACGGCGGATGGCGAGGCACGACAGCATTCACGCGACCCCGACGGGGTTCACGATCCTGGTCGCCGAAGACAACCCGACGAACCAGCGCGTCGTGCGAACGCATCTCGGGCTCCTCGGCTACGGATTCCAAATCGTCAGCAACGGGAAGCTCGCGCTCGATCTCCTGAGCGACGAGCACGGTTTCGACGCGGTCCTGATGGACTGCCAGATGCCGGTCATGGATGGCTACGTGTCGACCGCTAAGGTCCGCGAGACCGAGCAGAACAAGCGACGGTCTCGGGTCCCGATCATCGCGCTAACAGCCCACGCGATGGCGGAGGATCGGAAGCGCGCGTACGACGCTGGTGTCGACGACTATCTGGTCAAGCCGTTCACCCTCGACGGCCTCCGGGAGACCCTCGAGAAGTGGTGCGGCGCGAAGCCGCTCGATGACGCCATTTTTGATCAGCTCCTCGAGCTGGAGCGCGGTCAACCCGGTTTTTTGGAAGAGGTCTTGGTGTCCTTCACGCGGAACACGACAGACCGTCTCGTGCAGCTCGAAGGCGCGCTCGGCAACGGGAACCTCAAGCACGTGCACGAGCTCGCCCACGCCCTGAGCGGCTCGTCACGACAGGTAGGCGCCGCGAAGCTTGGCGAACTGGGAACGAAGATGGAGCGAACCGACGACGCCTCTGTGGTCCAGACCCTTCTCGGCCAAGCCAAAGAGGAATTCGGCCGCGTCCGCCAAGCGATCGACGCGCGACTCGTCTGAATCGCTGCTCAGGTCTTGTGGAGGCTGACTCGTGCGGAAGCGCCGCGTTCCATTGGCGTCCGGCAAGAGAGCCCCTATGGTCTGTGCGCTGATGAATCACGGCTTCCGAATTGAAGAGCTCCACCGCGAGGGGAGCGTCGCGACGCTGAGCATCGACGTGTCGACCGAGACCGACTGTACCGACGGGCACTTCCCGGGCGACCCCATGGTCCCCGCCGTTTCGATCCTCCTCGAAATGGTGGGCCGCGCGGCGACCTCAGTGTTCTCGTTGGGCGCGAGCCGCGGGCTGCGACGAGTGAAGTTCATGGCGGCGATTCGACCAGGCGATCAGCTCCGGCTCGACCTCACGCGCGAGGACCAATCGGTTCGCTTCCAGCTCACCCGCGAGGAAGCGCTCGTCAGCCGCGGCGCGCTGCTCTTCGCGGAGCGCTCTTGAACAGATCAAAAGAGACGGACTGTGACACAAACCATGACACCTGATCTCGACGTCGCCATTCTCGGCGGAGGACTCGCCGGGAACCTGCTCGCGCGTCAGCTGATGCGCGCTGACGCCCGCCTTCGTGTCGCGGTCTTCGAGAAGCAGACCGAGCGCTCGTACAAGGTCGGAGAGTCGACCGTCGAGATCGCGACCAACTACCTCACCCGTCGCCTCGGGCTCGCGAGCTACTGCTACGACCAGCACCTCCCGAAAAACGGCCTCCGCTTCTTCTGCGACACCGTGGGCCGCGACGCATCGCTCACCGAGATGAGCGAAATCGGGAGCGCGGGCCTCCCCTATCACCCGAGCTTCCAGCTCGACCGCGCGCGCCTCGAGGCCGACCTCCTCGAGATGAACGCGAGCGATGGCGTCGAGGTCCGGGTCGGCGCGAAGGTAGAGACGCTCAGCCTGAACGCGGACGGCGACCACGAGCTTCGCGTCGCTCAAGGTGAGACCAAAGAGACGCGGCGCGCGCGCTGGGTCATCGACGCGACCGGTCGCGCGAGCATGGTCGCGAAGCAAAAGGGGCTCCGTCGCGAGCTCGACGGACACGAGCTGTCCGCTGCCTGGGTGCGCGCCCGCGGCGTCGCGGATCTCGACGCGCTCGACGCCCCCGAGTGGCACGCTCGCGTGCGGCACACCAGCCGCGTGCTCTCCACCAACCACTTTTGCTACCGAGGCTACTGGATCTGGCTCATCCCGCTTCGAAACGGGATCACGTCCATCGGTGTGGTCTCAGAGCGTGATCACTTCGATCCCGCGGTACGTCGACGGGACGGCTTCCTCCCCTTCCTCCGCGGGCACGAGTCCATCGCGCCGCTCTTCGAGAACGCGGAGCTGATCGACCACGGCACCTACAAGCAGCTCGCGTACGGAACAAAGCGCTTCTTCGAGCCGAGCGAGCGCTGGGCGGTCATCGGCGACGCCGCCGCCTTTACGGACCCCTTCTACAGCCCAGGCAGCGACTTCATCGCGATCGAAAACGACCTGGTCACCGATCTCATCATGCGGGACCGCGCTGGCGACGATCGCGACGAGTACCGACGCCGCGGCGCGTACTACGAAGAGCTCATGCAGTTTCGTTTCGAAGCGACGATGCTCCTTTACGAAGACCTCTACTCAACGTTCGGCAGCTTCGACCTCCTGCAGCTCAAGTGGGACTTCGACATCGCCTGCTACTACAACCTCTGGTTCGATTCCTACCTCCGCGATGAGCACCTCGACCTCGACGGTGTGCGCCGGATGCTCGGGGGGCGCGCTGAGACGCTCACGTGCCTCCGCAACTTCGCGGACATGTTCCGCGCGCTCCGCGACACCCTCGACGAGCGTGGGGAGTACCACCGCAGCAACGTCGGGATGGCGACGACCGATCTGCGCCTCGACTTTGAAAAGGAGCTCGGCTCCGGTAAGCCCAAGCGACACAAGCGCAGCCACGCGATCTTCGAGCGGACCCGAGAAGACGCGATGAAGATCCTGGAGGCGATCGGTCACGCGCCCGCCCACGCGAAGCGGATGCGCTTCCCCGAGTACCTCGAGCGTCGACCGCTCCTCTAACCATGACCACGTTCCCCGACATCGAGAAGCTGATCCCGCACCGCGCGCCGATCCGGATGATCGATACCCTCACCGCGTACGAGGGGCACACCGTTTCGTGCTCGGCGTTGCTCACGCGCGACAACGCCTACGCGAACGGTGACGTGATCCCGGCGCTCGTCGCGCTTGAGCTCTTCGCGCAGACCGCCGCGGCGCTCTTTGGCTACCGCGCGTTCCTCGCGAAGCTCCCCTTCGGCGCGGGCGCGATCATCGGGGTGCAGAAGATGGCGGTCACGCGCGACTTCCGCGCGGGCGAACGTTGCATCATGACGGTCGAAGAGCGCTTCACGGTTGACCAGCTCACCCACGCGCGCGGCACCCTCACTGTCGATGACATCGAGGTCGCGACCGGTGCGCTGACCGTGCTGCACGGAGCGCCGAGTGACGTCACCTTCCGGCCCCAGCTTCTTTCATGACGGCGAGCGCTCACCGCCGCGTCGTCGTCACGGGTCTCGGGCTCCTCTCGCCCATCGGCAATACGGTCGACGATGCGGTCCAGCAAGTGCGCGAGCGGCGCTCGGGCATCTCCAACATCTCTGAGCAGCTCTCGACCATCGCCGGGCTCCACACCCAGCTTGGCGGTCGCGTCACCGGGGTCGATCTCGCCGCCCACTTCCCTCGTAAGAAGAGACGAACCATGGGGCCGGTCGCGCTCCTCGCGAGCGTCGCGACGAAGCAAGCGATCGAGATGGCCGGGCTCGAGAGCGACACGCTCAGCTCCGGCTCAGTCGGGATCGCGTACGGGTCGACCAGCGGCTCTTCATCGGCGCGCGAACGCTTCGCCGCGGCGTTGATCGAGCGTCGCGAGCTCGCGGGTCTCGAGGCCACCGCGTTCATCAAGTTCATGAGCCACACCTGCGCCGCGAACCTCGCGCACATGTTCTCGGTCCGAGGACGGATCATCCCGACCTGCTCCGCGTGCACCAGCGGCTCACAAGCGATTGGCTACGGGTACGAAGCGATCAAACACGGGAACGCAGACGCGATGATCTGCGGAGGCGCCGAGGAGCTTCACTACAGCTCGGTCGTGGTCTTTGACCTCATGATGGCGACGTCGGCCAAGTACAACGACTCCCCCGCCGTCACCCCGCGTCCCTTCGACGTCGCGCGTGACGGGCTGGTGGTCGGAGAAGGTGCGGCGACGCTGATCCTGGAGAGTCTTGAACACGCCGAAGCACGTGGCGCGAACATCCTCGCCGAGGTCATCGGCTTCGGAACGAACTGCGACGGGCTCCACCCAACGCGCCCGAGCAAAGACGGGATGCGGCGCGCCCTCGCCCTCGCGACCGAGGACGCAGGCATCGATCGCGACGCGATCGAGTACGTGAACGCGCACGGCACCGCGACCGAGCTCGGGGACATCGCGGAGAGCCACGCGACCTATGAGTTCTTCGAGCGCGCGATCCCGATCTCGTCGCTTAAGAGCTACACCGGTCACACGCTCGGAGCGTGCGGCGCGATCGAAGCGGCGCTGACCATTCGCATGATGAACGATGGCTTTGTCGCGCCGACCATCAACCTCGACGCCGTCGACCCGAAGTGCGCGCCCCTCGACTACGTGACGGAGACGCGCGAGGCCCAACCGAAAATCACGATGAGCAACAACTTCGCGTTCGGCGGCGTCAACACCTCGCTGATTTTCCGCGGTCGGTCTTCCTTTTTGGAGGGGCTGTCCGCCCCTCCCTCCAAATAGGCTCTCTTCAGAACCTCGCCATCGTCGCGCTCAGCGCCACCAACGCCACGATCACCGCGACGACCGCGGTCGCGACCAAGAGCGTCGCCTCGAGCGAGTCGCTGTCTTGCCCTGCGAGCGCGAAGGCGACCAGGACGAGCGCGTAGCCGGCACGCCCGGCGAGGCTGAGGAGCGAGAAGTATGTCGCGCGCTCCTGAGGTCCGATCCGCGGCGCGATCTCCGCTCGCAGCGGCGCGTCTTGGAGGGCTCGCGGAACCGAACGCGCGACGAGGAGGAGCGCGACCCACGGTGCGCGCGAGAGCCACATCGACGCCACGATCACCAGTGAGATCACCAAGCTCACGATCAAGTAGAGCCGGAGACGACCTCGCGCGAGCGCGGCGCTCATCCTCGCGAAAGGCAACGCGACCAACGCGACCAGCGCGACGTGCAGCCCGAGCCAGAGCGACGCATGGTTGGATGGGAGGGCCTCCCCCTGCTCCAGGAAGGGCTGATAGAGCTCGTAAGGAACGTGATTGCAGATGGTCGCCGCGACGGAAACAAGCGCGAGCCACGCGAGCGCGCTCGAGCGTCGCGTTCTTCGAACGCACTCGCGCAGCACGTCGACGAAGCGCCTCCCCGCGCCGTCCGTTCTCACGTCTCGCATCCCGAGGACGGCCGCGAAGCCGATGACTGAGACGACCGCGGTGAGAAGATAGGCGAACCGAAAACCGAAAGTCGCCACTGCACCACCGCTGAGCGCGGCGACGGTCGCGGAGAGGAAACGCGTCGCCGAGAGCTTCGACTCACGCGCGCGCTGCTCATCGAGCCGATCGGTCGCCGCGAGGCTCTCGTAGTGCAGGCTCGCGTCCGTCCCTGAGCAAAAGGCGAGCCCGGTCGCGAGGAGCGCTTGCGCCACGACCAGCATCGCGAAGTCGCGCGCGAAGAAGAAGAGAACGTGCGAGGCGATCATCGCGAACGAAGACACCAAGAGCGCCCCGCGTCTCCCGAGCCGATCAGACGCGTAGCCGCTCGGGACCTCAAGGCACACGACCACCAGGTAGTAGATCGCCTCAAGAAGGAGCGCGCCGGAGAAGCCGATGCGCTCCTCGAAGAAAAGAAAGAAGATCGGCATCCACGCGAGGAACTCGATCGACGCGGCGTGCGGGAAGAGCAGCCGCAGGTTTCGCGTCGCGGGATCGCTCAAGCGCTACTCACCGACCGCGCTATAGACCTCATCCTCGTACTCATTGCGCTGCCGCATGTGGTTCGCCCGCAGGGCCTCCCCGAACACCGCGCTGAGCTCGCTGATGACGTCTTGGGATACGTACGTCCGATTGATCACGAAGCGGCGAAGATGCGCGAAACGTTGGTGGTGTTTCAAGATGCAACGGGCGCCGTCGTCGGTTAGCGCGCCCAGCGAGAGGTCGAGCGTGCCGAGCTGTTTCACGATCTCCGCGTCGCAGATCCGCTCCGCGATCTCGTCGGCCGCGTCGCAGTTCCTCAGCCGGAGGATCGAGAGCGAGGGGTAGTTCTCGCCGTCAAAGAGCGGCTGCAGCTGCGCGATCGATCCGAACCCGTCGTACTGGCGGCTCCCGAGCCACAGCTCAAGCTTCTCAAGCATCGGGAGGCGCGCGTTCGCGACCGAAACCGCGCAGGGTTCGCCGCACCCTCCGGACTCGACGCGCAGCGACCGCAACGCGTCGTGCTCAAGGCGGCCGAGCCCCACCTTGGCGCCCATCGTTCGGAGCCGGCGAAGGTTCGGGAGCGAAGGGAGGACGCTGCCCACCGCGCCGACCTCTGCCCAGGATATCTCGGTGTCATCGGGATACTCAAAGTCACCGATCGTCAGTTCTTCGATGCTCTTCGGCGCGTGCTCTTGAATCACCGAGTAGACCGACTGGAACTTGAACTCCGTCCACGCGGCGATGTTGAGGACGCGGAGGAGCCGCGTGATCGGTAAATCGAGAAACAACGCGAGGCGCGATTCTGGGGTGTCGTAGTCACTGTCGCGGAAGCCCCAAATGCTCGCCGCGTCGACCACCCCTCGCGAGTAACGAAGCGTCAGCTGAGGCACGCCCTCGTTCGCGTAGTCCAGCTCCACGTCCGGCGAACGCGTCGCGTCGAAGAGCTCGCCGAGCCAAGTCGGTTCGCTCAACGCGCGGAGCCGCTCGAACTCAGCCGCGCTACTTGCGCCCGAGACGAACGGCGCCCTTGGGTCTCCTTGCTGCTCAAGCCAATCCGCGTAGACCCCCCACGCATCCTCATCGTCCCGCGCGGCCGCGACGGCCAGCTCGAGCGCTTCGTTGCCCACGATCTCAACGGGGCCCTCATCGTCTTCGACGTAGCCATCTGAGATGAGCTTCTTGATCTCGGCGTCGATCGCGGCGGTCAGCTCTTGTTGGTCGCGAACCGTCGCGACGCGTTCGATCGGGGTCCCGGCAACACGGCGCACGGTCACCTGGTAGCCATAGTTCCCGCGGCTCACTTCCGCGAGCGAGACGGCTTCCCCTTCCGCGTCACGCTTTACAAAGTGAACGCGGTCCTCTCTCTTGACGACCGGCTGCGGGAGCGGGACGTCTTCGATGGCGCCCTCAAAGCGCTCGAAGCCATGCTCCTTCTTCAGCTTGCACATGCCGTAGAAGATCCGCTTCGCCCGCCTCGGGCTCTCGTGCGTGATCCGGTTTGGCGCGCCGCGATCAACCGAGCTGATGACGTCGCACCCATCACGCGAGATCTCGAAGACCTCGGCACCCTTCACGTAGACGCGCGTCTCTTGTTCATTCGACGGGGCCCTTTGTTCGGACACGTGGCTACTCCGAGTCCACGCGCAGCCGGTACGCTCCGTAGGTCTGCGACTCGGTGTTCACGACGACCGTGTACACATCGTTTTTGGGCAGACGCCAGCTGATCCGGGTCTCCCCTTCTTGCTCGCTCTCGGAAGCGAGCTGCTCGCTCTCCGAGTTGAAGAGCCCGAGGTACCCGTCAAAGCCGTCGCTCTCGAGAACGATCGAGACGCGCTGTCCCTGGGCGCCGCGGAAGGCGTGACGAGCGAACGCGGTGCCGTCGTCTAAGCGGTCCGACGACTCGCTCAGCGTACCGCTAAAGCGCTCGCGAACAGACTCATCTTCACACGCAAGCGAGAGACAAAGGAGAGAGGAGAGCACGGCGACGAACGCGATTCGCATGCCGAAGGATACGGCTACTCGAGGGCCGCGAGCACGAAGTTGTTCGCCCAGTGCGGGAGCGCCGCGGCCCAGATCGAGCGACCGGCGAGGTAGAGCCCAGAAAACGCGAGAGCGTAGAGCAGCAGAGACCCCGCCGGCTTTAGTAGCGCGGCGATCGGCTGACCCGCCGCGAGCCAAGGCGGAAAGTGAAGCGCGACGAAGAAGAGCGCGCTGACGAGAACCAGGACCACGCGATCGCTCGTCGCCGCGACGTCGCGGAGCGCAGCGTGTCGAAAGAGCACCTCCTCGGCGAAGGGCGAGAGCACAATGAAGTTCAGCCAAATCGCGAGCGAGCCAGGCACCGAAAACGTGCCCCTCGTCGTCAGGAGTAGATACCCGGTCCACAGGACCGTCGCGGCGACGCCGACCAGCAGACCGCGGCCCGCGTTCCGGAGAACACCAAGAGGATCGGGCGCGCCGCGCATGAAGATGAGCGCAGGCCCCAAGACAACGGACACCCGTACCGCGGCGCGCAGAAGCGAGCCTTCACCCAACCCGCGACCGATCGTGAACGACCAAAGCGACCAAAGCGCGACCGATGCAAAGAGCGCGAGGAGGACGCGCGGCAACCGCTCAGAGACGCCGACGGTTTCGAGCTCACCGCTCATCGCCGGAACCGAACCGCGGCCACGGTTCCAACGAGGAAGAGACCGAGCGGGACGCCGAGAGGATCTGGCGCCCGGGATCCTGGGGCGCTGCAGCTACAGCCCTCGTCAGCGAGGGGACCGATCATGTCGCTGGTGTCGGGTGGCGCGCCGGTGTCGATCGCGGAGCCATCCACCGCATCCATCCCCCCGGAGTCGACGCTCGCGTCGGTACCGGCGTCTGTTCCGCTATCCGTGCCCGCGTCTGTCCCGGCGTCTGTCCCAGCGTCTGTCCCAGCGTCGCCGGGTCCTGCATCCGTCACCACGGGCGGTGTCGTCGAGGGCATCGTGGTGTCGCACGGACCGTCGCCGTCGAACTCCACCGCGCCGATGTCGTGGTTCCCGTCTTCACGTAGGTTGCCGCAAAAGTCGTCGCTGACCGAAGAGATGGCGCTGGCTTGATTGACGATCATCGCGCCATCAACCAGAGCGAAGTCGACGGCGCTGGGGTCTCGAAACATCGCGTCGAGCTGCGCATCCGTCACGACGAGATCATCGGTTCGCGTGCTCATCGCTCCGTCCCGGTCGCGGACCCGTGCCCCGCTCAGGTTCCCGATCGAGCGAACGCTCGTGACGCCGAAGCGGTAGTCAATCCCCGCGGTGTCGTAGAGCGTGTTGTGCGCGACGACGCAGTCCCGACACTCGTTGACGTAGATACCGACGTCGGAGCAATGCGCGATGACGTTGTTTCGCATCACGCCGCGGATCGCCTCGATGGAGCAGTCGCCACCTTCGCACACGGGATCCGGTCCCGTGCCTCCTCCGCCAAACGACGCGCCGACCCGAACGCCACCCGAATACTCTTGCGCGCAGACGATCAGATTGCGTTCGATGACGCCGTCGCGATGTGTGCCCTTGAGGAAGAGCGCGTAGCTGATCGTGTTGCCCTGCCCTTTTTCGAAATCGTGGATGTAGTTCCCGCGGAGGATCCAGCGGCGCCCTCCGACGACGTCGATCGGCGTGACCGGGTTCGACGTCATCCGCGGCGCGGTGTTGTAGAAGTGATTGCGCTCGATGAGCGCGTCGTCGGGGTACCGGCCATCATCGAGGTTGCCGTTGCCCTTGATCTGCGCGTTGAAGTTGAACGCCTCGACGCCGCGAATCACCACAAAATCTCCGCCGCCGACGACGTGAAAAGCGTGCTCGCAGCGGGAGTCGTCGCTGCACACACCTTCCATGCGGAGGCCCACGAAATGCCAGTGCGCGTGGTCCACGACGAAGCCCTCGACGAAGCCGCCGTCTGAATCGAGCCGTATCAGCGCGCCGCCCCGGTTCTCTGGGCGCACCGTGATCGGCGACGCGTCTGTTCCGCCGGCGCGTGTCCGCAGGTTTCCGGTGACGTCGTAGGTTCCATCCGCCAAGACGATCTCAGCGCCTGCGGTCGCGGCCTCGAAGGCGGTACGGAGCTCCGCCGCGGTTGTGACCCGCTGCGCCGATGTGGTTGTCGCGAAGAAGAACGAAAGAAGGGCGAGCGGCACGACGAGGTTGCGCATAAGCGCGAAGTGGACGCTCTGGTCGCGACCACGTCAACCCGCGCACACGCCCGTGTCACATACCAAGCAGCCGTCCCGGTCTCCGCGCGGCGCGCCGCTCACCCGCCGCCGCTGTCATCGCAGGCACCGGAGTCACATGTCGAGCAACCACGGGGCGCGCCGCTGACCGCACGCACATGCCTTCGCTTCCGGGCTCGCCGCGCACGTTGCAGGTGCCGGCGCAAGCGCGCTCGCAGCAGACTCCGTCGACGCCGTGACCGGTGCCGTCGCAGTGCTCATTCGATATTCTTTGTTTCCGCACCTGCGGCGCCATCGCCGCGCGTTCTCCGCTGCGCTCCGGAACCCGCGCCTGAGCGCCTGTGCGGAAACGATATTCTTTTGTTTCCGCACCTGCGGCGCCATCGCCGCGCGTTCTCCGCTGCGCTCCGGAACCCGCGCCTGAGCGCCTGTGCGGAAACGATATTCTTTTGTTCCCGCACCCGCGGCGCCATCGCCGCGCGTTCTCCGCTGCGCTCCGGAACCCGCGCCTGAGCGCCTGTGCGGAAACGATGTTCTTTTGTTTCCGCTGCGGAAACGACATCACACTCTTTTTGACCGTCGCTGGATGCTCGCGGCGACCTGCGGTCTACTGTGGTCGTGATGCGAATCGCGACGATTGCCATCTGCTTCGCGTTGATCGGCTGCGGAGACGACGACTTCTCGACGCGTCACGACACAGACGTCAGCATGGACGTCTCGACTGAAGACGCCACGACGGACGCGGTCGATGCCGAAGATGCGTCTCTCTTTGATGCCCATCTCGACACGTCTGCGCCAGACGCGACCGCTCCGCCCGACGCGACTCCGGCCGACGCGACTCCGACCGACGCGACTCCGACCGACGCGACTCCGGCCGACGCGACTCCGGCCGACGCGACCGCTCCACCTGACACCACGCGGCCGCCCGACACAACTCCGCCGCCCGATACGACGCCGCCTCCGGACACCGCGCCCCCACCGCCTGATCCAGCGGCGGAGAATCCGTCGTGTGACGAGAACCACGCCACCATCCTCCGCTTGTACCAAGCGTTCTTCGGTCGACGTCCCGACGTGTCGGGCGGGAACTACTGGATCGACCAGTACCAAGGCGGGACCACCATCGCCGAGATCGAAACCGCGTTCTCCGTTTCGGCAGAGTTCCGCGCGGTCTACGGCTCGCTCTCGAACGAGGAGTTCGTCACGCGGGTCTATCGCAACGTGCTCGGCCGCGCTCCGGACGCGAGCGGTCGCGAGTACTGGCTGGGGCAACTCCGAAGCGGCGCGACGCGGGTCGACGTCATTCGCGCGTTCAGCGCCTCGGATGAGTTTCGCCGCCGCGTTCCCTACGCTGCTTCCGCGTTCTGCCGCTTCGTCGTCACCCGAACTGCGGGGTACACGCGCCGGCAGGTCGCGCCGAACACGGTCTGGGTGCGCTCCGCCGACGGGAACATCAACGCCGCGTTCATCGACAAGTCGCGCGGATCACTTCGCGTCCCCCCCGTTCAGCGAACGTCGTCGCCCACGTGCCGTGACCGCAGCATCCCCAGCCTCGTGCACTACCGAACCGGACACTTCGGCGGGACCGTCGCGATCAACGGAAACTGGCATGGCTGCTACCTCGCTTCCTACCTCGGGGGGTTCAGCATCTCTGGAGGAGTCGCGAGCGGTGCCATTGGTGCGGAGACGCGACAGGCCTACGTCGGCGAGTCCGCGAGCGGCGCGTTGATGATCGGGCACTACGCAGACACCGGCGGACGGATCCCTACTGGCTTGTCCGAGGCGGTCTCGGGCATGACGCTCGTCGTCAGCGGTGCGCGCTGGCCGCAGACCACGACCGCCACCACAGACCCGACCTACACCGCGCGGCTCCCGCGGACCGCGGCCGCCAGTGTCTCCGCGGGCTACTTGATCTTGGTCACGGTGGACGGCCGAACCCGAGGCCCCGGGATGACCGGCACTGAGACCGCAGACCTCTTGATCCGTTTCGGCGCAAATCGCGGGATCATGCTCGACGGCGGTGGATCATCGGCCCTCCACATCGCGGGACGCGGAGTCGTGAACGAGCCATCCGACGGGTCCACCCGAGCGGTCGCCAACCAGCTCCTCTACAACGCGCCGAGCGGCTGGCTGGAGTGACGGCGCCGTGGTCTGACGCGAAGTCTCCCCGCCTGAACTTTCTTTAGATCGTTCTCAGGTTCGATCCGTCACGTCCAAGGGGGCCGCGCTGCGCCCCCGACTCACGGAGACATCATGAAACGAACCCTCGTCCTGGCGGCGCTGATCTTCAGCGGCTGCGCTGCCCCCGCTCACTCTGCGTCCGCCCAAACCGTCGGGGAAATCCCCGCTGGCCACGCTCGCGTCACCTTTGAAAGCAATGATCCCGCGTGGGTCGATGGCGCGCCCGTTCGGACACGCGTGTACGTCGGCGCAGACGGCGACACCTACGTGGGCGTCTGGATCGACGCGCCGAACGGACAACAGCAAGAGTTCGTTCGCGCGCCGATGGCGGTTAGCCTCGTCGTCGACACCTCCGGCTCCATGAGCGGCGAGAAGATCCAGAACGCGCGGATGGCCGCGGCGAGCCTCCTCGAGACGCTCCACGAAGGCGATATCGTTAGCATCTACGGGTTCTCCAGCGGCGTCATGGAGATCGCTCCACCGACCCAGCTCAACCGGTCCACGCGTCCGGTCTTGATGGACCGCGTTCGTCGCCTCACCTCCGGCGGCGGTACCAACATGCACGACGGAATGACGATGGGGATCTCGCGGATCTCGGAAGCGCCGGCGAGCCACCCTGTGCGTCGCGTGATCTTGATCTCGGATGGTCACGCCAACATCGGCCCGTCGGACCCCGAGACCCTCGGGAACTTAGCCGCGCGTGGCACCGAGTACGGGATGCAGGTCACCGCGATCGGCGTCGGCCTCGACTATGACGAGACTACGCTCGGCACGCTCGCGGTGCGGAGCTCGGGGCGGATGTACCACCTTCAGCACTCACACCAGATGGCGACGATTCTCCGCGACGAGGTTCAGCTGCTCGCGCAGACCGTCGCCACGGGCGCCTACATCGAGGTCGTCCCAGCCGCGGGGGTCGTGATCACTGAAGGCATCACGATGGGGAGTCAGCTGCGGAACGGTCGTCTCCGCATTCCGCTCGGGACGATTCACGCGGGGCAGCGCCGAGAGATGCTCTTCCGTGCGCGCGTCGATACCAGCCGCGCCGGTTCACGTGACCTCGCGACCACGCGCCTCGTCTACACGAGCGACAACCGCGAGCGCGTGCAGGAACGACCGCTCCGCTACGAGGTCACCCGCAACCGTCGCGCCGCAGAACGCAGCGAGACCCCGCGCGTGGTCGCGATGGTGAGCAACCACGAGGCGACCCAAGCCGAGCTTCGCGCCGCTGCTGCGCTCAATCGCGGAGACCAGGTCGCCGCGCAGCGCCAGTACGATTTCGCGGCCGACGCTCTCGACCGTGGCGCCGCAGCGGCTCCGGCGGCTCCCACGAGCGGCGCGCTTCGTCGTCGCGCGACCCGGGTCCGCGCCGCGAGAACCCGCGCGTCCTCTGCGATGAGCGCGCGGCAGATGCGAAGCGAGGCGCTCAACACCTGGGACGACGCGATGAGCGCCGAGGGCTTCTAGCCGAGCGCGCGAGTCGCGGAACGCGCAAAACGAAACGGCCGCAGCGCGACGAGCGATGCGGCCGTTCTCTGTTTGCTGGGAGCGCTATTCGTCGCGCGGGATCAGTTCGCGCATCTCCTCGACCGCGCCTTCTCGGATCGCGTTGGCGAGCCGAGCATGCTCTTCCGCGACCTCACCGGTCAACGCGACCGCGACGAGCGCGTGCAGGTCCACCGTTCGATAGGGAGTGGTCAGCGCGCTCTCCGCGATCGCCGCGGCGTCCGCGAGACGCCCCGCGCGAAGATACGCCTGACCAAGCTGCACCTTCGATTCACCGCTCGGGCGAAGCTCGTGGTTCCGCTCCGCCAAGCTCACCGCGCGGTCCGGAGCGCCGTGCTCCAAGAAGTGATCGAAGGCGTGACCCGCGAGCGCCTCGGGGAACTCGCGAAGCCGATCTTCGTAGAGCGCCTCGGCACGCGCGATGAGCGTCGTCGCCTCGGTCTGCTCGACGGGGTTCCCCGCGGCCAGGAGGCCCGCGAGAGCGCCCATCAGCTCGGGGCTCTCGGTCCGCGCGATCACGTCGCGGTAAATCGCGATCGCTTCGTCGCGACGTCCCAGCTCACCGAGGGTCTCGGCGATGTGCTCCTGGACCAGGTACCAACCCGAGAACGCCTCGTCCGCGCGTCGGTAGTGACGAAGCGCGTCTTGATAGGCCGCTGCCTCGAGATCGATCAGCCCGCGCTGCAGCTCGACCCACGCGATCGTTCGCGCTGCGTCGAAGCGAACGCTCTCTCGGGCGCGGAGCAAAGTGGCGTCGGCCTCTTCACGAAGACCGGTCTTCCATTGGTAGGAAGCGAAGCGAGCGATGTCGGTCGCGGATGCAGACGGTGCCTCCGCGTTGCGGCGAAAGACCTCCTCGGCCGCGGCGTAGTCACCCTTGGCGAACGCGATATCAGCGCGAGCAGCCTCGATCGTCTGACGCGTTCGCTCGACGACCACCGCGCCCGCCTCCGCGGCGGCGAGATCTTCTTCGGCCAAGGCAAACTGATGAAGCGTGGAGCGAAGAGACGCGCGGCCCAAGAAGGGCCCCGCACGCTCAGGAGCGCGCGCGAAGGCGGCCGCGAACAGGCGTCGCGCTTCGCGAAAATCATCGTAGCGTCCAGAGAGCTGCGCGCGCTGATGACGCGCGGCGGCCGCGGTGCTGAGGTCCAGCCACCCGCTCGCGCGCTCCTCGTGAAACGCGATGGTGTGATCGAGACGGGTCAGGGCGGCATCAGCGGCGCTCGCCTCGACGTTCGGGGCCACGGGCGTCACCGGCTGCGTCGTCGCTGGGGCGCTGAGGTCTGCGCTCTCCGCAGGCGGCTCGTTTGGCGTCGCGCGTTCACATGCCTTCATGGTCGATGAGAACGAAAGGACAATCGAGAGAAACAGAGCGGTCTTCATACAGGCCTCGCGAGCGGAACGTTGAGCGGTTGAGTGAGAAGAAGAAAGAGGAAGGAACGGGGAGCAGAAAAGAGAAACGGGCCGACCGTCGAGATACGACAGCCGGCCCGCGCTCTCATGTGACGGCTAGTGCGCTTCCGCGAGGTACGGGAACTCGGTCCCGAACTCGAGGTCGTTCGCCATCGGGTTGAGCACGCCGACCAAGGTGGTCGCGCTGTGCGTGGTGAGGTCCAGCAAGATGACCCCGAGCGTCACGTCCATGACCGGGTCCGCCAAGCGGCGCCCGTTCGGGAAGCCAGCGTCGGCCTCCACGTTGACGGTGATGGTGTCGGGGACGACCAGCGAGACGACCGGGAGGCCCGGGGCGACCTCTTGCGCAACGCAGCTCGGGAGCGACGTCGGGTCGGCCGGATCGGACGGGTCCATCGAGCACGGCGTCAGGCCCGCGTCTTCGATGTCGCCGTCGAGGACCGAGTGAAGCCCGCCGAGGTTCTCGAGGAGCTCGCCCGCGAACACGAGGTCCGCGTCGTCGCTCGGGTCGGCGTCGTTGTAGTCGGTCTTGTTCGTGATCAGCGCGGTCGAAACAGCCGGCATACCGACGCGATCGACTCGCGTGTAGGCCGACGGATCGTCGAGGCGGATGTCGAACCCAGCGGTGTCGAGGACACAGGTGGGATCTTCCGGCGCGCCGCCCATGGGGCCGGCGTGCGGGCAGTGGGTGTCCGGGCTCATGAAGGCCGGCGCGCCGCCGTGGTAGATGCGGCACTGAACCGAGTCGCCCGCGGTCGCGCCGGGGAGACCTTCGTCGTTGAACGCGTCACACGCGGTCATGCACTCCGCGGCGTTCGCGTAGAGCGCGTCGCTGCCCTTGCAGGTGTTGTCGAGGTTGTTGCAGTAGTTCTCGCAGTACGAGCCACAGTTGTCGCCGCCGGTGTATCCGCCCGAGGCGCAGTCTGGAGTCGCGAGTCCAAGGTGCGTGGCGCGGCACGCGATCGTGTTTCCGGTCGTGTCGCCTTCGGTGCCGGTTTCCCAGATGCCGATCTGCGAACACCAGGTGACGCACTGTTCCATCGTCGTGTAGCCACCGCTCGCGAAGTCACACGTCGCAAGCGCGGTCGTGCAGTAGCTCTCGCAGGTGATGTCGCCGGTCATCCCGGTGTCTTCGCCACCCGTGTCTTCGCCGCCCGTGTCTTCACCCATGCTGGTGTCTTCACCCACGTTGGTGTCTTCGGCGCCGGTGTCGTCGTCTCCGCACGCGACGCTCAACGAGAGCGCGCCGGCGAGGAGGGTCATGATCCACTTGTTCATCGTCTTGTTGTTCATGTCAGTCCTCATCGCGCCGTGGTGGCCCAGATGTTGTACGGACCCGCTTCGTCGCTGATCTCAGCGATGGGGAACTCCGCGACGATCACGTTGATGTTCTGGCCAGCGAAGGCGTCGCGGGCGGGGTTGAACGCGAGGTCGCCCGTCGCGAGCGTCTCGGCGAAACCCTCTCCATCAAAGAAGAAAGGATCGTCCATCTGACCGGCGAAGACCTTCGCCTGTCCGGCTTCGATCTGGCTCTGCACGTTGCCGGTGATGGCCGGTCCACCGCCGGGGATGTTCTGGGCGAGTACGCCCCACTCACCGGCTGCGTTCTGACCAAAGCGGAACCACAGGTCGCGGTCCGGAGAAAGGTCATCGTCGCTATCGTCGATGTGGATCCCGTAGAGGACCTCACGGTCGTAGACCGCGTCGGTGCCGGCGGCCTGGGGTCCTGCGTACGTAAGGATGACGACGAGGTTCCCGGCATCGTTGTGCCACGCGTAGAGATCGCCGATGTCGGCGGAATCCCCAAGCGAGACACGCGGACCGGGGTCGAGGTGATCGGCCGCGTCAGCGGGTGCTGCGTTGAAGTGGGCGAGCGCGAGTAGGCCCGCGATCATCGCGGTCCCCCCGAGCAGCCCTGCTTTGAGTTTGTAAGTCACTTGTCTTTCCTCCTGGCAGGTGGGGATACGACCTATCACGCAGATCGGATCACCCCCCAAACAACCGCCGGAGTTTTCCCACACCGCCCCCTCCCCTAAACCCGCAAGACTTCAGGAGGTTGTTCGAGATTTCCCGGGACTTGCGGACCGACACGATCACCCAAGCGGACGAGGCTTGTTAGACCGAGGGATCAAGAAGTACATAAGCGTTCATGATCCACGCGGACGTTCTGAGCACGGTCGGACAAACCCCAATGGTGCGGCTCTCCCGCATCGGTCGCGGCTTACCCGTAGAGCTGTACGCGAAGCTCGAGTTCATGAACCCAGGCGGGTCCGTCAAGGACCGCATCGGCGTGCGCATGTTGCTCGAGGCGGAAAAGCGCGGCGACATCAAGCCCGGTGACACCCTCATCGAGCCGACGAGCGGCAACACCGGTATCGGGCTCGCGATGGCCGCGGCCGTTCGCGGCTACCGGATGATCATCACGATGCCGGAAAAGATGAGCCGCGAGAAGCAGGTGGTGCTCGAGGCGCTCGGCGCGGAGATCATTCGTACGCCCACCGAGGCCGCGTTCGACGCGCCCGAGAGTCACATCAGCGTCGCGAAGCGTCTGAAGGAAGTGATCCCCGACGCGCACATTCTCGACCAGTACGGCAACCCGGATAACCCTCTCGCCCATGAGCTCGGAACGGGTCCGGAGATCGTCGCGCAGATGGACGGCAAGATCGACGCGCTCGTCGCCTCGGCGGGTACCGGCGGAACGATTACGGGCATCGCCCGCGCGATTAAGAAGGCCGTCCCGAGCTGCCAGATCATCGGCGTCGATCCGGAAGGGTCGCTCCTGGCGGGACCGTCCGAGATCAAGAGCTACAAGGTCGAGGGCATCGGGTACGACTTCATTCCCGACGTTCTCGATCGCGGCGTCGTGGATCGCTGGATCAAGTCGAACGACCGCGACAGTTTCCGCATCGCGCGACAGCTGATTCGTCAAGAAGGGCTGCTCGTCGGTGGCTCCTGTGGCGCTGCGGCCTGGGCTGCCCTTCAGGTGTGCAAGGACATGCCCGCGGGTTCCCGCGTCGTCGTTGTCCTTCCGGACTCTGTCCGCAACTACATGACGAAGTTCGTCGATGACGCCTGGATGCGGCAGCACGGCTTCGTCGACGTGGAGTCGACGCAAGGCTCGATCGCCGACGTGATCCGGACGCTGCCGAGCAAGCAGGTCATCACGGTCGAAGACGACCGCACCCTTGAGCACGCGGTGAAGCTTTTCAAAGCGCACGGGATCTCGCAGATGCCGTGCACCGCGGACGGTCGGCTCTCCGGCATCATCACCGAGTCGGACGTCCTCCAGCTGATCATCTCCGGCAAGCGCCGCGAGACCGCGCTGGCCGAGGTGATGGTCCGCAACGTCTCGACCGTCACCGACCACGACGAAGCGAGCACGCTCCCTGCGATCTTCGAGAAGGGCGAAGTCGCCATCGTGGTCGACGACACGCGGAAGGTCTCGGCGATCGTCACGAAGATGGACTTCATCGACTACCTGTCGTCGCGCGCGAAACTCGCCGAGCTGTGATCCTTGGGGGCTTTTGCGAGCTCTCCGCCTTCGCCGTTCCAAACGTACGCTTCGCGAACGCTCTCGACTTCGACGTGATCCGCACGTCGCGCGGCGCCCGTGATAGTTAAGCGGGGGTGAGCAATGACGTCCCCAATCTCGCGATCTTCTGCGACTTCGAAAACGTCGCCATCGGCGTTCGCGATGCGCGCTACGAGAAGTTCGATATCCAGTTGGCGCTTGAGCGGATCCTCGACAAGGGGAGCGTCGTCGTCAAAAAGGCGTACGCGGATTGGGATCGTTACAAGACGAGTAAGCGCGGCCTCCACGAGGCGAGCTTTGAGCTCATCGAGATCCCGCACGTCTCGATCTCGGGGAAGAACTCCGCCGATATCCGGCTCGTCGTCGACGCGCTCGACCTTTGCTACACGAAGGAGCACCTCGACGGCTTCGTGATCATCAGCGGCGACAGCGACTTCTCTCCGCTCGTCAGCAAGCTGCGCGAGAACAACAAGCGCGTCATCGGGATGGGCGTCAAGAACAGCAGCTCCAACCTGCTGGTCGATAACTGCGACGAGTTCATCTACTACGACGACCTGGTCCGTGGCCGACGCAAGAAGTCGAGCAAGCGCAAGCCGCGACGGCGCGGTCCCCGCCGAGATGACGAGCGCCTCACGGAGAAGGTGGAGCGGCCGGAAAAAACCACCGAGAAGATCTCGGCCGACAAGAGCGCGCCCGACAAGAGCGCCGACAAGCCCACCACCAGCGACAAGTCCATCACCAGCGACAAGCCCACCGGCGACCCAAGCGGCGTAAAGCCCTCGGCCGCCGACAGCGACGGCGATCCGGAAAAGGCGATCGAGCTCGTGCTCGAGACCGTCGAGCGGCTCTTCCGCGATCGCGACGGAAACCTGTGGGGCTCGATGGTCAAGCAGGTCATCAAGCGGAAGAAGCCCCACTTCTCGGAGAGCTACTTTGGCTACCGCACGTTTAACCAGCTGCTCGAAGACGCGGCGTCGCAAGAGAAGCTCGAGATCGAGAAGGACGCCAAGTCAGGCGGCTACGTGATCATGGGCTTCGGCAAGAACGCCTGAACGAGACGGCTTGCCGTACCGCGTCCGGACAGCGCTCTCCTACGCGTTCTACGAGGAGGTCGGGGACAACCCGAAGCTCCGCTCCCCGTATGTCTGCGCGACCCGTGACCGCGACGCGCTCGCGTTTCTTCAGTGTCACTTCTCGAACTTCGATCATCTCCCAGAGCGCGCCGAGACCCTCATCCGCGCGCGCGTCTCGGAGATCCTGACGCGCGCGCCGCATCGCTTCATGTCCGAGGTTCACGAGCTGCTGGTCAAGCTCGGCGCGCGCTCACAAGAGTGGAACGAGGGGACCGACGCGCTTCTGCTTCACGCGCACGGCGGTCAGCTCGAGATGTCGGCCGCGGGAAACACGCGCGTCTATCGCTTTCGAAACGGTCGCGTGAACACGCTCTTCGCGGGGCAGACCATCGTCGCGGCCGCGCTCCGGAAGCGGCTCGTTCGGGACCCTCGCGCGCTGCCTGATCACTACGAGCGCATCATCGAGTTCGCGCTCGGTTTGAGCTTCTTCGAGGCGAACTCGTCGCTCACCGACAACATCGCGGGTCCCGTGCCGCTCGACGTCTCAACCGGCGATCGGCTCCTCGTGACGGTCCACCGCACGATCGCGTCCATGACCACGACGGATCTGGAGCGGGTCCTCGCGCTTGACCGCGAGCGAGCGGCGCAAACGCTCGTGAAGGAGAGCCGAGCGAGAGCCAAGGATACGTTCTGGCCGTTCGGGAGCGCCGTGGTCATCGACATCAAGTCGCTCTAGAAAGAGATGGGCGTGATCCGGTATTGAGATGGGTTCAGCCCCGCCGTCCTCGAACCGAGGAATAGTCAAGCGATAGCGAGCGTGAGCGGATGGGCGGAGATGGGTCGACCCCGGCAGCGAAACTCGCCCACCTCTTTCGAACACGCTCTAACGCGGCGCGGGTTAGCGGCGCGAGTACTGGCAGAACGTGACGTCGTCATCGGTCGTGGCGACCTCGCGCTTCCGCTCTTCCCACTCGCTCCAGTCGACCTCCGGGAAGAACACGTCTCCGCCTTTGACCACGCGGTTGACCTTCGTCACGTAGAGCTGGGTCACGCGCGGGAGCGTGGCTTCGTAAATGCTCGCGCCGCCGATGATGAAGGGCGTGGGATCTTGGCCGCGCGCCGCTGCGATCGCGCGCTCGATCGATGAGAACATTCGGCAACCCGGGATCTGCCTCGGCGCGCGGGAGATCACGAAGTTCGCGCGTCCGCCGAGCGGCTTGCCGATCGAGTCGTAGGTCTTGCGACCCATGATGATCACGTGGCCCATGGTGATGGACCGAAAGCGACGGAGGTCTTCTCGGATCCGCCACGGCAGGTCGCCGCCCTTGCCGATCACGCGCTGCTCGTTCATCGCGACGATCGCGGCGAGCGCTGGGCGGTTTTTTCTGTCGCGCACCGTCAAGGCCATCGCCGAAAGCTCTCCGCTACGCTCCGACCCCGTGACTCTGCGTCTGTGCGCGCACTGTACTCACTCACACCGACACCGCGGCCTTGATGTGGGGATGCGGGTCGTAGCCCTCGAGCCGGAAGTGCTCAAAACGAAAATCGAAGAGCGAGGTCACGCTCTCGTCCAGATGCATCGTCGGGAGCGGGCGCGGCGCGCGGCTGAGCTGAAGCTCCGCTTGCTCGACGTGGTTGTTGTAGAGGTGCGCGTCCCCGAGCGTGTGCACAAAGTGTCCTGGCCGAAGCCCCGTCACCTGCGCGATCATCATCGTGAGCAAGGCGTAGCTCGCGATGTTGAACGGTACGCCCAAGAAGATGTCGCCGCTGCGTTGGTAGAGCTGGCAGCTGAGCGCGCCGTCATGCACGTAGAACTGAAAGAGCGTGTGGCACGGCGGGAGCGCGACCTGGTCGGCCTCGTTCGGGTTCCAGCCCGTCACGATGAGGCGCCGACTGTTCGGGTTGTCTTTGATCTGTGCGACGACATGCGCGAGCTGGTCAAAACCGTCGCGCTGGTAGGACCCGTCTGGGTTCTTCGTCGCGCCGAAGTTGCGCCATTGGTGACCATAGATCGGGCCGAGATCCCCCGCCTCTCGACCGAAGCGCGCGGTCTGCTCGGCGGTCGCCCAATCGTCCCAGATCCGGACCTTGTGCTTCTTCAACGTGTCGACCTGCGTGTCTCCCGCGACGAACCACAACAGCTCGTGAAGAATGGACCGCAGGTGCACCTTCTTGGTCGTGACCAGGGGGAAGCCTTCGTTCAGATCGAAACGCATCTGGTAGCCAAAGACGCTTCGGGTCCCGGTCCCGGTGCGATCCCCTCGCGACGCGCCGCTCTCCAGCACCGTTCGAAGAAGCGTGAGGTAGGGCTGCACGCTACTCCTCGGTGACGTCGGTGCGCTCGACCGCTTCGTCTCGGCGAATCGAGTAACGAACCAAGGCGCGCAGGATGTCGTTGCGCTGAAGGTCGCCGACGAGCCGCTTCACATCTTCGTAGATAGACGGGTCAGCCAAGAGCCCCCCGATGGTCCCGCGACCTGCGCGCATCTCTGACGTGATGTGAGTGAGGTCGCCGCTCATCGAGGTGAGGTTCGCCAAGAGCTCGGTCGCCGAGTCTTCGTAGATGAGGTCGTGGATAGTGCCGTCGCCGGTCCGTACATCGCCGAGCACCGTCGCGAGCTCGCCGCTCACTCGCCCCACGTTCGCCATCGCGTCTGCTGCCTCGGGCCCGTACAAAATGCGGTGGGCGCTCCCGTCGCCGTTTCGCACCTCGTCGGTAATCGCGCGCGCGCTCCGGGCCGCGCGTGCGAACTCGGCGCTCGTCGTCCGGAGGTTCCGCAGCGTCGCGGTGATCTCATCCGCGGTCGTCGGGTCAGTCATCAAGCGCTGAATCGCGCCATCGCTCTGAGCCAGTGTATTGGTGATCTGCGCGAGGTTTCGCATGGTCGCCTTCACGTCGTTGCTGAGCGCTTGATCGCGAAACGGATCGGTCGCGAGGCGGACGTTGTCCATGGTGCGCTCGGCGTCATCGGCCATCGCAGCCGCGCGATCCATCAAGCCGCGCTCTGGGTTCACCGGGAGCGCCACCTCGTCGGGCCATGGCGGCAGCCCGCTATCACCCACCGTGATGTTGAGGAGCTGGTCGCCAAGGAGCCCCTTGCTCGTGAGCTCGATCAAGCTCGGCTTGGGCGGCACCGGGAGGTCATCGGTCGCGGTCGGCCCCTCCCGCTGCTCAATATAGTTCGCGTAGGCGGCGGCCTGCTCAGGCGTCCCGCGGATGAGCCCAAGGACGTCATCGACCACGCGGAACTCCACGCGAATGAGCCCGGTCTCCTCGAAGGTCACCTTGCGAACGGTGCCCACATCAAGTCCCGCGACCCGAACCGAGCTCCCTGGCCGCAGGCCGGCCACGTCATCGAAGATCGCGTGGTAGGTGGTCTTCGATTTGAAGACGCCGCTCTTGTTTCCGACGATGAAGGAGACGACGCCGAAGAGCAGGAGCGCGACGACGACGAAGATGCCGACGCGAACGTTTGTCTTGCCCTCCATCAGCCCGCGCTCGTCAGCATCGCGTTCACGTCGCTCAAGTCTTCCGCGTTCCCCTCAATGAAATCACGCACGAAGGGGTTGTCTGTTCGCCTGACCTCGTCCGGCGTTCCGCTGAACACGATGCCTCCTCCGTGGACCATCGCGATGCGATCGCTCACCGTGAACGCGCTCCCCATGTCGTGGGTGACCACAATGGAGGTGATGTTGAGGGAACTCTTCATATGCAAGATCAGCTCGTTGATACGCGCGATGTTGATGGGGTCGAGGCCAGTGGTCGGTTCGTCGTAGAGCAGGACGTCGGGGCGAATCGCGATGGCCCGGGCCAACCCGACGCGCTTCTTCATACCGCCAGAGAGATCCGCTGGCCACAGCTCTTCGCTGTCCGGGAGCCCGACATGCGCGAGCGACTCGTTGACCCGAACCCGGATCTGCTCTTCGGACATTTTTGTGTATTGCTGAGCGCCCCGTAGCCCATACGCGACGTTCTCGCCCACGTTCAGCGAATCGAAGAGCGCGGCGCCTTGAAAGAGCATCGCGATACGACGGCGGATCGGCGCGAAGTCCCGCTCGGGCAAGCCGGAGATCTGCTGCCCGTCAAAATGGATCGTCCCCTCGTCGACCGAGAGCAGCCCGATGAGCATCTTCAGCATGACGCTCTTACCCTGCCCCGAACCGCCGATGATCGTGAGCGACTCGTTCTCGAACACATCGAGATCAAAGCTGCGGTAAACGACCTTGGGGCCGAACGCTTTCTTCACGCCTCGGAATTCGATGAGCGCCACGCGCGGAGTCTAACAGCGTTCCGCGGATCCATACGGCGTTGCGTCAGAGCACACGCGCGGCCTCTCGAATGTACTGAAACGTGGTGTCGGCGTGGCTGTTTACCCCAGGGAGCGGAGCGCGGCGGACCGCGAAGAGATTCGTCGTTCCAAGTACCGGAGACGCTGGGACCAATCCCTCGCCGTTCGCGATGACGTCCGGGAGCACCGCGACGTAGCTCCCGGCCTTGCAAGCGTCGATCGCCACTTGCATCTGGTGAACGCGAAGGCCGACGCGACGCGGCCGATGCGAGGGCCAGAGATCGACGTCCCCGATGGGGGCGGCGAAGAGCGCGTCTTTGAGGGACGTCGCGCGCTTTGCTTTAAGCGAGTGGTCCGCGCGACAGTAAACGCGGTGAGAGAGCTCCGCGAGCAGCTCGCCTTGAAGGTCATCGTCGTACGACGCCCCTTCGCAAATCGCGATATCGACCTCGCCGCGCTTGAGCTGATCCCCAACCGCGGGCCACGAGCCAACGGCGACGAACGGGGTGAGGCCCGCGTGGTCTGACCGGAGCGCGTCGAGCGCGGGAATGATGAAGTGTCGCGCGAGCGGCCCAGACGCGGTGATCCGAACGTCGCCGACGTCGCGCTGCTTCGTGACGGCGTTCAGGCCTTCGTCGAGGAGCCGCATCGCGTCGCGAACCGAACCCAAGAGGACGCCGCCCGCCGCGTTGAGGACCAAGCCGCGACCCACGCGATCGAAGAGCGGGAGACCGACCTCTTCCTCAAGGAGACGAACGGTGCGCGAGAGCGCGGACGGACTCACATGCACGAGCTCCGACGCGGTCGGCAAATGCTCGGACTCCGCGACCGCGCGAAACGCGGGGAGCCAACTCCAAAACTGAGCCAGGCGACGAGTCCGCTCCATCAGCGCACCTTCTGCTTGTCGGTGACGAGCTGCTTGTTGGTGACGAGCTTCTCAGCGGTGACGAGGTCGATTGAGGGGCTCACCTGACCATTCTAAATTACGAAATGGTCCGTATCAATACTTTCAACAAGAGAGACGAAACGAATTCCCTCGGACATCCGTAAGCACATCGAATCCGGCGGGGAGCCACCCGTCACAAAGACCCCAAGGAATGGACGTCATGAAAAAGTTTGGACTGATTTCGCTTTGCCTCGCTCTGATGGGCCTCGCCGCGTGCGGTGAGGATGCTGCCACAAGCGAGACTCTCTCGCTCAACCTCTCGAACCTCCCCAACCTCGGATCGGACTACGTCTACGAGGGCTGGATCATCGTGGACGACGAGCCGGTGACCACCGGTCGCTTCAGCATTGACGACGACGGAAACCTCTCGCCCGCGACCTCGGAGGTCGACTCGGCCCTGAGCGCCAACGCCTCCATGTTCGTCCTCACGATCGAGCCCGCGGTCGGCGATGACCCCGCGCCCGCCGATACCCATGTTCTCGCCGGCCCGATCGACGCCGACGGCAACGCGACCCTCACGGCCGATCACCCGGCCGCGATGGGCACCGACTTCAGCGACGCGACGGGTGGCTTCATCCTCGCGACGCCGACCACGATGGCGGACATGGACGACAACGCGAACGGCATCTGGTTCCTCGATCCCATGGCGGGCCCGGGCGCGACGCTCGACCTGCCCGAGCTCCCCGCGGGCTGGGTCTATGAGGGTTGGGTCGCCAGCGCCGATGGCCCCGTGTCGACGGGCACGTTCACCGCGGTCGACGCAGGGGACAGCGACTCCGCGGGCCCGACCGCCGGTCCGGACGGCGCGCCGCCCTTCCCTGGTCAGGACTTCATTGACCCCGCCGTCGACCTCACCGTGGGCTTCACCGCCGTCATCAGCGTCGAGCCCTCGCCCGACAACGACCCCGCGCCGTTCGTCCTCAAGCCGCTCGTCGGCGAGATCAGTGGCGACCTCGCCCCGACTGTACAGTCGATGAACAACAACGCCGCCGACACCATCGCGGCGGGCTCCCTCTCCTTCAACTGATTCGCAAGATCCGTTTCATCTCACTCCTCGCGAGGCGCCCAATGGTGGGCGCCTCGCCTTTTTAATTCTCTCCGCTTTTCGTTTCTCTAGCTAGATCGATCCGTCGCGCGCGAGAAACGACGAGCCTTCGCGGACGTACTCTTCGACGCCCGCTTGGTAGTCCGCCCACGACGAGAACACCTCGACTGGCTCTCGGGTCGGGTCCTTCCACCACCAGTCGAACCCCGTCGTCGAGAACACGTCGGGCACCCAGTCCAAGCTCACCTTCGACTCGATCGAGAGCACGACGAAGTGTGAGCGTTCGGTGAGGCGATCCTCGTACGCCCGAGGTCCCTCTCCTTCGCGTCGATCGAAATCAAGCTCCGGCCACGCGTCTCCAGGTTGTCGATTCGCGCGCGCGAGGAACCCGACCTGGCTGATGTAGCGCGACGCGTGTTCTTTGAACCAGGCTTCCTCCAGCCACTCATCGCCGACATCCGGGAACGCGCTGGTGACGTCTTCCCCAGTGTGCCGCGCCCGAAGGACGCGCCCCTTGTTCAGCTCCAAGAGCGCGGCGAGCGCGAAGCTCCGCGTGGAGACGTAGTCGTTCGCCCCGCCCGCCGTCGTGTTGCGAACGCGCCAGAGCTGCCAAGTCGGCGTGACCCGACGAAGGACGGTGACCGAGGAGGTATCGCTAGACATGCGGCACGTTGGAAGAGCCGTCCGCACATGTAAAGGAGTTCAGCTGTCGAGCCGCACGCGTTCCTGCGAGACGACAGTGATGGAGCTCGTGAGCCGCAGGGATTCTGACGGCGCTGTGGACGCCGCGCACACTTGTGTCTTTCGTGCGCGTGAGTTCCAAAGAGGCGGGCGTGTTCTCGCGCTGGCGGAACGTGGCGCGTCGTGAGGCGGATCAGACAGTGATCTTGACGACGAGTTCCTCGAAAAGCGCCCGCGCGCCATGCTCTCCTCATTCCCGTACCTAGTACCCAATTACTTTTAGGCTCGGAAACGAAAGAGATGAGAGGCGAAGCCGACCGTCTGCGGTTTCTGCTCTCCTATTCCCGTACCTAGTGCTCCAGATCGGAAGTTCGTTCCGGGTTAGGCGCGAGCTCGGCGAGCACCCATGGAAACGACTCCGCAACGAGGTGGACGACGTCGTCAAGCAGACCGCGTAGCGGCGTCTTCTCCCACTTGCCGCGATGGTTCGCGATGTCGACACACCAGAGATGAACGGTGTCGCGTCGCACGCGGATGTGCTTGACCGGGTCGTCCTTCGGCCCTGACTCGACGATGACAGCCGCACCACGCTTGCGCGTGCGTAGATGATCGTGACCGAGGTCGTGGAGCAGGTCTTTGACCTGATCCGGATGATGGAAGTCGGCGTGGCGCGGCATGGTCTTCGCCGCGCTCAGTCAAGCGGCGCGACGCTTGCGAGTCTTGCTCGCGGACGCCCGCCACGTCCAGCGAAACGGGTGTCGTTCGTGGCGGTTCCAAAAGCGTATGAATGCCTCGACGGTGAGCTTCTGTCGCTGAGGGTGATCGAAATCGCCGTTGCGCAGAATACGGCGCTGCAAGATGGAGAACCAGATCTCGATCTGGTTCATCCACGACGCATGCGTCGGCGTGTAGACGAAGCGAAACCGGCCACCATGCCGCTCGTTGAACTTCGTCCATCGTCGGACCGGGCCATCGTAGTGTGCGGTCAAGTTGTCCCAGATCACGATGACTCTCCGGCCGCGATAGTGACGCGCGAGCTGTTCCATGAAAGAGACGGTTGCCTCCGCGGTTCGCCGAGGAACCACTCGACCGAAGACGCTGCCTGTCTTCACATTGAACGCCGCCAGCAGCACGTGCGTACCGTGGCGCTTGTACTCGTATTCGCGGCGAACAACGCCGCGTGGACCGATCCGCGTGGGGTACTTGCGCTCAAGCACCTGCATTGGTTTCTCGTCGACGCACACGACGACCGCGTCCTTCGGCGGGTTGAGATAGAGGTCGCAGATCATCTCCGCCTTCTCGGCGAAGTTGGGGTCGCGACTCTTGAGCCACTGCTTGATGCGATGCGGACGGATGGACTCGAAACGAAGGATTCGGCCCACCTCGCTAACGCTGAGTCTATGTCCGGTCCGCAGGTAGAACGCGTCCGCCAGGGAAGCGTACGTCCAGATCTCGCGAAACGGCGTGGTGACTCCATCGGGGCGCTCGCAAGCGAGCTGAACCAACTCGCATCGAAGCGCGACGCTCGTGCGACTCGGTCGCCCGCTCCGCGGCGCGTCGTAGAGCGACGCCACTCTGGGGTCGGCCGCAAATCGAGCTTTCCACTTCCGAACCGTCCGAGGACAGCACCGAACCTCGCGCGCGATGGCGCTCGTCCCGAGGCCCTTAGCCGCGAGCAAGATGATCGTCGCGCGCTGCACAACGACGAACGATGCGCGACGTCGCCGCGTCAAGACGCGAAGCTGACCACGAACGCCGCGTCGAACATGGAGCGCCTTCGCAGATGGTCCAGGCATCGGCGATTCGACGATCGTCGTCTCGCGAATATTTTAAGGCGCGTGAACAACCCGTATCGAACTTCCGGTCTGTGGCACTAGGTACCTAATCGGGAACGTGGCGGGCGCCGGCGGGCGCCGGTGGTCGGCCGGTGAATCCGCTGTTTGGCGACGCTAAGTCATCAGAACCACGTCGCCGATTCTCGGCACGCCCGTTGCTCCATTTCTCCGCGTGGGAAATCGGCTCCGAAGGCGACGCGCGACCCGCCGTCGCGTTCAAAGGACGACGCGACAACGCGCCCAACACTGCCACATCGTCCGATCTCAACACGAGACCGGCGTCCGCGCAAACCCGACGAGTAGCTCTTCAAAGAGCGCCGACGGCGATGAGTGGTTCGCCGTCGGCGCATGTAAAGAAGCTCAGCGGTCGAGCCGCGCGCGTTGCTGCGAGAGGTACGCGCGGACGGACTCGCGCTCGGTCAGCTCAATCGCTCGGGCGAACGCGGCGCGCGCGGCGACTGGATCCCCGGCGCGCGCCAAGAGATGAGCGCGCGTCGCCCAGGCCGGTTGAAAGGTCTCGAGGGCGCTCTCGTCGATCAAGCTCAACGCCCGGAGACCGGCCTCGGCGCCTCTCGCTTCCCCGACCGCGGCGGCCCGCGCCACGGCTGCGCCGATCGTCGGCGCGAGGTGCATCAAGCCTTCATACAAGAACACCAGCGCCGTCCAGTCCGTCACGCCAGTGTGGATCCGCGCGCAGTGCACGGACTCGATCGCGGCCTCGAGTTGAAAGCGCCCTAGCTGCCGCGCGCGCCGCGCTTTGGCGAGCAACGCATCCGCTTCCGCGATCTCGTCCCGGTTCCAGGTCTCGGGATCGCGCTCGGAGAGCGGTACGAACACAGCCGCAGGAACGACCCGAGCCTTGGCGTAGAGGATCCGCGCGAGCAGCCCGAGCGCTTCAGGGTCGCCCGGAGCGAGCGCGACGACCATCCGCGCGAGGAACTCGGCTTCCGATCGCAGCCCGTCGTCTTCTTCGGTCGCGAAGGCTCCATAGATCGCTTCCAGCACCGCGCCCATTCGCGCGGGGAGCTCCTCCGGATCGGGATCGCGCATCTTGATCCCCGCGGCTTTGATCTTCCGCTTCGCGCGGACCAACCGCTGCGCCATCGCCCGCGGCGGCACCAGGAACGCGCGCCCGACCGTGTCGGCGTCGAGCCCGAGGATCACCTGGAGCATGAGCGGGGTGCGGACGCTCTCGTCGATCGCGGGGTGCGCGCAGACGAACATCAAGCGCAGGCGTCGATCGGGAACGTTCGTCTCGGGCGTCGGGGCGGTCATCTCTTCCAGCTCGGTGAGGGGCGACGCGCCCCATCGCTTAGCGCGTCGGGCGTCGTCGAAGAGGCGGTTCTTGGCGACCGTGAAAATCCACGCTTCGGGATTGTTCGGAACGCCTTGGGTTGGCCAGGTCGTGAGCGCGCGGGTGAGCGCTTCGCTGAGCGCGTCCTCTGCCGCGGCGACGTCACGCGTTCGCGATACCAAAAGCGCGAGCAGTCGGCCGTACGCGTTACGCGCAACGTCAACGGCTCGCGCCTTGGCTTGCTCTTGTGCGAGCGCGTCGCTCACAAAGAGGTCTCCGCGGGAGACCCGAACACTACATCGCGCTCGCGCGAACCTCGATCACACCGGTGTGCGCCGCGGGGCACTTCTCGGCCCAGGCGAGCGCGGTGTCGAGATCGTCGACCTCAATCACGAAGTAGCCACCCATCTGCTCTTTGCTGCTGGCGAAGGGGCCGTCTTGGATTCGTCGCGCGCCGTCCTTGAGCGTGATGGTCGTCGCGGTGTTGCTCGGCTGAAGCCAGTCCGTGTCCAAGAAGACGCCGGCCTCGCGGAGCATCCCAATGTACTCGCCGTACGCGGTCTTAATCTCGGCCCAGTCGGCCTCGCTGAAGTTCGCGGCCTGGGATTCATCGCTGTGAAGAAAAAGTGTGTAGCGCATGGTTTCGTTTCCTATCTGTGGTTCTGTGTAACGGGGAGAGCGAGTTTGGTGAAGGGGTGAGCTAGGCGGCGGTGACCGAGGTGAGGTTCTCGAGGCCCTTGTTGAAGTGCTTGCCGATCATCGAGTCCATGAAGAGCCCGAAGACCCGGGCGATCGGGTTCTGTCCCATGTCCTTATCCATGGTCCAGGTGACCTCGGTCCCTCCATCACGCGACTCGAACGCGAGCGTCTGCGTGGCGGGGCCGTAGTCGTCCATCTCGATCGCGAACTCGACCGCGCGGTTGGCCTCCACGCGCGCGATGGTCTGCGTTCCGTTCCCGTCCGCGCCGTCGAACCGAAAACCCGATCCGACACCGGAGGACGGTCCAAAGAGGCGAATCTCGAGCTCAGGGTCCGCGCTCTTGTAGGGGTTGAACTCTTGGTAGCCCGCGTTGCTGATCGCGAGCGCGTAGAGGGCGTCGGCCGGGGCGTCGATAAACGCGCGGCGCTCGACGTGAACGCGCTGTGGGAGCGCGAACGTGAGGAGGGTGAGAAGAGCAGCGGCGACGGCGAGAGTGAGGCGAATCTTGTTCATGTCATTGTCCTTTCACGCGCGTAAATGCGCGATTCACAGACGTGACGTCCGGCCATAGCCTCGATCGACATTCGACCCGATCTTTTTTCAAAAACCCACAAGCGTTTGTTTTCACTCACTTTATTGCGTGAGTGAAGCGGCCGACGGCTCGCGCTGATGCGCTCAAGGGACTCCGCGCCGCAAGCGACCGGGAGGTTCGCGTGGCCTCTATTGAGAGGTGGGGATCCCTTATTTAGTAGCTGCGGACCTGTGAAGGCAGCACCGGAGGCGGAGCCGGCGGCAGACCGAGGTGGCTCCGAACGCCGCTATCGTAGAGCTGAAAGGCGTCTTGACGGTGACGCTCCGCCGAACGTCGAAGGATGAACGCCGCGATGAACATGCCGACCGCGGCCGCCATGAGCCCTGCGCCGACGTAGATCGGGGTGGTGTTGAGCTCTCCCTCAACAGCGAAGGGGTAGGCGACCATGGCGATGGACGCGATCGCGAGCCCAAATGAAGGAACACCAAGACCCATACTGCGACGTGAATCTCGAGCAAAGGCGTTGGCCGCGATCGCGGCGGGATCATCGAGCGAGAGCATCGGGAGAAGGTCGCCGGGATGTTCGACCTCGGCGCCGGAGGCGAGCTGCAGCGCCCGGAGCGTGATGGTTGTGTAGCTGCGGCCAGTGCTCGCGTCAGTCTGATCCAACTCGTTGATGAGGGCCGTCGGCCGGTAGAGCCTCTCGTAGTCGGCCTGCTTTTGCGCGATGGGCGCGGCCGTATTGGGAGCGGGGATGGCGACGCGGGTCGCGCAACCCGCCTGGAGGCAAACGAGCGCGACGAGTATCGCGCAGTGGGTCTTCATGACGTTCACATCTAAGAACGAACTGGACCAAGGCAAGACGTCGAACACTGCACATCCGAAGGTGGAGCACGGGAACGAACGACACGAACGCGCTCGACCTCAGTTTCGTTTACTGTGCATCGTGGCCCGACGTGGATTTTTCAAGAGCGCGCTCTCCCGGATCTCGCTGAGCACGCAGAACGCGGTCGACATCGTTCGGATGGGACGGCTCGCGGCGCCTTATGGCAGCCCTTACGAGGTCATCCATCACGACCGTGTCCGGCGCGTCCGCCGCTATGAGGGGCGTCGCGCGAGCGCGGGGTCTCCCGTTCCGCTCTTGCTCGTTCCCCCGCTCATGGTGACGAGCGAGATCTACGACATGGCACCCGAGGTCAGCGCGGTGGGCGCGCTCCTCGAAGCGGGCGTCGATGTCTTCAGCGTGGACTTCGGCGCCCCCGAACGCGAGGAAGGCGGTATGGAGCGGACGCTCGACGATCACGTCCGCGCGGTCAGCACCGCGATCGAAGAGGTCGCGCGGCTCACGTCGCGAGACGTGCACGTCGCGGGCTACTCGCAAGGCGGGATGTTCTGCTACCAGGCCGCTGCGCTGAGGCGCTCCAACAACGTCGCGTCCGTGATCACGATGGGCAGCCCGGTCGACATCCACCGCAACCTCCCGAACGTCTCAGACGGTGTCGCGGCCGAGATCATCCGCGGCCTCAGGAGCGCGATCGACAAACCGCTGACCGCGCTCGAAGGGCTGCCTGGGGTGTTGACCAGCACCGGCTTCAAGGCGCTCAGCATCCGAAAAGAGGTCGGGCAAGTCGCTGACTTTGTCCGCAAGCTCCACGATCGCGAAGCGCTCGAGCGTCGTGAAGCGCGACGTAAGTTCCTCGGAGGCGAAGGGTTCGTGGCGTGGCCGGGACCTGCGCTGCGCACCTTCATCGACGAATTCATCGTCCACAACCGAATGACCTCGGGTGGGTTCGTGATCGACGGACGGACGATCACCCTCGCCGACATTCGCTGCCCAGTCCTCTACTTTGTCGGCGAGACCGACGACATCGCGCGCCCTCCTGCGGTGCGCGCCATTCGCGCCGCGGCGCCCAACGCAGAGGTCTACGAGGTCGCGTTTCGCGCGGGGCACTTCGGTCTCGTGGTCGGCTCAAAATCCCAGCGCGTCACCTGGCCGACCATCGCCGAGTGGATGCGCTGGAGAGAAGACGAAGGGCCACGTCCCCGTGAGCTCCCTCGCGCGCGGAGCGTCCCGGTCGCGTCCCAGGAACCCGAAGACGTCGCTTTCGCCAACGCCGATTTCAACATCTCCCTCTTTTACGACTCGCTCTTCGAGACCGCGGGCTCCCTCTGGCATCGCGTCGGCGAGGCCACCCGGGAGTTCGGCGGGCTCTACGACGCGGCGCGCTGGCAGGTCCCGCGGCTCCAGCGGTTGAAGTCGCTCACGCCGGAGACCACGCTCTCGATGGGCGCCGAGCTCGATGCCCGCGCGAACGACGCGCCCGACGCGACGTTCTTCTTATACCGAGGCCGCGCCTTCTCTTACGCCCAAGCGAACGAGCGCGTGGACCATGTGGTGCGAGGCTTGATCGCGAGCGGGGTTCACGCCGGCGATCGCGTCGGGGTCTTGATGGGCGCGCGCCCCAGTTACCTCACGGTCGTCGCCGCGCTCTCACGGATCGGCGCTGTCTCGGTCCTCCTCAGCCCCACCAGTACGCGGCTCCCGCTCGCGCAGGCGCTCACGCAGAGCGAGGTCGCTCGCGTCATCACCGATCCTGAGAACGCGCGCGAGGCACGAGAGGCGTTTTCCGGCGCGGTGTTGATCTTGGGCGGCGCCCGCGAAACGCGCGAGCTCCCCGAGAACGTTGTCGACCTTGAGCAGATCGATCCCGCGACCGTCCCGCTCCCCGCTTGGTACTCGCCGAACCCTGGACGCGCGCGCGATGTCGCGATGCTCCTGTTCACCGCGACCAAGTCGGAGCAGCCGCGTCTCTCTCGGATCACGAATCGACGCTGGGCGTTCGCCGCGCTCGGCGCCGCGGCGGCCTGTTCACTCACGCCCAAGGACACCGTCTACTGCTGTCTCCCGCTGCACCACCCCGCTGGGATGCTCGTCTGTGTCGGGAGCGCGCTGGTCGGGTCCGCGCGACTGGCGCTCGGGAGACCGTGGGGCGAAGAGACCCGTCGTGACGCGCCCACCGCGATCGACCCCGTGCTCTTCTGGGAAGAGGTACGGCGTTACGGAGCCACCGTTGTCTTCTACGCCGGAGAGCTGCTCCGCCCGGTCACGAACGCCGAGGTCTCCGGCAACGACCACAACAACCCGGTTCGGCTCTTCGCCGGGAGCGGTCTGCGGACGCCGGTGTGGCGGGCGTTGCGCGATCGGTTCAGCGCCGTCGTGTTGGAGTTCTACGCGTCGACGGAAGGGAACGCGGTCCTCGCGAACACGTCCGGCCAAAAGATCGGCGCGCTGGGTCGGCCCATCCCCGGCAGCGCAGAGCTCGCGGTCGTCGCCTTCAACACCACGGCCCAAGACTTCACGCGTGACGCGAGCGGTTGGGCAGTGCGAACGATCGTCGACGAGGTCGGGATGCTGATCGCGCGGATGGACGCCACCCATCCTGGCGGCGACGAAGCCCGCGTCCTGCGCGATGTCTTCGAGCGCGGCGACCGTTGGCACATCACCGGTGACCTCGTGCATCAAGATCTCGACGGCGACTACTGGTTCGCCGGCCGCGCGCGAGACGTGCTCCACACGAGCGACGGGATCGTCACGCCGCGCGCGATCGAGCGCGCCCTCACCGACCTTCCCTGCGTCGCGTACCTCGCGACCATCGACGGTCGGCGCTGCATCGGGATCGCGATTCGTGGGGATCGCGACGAGGAAGCGCTGGCTGTCCGCGTTCGGAAGCTCCCGCCGCATCAGCGCCCCGCGGCGGTGCGCTGGGTCGACCACTTCCCGATGACCGACGGCTACCGCCCCATTAAGAACGCCTTCGCGAGCGAGCCGCTCAAGCACCCGAGCGCGCGTTGGGATGAAGAGACGATGAGCTACGTCGGAGAGTAGGGACACGCCGCCCAAGAAAAAACGCGCCGAGCCTGATGGCACGACGCGTTCCGTCACGATCAACGAGGTTCAGACCTCGAGGATGTCGACTTCCTTCTTCGCGACGATCGTCTCCACGGTCGCGCTTCCCGCCTTGACGATCTCTTCGATCTTCTTGAGCGCGCGCTTCTTGTCGTCTTCGCTGATCTCTTTGCTCTTCTCGAGCTCGTCGATCATGTCTTTGGCGTCGTGACGCGCTTTGCGGATAGCGACCTTGCTCTCTTCGCCCTTGGCCTTCGCGACCTTCACGTAGTCCTTGCGCCGCTCCTCGGTCAGCGGCGGCATCGGCACGCGGATGATGTCACCGGTCGTGCTCGGGTTGAGGCCGAGACGCGCCGTGTTGATCGCGCGCTCGATCGCGGGCGTCTGGGACTTGTCGAACGGCTTGAGCACAATGAGCCGCGCCTCCGGTACGGTGATCGCGGCGAGCTGTTTGAGCGGCGTCGGCGTCCCGAAATAGTCCACGCGGACCGAATCGAGGATGGCCGGGTTCGCGCGCCCGGTGCGGATCTTCGCCATCTCGCGCTTGAGCGCGTCGTGCGCCTTGCTGATGGCATCACGCAGCTCTTCGTAGGTCTCCTCGATCATGTCTTCGAACTCTCTTTCACGCAGACTGTGGGCGTAACTTGCGCGGGCGCACTCTACACCAGTGGTCTGTTTGTCGGCGGCATTTATAAGGCCAAGATCACGAACCGCAACTCTGGGTTCGGAAACCCGCGCGTCCGCGCCTCTGTTCCGCGCCGGATCGGAGGGTGAGGGGCGCGCGCGATGTGCCACCCTGTTCACTATGGAGACGCTGACCCACGCGATCGTGGAGGAGACGAGCGAGGTCGTCACTCTCACCGCGATCTCCGGAGCGGGTCAGGGCGCGAAGACGCAGAAACGCCACGTCTTCGTCGGGACCGCGGCCGAGTGTGATCTCATGCTCGACGATCGCGCGGTCTCTTCCGTTCATTGCTCGTTCCAGATCACCCCGAATGGACGCATCCAGGTCGTCGATCATGGAAGCAAGAACGGAACGTGGCTCGGACGCGCGCGCATTCGTGACATCGAGGTGTCCGCGCCGGTGGAGATCAAGGTCGGGAAGACCATCGTGCGCGCGACCGCTTCCACAACCACGACCTTGCGCGGAAGATGGGACGGCGGCGACACCTTGCCCGGCGGAGCGCTAGGTCCGAGCGCGGTGATGCAGCGGTGCTTCGGGAACCTCGCGCTGATCGCGGAGCGTTCCGATCGTCACGTCCTCATCAGCGGCGAGACGGGTACCGGTAAGGAACTGCTGGCGCGCGGCCTCCACTCTCTGTCGGCGCGCGCGGACGGCCCGTTCGAGGTCTTGGACATGTCGACGCTCCCGGCAGAGCTCGTCGAGTCGGCGCTCTTCGGCTGGGAGGCGGGCGCCTTCAGCGGAGCGGTCGATTCCGCGGCGGGTCCGTTCGAGCGCGCGCATGGCGGAACGCTCTTCATCGATGAAATCGGAGAGCTGCCTTTGGCGCATCAACCGAAACTGCTCCGCGCGCTCTCGGGAGAGGTGCGCAGGGTGGGCGGCACGAAGCTGCGCGCGGTCGACGTGCGCGTGATCGCGGCCACCCACCAGCCGCTCGCGAGCTGGACCCAGACGGGAGCGTTTCGCGGCGACCTCTATCATCGCCTCGCGGTTCACGAGGTCATCGTGCCCCCGCTTCGAGAACGCGGTCGAGACATCCACGCGCTCGCGCGGCTCTTCGCCGAACGGGTGCGCCCTGACCTCAGCGACGCGATCGTCTCCTCTCTCCTGAGCGAGCGCGCGGGGTACGGCTGGCCTGGCAATGTCCGCGAGCTGATCGCGGACGTCGAGCGACGCGCAGTGTTCCGAGAGCCCCCAGAAGACGCCGCCCAGAGCGAGCCCGAGACGTTCGCCCACGCCAAAGCGCGGTGCGTTCGTGACTTTGAGCTGAGGTATTTCCGCGCGCTGCTCGAGGAGTGCGACGGGAACGTTTCGAAGGCCGCGCGACGCGCAGGGGTCAACCGAAGTCACCTGAGCGTTCGGCTCCGGGAACTCGGGCTCCGCTGAGCTCGCGTCCGTTCCGTCACGCCACCTCGTCACAGCTGTTGGGTGCACCCAACACCGCTTCGACGAAAGCCATCACGATCCCGCCCGGAACGCTTGTTGCTGTTCTCTTCGGCGTGAGACGTCGACACCTTCCCCTTCTTTTCGTGGTCTCCGCGCTCATGAGCGGTTGCCTGGGCGAAGTCGAGGATCCCAAGAACACGCGGGACGACTTTGAGCGCCCGCGCGGAACTGACCCGACCCCCGAGACGCGCTGCGTCGAGCTGCCTCCACAGGAGACCGGGATCCGTCTCTTGCGCAACGACGAGATCCGCGCGGTGCTCCTCGGCTCGTTTGGAGAGGCGCTCTTCGCCGAGGTCGAGGGGAGCTTCGCGCTGCTCGGAGACGACGCGATCATCGACTCGATTCGAGGGGTTGAGCGTCACGCGACCGACAACCACGCGCTCTTCCTCGCGCAGATCACCCAAGCCATCGCGCTCCGCGTCGACGCGCAACACGATTCTGGCGAGCTCACCGGCTGCGACATCATGGAGGACGCTTGCTTCGAGCGCCTGGTGCAGAAGTGGTCGGCGCCCCTCTACCGTCGACCGCTCACGGCCGAGGAAGCCGCTGAGCTGCGCGAGATCCACAATGACGAATCCATCGGCGCGGTGGCCGCGTTCCTGTTGCTCTCGCCGAGCTCACTCTTCCTGATGGATCTCGGCGGCGAAGCGGCGGACGACGTCTTCGCGGTCATCCCCGAAGAGCGCGCCGCCGCGATCAGCTTCGCGCTCATCGGTCAGCCGCCTTCCGCCGAGTTCGTCACCGCCGTGACGCGTGCCGGCGACGACTACGACGCGCTCGTCGACGCCGCGCGCGCGCTCGACGAAGAGGCGCTCACGACCAAGGTGGACGAGCTGCTGACGTTCTACTTGGGCCCGCGCGCCTTCCCGCGGGTCAACGCGCCGGACGACCTGCTTGATGGGCTCCCGCGCGATGGGCTCTCGGAGGAGATGCGCGGCGAGCTGGTTCGCTTCCTCGCCGATGTCACGGCGCACGAGGGAAACCAGTTTGAGCGGCTGATGACGTCGACCCTCGCCTTTCCCGAAACGGATCGCGTGGCCGCGCTCTACGGACTCGACGCAGCGCACCCAGAGGGGATCGAGGTCCCCGATCGGCCTGGCGTTGTCTTGCGCGCCGCGATGCTCTCGGAAGGTCAGCACGACACCTCACCGATCTTGCGCGGCCTCTTCGTGATGGAGCGCATGCTCTGTCGGCACCTCGGGCTCCCCGATCCCGAAGCGGTGCAGGCGCGTCTCGCGGAGGTCAACACCGACGCGCGAACCCAGTCGACGCGAGAGCGCATTCAGATCGTCACGGGCGCGCCGCAATGCGCGACGTGTCACGACGCCATCAACCCTTTTGGCTACGCACTGGAAGCGTTCGACCCGCTCGGTCGTCCTCGGGACCGCGAGGTGGTCTACGAAGACCACGAACCCGTCGCGGAACACGAGATCGACACCGCGGTGGTCTTGCCCAACGGAGAAGAGGTCAGCGGTGCAGAAGAGATGGCCTGGAGCGTCGCGGGTGACGAAGACGCCGCGAACTGCTTCGCGGAGCGAGCGGTCGAGCAAGTCCGCCTCCGAAGCGCCGAGCGTGGTGACCTCTGCACTCAGCGGGCGGCCCGGCTCGCGCTCACCGGTGAGCGCGCGTCCCTCGCCGATGCCTTGATCGCTGCGACCGTGACCCACGCCCTACGAGATCGCGTCGCGCCGGAGGAGACCCCATGAAGAGACTCTCGCGTCGGAACTTCCTCCGGACCACCTCGCTCGCGGCGGCCAGCGCAGCTCCGCTGCTCGCCGGTCTACGCCGAGTCGCGCATGCGCAAGCCGCGCCTCAACGGATCGTCTTCATCGTGTCGCGAAACGGCGTCTGGGACGACAACTTCTTCACCAGTCCGGAACGGACGACGCCGGTGGCGCGCGGCTTGGTCGGAGAGCTCGGGCGCTCGCCGATCATCGGGAGCGCGTTCGACGGGTTACGTGATCGGATGACCGTTGTGCGCGGGCTCGACGGACTCTTCACGATGGGGCACGGGCGCTCTGCGCCGCTCTGCGCGTCCAACACCCCAGACTCTGTCTACCGACCGCCGCTCCGCCCTTGGTCGATCGATGAGGTCTTGGCGGACTCGCGCGCGTTCTACCCGACCGATCCCGTCACGCGACTGCTCCGACTCTCTGTATCCAACCGGCCGCGGACCTATAACAACTCATGGTCGTGGAGGATGGTCGGAGGGGAGCCGCTCCAGTCGCCGACGATGGCGTTCGAGGCGGCGTATGCGTCGCTGATGGGACTCTTCCCCACGCGCCCACCTCCGCCAACCGAACCGACCGAGCCGACCGAGCCGACCGAGCCGACCGAACCGACCGAGCCGGCGCGTCCAACGCCCAACTACGTCGCCGCCGCGCTCGCCCGTGTCGAAGGTCGCTATCGCGAGCTCGGGCGCTCTCCACGCATCGGAGCACAAGACCGTCGTCGGCTCGAGAGCCACCTGGAGTCACTCATCGTAGCGGGGCGACGTTTCAACTCCGCTCCGATGACGCCACCGATGCCGCCGTCCACGACACCGCCTGACGGGGATCTACGTGAGCCCGCCTGTGTCGCCCCGGAACCGTCGTCGCCGGGCGACGTACGCACACGGATCGATGCGACGATCGATCTCCTGACCGGCGCGCTCGCCTGCGATCTCACCCGCGTCGCCACCCTCGACTTCTGCGAAGCCTCCGACATCCCGGATGACGCCCAGTGGCACGAAGAGTCGCACTACCCTGAGGTGAGCGAACATGGCCCCGGCGGACTGCTCCCATACTCCCAGTTCGTCGCCGATCGGGTCGCTCGCTTCATCCGGCGTCTCGACGAGAGCCTTGACGTGGATGGTCGCTCGCTTCTCGACAACACCCTGGTCGTGTTCTTGAACGAGCTCGGGTGGGGAAACGCGCACGACTCTGTCAGCATGCCGATTCTGCTCGCCGGGGGTCGCGATCGCGTGAACCTCGGACACGAGTACGACTTCCGCCGAGACCTCCCCCCGTCGGGCGACCCGCTCGTGCTCAAGCGACGCGGGCTTCCCTACAACTGGTTCATGTCCTCGCTCTTCGCGGCGCACGGCGTCGAGGCGAGCGCGTACGAAAAGTTCGGCAGCGGCCAAGGCTTCGGACAGTGGGACGACCCGAACGGGAACTACACTACGTTGACCCACGAGCGACGGGTGGTCCTTCCGTTCGTGCGGACCTGAGCTACTCGAGGTTGACCAGTGGGAGCTCTCCGCCGCGATCGACCAACATCGGGCTCGCGCGCATCGGGCTCGCGCGCATCCGGCTCACGCGCATCAGGCTCGCGCGCATCGGGCTCGCGCGCATCGGGCTCACGCGCACGCGAGCTCGCCGACGATGGCGCGGGTTGCTGACTTCCATTGCCGCGCGCGGTGCGGGTGGCTCGCTCGGATCTTCAGCGGCGACCTCGTCCACGTTCTCGGCGCCGTCCTCGACGCGATCTTCTCGCGCGTTCGCGACCGGTTCGCGCCGACGCGCGTGGCTCGGCGCCGTCTCTTCTGGCGCGACCTCCCGCGCGACCTCGCCCTCCTCGCTCATCGTCGTCTGCCGTGACCAATACGCACCGAACGCCATCGCTCCGATCAGGGCGAGACACGACGCGACCACGATTTGCCACGGCGGCATTCCGCGGGCCGTGAGAACCTCGGCTTGCGGCGCGACGTCATGAACAATCTCCACATCGTCGAGCAGCGCGTTGGCGTCGCCGGGAAGCGAGACCGTTCGTTCCTTGCGGCTGTGCTTCGGCGACGACATCGTCTCGATGCCATCGGCGGAACCGCGGCGGCGACGGCTGGCGTAGCGCGTCGGCGTGATCTCCACGCGTTCGCCGATGTCCCGCGGCTCCAAGAGACGGGCGTCAGGAACCGCATCGAGGAGCTGCCGGCGAAACAATCCTGCGCTCGCGACTCGCTCTTCCGGATTCGCGGCCAGCGCGGAAACGATGACTTCTTGAAGGCGCTCGGGCACGTCATCGCTCAGCGCCGGAACCTGCCCGCTGCGCGTCATGCGCAAGAGCTCGGCGTCGGAGCGGCCGACGTACATTCGCTGGTTCATCACCAGCTCCCACAGCACCACCGCGAGGGAGTAGATGTCGGAGCGAGCGTCGAGCTCCTGCAGATGCGCTTGCTCCGGCGACATGTATCCGAACTTGCCTTTGAGGGTCAAAGACCCCGTGACCGTGCCCTCGCTCGCCTTCGCCACACCAAAGTCGCAGACCTTGGCGTGACCATCACGGGAGACCAGGATGTTGTGTGGGCTAACATCGCGGTGAACGATGTGCAGCAACTCCCCACTCGGTCCGGTCGCGTCATGGGCCGCTTGAAGCCCCAGCGCGACGTCGGCCACGATGCGAACCGCGATTGCGATCGAGAGCGGTTCTTTTCGCTTTCGCGCGTGGCGGCCCATCGCCGAGAGCGACACCCCGTCGACGTACTCCATCGCGAGCGCGAGGATCTCCTCTTCCTCGAAGAGCTCGTAAACCTGGACCACGTTGGGGTGATCGATCTGCGCGGCGAGACGCGCTTCGCGAAGAAAGAGGCGCGCGAACTTCGGGTCCTCGACCAAGCTCTCGCGGACGACCTTGAGCACCGCGACTTTCTGAAACCCGCCCGGACCGTCTCGGCGCACGCGGTAGACCTCCGCCATTCCGCCGCGACCGATGGGATCGTCGACGACGTAAGCGCCGAGCCGGTCTCCTCGTTGGAACAACACGTCGGTAGCGTACCGAATCCCACGTTGTTCCGTCGAAGGCTTGTTGGTCTCGTTGGCGCGTTCTTCTTCGCCGCGTTCTCTCTCTTCGCGGTCACGCCCTACGCGCACGCGCAGGAGACCGATTCACGCGCGGCGCTCAACCGCGGTATCGAGGCGGCCGAAGAGGAACGATGGGAAGAAGCGCTGGCCGAGTTTGAGCGCGCGTATGCGCTCGACCCGCGCCCGGCGCTCCGGCTCAACATCGCGACCGCCCGGGCAGAGCTCGGTCAGCTCCTCGCGGCGAGAGCGGCGTACGAAGCGATCCTCTCGTCCACCGAGAGCGACGCGATGCGTGACGCGGCGGAGCGGGGGCTGAGCATCGTCGACGAGCGCGTCCCTACCTTGCGCGTGGAGGCGACCTCAGGGCAGCCCACCGCGCTTGAGATCGATGGCCGTAGCCACCGACTGCGGACGCGCGTGGACCTCGACCCCGGCGAGCACTTGGTCGTGGTGACGTTTCCGCAAGGTCGGACGCGACTCACCGTCAACCTCGCGGTCGGCGACCAACGAGACGTCGCGATTGGGCCACCGCCCCTCGTGCCAGGAAGCGCGCTCGCGCGTCAGGAGCCGCCCGCTCCGGAGCTCGATGGAGGTGTCCCGGACCGCTCTCGGGTCCGTCGTCGGCGCGCGATTTTGATCACCGCGGGGCTCGTCCTCGCTGGCGGGGCGGTCGCCGCGGTGCTCCTCACACGGCAACCGGACGGCCTCGATCTCAACGGCGGATCGGTACAGGTCGAGTGATGTTCGCGAAGACGCTCCCTGTGCTGGCCGCGATCCTCATCGTGAGCCCAATCGTCGGCGGATGCCAAGACGCCCCCGCGACGTTGGTCGTACGCGTCACGAGCGACCTCGAGGTCGACGCGATTGTGGTTCGCGCTGCGGGCCCGCGGATGCGTCGCTCCTTGTCGATCGGGGAGCGGCGTGTTGTGGATGTACCGTTCCCGATCGAGGTCGCGCTCGAGACCGAACGGGATCCCGACCTCGCCGTGACCATCGACGTGATCGCGGAGCGGAGCGGGGAACCCGACCTGACGCGGCGCTTCGAGACATTCATCACCCGCGAGACGCGCGTCTTGGCGGTTCACTTCAGTGACGACTGTCTCGCCTGCGCGCCCACTCAGCGCTGCGCGCCTGGTTGCCCGGAACAAGAGCCGATCCCCGCCGGCTCGCTTCCGCTCTATGGACCGAACCCAACGGGAGACGGCGGAGTCGACGAAGGCGACGCAACGCCAGACACCGCGCCGGACACCGCGCCGGACACGCGAGACGCGTCGGTCGACACGACGTCTGACGCGGCCGACGACACCGGCGTCGACGCAGGTCCCTGCCCGGAAGGGGAACGCTGCACGGTCGCCGGAGCGGAGAACGCCACCGGAGTCTGCCGCGCGGAGATCTGCGAAGACCTCATGTGCGACGAAGGCTTCGGCGACTGTGACGGTGACCCTGGCTGCGAGACTCCGCTGGGCACGTCACGTAACTGTCGGCGCTGCGGCGAGACCTGCGAGTTCGCGTGCGAAGAAGGATGCGTCAACGTCGTCGGGCTCGCCGCGGGTCAATCGCACACTTGCGCGTCGACACGAACGGGTTCTCTTTACTGTTGGGGCGACCCGCTCGATGGCCGGATCGGGATCGACGCGACCGCCCCGGTCACCACGCCGACCCGCGTCCCGCTCGATGGCGAGGTCGTGCGGATCGCCGCGGGCGATCGTCACACCTGCGTGGCGCTGCGCGACGGCCGCGTCGCCTGCTTCGGCGCCAACGACGCGGGCCAGCTCGGCGACCCGGCAGCGCCGGGAGGACATCTCCCCGTCATCTCCACGCGCCTCTCGGACCCCACGTCGATGTGCGCCTCTGACACTTTCACCTGCATCGCGAACGCGAGCGCGGTGGATTGTTTCGGGACGTCCGCCGACGTCGACCTCGACGCGGCCATTCGGCCCGCGGTCACTGGCGACTACCACGTCGGATGCGGACCACGACACATGTGCGTCGGCGGCAACGGCGGCGGATACTGCCAGGGCGCAGACGATGGGGCGCAGCTCGGGCTCCCGATGATGTTCGGGAGCAGTCGCGTAGAGCACATGGACGCAGGGGAGCTCCACTCGTGCGCGCTCGTGAACGAATCCGCCACGCGCCCCGGGGAGCTCTACTGCTGGGGCACGACCACCGATGGACAGATCGGACGCGACGACCAGCCCACCTACGGTCAGCCCTACACCCGCGAGCGTGGTCGCGCACCGTGGCGCGCTGCAGCGACCGGTGCCCGTCACACCTGCGCCATTCAGTCGAGCAGCGTGGTGCAATGCGTCGGACGTAACGACCGCGGTCAGCTTGGAAACCCGGACGACACGCTCGCGAACGCGGAGTGGCACGCCGCGCTCTTCCCCGCGCCCTATGCGCTCGCCCAAGACGTAACCGCCGGGGCGCACCATACGTGCGCGCTCGTCGATCCCGGGGCGGTCTTCTGCTGGGGCGCCAACGACGCTGGGCAGGTGGGGGACGGGAGCCGCGAGGACGCCCCCCGACCGGTTCGCGTACGACGCTAGCGCGCTCGAAACCACGAACCATTTTCCCAAACGTCCCAATTTGGGTCTTGTGGTCGCGGCGCGACTGGTCGACCAAACGACATGCGCAAGACTGTTCTCCTCCTGTTGTTCGTTCTTGGATGCGTCGTCGACTCAAGCGCCGTTGACGCGCCGCTGATCTACGGAGCGGACGACCGTGCTGAGGTCTACGAGTTGACGGATGCCGTCGAACGGGCAGCCGCGGAAGCGACCGTGGCCATGATCGACAGCAGCCTCGTGACCCGGACGCCACGCGGATACGACATCGATCCATACGACACGTTTCAGTCGTACTACGGTCTCTGCGAAGGCGAGCCGTACCTCGACCAGCCGGTCCCTGCCGACTGCACCGGCTTCTTGGTCGCGCCCGATCTCATCGTCACGGCGGGTCACTGCATCACGAACCGCAGCTGTCGCTCCGCGACGTTCGTGTTTGGTTTTGAGATGCTGAACGCGACGACCCCGCGACTGAGCGTGGACGATGACGACGTCTACTCGTGCGACGGAATCGTGAGCCGCGTGAACAGCGGTACCAACGACTACGCGGTGGTCCGAATCGACCGCCCCGTCGTCGGCCGGACGCCCCTCGCCATTCGCCGTGAGGGTCGCATCGCGCTGGGCACCGAAGTGTTCGTCTCGGGACATCCCGCTGGGCTCCCCATGAAAGTGGCCGGGGGAGCGAGCGTCATGGACAACAGCGCGCGCGATTACTTCGACGCCAACCTGGATGTGTACGCAGGCAACAGCGGGTCACCCGTGCTGAACCGCGACGGCGTCGTCGAGGGCATCCTGGTACGGGGCAACGAAGACTATGCGTACGACCGTCGCCGCGGCTGCTACACGACCGCGGAGTGCGCAGACTCAGGCTGCCCAGGATGGGAGAGCAGCACCCGGGCGACCAACTTCGCGGAGTTCGTTCCGGCCGGCCCCGTCGAACCACCAGAGCCCGATTGCGCACGTGACGAAGAGTGTGACGACGGGAGCGCGTGCACGACCAATCGCTGCGTCGGCGGGAGCTGCGTTTCGGCGAGCGTCGTGTGCGATGACGGCAACGCCTGCACGAGCGACTCCTGCAACCCTGCCACCGGCTGCGATGCCACCGCGATCCGCTGCCCTGACGACGGTGACGCCTGCACGGTTGAGCTGTGCGATCCAGTTACGGGCTGCGGGAGCACGCCTGTCGAGTGCGGTCGAGGCGAGACGTGCAGCGCTGGAGAGTGCGTCGTGATCACATGCGCAGCCCGCCGAGAGTACTGCGAGTCCAACGACGACTGCTGCTCGGGGCGCTGTCACCGCCGACGGAACCGCTGCCGCTAATCGCGGCCAACATTGATAAACTCGCGTGATGGCGAAGAGAGTCCGCATCACCACCGACCTGCGCGCCGAGGAGAAGTTCGCGAGCTATCCACGTGGCGTCCGCGGCAAGATGAAGGTGCTGCGGAAGCAGATCCTGTCTGCGGCGCGAAAGTGCGCAGATGTCGAGGAGGTTCACGAGACGCTGAAGTGGGGCGAGCCCAGCTACCTCACACCCATCGGCAGCACGGTCCGGATCGACTGGAAGGAGAAGGCGCCCGACCAAGTCGCGATCTACTTCAAGTGCACGAGCAAGCTCGTCGCGACGTTTCGCGAGGTCTACGGTGACACCTTTCGCTACGAAAAGAACCGCGCGATCCTCTTTGGCCTCGATGAGGACATCGCGTCCGACGCGCTCACGGAGTGCATTCAAGCGGCGCTTCGATATCACAAGGTCAAAGCGCTCGAGAACCTCGGAATCCAGAACTAGCAGGCGCGCTTCGCGCGGCGTCGCACCGCTTCCGTCGTCCGCCGCCGCTCAAAAATACTCGGCATTGTCGTCGGTCGGAGGACACGAACGAGATACCGGCAGCATCACAAATCGCATCCAGCGACTTTTCAGCAGCCTGCTAGCGAGCTCCGCTACGTCGGCGTGTCGCCTTGTCCCCAGAAGCCGTCGCGCTTCTCGACGGTCAGGTCTTCGTCTGTTGTTCGCACCTGACACGCGAGCCGCAGCCCGAGCGATTCCGAGCGCTCGCTTTCGTAAGGGAAGAACGAAAGGCGCACGCGCTCCCGTGCGGTCCGCTCGGTCGGCGATACGGAGCCTGAGGTGACGACGAGCGAGCAGGTCCCGCAGGTGCCGAAGCCTTTGCAGTTCACGAACTTGGCCCGACCGTTGTGTGGTGATTCCCCCGCGGCTCGCAGCGCGTCACGCAAGCGTGTTCCGGGCGCGACGATGAGCTCACGGCCACGAAAGTGGATGATCGGCATCTGTAGAAGGTAGGGGCACTCTGCACGGTCGGCGAGCCTTCACCCCGACGAGCGCTCGCGACCATTTTCTTCGGCGCTGTGATCGTCATCTCGCGCTACCGTTCGCCATGCGCAAACCGTCACGCCAACACCTCGCGGCCATCCTCTTCAGCAGCGTGCTCCCCGGCTTCGCAATGAGTTGCGGTGGAGCGGCCGCGCCCACCGCGGTTCGACCCGCGACGCCCGCCGCCCCTTCCGTCGCGGTGGCAGCGCGCCCAGGATTCGTCGTCCACACCGAGTCCCTCGAGACAATCGTGATCGAGGTTGACGGGACCGTCGCGAAAGCGCCCGGCTACTGGCTGCCAGATGGCGACGCGGTGAAGCAGCTCCTCTTCGAAGACCAACCCGAACTGTTCGGCCTCCCGCGCTGTGGGTGCGTCACCAACGAACGCGCCTGCATCAACAGCCCGATCGTTCGCGAGATCCAAAACGGCGCCGCGCGCTTTCCGAGCTGCGGATGCTACGGAGACGAGAACGTCGAGGTACCGACCGACGACTGCAGCCTGGGAGGCGATACGGAAGATTGCGTGTGCCGTGAACAGCCTGGCGCGCTCGGCACCCCGTTGAGCTCGATCGGCGGAGAGATCTCGTTCCCGACCCACGACGAGAACTCGCTCGACAGCTGCAACGCCGACGGGATCAACACCTACGACGCGAGTCAGCGGAAGGTTCACCTCCGCGCGACGCGGCCGCGTTACCCGGTCAGCGGCCCGTACACGATGTGCGACCAGGTCGAGCTCGACATCGGGATCGCGAGCGTCGTCGAGGGCGACGAGCTGCAGTGCGCTTGCGCGACCGGCGGATCGGCAGGCGAGGACATGGCAGGCGAGGACATGGCAGACGAGGACATGGACGACGGGGAGAGGTTCATGGGCGAGTGCCAACCCGACACCAGGTACCTCGCGCGCGCCGAGCACATGATTTGCGAAATCGGATACGCGATGAGCTCCGTCGGCGAGGAAGCTGGGTTTGGAAAGTGCGCGCCGCTCACCCCGGACACGTGTCCTTCCGCGGTCGACACATGCGGTGACCCAGCACCCTTCGCCTTACCTCCCGGTGAACCGAGCTGGGTCGCGACCAATGGCTCGTTCGCGCTCACGATGACGGACGTCAGACCGGCCGGCGGAGCGCCGATCGCGTTCTCCCTCCCTGATGCGTCATTCAACGCGCTCGGCGTCTACTTTCTCGACGACCTCGACCTTCTTCTCGCCGCGTTCCCGGGTCCGCCCTGCGACGAGAACGACTGCGCGAGCCGTGACGCGACGTGCGTCTTGGGTATCTGTCGACCGCTCTGTGAGCGCGACGCGGAGTGTGACGGCGCGTCGTGCGTGGAAGGCGTCTGCGACGGCCTCGCGAGCCCACCGGAGTGCGACGCAGAGGACGAACCGGACGTGCGCGACGAAGACGAGCTGGACGCCGAAGCGGAAGACGCGGCGGAACCATGCGACGACGCGCTGGACGCAACAGACCTGGGCAACGCGTGCTTCCGCGCCTTCCGCGCCGACCAGCTCGACGAAGCCGAGCGCCTGTGCCGATGCGGGCTCGCCCGTTCCCCTTCGTCCAACACGCGAGGCGCGCTCTTCTACAACCTTGGGCGGGTGGAAGAAGAGCGCGGCGATCACGAGGCCGCGCGCGAGCGATACCAAGAGTCGCTGGAGAGCCGAGACAACGCCGCCGTCAGGCGACGGCTCGAGAGTCTCTGAGCGCAGCGAACGTTCGGCGCCGGTGGAGGCGCGGAAATCCCGCGAAGCAAACTCAACACTGCCGCCAACGGAATCGTCAGCCGACACCGGAACACTGACTCGCGAGCGGTGACCCAGGACGCATCGCGGTGGTGAACCTGCGCACCTCCAATCGATCTCGTCAGCGCATCCGGGTAACATGAAGACGTGATTCATGTGCCGACTTCGTGGCGACTCCTCGCAGGGTTTGCATCTGTCTTGCTCCTGAGCGCCGCGTGCGGAGACCCGCAGCCCACGCTCGTTGTCGACCTTCGAACCGACTTCGTCGCTGGCTTCGAGTTCACGGAAGTGCGAGCGGAGCTCTCGCTGACCGGTGGTGTTTCGATGGAGGCGGACGTCGTCGAGCGTGACTCGCTCTTCGTCACCGAAGGGGAAGACTTCACGCTCGGTGAGCGCATCGCCGAGTTCGACACCGGAACGGGAACGCGCTGGGTGACCGTGGAGCTCTTCGCACCGGATGGAACGCTCTTGGCGCGCCGCCCCGCGCAGATCGACGTGACGGACGACATGGGGATCGTGGTCGTGATCACGCGCGACTGCGGCGACGTGGAGTGTCCCGCGGTCGGCGGCAACCCGGCGCATCTCGCTTGCCTGGCCGGTGAATGCGTCGACACGCGCTGCCGACCGGGCGCGCTTGAGTTCTGCGGCGATCTCGGCTGCGCGAGCGACGCCGATTGCGGCGGCGTTGCCGAGTGCGCGGCGAGCCGATGCTTGGAAGGCATCTGCTACGCGTCCGCGATCCCGGGCGCGTGTGAAGTCGGCGAGTGGTGCCATCCCGACCTGGGCTGCGTGGCCGCCGGGGGATCCCCCGACGCGGGTCCGATGTGCCGACGGGTCGCGTGCGATCTCCCGAACGAGTGCGACATCGGCTTGCTCTCATGTGACGAGGAACGAGTCTGCGAACGCGCGGGCTCTGCGTTCACTGGACGGTCGTGCGCCGAAGGAGAATGCGACGGTGGCGGGTCATGTCGCGGGTTCTTGTTCTCGGTCACGGCGACCGGGCGCGGCACGATTGTGTCCGACCCCGCGGGGCTCCGTTGTGGAGAGACCTGCGCCGCCCGCTTCACGCGCGGTGATCGGATCACGCTAACCGCGATCGCTGACGAGGGCGCGAGCTTCGTGGAGTGGATCGGCGACGCCTGTGCCGGACAAGGCGCGTCCTGTGTCGTCGAGGCGGTTGAAGCAGGGGTTGAGGTCGAAGCGCGCTTCGCCGCAGATCTCCACACGCTCGCGGTCGCGCCAAACGGCGAAGGAGCGGGAACCATCTCCGGAGCCGACGGCGGCATTGACTGCGGCGCGACCTGTACCACCGAGGTCCGAAACGGTGACACGGTCACGCTCGCGGCGATCGCTGCGCCAGGCTCTACCTTTCTCGGCTGGGGCGGCGCGTGCACGGGTCCGGACCCGAGCTGCACGTTCACGGTCACCGGCGACGCGGAGCTGACCGCGACCTTCGTCATCGGCGCCTACAACGTCATCGTGGTCAAGAGCGGAACCGGCGAAGGGACCGTGACCTCAGCCGACGACGGCATCAACTGCGGAGTCACCTGCGCCGCGTCCTACGAGCGCGACGCTCGCGTCTTGCTGACCGCGACGCCCGCGCCGGGCTCTCGGTTCGTGGGATGGTCAGGCGACTGCACTGGACGACGGGACTGCAGCCTCACCGTGAGCGGACCGCGAACCGCGGGCGCGCTCTTCGAGCGTATTCAGCACACGCTCACGGTCGACGGCAGCGAAGGGGGAACGGTCGCGTCGGTCCCGGCGGGGTTGATCGACTGCGGAGAGATGTGCACCGCGCTCGTAGACGAGGGTACCTCCGTGAACCTTGTCGCGACCCCGTCCAGCGGGTTTGAGTTCACCGGGTGGTCGGGCGCGTGCCGCGGGTCGAGCATCCGCTGCGAAGTCGAGGTCTCCGGCGCGGTCGGCGTGGGCGCCACGTTCGGTCGCGCAGCGCAGACGCTCCGCGTGGCGGCGGACGGTGGGGGCGAAGGAACGATCACGACTGATCCCGCGGGCATCGATTGCGGAGAGACCTGCATGGCTTCCTTCCCCTTCGGTGCGCGTGTCGAGCTGACCGCGACCCCGAACGTCGGCTCCCGGTTCACGGGATGGTCGGGGTCCTGCCGCGGCGATGGTGGCTGCGTCGTTGAGATGGCCGCGGATCGTGAAGCGACGGCCACGTTCGCGGTGGCGACCTATCCCGTCACGGTCGCAGCCACTGGAGATGGCCGAATCACCGCGAGCGCCGTGCGGATCGACTGCGGGCTTCGCTGCAGCGCGATTGTCGACCACGGCACCCGCGTCACGTTCAGCGCTGTGGCTCTCGGTGACAACGAGCTCGCCGGCTGGGGCGGCGCCTGCGCCTTCGCGGGGAGCGCCCCGACGTGCACCGTTTCGATCACCTCCGCGACCGATGTCTCCGCCGCGTTCGTCCCGCCATCCGAGTCGGTCTTGACCGTCCGGCGGACCGGTTCAGGATCGGTCCGGTCGGCTCCCGCGGGGATCGACTGCGGCGCGACCTGCGCGGCATCCTATGTCGACGGAACATCCGTGACGCTCACCGCAACCCCGAGCACTGGGGCGCGCTTCGTTCGGTGGACCGGTGCCTGCTCGGGCAGCGGCGCTTGTGTGGTCTCGGTGGACGAAGACGTTGAGGTGGGCGCTGAGTTTGAGCCGCTCATGTTCACCGTCACGATCGAGCCACCGACCGGCGGAACCGGCGGAGGGCTCATTCAGACCAGCGATGGCATCCTTCGTTGCGGCCCGGTGTGCACGCGCGAAGTGGAACACGGCACGGTCGTCACGTTCCAAGCGAGACCCGACTCTGCCTCTACGTTCGATGGCTTCACCGGAGACTGTAGCGGAACGCGCGCGTGCACCCTCGAGGTCACCTCGGACGTCACCGTCGGCGGCGCCTTCACGCTCGTGACGTACACGTTGGACGTCGCGGTGGAAGGTCGCGGAACGGGCAACGTCGTGAGCGCGGACGCCAGCATCCGCTGTCCCGGTACGTGCTCGGCAGAGTACGCGGCGGCTACAATGGTCACCCTTCGCGCGACTCCCGCGAGCGGTTCCGCGTTCACAGGTTGGTCGGGCGGAGGCTGCTCGGGGACCGGCAGCTGCACGGTTCGAATGGACGCCGCCACGGGGGTCACCGCGACCTTCGGTCTGCGGACGTTCGACGTGTGCATCCGCGCAACGGGCGGAGGCGTCGGGACGATCTCGGGGGCACCAGGACGCCCCGTTGGTGATTGCAGCTTGGGCGCCGGTGACCTCTATCAATACGGCTTCGGCGAGCGCTTCACGCTGACCGCGACGCCCGAGGAAGGAAGCGTGTTCTCGGGATGGAGCGGCGGGACATGTTCTGGAACCGAGCCTACCTGTGTCGTCACGGTCAGCGATGACGCGAGCATCTTCGGCCAGTTCGAGCTCGACGACGTGGTGGAGCGATTCACGCTGACGACGGCGAACGAGACCGTGGGCGGTGAAGCGACCGGGACGATCACGGGCGAAGGCATCGCGTGTGGTCGTGACTGTCGCGAGACCTACGATGATGGGACACGTGTGACTCTCGTCGCCACGCCCTTCGCGGGTTCCGTCTTCGCGGGCTGGACAGGGGCGTGCCGCGGCTCAGGAGCGACCTGTTTGTTGACGATCACTCGGGACGCGAACGCCACGGCGCGCTGGGAACCGGAGACCGAGGAGTTTCCGTTGTCCGTGACCATCGACGGCGAAGGAGCCGTCATGTCGCTCGAGGGAATGATCGCCTGTCCCGGCGAGTGCACCGGGCGCTACGCGGAGGGCACAAACGTCACCCTGCGCGCGCTCGGCGAGGGCTTCTCCCGTTGGGCAGGTGACTGCACAGGAACGATCCCCTCCTGCACCGTGGCGATGTCCAGTGCGCGAGAGGTCACGGCGGTCTTCGGAGACATCGATCTCTGCGGAGTGAACGTGATCATCGAAAAGGGCGGCGCAGGAACCGTGTCCGGTCCGGGCATCGCGTGTCCGGATCGGTGCAGCGCGAGCCTCGAGTGCGGGACCGAGGCCGTCATGGTCGCGACGCCTGGCCGAGGCATGACCACGCGGTGGCTCGATCCCTGGTGCTCAGAGACCGCGCGTGGTGACACCTGCGTGCTCCCGCCGCTCAGCGACGTGTACGACGTACGGGTCCGCTTCTTCCCCGCCTTCTGACAGGAATCCGGAGTCTCAGCGACCGGCGAATGGACCCGATTGCGAGGTCACACCGCCATGCTATGACAGGCCGTTACGAGGATTTATGACGGTCTCCCACCACGCCCCGCCCGCATCGAAGCCAAAACCCGCGCAAAAAGACGACGCAGACCCTGATCTGACCCGGATCGTCGGCGAAGAGGAGAAGGTCCTCGCGCGCGTGATGCGCACCGTAACCGCGCGTTCCGGTCCCAAGCACCGCGCCGTCGGCGTGGACTACGACGCTGAGCTGGTCGCTCTACGTGACCAGATCCGTGAGGCGCGCGCGGAGGACATCCCGCCGCTGGTCGAGGAAATGGAGCGCATTACACAAATCGCTTCCCGTCGATCTCAGGTCGTAGAGAACTTCGTCGACCCCTCGTCGCCCTACTTCGGTCGCTTGGTGATCCACGATGGGGACCGCAAGCGCGAAGTCCTGATTGGTCGCCGCACCTTCCTCGACGGCAAGACCGGCGTCCGCATCGTGGACTGGCGCGACGCACCGATCAGCCGCATCTACTACCGCTACGAAGAAGGTGACGACTTTGACGAGATGCTCGGCAGTCGCATGGTCGAGGGCGACGTTCTGACGCGTCGTACTCTCTCCATCGGTCGCAGCAAGCTCCGCCGCATCGGGACCCCGCAAGGCACGTTCAAGCGCAAAGGCGATGAGTGGCGCCGCGCAGACGCCAGCGCGACCGCGCTATCGGGTGGGCAAGGGGCGGCGATGCGCGCCGAGGCACACCATAAGATCGACCGCGGCAAGCTCGGCGTCGGCGCGGATGGCGACGGTGGCGAAGACAAGCACCTCGCCGAGATCACGGCGCTCATCGATCCGGTTCAATTCGACCTGATCACGAAGCCAAGCTCGGGCCTGGTCGTGATTCAAGGCGGCGCGGGCTCAGGAAAGACGACCATCGGGCTTCACCGCTTGGCGTACCTGGCGTTCCAGGACAAGCGGCGGTTCCGTCCAGACAACATGCTCGTGCTGGTCTTCAACCAGGCGCTGGTCCGCTACATCTCGCGGGTGTTGCCCGCGCTTGGTGTCGAGGGCGTGCACGTCATCACGTACGAGAACTGGGCGAGCCAGCAACGCGCTCGGCACTTCCCGCATCTCCCGCGCAAGCACAACCAGGAGACGCCTTCGGTGGTCGTGCGCTTCAAGAAGCACCCGGTCGTTCTCAAGATGATCGACGGCCTCGCCGACCGCATCAATGCAGAAGCCGAGGAGACCATCGTCAACGCCGCCAAGACCGTTGAAGGCGGCGCGCGGGCGATCATGGCGTGGCGCTCGACGGTCGGGACCCCGCTGGCGCGCGCAGAGGCGCTCCGCACGTGGCTCCGTACCAGCGAGGGCAAGCAGCTCCACGTGAGCGCGCGTCACAAGATCGATCAGGCGATCGACCGCGTCGCGAGCAGCACCGGAGACATCATCGGGACCTGGGCCGAGATGCTCACGAACCGCGAGAACATCCGCGCGGCGTTCGCTGAGCATGACCCTGAGGCCTTCTCGGATCGCGAGATGGAGTGGGTCGTCAGCTGGTGCGCTCGTCGCTGCAGCGCCGCGACGAGCTGGAACGAGCACCGCAGCGAAGACGCGCGCTCGGGATCCAGCCAACCGGTGAACACTCCCGAAGCCGAAGATGAACGAGACCGCGCGGCCGTCGATGTCGAGGACGACGCGATCTTGCTGCGTTTGTGGCAGACCCTTCGCGGCGCGCTCCACGGCAAGAAGCAACGCAACGCGCTCCAGTACCAACACATCTTCGTGGACGAGACCCAGGACCTGAGCCCGGTCGAGCTCGCCGCGGTCCTCGACACCGCCGCCGAAGACAAGCGCTCGGGAGCGCGCAGCGTCACCCTCGCCGGAGACGTCGCCCAGAAGCTACATCTCGACAACGGCTTCACCAGTTGGCAGCGGGTCTTGCATGAGCTCCGCCTCGACCACGTCGACATCGAGCCGCTCAAGTTGAGCTACCGCTCCACCCACGAGATCCTCGACTTCTCCACCCACGTCCTCGGCCCGCTCAAGAACGAGGTCAGCGGACAAGCGACGCGTCACGGCGCGCCGGTCGAGCTCTTCAAGTTCGGCGAGAGCGGCGAAGCGGTTGGCTTCTTGTCGGAGGCGCTGCGGAACCTCGTTCGGAGCGAACCCCTCGCTTCGGTCGCGGTCATCACGCGCTATCCCGAGCAGGCGGACCTCTACTTCAAGGGACTCAAGCACGGCGAGGTACCCAACCTCCGTCGTGTCGCGAACCAAGACTTCATCTTTCGCCCTGGCGTCGACGTCACTGACGTCAAGCAGGTCAAGGGCCTCGAGTTCGACTACGTCGTGCTGGTCGAGGTGAACTCCAGCGTGTACCCCGAGACGATCGAGTCGCGCCACCTGCTCCACATCGCGGGCACACGCGCTGCGCACCAGCTCTGGGTCACGACCTGCGGCGCGCCGTCCCGGCTCATTCCCGACGCGATGGTCGACGCTGCCAACTAGAGCGCATCTCATCGACGAGCTCCCGCGCCAGCTCGACGAGCCGCACTACTTCGTCTCCGTGAAGCAGCGGACCCAGCTCGACGCGCTCGGGCTCGGTTCGTTGGCGCGGGATCTGCCCGGCTGGGCGCCACACGAAGTGATCGCGAGCGCGCTTGGATTCGGCACCCGTGGAATCGAGACCGCGCTCTCGCTCACGGGCGGCCGGCCTTACGTGTGGGCGACCGAGTTTGAAAACGTGCACTCGTTTTGGACGTTCAACGAAGAGCCCGTGGTCGTCGACGGCGCGCGACACGCCTGCATCGAGACCTACTACCACGCGCAGAAGCCGCGACCCTTCGACGCGCAAGCGTGGGACTCACGTCGCGTGGACGTCATGCGCGCCGGTCTCCAGGTGAAGTTCGCGCGGGCCGATCTTCGCGCGCTCCTGCTGGCCACTCAGGACCACCCGCTCGTGGCGATCAAGCCCGATCGCTTTTGGGGCGTGGACGCGCGCGTGGGTGGAGAGAACATGCTCGCCCGGCTCCTCGAAGAGATCCGCCACGAGATCCGGCTCACGCTCTGACGTCGTCGACCTTGGTTCCCCACAAGGCGAAGAGCTTGACGACGTAGCTGCACTGGGGCGCGATTCGAAACCCGTCGTCCCGCGCCAGCTTCACCGCGGCGTGCACGATCTTTTCGGCGTGGCCTTTCCCGCGAAGGTGCGGCGGGACGAAGGTGTGATCGATGATCATCTGCGCGTCACGCCAAACGTAGTGAAGGCTCGCGAGCGCGCTGCCATCGGGAGCCACCAGCGAGAGGGTGCCCTGCTGCCCGTCGTCTTCTCGCGTCAGTTGCGGCTCCATTCGCTGATCTTGAAGTGCCAGGCGAACTCGCGTCAACTCTCGCTTATGGACACCGCTTCGCTCGATCTCCTCGCCGACATGTACAAGAGCGGCTACTTCCCGAACCCGCTCGTCGACCAGGTGAAGGACGCGCTCCTCTGGTTCATCAGCGAAGCTGAATCGAAGAACGTGACGACGCTCGAGGCCCTCTATCCGATCGCGCACGCCGCGACCGAGAAGATCAACGACCTCCAGGAAGCGTTCTACGACGCCGGGAGCGAGATCGAGACGGGCGCGCGCGAGAGCATCGGGGAGGCCTTTGAGAAGATCGCGACTGCCGTCGGCTTTCCCAACGCAGACGTCGAAGAGCTGATGGCGCCCCGCGACTGGTAGGCCGGCAGAGCTCAGCCGAGAGAAGGCAACGTGAACGCGCGCGTGACGTTGGCGTCGATCACGCTGGTCACGCGATCCGATCGACTGAGCGTGGTGAGGCCACGCGAGAACGGAACCGCTTCGGTCTCGAGCACCTGATTCACGTACGCACGTGCGCGGTCTGGAGACGTGACCAAGGCGACCCGCTTCCCTGGCCGCAGCTTACGCAGCGTCGCGACCGCGTCCGCGACGTCATCTGCGACCGGCTCCCCGAGCTCGGTTTCCCAGCGCCACGCGAGCGTAGACGCCGCGTTTCGCGTGTCGACGTCGCTGCCCACGAACACTTCATCGGCGCGGTACCACTTGGCCAACCGTTCCGCGCTCGCGAGCGCTCCGTTGTCGCGCAACCGACCGCCGGCCGGCGGCTCTCCTTGGCGCGGCTCGGGAGAGATCAACGCGATGGTCGTGTCTCCGTGTTCCGCGCGCCGTTCTTCTGCCCAGGTGCTGACAGACTTGTTGTGGGAGGCGTCGCAAAAGCGGACCAAGCGCGGACCTCGCTCCGGGTCAAACGCGACCGTCGTGACCGCGGTGTTCTGGATGCGGCCAAAGGGGCTCGGTCTCATCGCCCGCGTCTTGAAGAGCCCGCTCACGATCGTCGCGACCACCCCACCGTGACTCGCGACCACCACGTGTTCACCCGGGACCAGGGTCTCGCGGAGCTTCGCGAGCTGCGCATCGATACGCGCGGCGAGATCGAGCCAAGACTCGCCGCCGCCGATCGGCACCATCTTGCCTTCACTGAGGGCCGCGATCTCTTCTGGGAACCGCTCACGCACCTCTGCCCGGGTCAGGCCCTCCCAAGCGCCGACATCGATTTCGCGCCAGGTGGGGTCGACCGTGACGGGATGCCCAAGCGCGAGCGCCGTGTCGTGCGCGCGCTGGAGGTCGCTTGTGATCACGCGGTCGATGGTGATCCCGGCGAGCCGCTCGCCGAGGCGACGCGCTTGCTCGCGTCCCTCTGGCGAAAGTGGGGAGTCGCCGTGGCCCTGCCAACGCCTCACGACGTTCGACTCGGACTCACCGTGTCGAACGAAGGTGACGAAGGCGGAGTTGGCGCCGATCACGCGCGCCTACTTGGCGCCGGGGATCTTACGCGGCTCGATCACGTGATCGATGAGGCCGTACGCCTTTGCGTCTTCGGCGGACATGAAGTTGTCGCGCTCGGTGTCCTTCACGATCTGATCGACGTTCTGGCCGGTGTGCGCGGCGAGGATCTCGTTGAGCTGCTTCTTCTTGCTCAAGATCTCTTTGGCGTGGATCTCGATGTCGGTCGCCTGACCACGGTACCCGCCCAGCGGCTGGTGGATCATGACGCGGCTGTGCGGCAGCGCGCGACGGATCCCGTGAGTGCCCGCCGCGAGGAGGAACGCGCCCATGGAGGCGGCCTGCCCGAGACACACCGTCGAGACGGGACAGCGCACGTACTGCATGGTGTCGTAGATGGCCAAGCCAGCCGTCACCACGCCGCCCGGGCTGTTGATGTAGATGGTGATCTCCTTGTCGGGGTCTTCGCTCTCCAAGAAGAGGAGCTGCGCGATCACGCTGTTCGCGACGAAGTCGTCGATCGGCGTCCCGAGGAAGATGATGCGGTCCTTGAGGAGCCGGCTGTAGATGTCCCAGTGACGCTCGCCGCGATGCGTCGTCTCGACGACGTTCGGGACGACCGCGGCACGGGTCAGGTCTTTGAATGAGGGATCGCTGAAGTCGCTCATGGCGGGAACCTTAGTCTCTCTCGCGCTAGATTCAATTCTTTGTTGCAGCGCGGTCGGGGTGTCGGAGGGCACGTAGTACCTTCGGGCGGATGCCCGTCTCGCGCTCTCTACGTCTTTGTTTCCTGCGGCCGTTCTTAGGCAGCGCAAGTCCGTGGGCGCTTTCGCTCATGACGATGAGCCTCTGGGTCGGCTGCGGGGCCTCGGCACCCCGTTTTGACGCGGTCTCGGAGCAGAGCCCCGTCGCGATCGCCGCAGGTGCGGTCCTGGACGACTTCCACGCCGCCGCCGCCGCCGCGGATGAGGAGCGCTACTTCGGGCACTTTGCGGATGGCGGGATCTTTCTCGGCACCGACGCGACTGAGCGATGGACCGTGGAGGAATTTCGCGCGTACGCCCATCCGTATTTCGCCCGCGGCCGCGCCTGGACGTTCCGCGCCACCCGACGCGCGGTGGACGTCAGCACGGATGGAAACGTCGCGTTCTTTGATGAAGACCTCGCGACAGAAGGGCTCGGCCCAGCCCGCGGGAGCGGTGTTTTGGTTCGAGAAGCGGGCGTGTTCAAAATCGCGCAGTACAACCTCGCGCTGACGATCCCCAACGAACGGTTCGCTGAGGTCAAAGCGCTCTTGAGCAGACCGCCCGCCGAGTCCGCGACGCAAGACCCGCCCCCTGCCTCCGCATCCGAGTCCCCTGAGCCAGACGCGCCCGAAACGAGTGCCCCATGAAGAAGCAAGACCGCCCCTACAGCAAACACATCCCTGAGGGCCCCTTCGACTACATCGTCATCGGCTCCGGGATGGGCGGGATGACGGCGGCAGCGTTCCTCGCGAAGGTCGGCAAGCGCGTCCTCGTGCTTGAGCAGCACTACGTTCCGGGCGGGTTCACCCACGTCTTTCGACGACCTGGTTTCGAGTGGGATGTTGGTGTGCACGCGGTCGGCGAGGTGACCGATCACAGCCTCACGGGGCGCTTGCTCAAGAAGCTGACCGACGGTCGCTTAGAGTGGGCACCGCTCGGTCCCGTTTACGACGAGCTCCACTATCCCGACGGTGTTCGCGTCGATCTCCCAGACTCTCCGGCGCAGCTCCGCGAGAACCTCCTCGACGCCTTCCCCGACGAACGCGACGCGATCGACGGCTACATCCACGAGGTCCGCGCGGTCTCGAAAGCGATGAAGGGCTACTACCTCAGCAGGACGCTTCCGAAAGCGCTCGCGCCGCTCCTTCGACGCTCGGTCGCCAAAGACGCCCACGCGCAGCTCGCGCGCCGTACCAAAGACGTGCTGGACGAGCTCACCGACAACGAACAACTGAAGGCGGTGTTCGCCGCGCAATGGGGTTACTACGGTTCAGTCCCGAGCCGCTCCTCGTTCGCGATCCAAGCGCTCACAGTGAAGCACTTCATGCACGGTGCGTACTATCCCGTCGGCGGCTCCAGCGAGATCGCGACGCAGCTGCTGCAGACCGTCAAGGACGCAGGTGGGTGGACGACGATCCGCGCTGATGTCGACGAGATCCTCATCGAGAACAAACGCGCGGTCGGCGTTCGCTTGAGCGATGGGCGGGTGGCTCGCGCAACGAATATCGTCAGCGCGGCCGGCGTCAGCGCGACCGTCCGGCGGCTGCTCCCGAGCGACGTCCGCGCCGCCGACTGGATCGACGCGATCGAAGATCTGCCGCCGGCGCCCGCTCATGTTTGCCTCTACCTGGGGTTCGAGGGCGACATTCGCGAAGACGGGGCGACCGCGGCGAACAAGTGGTTCTACGAGAGCTTCAACACCGAACACAAAGAGTGGGACGTCCGCGATCAAGACGACCTCCCCGAAGCACCTGTCCTCTACGTGAGCTTTCCCTCGCTCAAAGATCCGCTCCACGAGCCCGGCCCGAGCACGCGACACACGGGCGAGGTCGTCACCTTCGTTCCGTGGGCGCCCTTCGAGAAGTACCTCGGGACACGCTGGCACAAACGCGGCGAGGAGTACGAGGAGTTCAAGCGCGCGCTCACCGCGCGGATGCTGAAGCAGCTCAAGAAGCATATGCCGACCTTGGAAGACAAAGTGGTGCACGCGGAGCTCTCGACACCCGTCACGACCGACCACTTTACGCGACCACTCATGGGATCGATCTACGGCCTGGAGCCCACCGTGGAGCGCTTTGAGAACCCGTGGCTCCGGCCCCGCTCTCCCATCCCGGGTCTGTACTTCGCCGGCAGCGAGGTCGGCACGGTCGGCGTCATCGGCGCGATGCTCGGCGGCGTCTTGGCCGCCGCGGCCGCGGAGCCGGTTCGCACGATGCCGATCCTGAAGGCGGCGATCGCGCCCCGAGGCCCCGGCGGATGAGCGACCCGCAGAGCTTTCGCGAGCGACTCTTCAGCGACTGGAGGCCCGAGTGGATCCTCGCCGAAGACGAGGCGCTCATCGTGATCGACAAGCCGCCTGGCGTCCCCGCCCAGTCCGCCCGCGAGGAAGACGACGACGATGTTCGCGGTCGTCTCGGTCGCTATCTCATGCGGCGCGATGGTCTCAAGAGGCCGCCCTACCTCGGCGTCCACCAGCGGCTCGACCGCGACACGTCTGGCGTCATGCTCTTCACGCTCGACAGGGCGGTAAACGGGAACATCGCGAAGCAGTTCGAGGGCCGCACCGTAGACAAGCGGTACGTCGCGGCGGTGCGCGGCGACCTCAAGAAGGGCCCGGTCTCGCTCCGTCACTACCTGAAGAAGCACAAGGGCAACGTCGAGGTCTTTGAGCGTCCTCAAGCGAAAGCGAAGCGAGCCGTGACCATCGTCTCGCGGCGCGAGCGCAACGATGACCGTCACCTGTGCGACGTCGCGATCGAGACCGGACGAACGCACCAGATCCGCGCTCAGCTCGCCGCGAATGGAACGCCCGTCGCGGGCGATGGTCAGTACGGCAAAGTTCGCGCGCCGCGCCTCATGCTTCACTCGCGCGCGCTGACGCTAAAACACCCGCTCACCGACCGGGAGGTGACCTTCGAAGCGCCGCTCCCGCCCTGCTTCGCGACTTGGCTCACGGGGAGCGACCACGAGCTCCCCGCGGAGATTTCACGCGAGACCTTGCAGCGCGCGCTTGAGCGCCGGTACGCCTTGCGCGACACGCCGATGTTCCGCCTCCTGCACGGAATCTCCGACGGAGCGTCCTCGCTCGAGATCGACGTCTACGGCGAGCACCTGGTCGCGTCGCTCTACCACTCGCTCGACGACGACGAAGAGGCGCGCCTCTTCGACACCCTCGACGGCCTCGGTTTCGCGGGCGTCTACCTCAAGCGCCGCCCAAAGCAGAGCAACGAGCTGGTCGACGCGCGGGCGAGCAAACACGCACCAGCGGAAGTGGTCCGAGGGCGGGAAGCGCCCGACCCGGTCATCTTGCTGGAGCACGGGCTCAAGTTTGCGCTTCGGCTGGGCGACGGAATGAGCACCGGGATCTTTCTTGATCAGCGAGACGCGCGCCTCCGCGTCATCGAACACTGCGCGGCGAGCCGCGACGACGGTGACCCGGTTCGCGTCCTCAACCTCTTCGCGTACACGGGCGCGTTTTCGGTCGGCGCCGCGAGCGCAGGAGCGACGACCACCACCGTTGACGTCTCCGCGGCCGCGCTCGACCGCGCCCAGAGCTTCTTCGCGCTGAACGAGATCGACGTCAGCGCGCACGAGTTCATCGTTGAGGACGCCTTCGATGCGCTCCTTCGGTTCATCGACAACGGCCGTCTCTTCGACCTCGTGATCTGCGACCCGCCCACCCACGCGACCACCAAGTCGCGACGCTGGAAGTCCGGCCCGCAGTGGATCGACCTCGTGAGCCAATGCCTACGCGTGACGCGGCGCGGGGGCGCGCTGCTCCTCAGCAGTAACGATCGCAGAATGGCCCAGGCGCGCTTTCGCCGCTATGTCCATGAAGGTGCGCGCGAAGCCGGCGTGAACCTCGATCGGGTCCGCGACCTGGCGCCGAGCCGAGACTTCCCGATCGCGGCGGGCGGCTACCCTCACCTCAAGCGCGTCTGGGTCGAAGCTGACTAGAGCGTGAGCGAACCGGTCGGCGGAGCTCATCCATCTCGAATCACGCTCGAAGATCGGTCGGCGCCCTTTACGCGGTCGCGAGACACGCTATGAAGACCGCGGGATGACGAGAGACATCGCGATCACCTTCGCCGGCGGCGGGAGCCGTGCCTTCTACCAAATCGGTTTGATGGAGCAGTGGTGGGATCTGCTGCGGCCGCGGGTCGGCGCGTTGGCGGGATGCAGCGCGGGTTCGGCGATGGCGCTCATGTTGATGTCGGGACGGATCCCTGAAGCGAAGTCGTTCTTCGAGGAGCAGCGCCGCGGCGTCACTGGGCTCGTGGACTGGTCCCTCGCGCGGCAGGGACGTCGCCCCTTCCCTCACGACGCAATCTATCGACGAACACTTCGTCACGCGCTCGCGGACGGCGGATTCGAGCGCATCCAAGGCGCGCCCTTCCCGCTCTTCATCGTGGCGAGCAAGCTCCCCCGCTTCATGCCGAGCGTGGTGGGCATCGGTCTCGGGCTCGGCGTCTACCAAGCCGAAAAGAAGCTCCGCAAAGGGATGCTCCACCCGACCTTGCCGAAGCGTTTTGGGTTCTCGGAACACGTCCGGGACGCGCGGGAATGCGAAGACATCGACGCGCTGATCGAGCTCGTCATCGCGTCGTCCTCCACGCCTCCGTTCACCAAGCGCGGGCGCGTCGACGGTCGGGTGCTCCTCGACGGCAGCCTGATCGACAACGCACCCGCCTACCTCGCGGAGCGGGCCTCGCGCGGCATCACGCGTAACGTCGTCTTGATGACGCGGCCGTATCCCCGCGCCGCCATTGGAGAGCGCGGCGCGCGCCTCTACATCGCGCCGCGCGACCCGCTCCCGATCGCGCGCTGGGACTACTCGGAGAGCGCACCGATCGAGGAGACGCTCGAGGTCGGCCGAAGGGACGGCGCGCGTCACCGCGACGCGTTGCTCCGCTTCCTTGAGCCGACGTCGTCCCGTGGTCGCTCGACGACGTAGCGCCAGACCGAGCGTAAGAGCTAGAGCTAGAGTTCGAGCTCGACCGCGCCGCGCGGGAAGCTGTTGCAGATCGTGACGCGACCCCGAACATCGTCTACCGCGCCGCCCATCTCGGTCACGCCGCTGACCTTGGTGCACGCGCAGGCGCGGCACAGACCTCGTTCGCACCCCGCCGGTGGCGCGAGCCCGGCATCACGCGCGGCCTCCAAGAGCGTGGTCGCTTCGTCCACTTCGACCTCTCGCTTGGACAAGGCGAAGCGCACGCGGTGCACGCGACCGGTGAGCGGACGACGGGCGAGGTCGGGCGCGCTGAACTGCTCAAGGTGCACTCGTTCCTCTTGGATACCGAGCTCACCCGCGATCGTCTCGACCGCGCGCAAAAATCCGTCCGGCGCGCAGGCGAAGACCTCGGTCGACGCGTCGAGGTGTGTCGAGAGCAGCGCCGCGCTGAGCCGCAGCGCACCTTCATCGGAGTAGAACTCGTGAACCACGAGGTCGGCCCGCTCCGCCAGCGACCTCAGCGTCTCGGTGAAGAGCGCGCTCGTCCGGCTTCGGTTAAAATAGAGCAGGGTCGCGCGATGCGCGCCTCGCGGTCGCGCCGCCTGTCGCCGAATCATGCTGAGGATAGGCGTGATCCCCACCCCACCCGCGAGATAGAGCGCGCGCGACGGTAGCGACTCCTGAACGAGGCCGCCGTGATCACTCGGGGGCGCCACGATCGTGAGCCGGTCACCCTCGCGGACGCTCTCGTTCAGCTGACCCGAGACGCGACCCCCTGCGACACAACGCACCGCAATCTCGAGCGGCGCTCCGGGTTCCGCGCTCAGCAAGCTGTACTGGCGAACGAGCTCTTCACCGCGCACGTCGACGCGAAGGGACACGAAGGCACCGGGCGACCAGCGAAGATCCTCCCAGCCGCGCGGTCGCTCCATCTGAATCACGACCGCGTCCGCGCACCGCTCGACCGCGATGACGAGCGCGCTCGCGTCGAAGAAGCGCGGCCGGCGGAGATAGCGCGCTGGGTTCTCGTTGCGATAGCGCGCTCCGTCCAGAACACGCGCGACCGTTCGAAGGGGTCGCCGAAGCAGCTCGCTCATGCGCTCGCCTTCACCGAGGGGCGGCAGATTCGGGAAGAGCCGCATCAACGACGCGGGGAGCGACTCGGCGATCGGCATCGTGTTGTACGGCACGCCGTGCTCTTCGCAGACGCGCCGAACCCGCGGGCGCACCTCTCGTTGACGACCGCACGGCAGATCCGGGAAGAGGTGATGCTCGACGTGGGTGTCGAGCCCGCCATAGAAGACCTCGAACGGCGGGCGATCGGCGAACGACACCTCCTCCTCCAACACGCGACGGCACAGCTCTTCGAGCGGAAGGTAAGGTGTGAAATTCGTTGTGCCGCGCAGCTGTCGCTCGATGTAGGCATCGCGGGTCTCGTCGGGGCCAGGATCCGCGAAGACGATGACGTTCGGCGCGTGGTGCTCGACGATCAGCAAGAAGCCGGTCAAGTCATAGCCGAGGAGCTGGCTCAAGGTGTTCGCGAGCGCCGTCAAGGGAGCGCGCGCTCCAGCGCGAAGCGGAGATGTCAGCAGCTCGCGCCGAAGCATCCGTGATAGGTGCGCCCGCGGCTTCGCGAAGGTCTCTCGCCTCCAGACCTTCTCGTTGTGCACGCGGACCGCGGAGCTCGCGGTGTACGCGGAGAACGCCGCCGGAGAAGCAAAGAGAAATGCGAGAAACACGAGCGGCTGTAGCGCGTGGTGAACGTACCAGTCTTGGCTCGGGAACATCCTCGCGGTGGAGAACCCCATGTCGTGGTCTTGCCCTACGATCCCGGTCTTCGGGTGGTGGTTGAGGTGATGCATCACCTTCCACTGCTCTGGGTCGGCGACGAGCGCCCAGCGGAAACGCTCTGAGTGATAGCGGCCAGCGTTCGGCAGGTGATCGAAACCGCCGTGCATGATGTTGTGCCCGAGCTCTGAGAACTCCAGGACGATGTGCATGGCGCGGAGCAGCACGCCGCGCGCGATCGCCTGCCGCGAACGACCGCTCGCGATGAGCTCAAGACCCCGCGACTCGATCGCTTTCGAGTAGGCGGCGACGTTTCGAATGTGCGCGAGATCCTCGTCGCCGATCTTGGCGCGCACGTCGGCATAGATCGCGTCGAGGGCTTCGGACAGCGTGGGCTTCGGGGTCGGCATGGTACGGAAGGGCGCGCTCGCTCAGACGTTCTAGCAGGGCGACGCGCGGCGCTCATCAAGAAGGTGCGTTCTGTGTTCGAGACGCCACGGTGCACTACTCTCTGGTGGATGAGGCGACTTGAGACGCTTGGACGAAAGGCGCGGCGCGATCTCATGGCGCGGGCTGGGGTCGAGGGCTGGGAGACGAGCGGGGGCGTGGTTCGGGTCCGCCGGCAGCCTTGTCCTCAGGGCCCGCGTCTACTCTTCGCGGCAGACGGTCCGAATGTGCTCGAGCACTACGACGGCCTCTTTGCTTCCCTCCGCGGTCGCGCCGACGTCGTGGCCTACGAGCCTCCGGGCACGGGCGGGTCTGCCCCCGCGCGAGACTTTGGCTTCCGGCTCGACGACTTCGCGGACAACGCGCGCGACGTTCTCGAAAAAGCCGGTCCGAGGATCTTGGTGTTCCCCTGTTACATGAGCTTCGTCGCCGGGGCGCTTGCCCGATCCAGCGACGAAGGCGTTCGCGGACTGGTTCTCCCGCAAGCGCCGTCTTGGGCACAGATGAGCCTCTGGCTGGACCGCGTGGACGGTCGACGCGTGCTCCGAACACCCGCTCTGGGTCAGCTCCTCGTTCGCGCGATGCCGCGGCGCGTCGCGCGTGGGTGGTACGCCGGGAGCGCGAGCGCAGACGCGAAGGCCGCGCTCGCCGACATCGCGGAGGAGGCGCTGCAGGCGGGCGGCTACTTCTGCCTGGCTTCACTCATGCAGAACTTCACGACGAACGCCGACCGAAGAGACGATCTCGGCGACGTGCCATCAGTCATCGCGTGGGGAGACCAAGACCGTTCACACGGTCGTCCCTCCCGCGTCACCTTCGCGGAAGCAAACACCGTGATGCACTTCGAAGCGTGTGGTCACAGCCCTGAGCTCGAGGACCCTGAAGGCTTCGCGGAGTGGTTGCTCGCGTGGTGTGAAGACGCCGGGCTCAGCGGGTAGCGCGTCGCACACGCGAACCCTACGAGACGAACATGCCGCACGACGCGTAGACGTCAAACCCGACGCGCGGAATCACGCGCACTCGCGCCATGGGCAAACGTTGTCGGAAGATCTCCGCGTTCCGCTGCAGGACGTCTTCCGCCGGTTCTTCGCCACAGCGCTCATTCGGCGGATTGTACCGAACGATGTTCACGTGCACATAGAGCCCTCGTTCGATGAGCGCGTCGCACACCGCGTGCACGTCCGCCTCGCTGTCGTTCTCGCCCGCGATGAAAGCGTAGTGAATCTTCACGATCTTGTAGGAGTGACGCTGCCACTCCGCGAGCCGGTCGAGCGCGTCCGCGACCGGGAGCGCCTTGGGTAACCAGCGCTGCCGGAACTCTGCGTTCATGGAGTAGAGGGAGTAGTAAATCTCGGGCGGGTAGCGATCGAAGGTCTCCGCGAGCGAGCGCTCAAAGGTCTTCGGCAGGATCGTGGAGACCAAGAAGCGCGGCGCGAGGTCCGCCGCTCGCGCCTGGTGATAGAGCGCGTCGAAGAGCTCTCCGGACCGCTCGACAACCACGGGATTCGAAAGCGCTTCTCCGCGCGCCATGAAGTTGTAGTGGACACACTTCGCCCGCGGCGCGTCTCGATAGTGGGTGAGGACCACCTCCGCCTGCTCAGAGAACTCCTCCAGCGTGACGTTCCGGAGCGCGGTCTGTTTCGTCGCGGTCAGGTGACACATCCGACAGCCCTGCCGACACCCCGTTTGCGACGAGAGGTAGAGCGCGAAGTAGTCGTCTTTGCGCCGCACGTAGCGCGCCTCGATCTGACCGACCCCGACCTGCTTCACCCAGTTCACCGACACGTCGATCTCGCTCGTGGAACGAACGAAAGAGCCGCGACTGGACGAGGGCTTGAGCAGCAAGGAGGTCCTTTCCGGGGGAGACCGGCCGAGTGTATGATCGCCGGCGACATGCGTCACCACGCCTTTACCGACGCGCGCCATCGCTTGCTGGAAGGCTTCCTCGTACGTCTCGCGCAGCAGCGCGATGCGGACGCCTTCGCTCTTCGTGGCGGGATGTTGGTCCGTCACTGGTTCCCGGGGATCGGACGCGCGGCGAGCGACGTGGACCTGGTCTGCGCCCTGCCCTTCGACGTCGCTGATGTACGGGCGCGCATGACGGAGGTGCTGGCAGCGCCGCGCGAAGATGGAATCTCGTTCGACAGTGAGCGAGTCCGCCTCGATACGATCTGGCCAGACGACGCCCACCCCGGGATGCGGCTGGTCGCGCAAGCGGCGGTCGACGGGGTCTTTGACGAGGTTCACGTCGACCTCACGTTCTCCCTACCGATCTTTCCGCGGGCGGTTCGCGGCAACGGCGCGTCTCTTTTCGAGTGTCCCCCCGCGATGTTGATCGGACGAAAGCTCCGCGTCACCTCCGACCTCGGCCGCAGGTTCTTTCGGCCCAAAGATCTCGCCGACCTCTTGCTGCTCCTGCGGCACCGCGCGCCAGATCGTGGCGCGCTCGGTGAGAGCATCGAGCGAACGTTTTCACCGAAGAGCGACGCGTTGCGCTTGGTGACGAACGCGCTCGCTCCGAGCGCGTGGGACAGCGACTACGCGAGAGCGCGCTTCGGCCGGTTCGCCGCTCAGCGTCGACTTCGCGGGGTCCCGCGCGATGTTCGTCAGGTGACCGCGGAGCTCCGCTCACTGCTCCAACCGTTCCTCCGATCATGATCCCGTTCGCGACACACCCTTGGGGGCCTCGATGAGCAACGAAGCAGAAGAACAAGTGCAGGCGCTTCGCGAGTCTCCGCGCGGCGAGGGACCGCGGCTGGTCTGCGCCGACTGGTGCGAAGAACAAGGGAACGCACCACGCGCGGAACTGATCCGGCTGCAAGCGAAGCGCGAGTCACTGCCGAGCTGGGATCCGCAGGTCGTCACTCTTGAGCTCGCCGAGCGGGCGCTCCTGACCGCGCATCAACAGGAGTGGGCTCCCGCGGCGATCCCCGGCGTCGTCTACGGCTCATACCGCGGCGGGTTCATCGACACCGTCGGGTTCGAGACGCTCGGGCACCTCGCCCAACATGGCGATTCGCTGATGCGACGGATCCCTTTTCGCTCCATCGCGTTGCGCTGGCCGCGTCTGGATGACCGACCGGCGCTCAAGCCGATGGAGGGCGTCACCGAGGTCCAGCTCATCGGGACGCTGATGCAGTACGACGACCTCGAGTGGTTGATGAACAGTCCGCTCCTCTCGACCATCGACACCCTCTCCATCATCGGGAGCGAGATGAACGACCAGATGGTGGCCGCGCTCGCCACCTCGCCCTATCTCGCGCAGCTCCGCGTCCTTCGGCTCCCGGGTCACGGCTTCACCAACGAGGGGATGGCGACGCTGATCAAGCGAGCGAAGCTCCCAGCGCTTCGCGAGCTTGATCTCTCGGTCGCGACCCAAGACGCGCTCGGGAGCGGGGGACGCATCGAGCCCACCTTCGATGACGTGAGCGCGATCGGGCTCGGCTACTGGGGCGTGACCCAACAGCTCACCTCGCTCGACATCACGGGGCACCAAATCGGACCGCGAGGGCTACAAGGGCTGCTCGCGTCAGAGAACCTGACCGGGCTCAAGCGGCTCCGCCTCAAGAGCATCACGGACTACGACATGGACACGGGCGAGCGACCCGAGAATGTCTTCGCGGCGCTCTCGACCGCGAACGCCGACATGCGGCTCGACGAGCTCGACATCGGCGAGAACGAACTCTCTGGCGAAGAGATCATGCTCCTCGCGCAGCACCCGTGTGTCTCGCGCCTCAAAGCGCTGCACGTGGACACCTTCAACGGGTCCCTGGAGCCCCTCTTCTCGACCAACTGGTTCAAGAAGTCGCTCCACGTGGTCTCGATGGACAACCCCGGGAGCGCCGCGCCGATCAGCGCGCTGCTGCGGCAGCGACCGAAGCGCCTGCACACGATCAAGATGGTCAATCACTACGGATGGTCGACGATGACCGGCGCGGGCGCGCACCTACGCGACGCTCCGGCGACCCCCTCGCTCCTCTCGTTGAACATCACCGGCGCCGCGCTCGACGATGAGGACCTGAAGGCCCTTTCGAACACTGCGACGCTCCCCAACCTCGTGAGCCTCGCGTGTCCAGACATCTGGGGAGACGAGTCCGCGCTCGACGTGGCTGGCTTCCTACAAACCCCGTTTGGCGAACAGCTGAAGAGCTTCCACGCGAAGTCTCCGGACGACAGGCTCCCGCCGATCGCGAAACCGTCGCTGTCGCTCGGTCGCTGGGACCGCCACGAGATTTAGCGCACCACATGGCGCACACGAAAGACAAGCGCGTGGGCTTCTGCGTGGGGACTGGTCGCTGCGGGACGACCTTCATCACGAAGCTCGCCGAAGACGAGCCGGAGGTCGCCGCTTCGCATGAGCGGCTCCGGCTCCCCGCGACGTTTCACATGTACTGCAAGTGGCACGGGATCCCGGTGGATCCCGAGGGTTTCCTCGCAGACAGAGACGAGGTGATCCGCGACGACCATCGCGACCACCGCGTCTCATTCGAAGCCAGCGCGCTCTTGTCGCATTCCCTTCTCGAGCTGCATGAGCGCTTCGACGCGCGGGTGCTGCTCTTGGTTCGGCGGCCTGATGAAACCGTCGCCTCTTTCGCCGCGCGGGGCTGGTTTCTCGATCCGATCGCCTGGGCGAACAGCGACCTCCCGCCGACCATCCGGGAGGGAAACAACCCTCGTCACTTCTTCGGGCGGAACCTGCCGCGCGGCGATGAGTTCGCGCGCTGGTCGGCGCTGACCCAAATCGGAAAGCTCGCCTGGTTTTGGAAAGCGCGAAACCGAGCCATCCTTGAGCAGTTTCAAAAGCTCCCGAAGACGCACGTGCGCGTACAACGCTTGGAAGACTTCGACCACGCGGCCTATGTCGCGCTCGCTGATTTCCTTGGGTGGTCAGCGACCGTAAGCGAAGCGCGCTTTCTGGAGCTCGCCACGAGTCGCCCCAACGCGGGACCGAACCCGCCGCTCGTTCCATCTGGCTGGAGCGACCAAGACATCGCGGAGTTTCAACAAGAGGTCGCGCCGCTCTCTCACGCGCTCGGATACCAGCACGCGGTCGAGCACCTGCTCGCGGGAGACGACGCGCGCGTGCTCCCGCGCGAATCGCTCTCGGTCCCCGATATCCTGGCGCGCTTGCGTTGAAGCCATCGATCGTCATCATCCTGCTCGACCAGCTCCGCGCAGACGCGCTCGGAATCGCCGGCAACCGCTACGCCCGTACCCCTCGTCTGGACGCGTTCGCGAAGAGCGCGACGCGCTATGAGACTTGCGTCACCAATGGACCGCTCTGCCGTCCAGCGCGGATGTCGCTGATGACGGGTCTCCCGGTTCACGTTCATGGGCAGCGCTCCAACCAAGGCGCGCTCCGCCCAAACGCGTTCGACAGCCATGTACGGCGCCTTCGCGACGCCGGTTATCACACCGCCGTGGTGGGCAAGACGCACTTGCACGAGGGCACAGGACACCTCGACGATCACGGGGACCTGCTACGCGCGTGGGGATTCCGCGACGCCATTGAGCTTCCTGATCCGCAGGCGCACTGGCTCGAGAGCGCGCACTCCGACTGGCTCCGAGCGTCGTCCCGAGACGACCATGACAAGTGGAAGCGCTGGCGCGCGTACGCGATTCATCACGGCGAGACCCGCGACCTCTCGAGCCCGGACGATCCCCCGTGGGGTCTCGACGCACGAGATCACCTTGATCGCTTCTGCGGGCACACGGCCGCGAAACAAATCCGCGCGCTTCCCCGCGACCGAAGCGTCTACCTGCAGGTGAGCTTCCCCGGCCCGCATCCACCCTTCGACGCGCCGCGGTCCGTTCTCGAGAGCTTCGCGGTTCACGATGACGCCATGCCGGTCCCGATTGTCGACCGCGAAGGCCCCGTCAGCCCGATCTCGCGTCGCATCCGTCAGCGTCAACAACGCGACCTGCAAGAGCCTGCGTGGCGAGCGCTGCGGCGCGCATACTTCGCCAAGGTAGCGTGGGTCGACAACTGCTTGGGTGACGTGCTCGACGCGCTGCGCGAGACCACGCTCGATGAACACGCTTTCGTCATCGTGACCTCCGATCATGGCGAGCTGCTCGGCGACCACGGCGTGACCGGCAAGGTCCTGCCCTACGAAGCGGCGACACGTGTCCCGCTGCTCATTCGCCCGCCTGGTGGCGCGCCCGAGGAACGCGTGTCAGCTGCGGTCGATCACCTCGACCTCGTCGCGACGCTCTTGGACATCGCGGGGCTGCCTCAGGGTGAACACGGTCGTTCTCTTCTTCGCCCGGTCACGCGCAAGGACATCGTCTTCGAGGCGATGGGGTATGTCGCGATTCGGACGAGTGACGCGACGCTCGCGTGGGACCGAAAAGCCGCGCGCCCCGTCGAGCTGTACGACCGCGCGCTTGATCCGGACGAGACGAGAAATCGAGTCCACACCGATCGCGCGCGAGTCGATACGCTCGTCGACCGGCTCCGCGCGACCGGCGCGCTGCGCTGATACGAAGACCTACTTGGTCAGTACGCGGAGCTCGCGCTTCACGCGACCGAGCGCGTGCGAACTCAACAACATCGCGGCCGACGCTTGATCGCCGTCGTCTTGAGCGCGACCGACGCGACTTGCGCCTTGACGTCGACGCTCGTGAACGCGACGTAAGCACCACACCGATCGACCGCTCCCCGACGAGGACCAAAACGAGATGACCGAGACCCAAACGCTCCACCTTGACGACGTAATCGCGAAACACACGCAAGACATGAGCGGCCGCGTGGCGGTCGTCACGGGAACCACCAGCGGCACGGGCTACGTCTGCGCCCGCGAGCTCGCGAAGCGCGGCGCCAAGGTGTTCCTATTGAACCGACCGAGCGATCGCGCGACGGCGTCCCTCACGAAGCTGCGACAGGAAGTCTCGGACGGAGACTTCGAAGCGATTGAGTGTGACCTTCAGAACTTCGAAAGCGTTCGCGGCGCGATCAAAGCGATCTACGCGAGCACCGAGAAGCTCGACGTGCTCTGCAACAACGCAGGCGTGATGGCGCTGAAAGACGCCGCGACCGTCGATGGATACGACGTGCAGATGCAAACGAACTGCCTCTCCCATTTCTTGCTCACCAAGGAGCTCTTCCCGCTCCTGAAGAAGAGCGATGACGCGCGGATCGTCAATCACAGCTCCGAAGCGCGTCGAGGTCCGCCCCTCGAAGCGAAGTACTTCGGAAAGAACGGTGGAGATCTCGGAGGCGACGGTACCGAAGCAGAAAACGCCTCGTTCGCGAGCCCGCGATGGGCGCGCTACCACCAGACCAAGCTCGCCAACTGCGCGTTCACGTACGCGCTTCACGAGCGGCTCCAGGCGGCGGGGCTCACGCACATCAAAGCGCTCGTCGCGCACCCTGGGTTGGCCGCGACTCAACTTCAGGTCACGACTGGAATCGACGGAGGCATGGACACGTCCAGCGGGTTCATGAAGCAGGCACAGACCGCCGAAGACGGGGCGCTTGGGATCATCCGCGCGTGCATGGATCCGGACGCTGCCTCTGGGCAGTTCTATGGTCCAGATGGGTGGACTGGCTTCCCGGTGCTGCTCACGCCAGAGCCTCTCCTGACCGATCCCGACAACTTGCGGATCAACTGGGAGGGTTGTGAAGCCGCGGTCGGGACGTTCTCGGTCGAGTCGCTCCAGGAGAGAACAACGCGCCCGCGATCGTGAACGACGGTTCGCATGGCGCGATGGTGGTCCTTGTTCGCTCGCGTTCCACGCCGGCACGGCTCTTGCTCTATTCCCGCGCGTGGAAGGCGTCCGCGTACTACTGCTCGCAGGCTCGATCGCGGCGACGCTCGTCGGCGGGCTCTACGGTGGCGCCGAGCTCACTTTTGACGATCCGCCGACCGTGGAGCCCACTCGTGAAGAAACGCCGCTGGAAGAGGTCGCTGTCGCAGAGGTATCCGTCGCAGACTCCTTCGCAGAGGTCGCTGTCGCAGACTCCTTCGCAGAGGTCCCCGACGTCGCTGAAGAGACGGACGACACCCGCGAAGGACGCGCCAACGCGGACGTCGAGCCCGACGAGATTCCCCTCACGAACGGATTGCGCATTGGACCCATGACGGTCGCGGTGGTCGCGGACGAGGTGTTCTCGAACGCGCAGGACATTCCGCTCTCGAATGGGCTCCGCATCGGACCGATGGAGCTCCACTGGGGCGGAGAAGAAGAAGCGGACGAAGAAGCGAGCACCGCGTCTTCAGAAACTCCAGCCAAGACGATCCGCCGTGTTCGCCGTCGCGTTCGTCCTCCCGTGACCCCGCCCGGTCCCCGGCTCCACGCCAATGCAGGTATCCACACGGTCATGACAGCGCGCCGGATGATCGCGCGAAACGAACGGATTCGCGGATCGTGCTACCGCTACCTCTCCGAAGTCTTCGCGCGAGCGGGTCACGACGGTTGGAGGCGTCGACGCATCCTTCATCGCTCGTCCCGTGACGGTCCCTATGCGGACCTCTCAGTCGTCCGTCCTGGCGACTGGCTCTACATCGTCAACGATCCTCACCGCACGCCGGTCGGTACTCATAGCGTGATGTTCGTCGGCTGGCGCGACCGCGCACGTGGCATCGCGAACGTCATCTCCCATCCGGGATGGGGATCGCCACGCTCCGGCCGAGAGAGAAGCTACGACATCTCGCGAACCTACCGAATCATCCGACCGGTCTCTTGAGGAGGAGTTTTCGGGCGACCTCTCGTCGATTCCCCACGTTCCCTCCGCTCTGCGCGCGAGCCTGCTACGAGCGACGCTCGTCGACCCATCGGGAAGCCGCTCGCTCGTCAACGTTCGCTGACGACGCGGTTGAGGAACTCGCGGTAGGCTCCTCGCATGGGCGCGATTGATGTGTGGGGTCAGGTTCTCAACGAGCGCATCGTCGCGATGCCTTGGATGGAATCGCTCCGTCGCTGGACCAAGCTCTCCGAGGCCTCGGTGCCGACCGTGGCGCAGACCCTGAAAGCGATGGACGCCGCGGACGTCGAGATCACGCTCTTGTCTGCGTGGCACGGTCCGGGCGGACCACTGATCAGCAATGACGAGGTCAGCGCGCAGATCGATCACGCGCCGGATCGGTTCCGCGGCCTCGCGACGGTCGACCTGCGACGCCCCATGGAGTCCGTACGGGAACTGCGCGCGCGAGTGGATGGTGAGCGCTTCGTCGGCGTGCGCGCGATCCCGTGGCTCTGGGATCTCCCGCCGAATGATCGACGCTACTATCCGATCTACGCGGCGTGCGTGGATCTTGGGGTTCCGTTCTGCACCCAGATTGGACACACGGGCCCGCTCATGCGCTCCGAGCTGGGGCGCCCGATCCCGTACCTGGAGGACGTCCTCCTGGACTTTCCCGAGCTCGTGGTCGTCGGGGGTCACCTCGGGTTTCCCTGGATCGGCGAGGTCACCTCGCTCACCGTCAAGTTTCCGAACTTCTATGTAGACACCTCCGCCTACGCGGCGCATCGGTTTCCGCCAGAGTTCGTGCACTACATGAAAGGCGTCGGCCGCGGACGCGTCATGTTCGGGACGAACAGCCCCATGATCTCTCCCAGCGCCGCGCTGAAGCACCTCGACGCGCTCGGGTTAGATGACACGCACCGCGAGGCGTTCCTTTTTGGAACCGCGAAGCGCGTGTTCAAGCTCGGCCCCTCCGCGTAACGCTTTGACCGTTGGGCGTCAGTTCGATGATCCGTCCAGAGGCGCCACTCGATCGACGCCGGGAGAGTGACTTCCTAGGCACCTCGCGGACACTCCCGTCGACGAGATGTTCAAGCCGTTCACGCGTGGGACACGACGAAGCGCACGCGCGCCTAGCGACCCAAGCCACTCGCGCTTGCGCCTGTGCTCGCCGACGACGACTTGGCGAGCGCAGGCGCAACGCGTTCGTCGAGTCGATTTGAACAATCGGAGCAGCATCCATTCCCGCGTCACTCAACCGCGGTACTTGGAAACGAACACGGTACGATCGTTCACGTTGGAGCACCTCGATGCACCTCGAATGCAGGACACGTTCACGCAGGTTTCGATTGAGTCAGCGCAGATGCGTTCGATACGATCGACAGCATGACTGCAACCTTGAAGTACGCGTCCTATCTCGCGTTAGCCTCCCTCCTGATCACAACAACCGCGCACGCGGGTGAGATCACTGCTGTCGGCGCCGTCGACGCGATCACCGACCGCAACGACATCGTCAACGCCAACGTCGCGGGGTTCGATGAGGCGGCGAGCGGCACGACTGTCTCCCTCACCGAGTACACCGCGCTCGGCATGACGTTTCACAACGGCCCGTTCTCGGCGATCCTCCCCGGCATCGTCTCGTCGGGAAATGCCCGAGCCCCGTTCCGGCAGGACCGGCTCTCGAACTTCCCCGCGCCCATCGGCGGAAACGGTTCCATCTCGGGAACGCAAAACTTCTTCGCGGGCGTCGTCACGTTTGGCTATCGCGTGACCAAGGCCGGGCTCACGGCGAGCACCAACGGGACCCAGTACCTCACCGCCTGGGACACCTCCGGCGCGCTCATCGGACAGGTGCGCTGGAGACCGAGCAGCGACTCCGCGTTTGTTGGGATCGACACGCGCGGGGTTGAGATCGGGATGTTGTCCTACGGCAACGATGACGTCTTCGGGGGCGCGGCATACGACATTGGTGGCGCGACGATCATGTCGGACAACTGGGTCTGGCCAAAGCCGTGCATCATCAACGGTGTCCTTGACGCAGGGGAGCAATGCGACGACGGCAACTCCATCGACGGCGACGGTTGCTCTGCAGAGTGCCTGCTTGAGTTCTGCGGCAACGGCACGCTCGACGCGGGTGAGCTTTGCGACGACGGGAACGAGCGCGGCGGCGATGGCTGCTCCGCGGACTGTCTCTCGCTCGAGACCTGCGGCAACAGCATCGTCGACATCGCGGCGGGCGAGACCTGTGATGACGGCGGCGCGGTTGGCGGCGACGGCTGCTCGATGATGTGCGAGCTCGAGTTCTGCGGCAACAGCGTCGTCGATGTGGGCGAGCTCTGCGACGACGGCAACAGCGCGAGCGGCGACGGATGCTCCGGCGACTGCGCCTCCGACGAGACCTGCGGGAACACCATCGTCGATGTCGCCGCGGGCGAAGCGTGCGATGACGGCAACACCGTCGACGGTGACGGCTGCCAAGCGGACTGCACCCTCCCTGGCTGCGGAGATGGCTCGCTCGATATGGGCGAGGTCTGCGACGACGGCAACACGGTCAGCGGCGACGGGTGCAACGCGACCTGCTCCTCCGACGAGACGTGTGGCAACGGGATCATCGACGCCGGCGAAGGCTGCGATGGTGGCGTCGGGTGCTCGGCGACTTGCCAGCTTGAGTTCTGCGGCAACGGCACGGTCGAGGCCGGCGAGGTCTGCGACGATGGGAACAACCTCGACGGTGACGGCTGCTCGGCAGGCTGCAGCTCGGACGAGACCTGCGGCAACGGCTTGACGGACTTCGCGGCGGGTGAAGGCTGCGATGACGGGAACCTGATCGACGGCGACGGCTGCCAGGCGGACTGCTCCCTTCCAGGTTGCGGTGACGGCGTTCTCGATGTCGGCGAGGTCTGCGACGACGGGAACACCACGAGCGGCGACGGCTGCTCCGCGAGCTGCGCCTCGAACGAGATGTGCGGCAACGGAACCCTCGACGTCGTGACTGGCGAAGCGTGCGACGATGGCAACACGGTCGCAGGTGACGGGTGCAGCCCGCTCTGCGCGGTCGAGTTCTGCGGCAACGGGGTCCTCGACCCGGGCGAGATCTGCGACGACAGCAACAACATCGACGGGGACGGGTGCGCGGGCAACTGTCGCTCCGATGAGACCTGCGGCAACATGATCGTTGACGCGGTCGCCGGAGAAGCGTGCGACGACGGCAACACGGTTGATGGTGACGGCTGCCAAGCGGACTGCACCCTTCCCAGCTGCGGCGACGGCGTGCTCGACACCGGAGAGGCCTGCGACGATGGGAACACCGCCAATGGCGACGGCTGCAACAGCCTCTGCACCTCGGACGAAACCTGCGGTAACAGCGTGATCGACGACGCGGTCGGCGAGACCTGCGACGACGGCAACGTCGCGGCGGGCGACGGCTGCTCCGCGACCTGCGCGATCGAGTTCTGTGGAAACGGCGTCGTCGACTCCGGCGAGATCTGCGACGACGGGAACAACCTCGACGGTGACGGCTGCGCGGGCAACTGCGCTTCCGACGAGACCTGCGGCAACAGCGTCGTCGACGCGGCGGCGGGTGAGGCTTGCGATGACGGCAACACGATCGACGGCGATGGCTGCCAAGCGGACTGCACACTGGCGTCCTGCGGCGACGGCGTGCTCGACGCGGGCGAGGTCTGCGACGACGGGAACAGCGTCGACGGCGACGGATGCAACATGTCGTGCACCTCGGACGAGACCTGCGGCAACGGTGTCATCGACACCGCCGCCGGCGAAGCGTGCGACGACGGGAACACGGAGGCCGGCGATGGCTGCTCCGCGACGTGCGGGGTTGAGTTCTGCGGAAACGGCGTCGTCGACGGTGCCGAGATCTGCGACGACGGGAACAACCTCGACGGTGACGGCTGCGCGGGCAACTGCGCTTCCGACGAGACCTGTGGCAACAACGTGGTCGACGCGGCGGCCGGAGAGGCGTGCGACGACGGGAACACCGAGGACGGCGATGGCTGCCAGGCGGACTGCTCTTTGGCGTCGTGTGGCGACGGAATCGTCGACGATGGCGAGGTCTGCGATGACGGCAACGCCGAAGACGGCGACGGCTGCAACACGTTCTGCACGTCCGACGAGACCTGCGGCAACGGCGTGATTGACACCGCGGCGGGCGAAGCATGCGACGACGGCAACGCCGACGCGGGCGACGGCTGCTCCGACGTGTGCACCATCGAGTTCTGCGGCAACGGGATCCTCGACGCAGGCGAAGCGTGCGACGATGGGAACAACCGCGCGGGCGATGGCTGCGCGGCGGCGTGTGACTCCGACGAGACCTGCGGCAACGGAGTCCTCGACGCGAGCACCGGTGAAGCGTGCGACGACGGCAACACCGACGACGGCGATGAGTGCTCGGCGATCTGCAGCTTGCCCGGATGTGGCAACGGCGTCGTCGAGGGCGACGAGGTCTGTGACGATGGCAACGAAGAGGATCGCGACGGCTGCAACGCCACGTGCACCTCGGACGAGACCTGCGGCAACGGCATCGTCGACCGCGGCGAGATGTGTGACGAAGGCGACGCGAACAGTGACGATGGCACCTGCTCGCTGACCTGCACCGTCCCCGAGATCGGCGGAACGTCAGGCGGCGGATGTGGATGCCGCGCGCCTGGGAACTCAAACAACCCGACGCCGATCGCGTGGGGCGCGGTCTTCCTGTTGGGCCTCGTCATCCGCAGGCGCACGCGGCGCTAACGCGCGTCAATCAGTGAACGCCGCGGCCCTCGGGTCGCGGCGTTCGCGTTTAAGGCTTCGATTGCGCGTGTGACGGAGACTCGTCCGTGGATGGAGCGGTCCATCCACGGCGCTCTCAGAGAGGACTCGATGAACCCACACGGCATGAAGCACGTTCACCCCGCGCGGCGATTCGTCTTCATCGCGACCGAGGCGTCACGGGCCGCTGACGCCCGGCGAACTCTTCGGCCACGCGCAACGAGTCGATCGCGAGCGGTGAACGGTCACGCCTATTGGGCGAACGCCCGGCGGTGCCGTCCACCGCCGACCTCGGGCTAGGCTTCCACAACGAGCCGCGTCGACGCGGTTGTCATCATGAGCGTTGTTGTCCACCGCACCCAGTCTGATCATGCTTCGACGTTTGGGTTCGTCAACAACGTCCTCGTCGTGATCGGGCACACGGCGCCCGATGCAGAGTCGGCGCGAAACTATGCGCGAGCGACTCATGAACTCGGCCAACGCCACCCTGACGGCATTGGACTGGTCACCATCGTCAAGGAAGCCGCCACCCCGAACGCGGAGGCGCGACGTCTGCTCGTGAACAACTTCCGCGATCACGCCCGCTTTATCCACGGTGTGATGTTCGTGGTGGAAGCGAGCGGCTTCGCGGCAGCGATCCAGCGAAGCGTCATGAACGCGTTCACGCTGGCTTCCGGGGTAAGCGGCAAAGTGCGGATCTTCAAAGAGGTGAGCGATGGTGTGCCTTCGCTGCTCCGGCGGATCGTGATGGATGTCGACGCAGAGGACTTGAGCCGCGCCATCTCGCGATTTCGCGACGCGGGCTAGTTCAGTCGCGCTCGCAGTACGCCGTGCGCATGCTTCTGCAGAGGTCATCGCAACACGCGAGATCGCACTCCTCGCAGGGCGTCCAAATGTCATCAAAGTTCGCCTCTTCGATTCGAACACAGCGGAAGCCGTCTGGGCACGGACACGCGAGGTAGCCCCGCGCGGTGCAGGTTCCCCACGGGACGGTGTCCTCGTCGATGTCACAGAGCGGCGCGGCGGACTCGGAGCCGGCGACGCTACACGCGACGTCCGCAGCACACTCACTCACGTCGCGCGTACGGCACGGCGCGCCCGGGATGACGCGAGGGGCGAACACCGCCGCGACGGCGACGTCACTCACGCAACGCGCGGTGTCGCTCAAGACGAAGAGCGAACCGGCGAGCGGGACCCGGTCCGTGTCGTCGAGCGGGTTCGCTCCGTCACGAAACCGGGCGCTTCCGGCTTCGATGGTCGTGCCGCGGCCCTCGCATCCATCGCGGCCGATTCCGCAGCTCGGCTGCACGTCCCACGCACCGAACCGCCAGTTCAGATCAAACGGCCTCGCGTCTCGCTCATTGGCGTTGAAGTAGAACCACGGGATCGGTGGAGAGTCACAGCCGCCGCAACGGGACGGTCGATAGGTTTCGAAAGCGAACGCCTCGTCGGTGACAAAGACGGTCCCGGCGATCGGTGTGGGGGGCGCGGCCTCGAGGATGAGATCGAGAAGCTCGCGCTCACGCGCAGCGACGCGAACTTCACAATCGTCGAAGCGGAAGGTGGCCTGGTCACCTGAGGTCGAGACGCTCTCGAGAGTGTGACGCCCCGGCCGGCATCCCGTCGTGATCGACACGCGCGGACCAAGCGGCGGCGGGCACGACGGTGCGCTGTCGAGCTCGGCGTCCACCTCCGAATCAGATGCGTCTTCACCAGCGCCCGAGTCATCACCGACATCCTGCGCGTCATCACGCGTCGAAGCGTCGAGCCCTTCCCGTGTTCTGGACTGGTAGCAGCCGAGAACCAAGATCGCGGAAAGGGCGGCGCCGAGAAAGTGGACGTGGCGGTTCGCGCGTTCACGAGAGGACTGCACGCGGTGAGACTACTCGACCCGCAACGCCGGCGGCGATAACGAACGCTCGCCGCTCGTCGCCCCACTTCTCCATGCCGGACCTCGACCCCTCGAGCCGAGTATCGATGGTACAATGACCTCGTGAACCTCAATCCAACGATCGCGGCGACCATCCTTTTGATCAGCTGCGGTGGTAGCGCTCCATCCGCCGACGCCGGTCCCGAGGAGGCGCGCATCCTCTCGGCGTTCCATGGCCTCGACGCGCTTCCGGCGGCCGCCATGTTCCTGTGCGCGGGCAGGGTCGAAGGCGCCGACGGGATGCCGGTCGTGTTCTCCGTACGCTTAGACGACGCGACGGTGTTGCCCGAAATGTTCGAAGTCGAAACCGCGTCCGGCGCAAAGGTGACGCCCTTGTGCGCGACGCTCGGTCCGGCGACCGAAGCGCTCGAACGACGGACCGTCTTGCTCGCCGGGGACTTCGGCACCGTCGGCGCACCGCCCGCCTCCGTCGAGGTGGTCGGGGCGCTTCGAAGCGAAGCCGGAACGTCTCTTCGCGGCGTTCGAACCGACGATGTCACGCCGCTCTCGGACGGTCCCAGCCTCGTCCTCGCGGAACGCTACGACGCGAGCTCGCCAGGTCTCGTTGGCGAGTGTCCCGACGCGACAACTCAAGTCGTGCAGCTCACCTGGAGCGGAGGCGTGTCGGGACCGATGGGCGCAGCGCTCGGCGAGGCGCAGCGAAACGGGATCATGGTGACCCTCGCGGACGGAGATCGCGTGACCCCGATCGCGCTCGCCGACGACGATCCCGACAACCACGTCCACGTCTGCCTCACCGCGGCGTCTCCCGCGCAGGAAGTCGCTGTGCAGCCTGGGCTCTTCCATGACCCAGGGGATGACGCGAACCCCGCGACGAGTGTCGACGTCATCGACGTCATCGCGGGCGCTCCCTAAGTCCGAGCATCTCTACGCGACCCGCTCAGTACGGCTCGGCCCTCGCGCGTATCTCCCCCATGACCTCGAGCGGATCGTCACCGTCCGCGGCTTGCAGGATCCCGAAGTACTCAAGGTGCACCGTCCCTCCGCGGATCATGACGACGTTCGCCTCGAGCTCGCCCCTGTACCTGCCATCGTCGGTCGCGAGCCTGGCATCTTCGCTTCGAGCGACCCCGCCAACTTCCGCGCAGTCGAGGACCAGATCGAAGCGCATGCTCAGGTCGTACTCCGATGTTCGGAACGAGAACCGAGTCTTCGAAGAGCGTTGAGTTCGAATCACGCGTCCGACGTCGGCCTCGACTTCGAAGCCATCACCAAACGCGAGCGAAGCGTACTCAAGCTCGTGCATCTCCTCTTCGGGATCACAAGCCAGCGAGAACATAGACGTCACCGCGAGCACGGCGAGCGAGAGGGTCCCAGCAGTCTTTGTCTTGAGGTATGTCACCTACTTCTGAACTGCACACAACGGGCCATGATTGAGCGTTCGATGCACCGAGTGTTTGCTGCGCACATGTGTCTCACCGTTAGCTTCCAGCACAGAAGGCAAGAAGGCGGGCGCAACTCCGCGAGTCACTTAGCGTCGTCATTCTGAAAGAAGAGTGATTCCCAACGGCTAGTGCACGAAGCGGCGCGAGTACGCTCGCTCGAGGAAGGCACTAACTTGAGACCATGAAATATCTCGCCTTCCTTTCTATTCTCGCGCTCTTTTCCATTTCCTCGCTCGGCTGTGGCGGAGAGAGTCGGATCGACCGCTATCAGCGGCTCTTCAACTCCGAGAGCGAGTGGGGCTGTGCTTGCGACCCGGCGCCCTGGGACAGTGAGTCGGAGTGCCTGGATCGGGAACGCCTCCAGTCCGGAGAGTATGAGTGCTTGGGCATGGCGTTTGACACCGCCAGCGATACCGACCTCGCCGCGCTTGACTGCGAGATGGACAAGTTTGAGGCGTTCGACGAGTGCTTCGCCGGGCTCGCCTGCGATGACGACGAGGGCAAGGAAGCGTGCCACGCGGCAGAAGCCGCTCGTGATGTACGCTGCCCCGAAGTGAGCGACGACTTCGGGTGCTGACGATCAGGGAGAGGGACGCGAGGAGATGGGGAGCGAAGCGCCAGTGAAGACCGGTACAATCTTCGCGATCCCGCTCTCGAAGCTGGTGATCGAAAACGGAGCGCCACGCTACGAGCCGCTTGGACGACACGGCGCTGGGGTCGTGCTGGCGCGCGACGAAACGTCTCACCTCTTCGTCGCGGCGCTCGACACCTTCGGCGCGACGCCAGCCGATCTCAAAGCATCTGCAGGCATTCTCACGAAGACCCCCATCGACATCCTTCCGAATCACCGAGGCATGGTGCTCGCGCGCGGCATCGCGATCCCCGACGAGTGGATCCGCCTGACCAAGCGATGGCGGCTCACACAACAAGAGCGTGAACTCGTGAAGCTCTATCTCCGATGGAAGAGCCCGCGCGCGAGCACACTCGACTCGCTGAACGCCTACGAGACGCTCGGGGGTTGCAGCGAGGGCTTCATCTCGATCATGCGAAGCCTCGACCGCGAGTGGCGCGTTCGATTCGACCGCGACGAGTTCGTCAAAGAGCACCACGCGCGCCAAGAGACAATCGCGCAGCGGGAGCGTGAGAAGGTGAAGCCGACCTGGCAAGAGGTAGCCGAGCAGACCGTCGCGTTCCCCGACTACACCGGCAGCCTGACCGCCGTCGTCGCGCTCGCGTTCGACCAGCTCCGCGAGACCGTGAAAGACAAGCGAACACCCGAAGCGGCGCGAGACGCGATCCGGCACTTCTTCACGGTCGCCTACCAGCAGCCTATGAGCGGAGAGTACCGAGATGAAATCGCGTACCTCGCCGCCCAAGTGGGTCAGGTCTGCGGGCTCGAAGAACGCGAGGTCTACCAACTCGTCTGACACGCCGGAAGAAGCGGCGGAGGGACGAGGAACGAGGTCCACAGCACGGAAGGGATCCACTTACTCGTCACGCACAGGAAACTCGTGAGCACGTCTTCGGCATTCCACACGCCAGCGAAACGACTGAAACGGGATCTCTTGGTGATCGCAAGAAACCCCCCGTGTCTTTACACTCAGTTTATCGTTGCTGCGAAACGCGGGATACTCGCGGCCAACGGCCCGCTAAGATCTTGTTATCAAAAAGCGTTTCGGCGACGACAAAAACACCACTCGCGGCGCTCGCGCGAGGTTCGCGGTAGAACGGAGCTCGCTGACGAACCTTTTCGACGAAGCCTTGAAGCGAAGCCCGGACACCAAGGACGACGCTCGCGCCGTTCTCATCGAGGTCGCGCTCGCCTCGACGTTTGGCGCAAATCTTCAAGAGTCCATCGAGTCGGCCGCCTAGGGTGAGCGCATGTTGACTCTTCGATACACGATTCTCTACGTCGAACACGTGCCCGACGCCCTCGACTTCTACGAGCGCGCCTTCGGTTTAGAGCGCGGGATGCTTCACGAGGGCGGAGACTATGGCGAGCTCGTCACGGGCCAGACCAAGCTCGCGTTCTCATCGTTGTCGCTGATGCGACAGCTCGGGAAGAACCCCGCTCCGGCCGACGCAGGCTCTCCCGCGTTTGAGATCGCGTTCGAGACGACTGAGGTCGAGAGTGCGTTCAAGCGCGCCTTGGACGCCGGCGCAGTGAGCGTGCAGAAGCCGCGTCAGGAACCATGGGGACAGACCACCTCCTACGTGGCTGACCCGAACGGATTCCTGGTTGAGATTTGCTCACCCGTTCAACAGAGCGCGGGCTAGCTCCGTCAGCCGAAACCAGGGCCGCGGATCACCTCAAGGTGAACGGGAGTGGCGCGGAGCCGCCCAGGAGTGAGCGCGAACCACCTTCGAAACTCCCGAGTCATGTGAGCTTGATCCGAGAACCCATGTTCGACCGCGATGCCGCTGAGGGGGGCATCGGTCGAGAGCGCGCGCGCGGCCCGGCGGGCGCGTCCGAGTTGCATCCAGAAGCTTGGCGGGCGGCCGGTCATCGCCCTAATCGTCCTCTGCATCGTTCGTCGCGACACGCCAGCCACCCGACACGCTCGGTCCAGAGTGACGCTGTCGCTTAGCGCGGCCAGCACATCGTTCACGTCCTCGGAGAGCTCGCCGCAAGACGAAACGTCCGAGTCGTCGACGGCCGTGAGGGTAGAGAGGCGATGTACGCTCTCCCCGCAGATGCGGCTGCCCGGCATCATCCGCCATCCCTCGAGCAACGTTCCTTCGGGAACCACCACTTGGCGCGCGCGATCATCGAGCGTCGTCACAATCCACGAGACGGTTTGGCCCGGACGTTCGATTCGGATCACGTCCTGACACCCGTCAGGAAACACCAACGCGGTGCTTCGCGTTTCGGCGCGGTAGGTCCATCGGGCAAGGATTGGGTCCGACACCGAACTCGTTTACCGAGCGCGCGCACACGCGGCAACCCGCGCTGACGTACGTCTGTCGCTGCCCGAGTGTTCGGACGGATCCCGCTCTGGACGTCTCCGAAAAGGCAGACGTCTGGGAGCGGGCTTCCCTCGGCGGCGACTCAGTGAAGCACGATGGGCGTGATCGGGTTCGCGACAGTGCAGCCCTCACACCTGGAGAGGTAACGCTGTTCGACCTCGGCGACGTTGCCTTCCATCCGCATCTGATCAAAGGGAAGCGCCTCATCTCGGAAGAGCAGAAGCGACTCACCCCCGCGTAAGAAGATGACCGAACCCCTCGCGTAGGTGTCGAGCGTTACGAGGTGCTCGCCGTCGCCTCCGTAGACCACATCGCAGCCCTTCCCCGCGATGCACGTGTCCAAGCGCGCTTCGCTGAAGCGTGCCGAGCGAGACACGCTAAGCGGGAGCGGTAGGTGTTGAAACGGTGTCGTCTCCGGGTTGATCTCGCTCCGCCCCCGAAACGGCCGCATCCGAACGTAGGTGTAGGGCCCGTCGTCGGGCAATCGAACGCGGACCGCGCCACCGACCGCGTTCGCGATCGCGATGACGTTGTCGAAGCGCCGGAAGACGACCTCGGCCGCTCCTGAGGACCGAGCGGCGAAGTCGCCTCGAGGAGCCCCCGCGCGGAGGTCGAGGATCGTTCGAAGCCACGTGCTCTCGTCTCCGAGGACGTTCGCGAGAACGCTGGCCGAGCGATAGTTGTCCGGGCCGACGTTGGTCCGATAGCGCTCGAGCTCAAGCTTAAGCGTGCTCTCCGGTTCCGCTGCGAAGAGGTAACGAACGAGCGCGCGTTCCAAGTTGTAGTGACTCGCGCGCTCCCCGATGTAGGCGTCGCGGTCGTCCGGGTCCGTAGGCACGCCCTCGAACGCGTTGGTGTCATTGTAGCTCAGGATCTGCGCGGTGAGGACCGCAGGGCGACCTCGGCTCTGGACGTAGGACGCGACTTCGATCGCGCGCCTCGCCGTATCGGTCGACGACGCGAAGCTCGGCCGTTGCCACTTCTCGAAGTACGCCCCGTGCGCGAAGATCGCGTTCAGGAACATCGCGTCGTCGTCGGCGGGAGTATCGTTGAGGTTGGCGTTCACCATGTTGAAGTTCGGCATGTACGCGCCGTCGTAGCCGCTGCTCTGGAGCTTGATGGAGAGCGACCGAGCGAAACGAAGCGCGTCGCTCGCGAACGCTTGCTGGGCAGCGGTCGCGGTGGCCGCGCGGTCGTAGGGAAGTCGACGAATGTGAGAACGCGTCGGTTCTCCGTGACTCAGGACGTAGGTCACCGTGGGCTCGTTCTCGCCCGGCCACGGCACAGCCCAGGTCGGCTCGGTTGGCTCGCAGTCGTATTCCGGAGACGGGTTGTCTGAGCAATCCTCCGCGTCCGCGCAGAGAACGGGCGCGCACGAACCGACTTCTTGTGAGCGGTGGTAGTTGCCGCCGATCTCGTCAGTCCACAGTCCGTCCGCTTCGAGGTCTTGCACTGTGGTGGCGATGGACTGCCCCATGACGGAGGCCGCGAATGGCCTTCCCCACCCCACGGCGACGCAGGCCGAGCCTTGCGTCATGACTTGGTTGTGGGCATACGGGCTGCCCGCGATCTGATCGGAGTAGGTGCGCCGGATACGACCATCGAAGGTCCAGAACGGTCCGGCCACGTCACGGTTGCGACGACGTTGGCAGTCTCCGACGAAGTATCGCCACTCCCTCGGTCCGTATGGCGTCATCCAGGGTTGGGAGAGTGGCCGCGCGCTGTAGTTCACGCCCGGTGCGAGCGGTCCGTCGACCACGTACACGGGCGACTCGGTCTGCATCGCCCAAAACTCTGGGTTCACGCTCGTGCGCAGGTGATTGAAGAGCATGTTGTTGTCGCGGAAGCCGACCAGCGGCGCCTCGACGTCGTGGTTGCGAAGCGCGTCGTTGGTGTCGCAGAACTCCGGGCACGGTCCGGCTCCGGGGCAGCAACTCGCGGGCTCGTACACAAGCTTGCCGCCGAAAACCCCGGGATAAATTTCGAGGTTCGCGCGGAGGCGCTCGAAGCCCACGCCCCCGTGAGTTCGCCATTGCCCGAGCACCGCCGCGGGGACGCGGACCGCGTCGGCGACTTTACCAACCACGTCGAACTCGGTCTCCGTCAAAACCCGTTGGCAGTGTTCCTGACCCACACGTCCGGCTTCACAGTTGTGGTTCACCGCGAGGCGGATCGTCTTCGACGGATCATCACGCCTCGGTATGGCGCTGGCCGCGAGTTGCGAAGCGAGGACGTCCTCCTCCGGAGCGGCGCAAGCGACAAGCAATATGGACCCCAGCGATCCGACCAAAATTGTTTTAGGCATGTCCTCAACAAAACGACGCCATCCCGCGATGTCGCTCCCACGAACGAACGTTGTTCGACAAGAAGGCGTCACGCGGATGCGTCTATCGATGGGGTGCGATGACCGCGTCTTGCATTCACCGCGCGACGCGTTCTTCCCGTGACGTCACGCGCCGCCAGCGTACGGGGTGACTCCGTCGGTCGCGTTTACGTTTGTCAGTGCTCACTTGCTTCGGCGGTCGACCGTTTCGTCTATCTCCCGGTCGTGATAATCAGACGCGTATGTCTGGATTTCGCATCTTGGGAATCGTGTTGGCGATCGTCGGCGTCATCGCGTCCATCTTCCCGAACTGGTTTGTCTTCCTCACCGGCGCGCCCACCGAGGACATCTTCGAGGCGACCGAGCGCCGCGTGCGGGGAGGCATGGTGCTGAGCGCGGGCTTGATCTTCATCGCCGTCACATCGCTTCGTCCTTGGTCGATCAGCATCCCGACCGCGATCTTCTATTTCATGACGGGGGCGCTCGCCGCGCGTCTCCTCGGCATCATCATCGAGGGTGCGGTTCCCAAGCAGTGGATGCTGGTCGGCGTCGAGGCCGCCTTCATGACGGCGACCGCGTTCTGGCTCTGGTACAAGACACCCGCGGCCTGACACCGTTCGGCCCAGCACCAAATTGCGGAAAAAGTCGGGTTAGCGGAGCCCATGCTACGTTATAAGTGTGAAATTCCGCTTTCAAGAGAAGACGTGTTCCCTCCTTCTCATCGTCTTCGCGGTTGGATGTGCGGTCGGCTGCAAGGACCGCGAGGGTCTCGTTGTCGACTTCAGAACCGACTATGTCCCAGGGCAAGAGTTCGATTCGATCCTGATCGACGGAAGGCGTGATGTGTCCCGAGGCGGGCGACTCATTGGCGATTGCCTGCCTCGATGGTGTCTGTGTCTCCCCAGAGTGCACGCCAGAGAATCCAACCGCGTGTCCAGATCCAAGTTGTCAGAATGACGACGATTGCGAAGGGGGCACCGCCAGCTGCTCGGTCGGCGTTTGCACTGCCGGCACCTGCTTCGCCGACGCCGATGATGCCCTGTGTTCCAGCGTTGAGTATTGCGATCCCGGTCGCGGCTGCTTGTCTGGCGGAACGGGATCAGACGCCGGCGAGCCCGACGCGAGTGCGGACGCGGCCCCTGTCGACTCCGGCGTGGATGCCGGCATCTGTGTGCCGCGCGGACCCGACGAAGGAGCGCCCTGCGATGACGCGGACAACGACTGCGACGGATCCGTCGATGAGTCGTGCGACCCCGTCGTTGCGCGTGATGCACAGACCGCGTGGATCGCGGGGGAACCCATCGTGGTCGAGTACGCCGCGCCGGGGAGTACGAATCTCACGGTCACCGTGGCGTGCGACGGCGCGACGCGCTCCTTCCCCGTCGAGGGCGATGGCGGAACAACAACGATTCGCGTTAACCCCACGACGGATCCCTACGGTCGTGACTGCGAGCTTCAGCTCTTTGCCGACGGCGTCTTCGTCGAGACGCTCCGCACGCTCTCCATCGGCCGACTGATCGCGCTTCGATCGGACGCGATCTCAAGCCAGGTGATCGCGCTCGACCTCGGCACACGAGAGTCGCACGTGCGCGCGACGATCGCGGGGGTCGAACCTCTCTCCTCTTCGGCTCACGCCCGCACCATCACGTACGCGACGAGGGGATCCGCGGGCGCCTCGTGGACCGACTACCGCGTCGACCACGACGAGTTTGAGAGCCTCGGGGTCATGTCCTTCGGCGAAGACGTGGCCCCGCCGGTCGTGGCCTCGGACGTGGATCGTGTTTTCGGCTTTCGCAACTACGGTGATGGCTCGCTGTTGTTCCGTCGTCCTCGCGCAGCATCGACCATCACCGATGGCACCTCGCTTCTTTTACGAGTTCCCGCCGCCCCCGGTTTTGCGCGACGGGACGACTCGCTCTGGGTTGCCGCCACCCGCGGCAGCCACGCGCTCCTCGAGCTTGAACTCTCCACGATGAGACTCGTTCGCGTGAAGGAGCTCCCGGAAGAGCCGTCTTCCCTCAGCGTGAGCAGCGACCACGCGTATTACGTGAGTCGCTTGAGCGACGACCTGATGCGAATCGCGTTGGACGCGCCCGACGACGCATCGAGCGTCGCGCCCTTTGACGGAGCGCCGTTCAACTACGAGATCCTCTACGACAATGACAATCAAAGACTCATTGCGTTCGGCACGGACGCCAGCGGCTATTACGTCACTGTGCATTGGTTGAGCGACGGCGCGACCGAGCGCTTCCCAATGGGCGATCCGCCGGCGGGTCTCACCGCGGAGTGGGCGGTTCCGCAGCTGATCTACTGACTCGGTAGCCAACGGATGAGCGAACTCATCCAGCGCCCACCGTAACCGGGAGCTGCTGGCGTTCGGACCTCGTGGACACTATGTGTGGTTCAGCGGAAAGGCCGCACGAACGAACGGTCGCGGGAGCATCTTGCTCCGGTCGCTCAACGACGAAAAACAGGACGTCTATCGCCTCGGTTTCCCGCATCGAGAGCGTTGATGGCGAGGTCGGGCACCCAGCCAGCGATGGATCCGGCGGAGCGGGTAAAACCCTAGGAACACGAAATCATGACCACCGGAAACGAACATCTTCATGAGTCCCTCGCCCAAGCCACCGGCTGCCGACTCAAGGTCAAGACGAAAGGCCTCGCCGCGCTCGGTGGGCGCGTGGCGGACGAGCGCCTCGAGCGCATCCAGGATAGCGCGCACTTCCGCGGCACGCGTTTCAAAAACCCGATCGCGACGCCGATGGCCGCGCCCGGCGCCGGCGTCGCGTGGGAGTACATCGCCGGCGGACAAGAGCGCTTCCCGCGCGAGGCCTTCCCGATCGCGACGCGTCAGAGCATCGATCCCATCGCCGGCAGCGGCGAAGCGCTCCGCGTGACCTGGCTTGGGCACAGCACCGCGCTCTTGGAGATCGACGGCCACTTCGTGTTGACCGATCCCGTCTTTGGAGCGCGCACGTCGCCGGTGTCCTGGGCAGGCCCCAAGCGCTTTCATCCCGTCCCGATTCAACCCGAGCAGCTCCCCGCGCTCGACGCGATCGTCATCTCCCACGACCACTACGACCACCTCGACTTCCCGACCATCACGCGGCTCGCGCATCGCGACACCAAGTGGGTCACGGCGCTCGGCGTGGGCGCGCACCTCGAGGCGTGGGGCGTTCCACCACGGAACATCGTCGAGCTCGACTGGTGGCAGGAGACCGACGTCCGCGGGCTCAACATCACGGCGACGCCGTGCCGTCACTTCCAAGGGCGCGGTCCGGGAGCGGCGACCGCCACGTTTTGGGCGAGCTGGGCGATGCGTGGTCCGAAACACTCCGTCTGGTTCTCGGGCGACACTGGCCCGTGGGACGACGCGTTCACCGAGATCGGCGAGCGGTTCGGTGGCTTTGATCTGAGCCTGATCGAGATCGGCGCCTGGCACCCCTCGTGGGGCTTCATTCACCTCGGCCCGGAGAACGCGCTCAACGTCCATCGGCTCGTGAAAGCCAAGACGCTGATGCCGGTGCACTGGGGTACCTTCAACCTCGCGCTCCACGCCTGGGATCAACCCATCTGCCACCTCATGCAGCTCGCCGAGAGCGCCGACGTTCAGCTGCTCTCGCCGATGATGGGTGAGACCGTCCACCGCGAGTCGGGCGTCGCCGAGTACTGGCGCGGAAGGCGTGGTTGATCGGTGTCCAAGATGAACCTCCCTGACGAAAACTCTCCCGCGCTTGAGCCTACGGTCTCCGAGCTGACCCCACTGCTTGAGCAGCTCGACTTCTCGCTCATCTCGCAGCTGAACGCGGATCCGCAGGCGACCGCCGAGGGTCAGGATCACCGATCTCGTGAGGTGAAGTCCGGCCACTTCGTCCCGGTGGCGCCCACCCCAATCGCCGCGCCGGAGTACGTCAGTCACAGCCGCGGTCTCTTCCAAGAGCTGGGGCTCAAAGACGACCTGGCCCACGACGCGCAGTTTCGCCGCATCTTCTCGGGCGACTTGTCTGCGGCACCGGCTCCGTTCCGATCGACCGGTTGGGCAACGGGGTACGCGCTCTCCATTTTCGGGACCGAGTACACGCAGCAGTGCCCGTTTCGGACGGGGAACGGCTACGGCGACGGTCGCGCGCTCTCCATCGCCGAGGTCGTCCACGAGGGCAAGCGATGGGAGCTGCAGCTTAAGGGCGGCGGGCCGACGCCGTACTGTCGCGGCGGCGACGGTCGGGCCGTGTTGCGATCCAGCGTACGGGAGTTTTTGGCGCAGGAGTTCATGCACGCGCTGGGCGTCCCCACGTCCCGTTCGCTCTCGCTCTATGCCTCGACCGAAGAGCACGTGATGCGACCGTGGTACACGCCGGGTTCGAAGTCGTTTCAGCCCGACGTGATGAAGCCGCATCGCGTGGCCATCTCGACCCGCGTGGCGTCTTCGTTCTTACGTGTGGGCCAGCTGGAACTCTTCGCCCGACGCGCGCGGAGCAACGCGCATCCACAAGCGCAGCAAGAACTGAAAATGATCGTCGCCCATGCGATCGAGCGCGAGTACGCAGCGATCGATCGAGCGCGGCCCTTCGGCGAGCAAGTGCTCGAGCTGGCGCGTCGCTTCCGCGCTCGCCTCACCGCGCTGGTCGCGAACTGGATCCGCGTGGGCTACTGCCAGGGGAACTTCAACAGCGACAACTGCGCCGTCGGTGGCTTCACGCTCGACTACGGCCCCTTCGGTTTCTGCGAGTCGTTTGACCCGTGGTTCCAGCCCTGGACGGGCGGCGGCCAGCACTTCTCGTTTTTGAATCAACCCGGCGCCGCGGAAGCGAACTTCCACATGCTGTGCACCGCCTTGAGCCCGCTCCTCGATGACGCGCAGCAAGGCGAGCTCGCCGAGATCCGCGACGGGTTCGTGAAGGAGATGGAGCGAACGCTGAAGGAGATGTGGGCAGCGAAGCTTGGGCTTCATCGGTTTGACGCGGATCTCTTCTCGACGCTCATCCCATTGATGCAGCGCTCGCGCGTCGACTACACCCTGTTCTTCCGCGCGCTCTGCGATCTGCCCGAGAAGACGGATCGCCTGGAGCGCACCTTCGAGATCGAGGCGACTGGCGATGTGAAGGAGCAATGGCAGGCCTGGCTCGATCAGTGGAACGCGCTCGTTCGTGATGGCGAGCGCGACCGAGAAGCGTTGGCCGCGGGCATGAAGCGCGTCAACCCTCGCTACACCTGGCGCGAGTGGCTCGTGGCTCCGGCCTACGAGCGCGCAGAGGCGGGTGACTACGCGCGGGTGCGCGAACTGCAGTCCCTTTTCTTGAGCCCATACACCGACCAAGAAACCGAGCTGGCCACGGAGAGCGACCAAAAGCGCCCAGCGCGATTTTCTGGCCTCGGTGGCGTGTCGCACTACAGCTGCTCGTCGTGAACGTGGCCCGGTGTTCGTGAGGACATCAGAGCGGCTCGTGCTCCTGCTGGACAAGAACGCTCCACGCCGACACTGAACAACGCGCAAGCGATAGCTGCGGAGTGCTCAGCTCGTGCGTCGATAGGTGACGCGGTACACGAGCGGCGACGAAAGCCGTTCCCCCGTCAGTCGCGTCCGAACCACGAGTCGTTGGCCGTCTTCTGAGAGTCGATACGCCGCGGTGATCGCGCCATTGTCCCCGCGGGCCGTCACGACCAGGGCGCCGCCACGCTGCCGGGCGCGCACCGCGCCGCCGTTCACGGAAACCGCGGGGCCTCCGATGATGAGCGAGAGCGCACGTCCTCCACGCCGAAGCTGAACCGAGTTTCCGCGGACCCGAATCGCAATCTGGGGCGCGGGATCGGTCTTCGCCGCAAGCCGGCTCCGCATCCTTCTGCGCATGAGCCGCGACGCATCTTCCGTCACCGTCTCAATCGCTTCGGCGCGGCGCGTTCGCTCCGCGGCAGATGTCGCGAGTCGGTATTGCCCCGTCAGTCGGTCGAGCGACGGCGCGGCCGCTACGGTCGGCTGCGCCGAAGACACCTGCGTAGACGAGAGCGGCGCCAAGGACGCGGCAAGTGCAACCAGCGCGAGAGTTGAGATCGCGGATCGCGTCCGAGTTGTTTTCGAAGTCATCTCGCCGTTCTCATCTGTCCATCCTCTGTAAATCCACCGCCACGAATCGCCAGCTGTTGAACCCGTGGTTGTGGAGGTGCAGGCCCAATCGGGCATCGGGTGCTGGCGCGTCTTCGATGGGTACAGTCACCTCAAATGAACTTGAGGGCGCGGGAATGGCGACCTCGGTTTCCCACAAAACGGTTCCGCCAATCCAAACCGCCACATGGCCAGTGGCTGGCTCCGCGAGATCGAGCGTGTCGTGCCACAAAGCGATGTTGAGCGTGTCCCCCGCCTGGATCGACGTCGAGAGAGGCTGATCGAAAGCCGCGTAGTTGCAGGCTCCAGTTTGAATCTCGAAGCCTCCGCCCTCGGGGCCCCACGTCGCGGCCGGGCAGTCGACCTCGGATGGTCGGTCATGCACCAGAGGGTCCGCGTCAGCGTCGACGGGTGTGAGGGCGAAGGGATCGAGCAAGGGGATCGGCTCAATATCCGGATCTGCACATGCCGCCATCACGACCAACCCAATCAACGTCAGGACGATGTGCACTCTCTACTGCCCGGTGACATAAAAGCCACCGAGGCACATCTCGTCCGCGGTGCCCGAACCCCACGCGACCGTCACGGGCTCCCGTACTTCTCCGTCGACGATCGGCTGGTTGCTCTCTGAGTTGTCCCAGGTGCATCCCATCCACAACGTGTCGCCAGGACCAAACGTGATCGGATCCGAGAACGTGTATCGCCCCTGCCATGCAAAATCCCAATCCGGCGTGTCCAGCAAACACGTGGTGCTCGCGTCTGCATGCCGGAGCTCCGTGCGCTGGGATTTCCCAAGCTCGTGCATGTGATGGCCGGCCGAGTAGAGGACGAGCGGGGCATCTTCCGCGAGCCCCAGGGCCTGCCGGCTCCGCGCGAGTAGCATTGAGTCAAACGCGAGCGACGTATCGTGGGCGACGTTCGATTCCCCCGCGGGGATGGTCATCGCGTCTCCTCCAAATCGACCATTGGTGATCCAGCCGAAATCAACCGCCTGCATGATGGTTGCCTCTTTTTCGACCGAGTCGGTGGTGGCGATTTCAATGATCGACTGATCGGCGACTGGATCCGCGCTGCTGGTGTTGTAGTGCATCTGGGCGACCAACATCGATCCCGGCTCAACCCGGATCCCCGTGCCCGCGGGGAATGGTGTCGATCGAATACCTGGAACCCAGGACCCAATCTGCTCGGGTACTCTCGGGCCGCTTCCCATCTCTCCGCTGCTCAATGCGGGGGTGGGGCCGCCGTAACACGTGTAGCCAGGCCCCTCTTCGGCGTCATCGTAGGCCTGGTACTGCGCTACCTGCTCGGGTCCAACGACGAAAATAATGACGTGGTGCACGATGGAACGCTGGTCGGGTGTGACGCGGCTTCCGGTCACGAATCGTGTCTCTGTTGCCGGCCACGGGATCAGCTGACACCGATGATCGTCCGGCTCGATTGTGGGTGTGTAGGGTTCAGGAAGCCGAAGGGACATGTCCACCGCGAATGGCGCCGTTTCTTCTGAGGTTGAGCTCTCCGGTTCATCCGCTGGGTCGCCCTCGGGTGCGCCCCCATCCAGCCACGCCAACAGAACTCCCTTTTCATCGGGAGCGAGGTCGATGTTCCCGCGGAAGGTGTTGCAATCGTCGGACGGTTGCCAAGGCGGCATCGTGCCGTTTGCGATGGAAGCCCGAATCACGGGAACTGTGACAGCCGACACCTCTTCATACGTCGTGAGCGGGAAGGGGCCGATGTCTCCAGCTTGGTGGCACGTCGCGCAGCGCGTATCGATGATGGCCTTCGCCTCACCGTAATACGTCGGTGTGCCAGCAGGGTCGGCACTCTCTCCGCAACCGATGACCGTGGCCACCAGAACGAACATCAACAACAGGTTTGGATATCTCATCGGCTTCTCCTCAACGTGGGACCTCGATAAGTTGGCTCGCCTCTCCGCAGCAAACAACGGGCATTTAGTAGCGGTTTGTAGCGAACGGTAGAGCCGCTTGATGCAGCTCCCACGCGGAGTAAAGGTGGTCACTGGATCCCACTTCAATGCGGACGGAGATGCATCAAGAACACCCCAGACTGCTCATCGTCGATGACGACGAACAGCTGACGGAGTTGCTCATCAAGTACCTCGCGCCGCACGGGTTCTCGATCTCGCACGTGTCTTCCGGAGACGCGGCTTCGGAGCGGATCCTCTCGAGTCCCCCCGACCTCGTCATCCTCGACCTGATGCTGCCTGGAGCGAACGGCCTCGATGTGTGTCGCCAAGTGCGCGCCAAGTACTCGGGCTCGCTCCTCATCCTGACCGCGAGCCAGAGCGAGGCTGACCATGTCACCGGTCTGGAGTTGGGCGCGGACGACTTCGTCAACAAGCCGATCGAACCGCGCATTCTCCTGGCGCGGATCCGCACGCAGCTTCGACGACGCGGCCGCCTCGACGCCACCCACGTTCAGCAGGAAGAGGGCGTCTTTGCGCTGGGGCCTCTTCGGGTAGACAGCGGGTTGCGAGACGTGCGCGTTGGAGGCGAACTGGTTCCATTGACGACCATGGAGTTCGACATCGTGCTCATGCTGGCGAGCCAGGCGGGAAGCGTGGTCGAACGGGACCAGCTGTACGCTGACATCCTCGGCACCGAATACGACGGCATCGACCGCGGCATGGATGTGCACGTCAGCCGGATCCGCCGCAAGCTGCAGCGCTGCGGTTTCGACCCGAGCCGCCTCAAGTCGGTGCGCGGCGTCGGCTACCTCCTGGCGTACCGATGAGGTGGTCCTTCGTGCGTCTGACTGCCGGCAGCGTGCTGCTCTGCTGGGTGGTCAGCTTCGTCGTCTTGGCCGCGTGGTCCAGGAGTCGGTCCTGGACCGAGAAGCGGGCTCGAACGGACGGTGTCTTTCTGGCCTACGAGATCCTCGATGGGGAGGAGCGACAAGACCGGGCGGCTCGTCTTCATGAGCTCCGTCAGCACTACTGGGTTCCGCTCGCGCTCGTCTCGAACCAGGAGGTCGAGCGGAGCGTGGGCAAGTCGGTTCATCCCGGGGAACACATTCCGCATCGGGAATCGCATCGAGAGGCCTGGTACTTCCTGGTCTTCGCGGACGGGAGCGGCGCGCTTGCAGCAGGCCCGGTCAATCCAGTTCTCCCGCCCGGGATGATCCCCATTGGCGTGGTCCTCGCGATTCTCCTTTTGCCACTGCTTGCCGGCCTGCTCGCGGTCGCAGTTGACCGATCACTGAGGCGGGTCGAGCGCGCCAGCGACGCGCTGGGACGCGGCGACCTGACTGCGCGCGTAGAGAGCGGCGGAGGCAGCGAGCTGGCGGAGCGCTTCAACGCGATGGCGGAAAAAGTGGAGCGTCTGGTCAAGAGTCGCGACGAGCTCGTGCAGGCCGTCTCCCATGAACTCGGGTCCCCTCTCGCGCGCCTTCGCTTTCATCTGGAGTTCCTCGAGACCGAGCCGGAGCCGACGCGCGACGAGCGATTCCACGCGATGGCCCGCGAGCTCGACGCGCTCGATGAGCTGGTCGCGGAACTCCTCAGCTACATTCAATCCGATGATCACGCTCTCGACCTACGCGCGTTCGAACCTGGGCCGCTGATCGTCGATCTTGCCGAGTTGGCGACTCTTGAAACGGTTGAAACCTGCCCCGTCGAAGTTGAGCTCGAGCTTCGGGAAGACGCGGGCGGCGTCGCCGACGTGCGATTGTTTCAGCGAGCTGTCGAGAACCTGCTCAGGAACGCGGTCCAACACGCGAGGACAAGGGTCGTGCTTGAACTCGCGCAGGATGAAGCGGGACTTCATGTGACCGTTCACGACGACGGCCCCGGCATTCCTGACGATCTCCGAGACCAGGTGAAGCTACCCTTCTTCCGGCTCGAGCCCGATCGTGGACGTCAGACCGGCGGAGCGGGACTCGGTCTCGCCATCGTCAACCGGATCGTCGAACGTCACGGGGGACAGCTCGCGATCGGTGCGTCACCCTTCGGCGGCGCGGCGGTCCGGACATCGTGGCCGGGACCCACTTGATGTCCGCTCGCGATTCGCGACGCTCAAGTTTGGCATCAGCCTTCTCCGGGGATGTCAGCCAGAGGACTTGAGTTGGTTTGAAGGCCAACGAGACGGCCGTGCGACACGAGCCGCTCCATGGGAAAGTAAGTTTCTTGCATCTGCAACACCTATCCCTCCGCCCCAAGTCTGCTTCGCAAACCGGTGGTTTCGACCGACCTCGCGGAACAGGTCACGAGTCTTCCGAGGTGAGTACGGTGGTAAAATTGAAGAGATGAAGGCGACGACTCGGAACTTCTTTTTCCTCGCGTGTGTGGTGAGCGCGACCGTCGCGTGTGGGGACGACACCAGCCCAACCGGAGACACGAGCGCAGACAGCGGCACCGGAAGTTCAGACGACTCCGGCACGAGCGACTCCGGCACGAGCGACTCGGGAACAGGGATGAGTGAGCTCGTCCAGTACACCCCGGATCAAGCCAACTGGGACACCTTCGCGAGCAAGCCCTTCGAGGGCGGTACCAACACCTCGCATGATCCGGACGGCGTCGGGTGGATCCGCACCGAGAGCTGGGCGGAGGCCGAATGGGACGGCACGGTTTACAACCCGTCACGGATGAGTCGAGAGGCGTTCGCGATGGCGATCTGCCCGAGCGTGGATCGCGTTCGCGGCATCCGCGAGGTCTTCTACGAACACGCGCCCTTTGCCGACGACGAAAACCCTACCAAGGCCGAGGTCGACGAGTGGCACCGAATCGCGATCAACCACCTCCGCGCGCTTATCGGCTACACGAGCAGCGACCGTCAGGTGCATCCCGACCAGTGCATGTTTGCGCGCGCGCTTTGGGGAGACGAGCGGAAGTTCACGACGAGGTGGGACGACGCCTACCCCGGTACGACAGGCTCCGCGGCTGGACCGTGCCAGGGCTCTTCGAACGCGCACTGCGGCGCGACCTTCTTACCGAGCGCCGAGGACCAGGCGCCCTACCTCCCCGACGGGCACCCCGCCTGCACCCTGCGCGCAGGTGCGGAGGGCGTCTTCGGTGGACCGAAGTCGAACATCCCCTGGTCAATCAAATGTTCGAGGTTTTGGACGATCTGGCTCCCCTCGCGGGATGCTACGGCGAAACGGGGCTGAGCGGGCGGCTCTCGCAAGTGTCTGATCTTGCTGGGCTTGCGAGATGTGGGGCTGACGGGGCGTGGTTGTGTGAACCGAGGGGTAAGCGAGAGCGGCGAGACGCCACCGCTAGGCGCGACCGTTCTCTACCGCCTCCATGGACGCCACCGGTTACGCCGTCTCGATCGGTTGATGATGTTCACGTAGAACGGTCCGCTTCGTGCCCACAGCGACCCTTCCTTGATGATGAAGCACTCGACCCAGTGCTTGCCGGTGTATTCGGCGTGCTCCCGATGGACCAGACCGGACGCCGGATCACCGCCGTTCGTCTTCGCCTCGATGAAGTCCCGTCCCCGAAGGGCGTCTTTCTCGCGTGCGTGCGCCGGTGTTGACGACCTGCCAGCGGACCTCTAATGGCTGAGGGACGTTCGTGGTCGCTTCGAATCGAAATCGGGTCCCTTCGGTGACCGGGAAGCCGTTGCTCTCAAGCGCCTTGTGGCCGCCTCGTCGCGTCGAGAAGGTACAGCGGAGCTGAACCTGATGATGTCCTCGGCGAATTGGCCAGTCGTGCTCCCGCACGTGCGAGGTGTCTCCGAGCGCCAGGAGCGCGCGGGCCGAGACAACCGCACGGTCGGCGGGGACCGACTCGGTTCCCAAGTCGCCGAACAACGCAGCCCAGTCTCCTTCCTCGACGAGGTCAAGCGCGATGGTGGCTGCGGATGAAAGCGCCTCGCGCTGAGTGTCGCCGAACGCGTCGGACAGGTCGTTGCCTGTCGGGTTGGCCGGGTCCTCGATCGAGAGCGAGTCGATGTCGTCCCGGAGCTGGCGCCAGAACTCCTTCATCCGACCGACCAACGATGTGTCGTCAACATCCTTGAGGCACTCGATGACGAGCAGCTCGAGTATGAACGTCTTGATGTCGATGTCGGAACGAAGCTTCCAGACCTTGGCGAGCTTGATCACGTCGACCTGCCCGCTCTCGCCGATATGTGCGAGATGTGCTTTTTGAGGTTTGTCTTGAGGCGCTCCTTTTCGCCCTCCGCCTGATGGAGAAAGACGTCCTCGCGGGTGTCGTCGACGAATCTCCCGGGCACCACGTCGACGGGAAACCGCAGATTACCGTTGAGCTTGCCTACGAGCTTGATCGCCGATCGCTTCGCCTCGATGCGGTAAACGGTCTTGAGCGCCGCCTCTACAGACTCCCGGATCTCCTTCAGGGTGTCGCCTGCTCCGATGTCGTCGTTGTCGAAGTAGCAGATCGAGTCGAGATCGAAGGACGCGCGAACCATGGTCCCTTTGACCAAGGAGCCACCTAGCTCAACGCCCGGGCTCGCGTCGGGAAGCTCTCGCTCGAGCAGGCTCGCGATTCGACCGTGTTCCGCGACAAGATCAGCGTGCTCCTGGGATTCGGCGTCAACAGTCTGCTCTGATGGGACGCTTTGGAAGAACTCTTCCGCCGTCATAGGGCGTCCTCCTCGGCCAGGACGCCGGCAAGTCGATAACGAGGGTCTCGTTGCCGGGAGAACTCGTACACCGCGAGTTCAGGGTCCATCCGGGGGTTGATACACTGGCCGAGTAGAAAGGCGCCGGCGGCGGGTCCCGCGTAGAAGACGTGCACACGACAGCAGCCCGGGACCTTCCTGCGGATCGATTTCAGCACATCCAGGAACAGCCCTCGGAGTTGTTCGAGCTGCTGCGGCGCGAGGACGAGAAGGCGAAGTCGCTCGTGCGGGCGATGCTGGAGGCGGGGCTCGCCGAGCGGCTGTAACGCCGGCGAGCAGGCAGGCTCTTGGTCGAGAGAGGATGTCGTAGTTGACATCTACTATCGACGGTCGTAGTTTGGCCGCTGCCGGTCTTCCGATCGGCACGAATACGCGTGGAGACTGTCGTGAAAGGCATCCGAATTCGACCCGAACAAGATGGACTGCGCACGTCGCTCTTCGATCTCGAGGCCGAGATCATGGAGATCGTCTGGGAGCAGGGTTGGGACGAGTTCGCCGTGACCGACGTCCACGAGCTGCTCGAGAGCCATCGAGAGATCGCGTACACGACGGTGATGACCACCGTCAGCCGCCTCTACGACAAAGAGCTCCTGACTCGTCGCAAGGAAGGCAGGCGTTACCTGTACCGTTCGATGATGACCCGGTCCGAGTACATCGAGGCGATGACCCGCGAGGTGTTGGGCAGCTTGCCGCCGATGGGACAGGACGCGGCGGTGGCGTTCCTGGTCGAGCGCGTCGCCGACGCCGACGAGGAGGAGCTGGACCGCCTGGAGGCGCTGATCCGGAAGCGAAGAAGAGGGGCGCATGGATGAGCTCCTCTTTCCGCTGGCTGCGGTAGCTACCACCTTTTTCCTCGTGATCCCGCTGCTCACGTTGGTGAGCCGTGGCGTGCTTTCGTTCGTGCGGCAGCGCACGTCGTCCTGGGCGAGCTTCGGCTCTGAGGTGACCTTCGCGTGGCTCGTCGCGCCTACCCTCCTGCCGGTTCTCTGGCTGACATCCTCGGCGCTGCACCAGAGCGAGCCGATGCGCACGGCCGAGTCTTGCTTCATTGACCACGTCGAGGCGACCACCTGCATCGACACGCTCATGTTGCTCGGGTTGATGGTCGTCGGGGTCGCCGCTTCGGTGGGGATTCGCCTCTGGCGGGAGCGGCCCCAGGTGGTGCTTCATCGGCTCCAGAGCGACCACGAGCTTGTCCGACCCGTGGAGCGCATCATCCGAGATGACGCTCACCTCAGTGGTCTGCGCGTCGTCGTCGTCCGCGAGTCCTCGGAGCCCATCTACACCCTCGGCCTGCTTCGCCCGATCGTCGTCGTCGACGCCTGCTTCATTCGCGAGGCGGACGCGCAGATGCTTCGGGCTGCCCTGCTCCACGAGCACGCACACATCTCCGGGTTCGACACGCTGCGAAGCTTCATCGTGCGTCTGTGCCTGGGCGCCAACCCGGCCGGCAGCTTGCTCGCCGCCGACTTCGAGCGGTGGCGCAACGCCCGCGAGGCTGTCTGTGACGGCGAAGCCGTCCACCGCGGTGGCGAGCCTCTGGCATTGGCAGAGGGGATCATCACGGCGGCACGGTTCCGCTGTGGTGGGCTCGTCCCCGGTGCGGCGCTCTGTGGTCACGGCGGCGCCGCCCTCAAGCTGCGGCTCGCGCTCCTCCTGCAGGGTCCTCCCGCGCCAGTGAGGACCATCGGCCACATCGCCCTGGCCGTCGGGGTATTCGCCGCGCTCACCGTGCCGCACATCGACAGCCTCGGGCTGCTCGAGCACTTCCACTTCGAAGTGGAGCGCCTGCTCCACTCCCTGCTCTAGGTCGAGGTCCGCATGCGCTGCACATTCCTCGGTCGGCTAGCACTTCTAACTACTATCGCGGGTAGTAGTTGTGTGGCGGCGTGCGCGTCGACCCACGCGACGAGAACGCTACCGGAGCCAGGCGTCTACGCTCCCGCGGAGCTCATTCAGCCCTACATCCCTTCGGGAGATCCGGTTGACCCGTCGAGCGCGTCCACGCTGACGCTCGAGCAGCTGCTGGTCTACGCCGACTCGCACTCTCCGGCGATCCAGACGGCCCGAGCGCGCGTCGGGCTGGCCGAGGCTGGTGTCATTGGCGCCGACATCGTGTTCCCTGCGAACCCACAGCTGAGCTTCGGCGCCGGAGGACGAACCATCGCAGGCACGACCGGCTTTGAGTTCGAGGTCGCGGTTCAGCAACAGCTCGAGATCGCCGGGGAGCCTGGCCTTCGCCTCGACGCTGCGGAGGACCAGCAGCGGCTCAGCGAAGCCGCCGTCAACGAGGTCCGATGGAGCGTGCACGTGGAGGTACACCGGCTCTTCGTCGACATCCTGCTAGTGCGCGAGCGGCTCGCGCAAGCGGAGCGTTTCGTTGCTTTTGCGCAGTCCATGCGCGACATCGCAGCCCGGCAAGTGGAGGCGGGCGAGTCGTCGCCGCTGATCTTGCTCGTCGCCGATGCGGATCTGGCGCGGACCCGCGAGGCCGTCATCGAGGCGCAGCAGGCGGGAGACTCCCTGACAGCCAGGTTGGCCGCGGTCGTCGGCTGGCCGGAGGCGACGCTACCTGATGTCCACGGCACGCTGCCCGACGTTCGGCAGGCGCCGGACGCGGACTCGCTCTTGGCGATGATGGCCGAACATCACCCATCGCTCCGCACCCGGGAGCTGGCCGTGGTGGCGGGTCAGAGCCGACTGGCTTTGGAGGACCGGGAGGCGTGGCCAGAGCCCACCGTCGGCTTCTCCTATGGCCGCGAGGCCGCCCCGGGTCCAGAGGCGGAGGCAGATGTCTGGCTCTTCAACCTGTCGTTCCCGATCCCGCTCTGGCGGACCAACCAGGAGGGCCGAGCCCGCGCCGAGGCCGAGTTGGTGGTGGCCGACAGGGAACGCGAAGCGACCGCGACGAGGCTTCGCGGCGAGCTGCTTCAGGCCTCGATCGCGCTCAACGCGGCCGTGGAACGGGTCGCCCTCTACGAGACCGGGGTCGTTCCGCAGCTCGAGGCGAACCTCTCGCTCCTCCAGCGGGCCTACGAGCTGGGCGAGGTCGACGTGCACCAGGTCTCGCAGACCCGTGAGCGATTGTTGACGGCGACCGGCCAGTACATCGACGCGCGCATCACCTACTACGAAACCGCCGCGACCCTCGAAGGCCTCGTCGGCACCGAGCTGTGGCCCGAGACGGAGGGCACCCCATGAAGCGAACCACGTTGCTCGTACTGACTTGCGTCCTGGCGATGGGCCCAGGATGCAAGGACTCCGACGGTCACGATCACGGGGGCGAGTCCCACGAGGAACACGCCGGCCACGACGACCACGACGACCACGAGGCCGACGAGCACGGCCACGAAGAACACGCCGGTGAAGAAGAGGCGCACGACGACCAGGACCACGGTGAGGAGGGTCACGACGAGCACACTCAGGGTGATGAACATGGCGAAGAGCAGGTCGTGCGGATCTCGCCAGAGGCGCTCAGTCGGAACGGCATCCGCCTCGGGACGGCCGAGGCCGGTGTACTCGCCGGTGCTCTCGAGGTCCCCGCAGAAGTTCAGCTGAACCCGGACCGGGTCGCCCACATCAGCCCACTCGTAGAGGGGCAGCTGCTCAGCGTCGACGTCACCTTGGGCGACCGGGTCGAAGCCGAGACCCATCTCGCGCGGCTGAGGAGCGTCGAGCTCGGACAGGCACGGGCAGAGCTCAGCCGCACGACCTCGCTCCGGGACGTGGCGGAGCAGAACAGGGATCGTCAGCGGCGCCTCCGCGAGGAGGGCATCAGCTCAGAACGCAGCCTGCTCGAGGCGGAGCTGGCCTACGAGCAGGCCGACGCGGAGCGGGATGCGGCCCGTTCTCGGCTCCGGGTATTCGGGCTCCGTGGCGGCAGTGGGCCCGACATGACGCTCGAGAGCCCCATCGCTGGAGTCGTGGTTGAGAGACACGCGACGCGGGGTGAGAACGTGTCGCCCGACGACACGCTCTTCATCGTTGCCGACCTCTCGAGGGTGTGGGTCATCGGCCGGGTGTACGAGCAACAGGTCGCCCAGGTCGCATCAGGCATGAACGCGACCCTCACGCTAAACGCCTATCCGGGCCACAACTGGACGGGGACCGTCGACTTCGTAGGCGCGACGCTGGACGAGTCGACGCGCACCCTGCCCATCCGCGTCGAGATCGATAACCCCGATGGCCAGCTGCGTCCCGGCCTCTTCGGTTCGCTTCGCCTGGCGTCGGGTCAGCCGACGAGCACATCGGTGGTCGTGCCACTGTCGGCGGTTCAGACGGTGGACAACCGGACTGTGGTCTTTGTCCCCGGTCATGAAGATGGCGAGTTTGCTGCGCATCCTGTCACGACAGGGAGGGAGAGCGGCCGGCAGGTCGAGGTGCTCGAGGGGCTCGAGCCGGGGGCGCGGATCGTCGTGGAGGGCGCCTTCATACTCAAGTCGGAGCTGATGCGGGGCGAGCTCGGCGACGGCCACGCGCACTGAGGAGACGAGATGGACGGCTTCATCGCGTTCTGCGTGCGACATCGATTCCTCGTCATCTTCGGGGTCCTCCTCATCGGGGCGCTCGGCGTACGCGCGGCGCAGCAGCTCCCGATCGACGCGGTGCCCGACGTCACCAACGTGCAGGTGCAGGTCCTCACCAACGCCCCCGCGCTCGGCCCTGTCGAGGTCGAGCAGTACGTCACGGTGCCGGTCGAGACGGTGATGAGCGGGTTGCCTCACGTGGAGGAGGTTCGAAGCCTCTCCCGCTTTGGCTTGTCGGCGGTGACGGTGGTGTTCGAAGAAGGCACCGACATCTACTTCGCACGTCAGATGGTGTCCGAGCGGCTGTCCGAGGCTCGGGAGTCCATCCCCGAGGGGTACGGCTCGCCTGAGATGGGGCCGATCTCGACGGGGCTCGGCGAGATCTACCAGTTCGAAGTCCGCGGTGACCCCATGTGCCCGGCCGAAGGTCCGGATGCCGACGACTGCTACACGCTCATGGAGCTACGCACCATCCTCGACTGGTACGTTGCGTTCCAGCTCCGCCCTATCCCTGGGGTAGTTGAGGTCAACCCGTTCGGTGGGGAGCTGAAGACCTACGAGGTTCAGGTGGACCCGGCGCGCTTGAACGCGCTTGGGCTGAGCCTGGGCGAAGTGTTCGAGGCGCTCGAAGCGAACAACGCCAACGAGGGTGGTGGATACATCGTCCGCGGCGGGGAGCAGCGCGTCATCCGGGGCGAAGGGCTCATCGCCAGCCTCGATGACGTGCGCAACGTACGGGTTGCGACCCGCAACGATGGCACCCCCATCTTCATCCGCGACGTGGCTAACGTCGCTTTCGCCCCCATGGTCAGGCAGGGGGCGGTCACCCGAGATGGGCGCGGCGAGGTCGTGACCGCATCGGTCATGATGCTGATGGGAGCGAACTCCGGCGAGGTCTCACGGGCGGTTCGCGAACGACTGGATGAGCTCGCGCCCGGACTGCCGCCCGGGGTGACGATCGAGACGTACTACGACCGCTCTGTTCTGGTTGACCTCACCATCCGGACGGTCGTCGTGAACCTCATCGAGGGCGGGATCCTCGTGATCGTCGTGCTCCTCCTGATGCTCGGCAACCTTCGCGGTGGCTTGCTCGTCGCCGCCGTGATCCCGCTGTCGCTGCTGTTCACGTTCATCTCGATGCGCATCTTCGGCGTGTCTGGAAACCTCATGAGCCTTGGAGCGCTCGATTTCGGGCTGATCATCGACGGCGCGATTGTCGTCATCGAGAACGTCTCGCGGCGGCTGTCCGAGAGCGGCGTCACCGGCCGTGCCGTCAAGGGTGAAGTGCGCCGCGCGACGACGCAGGTGCTGCGGCCGGTCCTGTTCGGGACGGCGATCATCATGATCGTCTACGTCCCGATCCTCTCGCTGCAGGGGATCGAGGGGAAGATGTTCCGCCCGATGGCCATCGCAGTGCTGTCGGCGCTCGCGGCGGCCCTTGTGTTGGCCGTCACCCTGGTGCCGGCGGCGTCCACTTGGCTCTTCCGTGGCGGGCTCTCAGAGAAGGAGCCCATCGTCGCTCGAGTCGCGAGGAGGCTCTACGAGCCGGCCCTCAGGGCTGCCCTGCGCTTCCGACCGCTGGTGGTCGCCATCGCGCTTGCGGCCATCGCCGGCGGAGCTTGGCTCGCGTCGACGATGGGAGCGGTGTTCATCCCGACGCTCGACGAGGGGGCCATCGCGATGCAGGCGATTCGTCCTCCGTCGGTGTCGCTCGAGGAGTCGGTGGCGGCCACCGGACGCGTGGAGCAGGCTCTCACCGAGGCGTTTCCAGATGAGATCGAGACGATCATCTCTCGCACTGGGAGGGCCGAGATCGCGACGGATCCGATGGGCGTCGAGATCTCCGACATCTACATCATGTTGCACCCGGTGGAGCAGTGGACGCGGGCGGAGTCGAAAGCGGAGCTCGTCGAGGCCATCGAAGAGACCCTCGAGCGGCAGGTGCCTGGCCAGAACTACTCCTTCTCTCAGCCAATCGAGCTTCGGACGAACGAGCTCATTAGCGGGGTGCGCTCCGATGTCGCCGTCAATCTTTACGGCCCCGACTTCGAGGAGCTGGAGCGGTCGGGAGCCCGGGTGATGCAAGTCCTTCGCTCGATCGAGGGAGCAGCCGACGTGAACGCGGACCAGGTCGCCGGTCTGCCATCGCTTCGGATCATCGTCGACCGCCGGGCCGCCGCCCGCTACGGCATCAACGCGTCCGAGATCCTCGACGCCGTGGCGTCGGTTGGAGGCCGGCAGGTGGGCATCGTCTTCGAAGGGCAGCAGCGATTCGCCCTGCAGGTTCGCCTTCAGGAGGCAGCTCGGACCAACGCCGAAACCCTTCGCGGGCTCCTCATCTCGGCCCCCGGCGGTGAGCGTGTTCCCCTTGGCCAGGTCGCACAGGTCCTCTTGGACGAGGGGCCGGCGGTCGTCAGTCGCGAAAATGCGCAGCGGCGCATGACCATTCAAGTCAACGTGCGAGGGCGCGACCTCGCAGGCTTCGTCGCCGAAGCCCAGGAACGCGTGCGCACCGAAGGGAACTTGCCGCCCGGCTACTTCGTCACCTGGGGTGGCCAGTTCGAGAACCTGCAGGCGGCGAGCTCGCGACTGGCGGTAGCGGTGCCAGCAGCGCTGCTGCTGATCTTCCTCCTCCTCTACACGACGTTCGGCTCGGTTCGCCCAGCGCTGATCATCTACCTGAACATCCCCATGGCTGCGGTTGGCGGTGTCATGGCGCTTTGGCTCAGGGGGATGCCTTTCTCCATCTCCGCGGCTGTCGGCTTCATCGCCTTGTCGGGCATCGCGGTGCTCAACGGCGTCGTGATGGTCTCCTACATCCGGGAGCTGCAGCGCGAAGGGCTGTCGCTGATGGACGCGACCGAGAAGGGGGCACGGCTCCGGCTTCGGGCCGTGCTGATGACCGCGCTGACGGACGGCATCGGCTTCCTCCCCATGGCGATCTCTACGACGGCCGGCGCAGAGGTGCAGCGGCCGCTGGCAACTGTGGTGATCGGCGGGCTGGTTACGGCGACACTGCTGACACTCTTCGTCCTGCCAGCGGTGTACAGCTGGCTCGGCGGAATGGCTGCCGACGAAGACGAGGAAGATGAGCGCCCATCGGGGGAGATCGAGGAGGCCGGGGCATGAGTGAAGCACGCGTCTGGGATCGCCTCGCCGGCCGCTACGACACCGTCGTGCGCCTCTTCGACTCGAGCTACGGCCGGGTACGTGAGCGGCTCGAGCGCGACCTGCCGTCAGGTGGGCGCATGTTGGAGATCGCGGCGGGCACAGGGCAGTTCACGGCCGATCTGGCGAGTCGGGCGGAACATCTCGTGACGACCGACATCTCGCCCGAGATGGTGGCTCGGCTCCGAGTGCGAGTGGAGGAGGCAGGGCTGCAGGGCGTCGAATGCGCGGTCATGAGCGCCTATGAGCTCGATGGGCCGGATGGGAGCTTCGACGGCGTGTTTTGCGCCAACGCGCTCCACGTGATGGACGCTCCGGAGCAGGCGCTCTCCGAGTTCCGGCGAGTGTTGAAGCCGGAAGGAACGCTCGTGGCGCCGACGTTCCTCCATGGAGTCGATGGCTTCCGGCGAGGGCTCTCCAGGACGCTAAGCCTGGTCTCCCCGTTCGTCGCGCACACGCGCTTCGACCTCACGTCGCTGCAGCAGACCATCTCTGCCGCAGGCTTCGAGGTGCTCTCCTCGGAGCAGCTGCCTGGGCTCTTTCCGCTTGGCTACGTCGTCGCACGACCGCTGCGCCTCCCCGAGGAACGATGAGCCACGCACACGACCACGCGGACCACGACCACGGCGGTCCAACACCTGAGCGGGCGCTGTGGGTGGCCATCGCCCTGAACGCCTCGTTCCTGATCCTCGAAGCCGCGGTCGGGTTCTGGACCAACTCGCTCGCGCTCCTGTCGGACGCGGGCCACATAGTGTCTGACGTCGGCGCGCTGGTGGTCGCGCTGGTCGCGGTCAAGATTGCGTCACGGAAGCCCTCGGAAGGCTACACGTTCGGTCTAAGGCGGGCCCCGGTCCTGGGCGGGCTCATCAACGGCATCAGCCTGGTCATCATCGTGGTGCTCATCGGGCTCGAAGCGGTGGAGCGCTTCCAGGAGCCTCCCGAGGTCGACGCCATGGCCGTCCTCTTGACCGGTGTCGCGGGGCTGGCCATCAACCTCGGTAGCGCGTGGTATCTCGCGCGGAGCCGCGACCAGTCGGTCAACACCCGCGGGGCGATGCTCCACCTTTTGTCCGATGCACTCGGGTCAGTCGCCGCGATCGTTTCGGCTGTCGCGGTTGGCGTGTTTGGCGCGAAGCTGGCTGATCCCGTTGCGAGCCTTGTCATTGGCCTCTTGATCCTGGTGGGCAGCTGGCCGCTGCTGCGCGACACCGTGCGGATCCTGCTCCAGCGAGCACCTGGTGGGTTGGATGTGGAAGCGGCCAAGGCCGTCATCCTCGACCATCCGAGTGTGGAGTCTTTGAGCGACTTCCACGTGTGGGCGCTCGACGACGGGCAACCGATCCTGAGCGCGGTGTTGACGGTCAACGTCGACGATCTCGTGGACGCAACCAGAATCGCCGACGAGCTCCGTGAGACCTTGAAGGACCGCTTCCAAATCGGACACTCGACCTTCGAGCCACGCCATCGCGGCGCGAGCACCGTTGCCTCGGACTGCTGAGGTCGCCCCACGATGCGCGAGAATCTCGCCTACCGCGTGTCCCACTCTCACCGGGCTAACCATCGGCTCTCTGGTGTGAACCGGCTTTTCGGCGTCTGGAGGCGTCTCTGGGGCCCAAGAGCACTCTGAGAGCCCCGGTCTGGGTCCGACGACGAGGCGAGGTACTCTGGCGCTGCCCGACCAGAGAGCACACCCCGCGAGGGGCGAACCGCCGCAAACCCGCAGCAGCAGGGCAGATACGACAAGACCCCGCCGGCGAAGCCGACGAGGGTCTTGTTAAAGGAGACGAGGGTCTTGTTAAAGACAAGGCCCAGGCTGACTAGCCTGGGCCTTATGAAGCTCCGGAAGCTGGACTCGAACCAGCGACCAATCGGTTAACAGCCGATTGCTCTACCAACTGAGCTATTCCGGAATAGCGGCCGGCAATCTGCACCTCGTATCGCGGGGTGTCAAGCCTGTTGTCGAAGTGGCGTTTTCACGGCTCTCGGGGCAGGTCATCGCGGGTGCTCCACTCGGCCCAGCTCCCGTCGTAGAGCCGGACATCCGCGAACCCGAGGTGCCTCAGGACGACGTAGGAGACCGAGGCGCGCGAGCCGGTTTGGCACGTTGAGATGACGGTTCGGCTCTCGTCGAGCTCATCATACAAGGCGGACAAGGCGTCGTCGGCGAGGAGCGCGCCGTCCGCTCCAACTTGGGTCGTCCAGTCGACATTGCGGGACCCCGGGATGCGACCCGTCGCGAACTCGCCAGCGGTGCGTACATCAACGACCTCGAGGGAATCATCGTCAAGACGCGCAGCGATGTAGTCAGCGTCGACTCGGCGGTCTTCGTCGATCGCGCGGATCATGTAGTCGCTGTCGGTCGTGGGGACATCGCCGGCCTCGATTTCTCCGGTCCAGGTTCCGAACCCTCCGTCGAGCAGCGCGACGCGCTCATGACCGAAGTACTCGAGCGTCCAGACCATGCGGGCTGGCGTCGTCGTGGTCGTCGCGCCGTACACCACGATCGCCTCGTCTTCGCTCAGCCCGGCCGCGCGGAACGCTGCTTCCGCCACCTCACGCGCTACGACCTGTCCGCCGATGCCGTCGACCGTAGTGCGGAGCGCGCTAACGTTCATCGAGATGGCGCCGAGGATGTGACCTGATGCGAAGTCTCCTGGATCCCGGACGTCGACGAGCTGCAGGTCCGCGTCGTCGAGGTGCGCCTCAAGCCAGGTGGCGTCCACCACGATGTCGTGGTCGCCGCACAACGTCGCGTCGGGGCAGCCCACGGGGACGGCGGCGTCATCCGAAGTGTCGCTCGCCGATGTGTCGCTCGCTCCAGTGTCCGAGGGAGCAGTGTCCGACGAGGCAGTGTCCTCAGTTGATGTGTCAGACGAAGACGTGTCCGCGACCGACGTATCCATCGCAGCAGAGTCGTCGTCGCCACACGCGATGACGAAAACGAGCGAGAGAAGAAGAAGAAGAAGAAGCAAGGAGCGCATGTTCGAGATCTTGCCGTGTTGTAGCGGCGCCGTCACGAGTTGAGCTGCCAGATGGTCGCGTTGAGGAACGTCGCGAAGCTGACCCACGCGAGATACGGCAAGAGCATGAGGGCGGCCGCGCGACTGTGCGGCTTGAAGAGCCACGCGGTGGTCGCGATCGCGAGCCACAAGACGACGATCTCGATCAACGCGAAGAAGATCTGATGGAGGCCGAAGAAGAGAACGCTCCACAAGCTGTTGAGCGCGAGCTGAACCCCGAACGCGATGTACGCGGGGGTCTTGCTCCTCTCGGACGCGTCACTGCGCCAGACCAGCCACCCGCTGATCGCGATCATCGCGTAGAGCACGGTCCAAACAGGTCCAAAGAGCCAGTTGGGCGGGTTCCAGCTGGGCTTGATCAGCTCGCTGAACCAGCCTTCGATCGCGGGCCCGGTCGCGGCGCCCCCGATCCCCGCCGCGCCGAAGCAGAGGACGAAAAACGCGAGGAGAACGAGCCACTCTTTCGAGGTTGGTTTCGACATGCCGTTAGTCATATGCGCAAACGCGGTAACGTGCGCGCCTATGGCGAACTCGAAGAAGACAAAGGTCGCGATCGGCTGCGTTTTGGGGCTCGCGCTCCTGTTCGTGCCCGAGCCGACCTTCGAGCCTGAAGCGGCCAGCGGTGAGCCGTTTTCCTGGGGCCAGGGCGAAGCGCCTTTTGCCTACCTGGAGCGCGCCTGGGTCGAAGCGCGCGACCGCGGATGCGAAGCGTCGTTGGTCTCGCTCACCGAGAAGTTCGCGCAGACCCGGGAGACGCTCGCGATGCTGGAGCGCCGGGTCGGGATCGAGCCCGTGGCGGTCCCTGAACCCGAGACGGGTCCGATCACCACGAACACGCCGGGAGACGCCGCGCCCGCCGCGCCTGAACCCGACGTCGCGAACACGAGCGCGATCGCGAACACGAACACGAGCGCCAACACGAACACGAACACGAACGCCAACGCGCCTGCAGAAGCAGGGAGCGATGCCGAAGTCGCGGCCGCGATCGTCCCGATCGTTGCGCCGGTCGTGCCGCCTCCCCCCTCCCCGAGCGATCCGATTCTACAAACGCTCGAAGACCGTCTCTTTGCGTTAGGCGCGGAGCTCGGGGCCTGCCCTGACCGCGTCTCCGAATACGTCTCCCTCGTCGCGCGTATGCGCACCGCGGTAAAGCGCGCCTCCCGCGGTTGGGACCTCTCGGACCGGCAAGCGCGCGGACGTCTCTATCGATCGCTTTATGGCGGACGCGGCGCGCTGGAGCAGAACCTCTTGCAGATGCCTCCTGGCGAGATGCCCACCGTCGTTCGCGGTGTCGACGAACCCTCTGCCGCGCCGAGCAAAGAGATCATGGGCATCACGGTCCACAGCGGCGACATCTTGGTGTCCCGCGGCGGGGCGCCGACCAGCGCGTTCATCGCGCGCGGCAACGACTACCCCGGCAACTTCTCGCACATCGCGCTCGTGCACATCAGCGAGGACGGCGAGTTCAAAACGATCGAGGCGCACATCGAGATCGGCGTCGTCGTCGAGGGCCTCGAGAAGTACATGGCCGACCCGAAACTGCGGGTGATGCTCCTTCGGATGCGGAGCGACCACGAGGCGATGATCGCGAACCCACGTCTCGCGCACGACGCGGCGGAACACGCGCTCGCGGCCGCATCCGCAGAGCACATCACGTACGACTTCGCGATGGACTTTCGCGATCACACGACGCAGTTCTGCTCGGAGGTCGCGAGCAGCGCGTACCAAAGCCAAGGCGTCGCCCTCTGGGAAGGACTGACCAGCATGAGCGCGCAGGGAACCGCGCGTTGGCTCTCCCGTCTGGGCGTACGCGAGTTTGAAACGCACGGGCCGAGCGACATCGAGTACGACCCGAAGCTCGTCGTGGTCGCGGAATGGCGTGACGCGGAGACCTTGCTCCAAGATCAAATCGACGGCGTGATCATTGAAGCGCTGCTCGAAGAAGCGGAGGCGGGAGGCGAGTTCGGCTACGCCTTTTGGAAGCTCCCGATCGCGCGCGCCATCAAGGGCTACTCCATGCTGAAGAATCTCTTTGGGAAGCCAGGTCCGATTCCGGAAGGGATGAGCGCGACCGTCGGCCTACGGGTCGAGTGGCTCCGACAGCGGCACACCGCGATCAAGCAAAAGATGACCGAGAGCATCGAGGGCTTCCGCGAAGAGCGCGGCTACGCGCCGCCAATCTGGGAACTTCGGCAAATGGCGCGGCAGGCCCGCGTTTCCCTTTTCCCTGCTTGAAGATTGAAGACCCGATCGGGGGTTCACCCTTCACTTTTGGCGTCGGCACCTTATGCTTTCGCCCAACTTCAACGTTGATAGGGAACCCATGACACAAGACGAGATTCTCGCCCGCCTGACCGAAGGAAACGCCCGCTTCGTGGCCGACGGTTTGAACCGCCCGCTTCAGGACCAGAGCCGCCGCGCCGAGCTCTCCACCTACCAGAAGCCGTGGGCGATCGTCCTCAGCTGCGCTGACTCGCGGGTGGTCCCGGAGTTCGCGTTCGACACCGGTCTCGGTGAACTCTTTACGGTGCGGGTCGCGGGCAACACCGCGAACACCTCGAGCATCGCGAGCATCGAGTACGCGGTCGCTCACCTCAAAACGAGCATCATTGTCGTGCTGGGACATGAGAGCTGCGGCGCGGTGACCGCCGCCGTCAAGGGTGGCGACAACGGCTACAACCTCAACCATCTCCTCGCGCACATCGAGCCCGCGAAGACGAAGGGCGGCGACGCCGCGATCAACGAAGTCGTGAAGGGTCACGCCAAGCAGACCGTGGACGAGCTTCAGGCGCGCTCCTCGATTCTCTCGGGCGCGGTCGGTGACGGCGCGCTGAAGATCGTCCCCGCCTACTACCAGCTCGGGACGGGCAAGGTGGACTGGCTCAACTAAGCCGTCCACAGCTCTGGAGCGCACAAACGCCGGTCTTCGGATCGGCGTTTGTCGTCCGTCGCGTTATCATCGCGGCTCACCCGTCTACGCGGAAAAGGAATGATCGAATGAAGGCGATTTGGAACGGCGTCGTAATCGCCGAATCAGACGACACGGTAGTCGTCGAGGGCAACCACTACTTTCCTCGCGCATCACTCAAAGCAGACCAGTTTCAGAAGAGCGACCACACCACGGTCTGCGGATGGAAAGGGACCGCGTCATACCTGGACGTGATCGCGGGCGGTGAGACCAACGCAAACGCTGCTTGGTACTACCCCACGCCGAAGGACGCCGCGAAAGAGATCGCGGGTCGCGTCGCCTTCTGGAGAGGCGTTGAGGTTCGCGAGTAACGTCACGCGGAGGCCCCCATCCATTCGGGTCGAGCGTCTGCTGTGATAAACAATGCGCGATGACCAAACAGACCGAAGCCAAGTGTCCCGTCATGCACGGGGAGAACGTAGCTCTTGCCGCGGGTGACACCGCGAACCGCGGCTGGTGGCCCGGGCAGCTCAATCTCTCCATGCTTCACCAGAACTCCGCGGCCGGCGATCCGATGGACGCCGGCTTCGACTACGCGAAGGAGTTCAAGAAGATCAACTTGAAGAAGTTGGCCAAAGACGTCGACGCCGTCATGACCGACTCTCAGGATTGGTGGCCCGCCGACTACGGTCACTACGGTCCGTTCTTCATTCGCATGGCTTGGCACAGCGCCGGCACGTACCGCATCCAGGACGGGCGCGGCGGCGCGGGCTCCGGTTCGCAGCGCTTCGCACCGCTCAACAGCTGGCCCGACAACGGCAACCTGGACAAGGCGCGTCGGTTGCTTTGGCCGATCAAGCAGAAGTACGGCAAGCGCCTCTCGTGGGCGGACCTCATGATCTTTGCGGGCAACCGCGCGCTCGAGACGATGGGCTTCAAGACGTTCGGCTTTGCCGGCGGTCGCGAGGACATCTGGGAGCCGGAACAAGACATCTACTGGGGACCCGAAACCGAGTGGCTCGGGGACCGTCGCTACACGGGCGCCCGCAAGCTCGACGACCCGCTCGGCGCGGTTCAGATGGGGCTCATCTACGTGAACCCGGAAGGCCCGAACGGGAAGCCGGATCCGCGCGCGTCCGCTAAGGACATTCGCGAAACGTTCGCGCGGATGGCGATGAACGACGAAGAGACGGTCGCGCTCGTCGCGGGCGGTCACACGTTCGGCAAAGCCCACGGCGCTGCGAACCCTGACAAGTACGTGGGGCGCGAGCCAGAAGCCGCGACGATGGCCGAACAGGGTCTCGGCTGGGCCCAGAGCTTTGGCTCGGGCAAGGCCAGCGAGATGACCACGAGTGGGATCGAAGGCCCGTGGACCGATAACCCGATCCAGTGGGACAACGGCTACTTCGACGCGCTGTTTGGGTACGAGTGGAAGCTCACCAAGAGCCCGGCCGGCGCGCATCAGTGGACGCCGACGAGCGACTCCCGCGCGAAGAAGGCTCCAAACGCGAGCGATCCAAAAGAGAAGCAGCGCCTGATGATGACCACCGCCGACATGGCGATGAAGGTCGACCCCAAGTACCGCAAGATCTCGAAGCGCTTCCACAAGAACCCGGAAGAGTTCGCGGATGCTTTCGCGCGCGCTTGGTACAAGCTCACGCACCGCGATATGGGTCCGCGCAGCCGTTACCTCGGCTCGATGGTCCCGAAGGAGGAGCTCATCTGGCAGGACCCCGTTCCCGCTCCCACGGGGCGGCCCATCACGGGGCCGGACGTGAAGAAGCTGGCGCGATCGATCAGCCGCTCGAAGCTCTCTGTGTCGGACCTCGTGTTTGTCGCGTGGGCCTCAGCGTCCACGTTCCGCGGCTCGGACATGCGCGGCGGAGCGAACGGAGCGCGCATTCGCCTCGCCCCGCAGAAGAACTGGGCGGTCAACCAGCCGAGTCGCCTCCGGCGGATCCTCAAGAAGCTCACCGCGATTCAAGAGAGCTTCAACCGCCGGAACAAGCAGAAGCACCTCTCCCTCGCGGATCTGATCGTGCTCGGCGGTTGTGTCGCCGTCGAGAAGGCCGCCGCCGAAGCGGGTCATAAGGTGAAGGTGCCGTTTACGCCGGGCCGCACCGACGCGACGCAAGAGCAGACCGACGTCGACTCCTTCGCGGTGCTTGAGCCGAAGAGCGATGGCTTCCGGAACTACCTCGGCAAGCGCCAAACGCGCCGCGCGGAAGAGACGCTGATCGATCGCGCGCAGCTCCTCACGCTGACCGCGCCGGAGATGACCGTGCTCGTTGGTGGTCTCCGCGTCTTGGGCGCGAACCTGAGCGGCGACAAGAACGGTGTCCTCACGCGAAAGCGCGGCCAGCTCACCAACGACTTCTTCGTGAACCTCCTCGACATGAGCGTGGAGTGGAAGCCGACTTCGAAGAGCGAAAAGGAGTTCCGCGCCAAGGATCGCAAGACCGGCAAGGTGAAGTGGACCGCCACACGAAACGATCTCGTCTTTGGGTCGAACTCGATCCTCCGCGCGGTCGCCGAGGTCTACGCGAGTGATGACGCAGAGAAGAAGTTCGTGCACGACTTCGTCGACGCCTGGGTCAAGGTCATGAACCTCGACCGCTTCGACCTGAAGTAGCGCACCCACAGCGCGCGATGCCGCGTTCGGTTCCTTCTGGGTCCGAACGCGGTGTTCGTTTAACGCGGTTCGTCGAACGCGGTTTAAACGATGCTCCTCGTATCCACGGACGCTGGCTGGGCTCTGGTATACCCGCATACATGCCGGTCCGCGACGTATTCGAGGGAGACGATCCGCCCCGGGTCATCGAGCGACGAGACGAAGTGGTCGCGCTCTACAAGCCATCGGGTATCGCGACGCACCGCGCGACGCCAGATGTTCCGGACCTGGTGGCCTTCGCGAACGAGTCGCTCGAGGGCGACGGCTGGGCGCCGATTCATCGACTCGACCGCGGGACCTCGGGGGTCGTCTTGCTCTCGAACGACCCAGACACGCGTCGACGCGTGAGCGCGCACTTTGAAAGCGGAAGTGTCTCGAAGCGATACCTCGCTTTGGTCGCGGGACAAGCTCGCAAGAAGGGCATCATTCGCCGCGCTCTTCCCGACCGCCGTCGCGACAAACCGCTCCCGGCGATAACGCGCTATCGCCTCTCCGCGCTTTTTCAGATCACGGCGAAGCGATCCTTCTCGCTCGTCGTCGCGCGTCCGGAGACCGGCCGGCGCCATCAGATCCGTCGTCACTTCGCTGGGATCGGGCATCCTATCGTGGGCGACGATCGCTACCAGAAACGTCCCGTCCCGGTGCCCGGGTTTCCGGGACGGCTCTGGCTGCACGCCGAAGAGCTGGCGTTGCCCGATTGGACGATCTCCTGTCCGCTCCCTGCGCTGCTCTCGGCGCATCTCGAGCTCCTCGACGAACGGTCGGCGAGGGCTGAGACAGGTTAGCGCGCTGGCCCGAAGGTCGTCAGCGACTTCCTCGCCCACGTGATCGCGTCGCCGCGATCGACGAACGTCGCCCATCGATACGCCGGGGGAGTCATCCAATAGACCGCCGTGACGAGACCCCGCTGAAGCTGATTCTTCATCACGACCGCCACTCCGGCGCAGTGTTTGCGGTGAAGCGCTTCCACCGCGCTCTCATAGTCGGCGAACATTCTGCGCTTCTTCGCGTCGACGGAACGCGCCCGGAGCTGGGTGACATCAACGACCCAGGCGATCGATCCGGAGTAGGTCGACTGATGCCTCCGCAGCGCCTCGAAGTACGCGTTCAGCTCCTCCACCGTGAAGGTCTCTGGGAACACGAGCATCGAGAGCTGCGGCGTGATTCTCGTGACCCAAGGATGGAACGCTTCGTCCACGTAGCGATCATGGCGCGCGATCGGCCGCGCTGCACCTGAATCGATCTTCCACCGCGCTTTGGGGTGAATCGACGCGGCCTGCTAGACGAGCCCGACCCGACGACGCCTCCTCCGTTTTGATCGAAAAGTCACGGCCGGCGAACTCAGCGCCGTCTGGACCACAGAGAAACGCGACGGCGCGAGCTACCCACGCGGGTGTAATGTGGCGCGACCACTCAACATCCCGAGCGGGTCCGTATCTTCGCCGAGTTGATGACGCAGCCCTCCTAGCTTCGGTCGGATCCTTTGGAAAAGTCACGGAGCGCGTGACCTGCCCACCGGACGGCGTCGCTCACATCAACGAAGGTCGCCCACGGATGCACGGGTGGCGCCAGCCAGTGGATCGCGGTCGCGATTCCTCGCTGCAGCTGGTTCTTCGCCACCAACGCAACGCCAGCGCAGATTCGGAGACGCATCTCTTTGACGCTGCGTTGATAGTCGCCATACGCCTTACGGCTCTTCGCGTCCGCTCCACGTACCGCGGATCCGTCGATGACCCAGGCGAGCGCGCGGCCTTGGGCGTCCTTCGCAGCTTCGTATCTCGACAACGCGTCGATGTAGCCTGTGACCTCCTCGAACGAGAACTTCGCGGGGACCGTCACGACTAAAATCTGCGGGGTGACGGGTTTGACCCACGCGTGAAATGCGTCGTCCACGCGAGCACTCTGACGTGATCGATGACCCACCGCTAGATCGTTCACGACTTGAACTGATTGATGATCGTGGTCTGAGGGCGTCGAGGTCGGTGCCGTTCAGTCAGAGGACTTCGCAAAGCAAATTCAAGACGTGGCGGCGCCGAGATCGGCGTCCTCTGGCCGCGAGGGCGATCCGTCCAAGTCGCAAGCGTTCTCGAGTTCAGTTGAACAAGACGGTCCACGCGCACCGACTCAGAACGGGTCGGGGTCGATGCGCTCGGTTGTGTTCACCGTTCGCTCAGCGGCGGCGTCGCCACCCCAGCGCGAACATCATCGCGGCCAGGAACCACCCCGCGTTTCCAGGTGCCCCGTTCGTGGCGCAGAGAGCGCCGCCTGAGAACCCACCGTCGCCCATCGGTTCCACACCGCCAGGGTCGAGGTAGTCCGGGAGCCCGACGCCGTCGCTGTTGAGCGCGTCCGCCGGATCGCCGTCGCCGTTCGGATCCGCGCCCTCCTCAAGAGTCGGCGTTCCATCACCATCGTCGTCCGGATCGAGGTAGTCCGGTACGCCGTTCGCGTCTGTGTCGCGCGCGTCACTCGGGTCACCGTCGCCGTTGGGGTCGGGCGCCTCGAAGCGCGTGAAGACGCCGTCACCATCGTCATCGGGATCGCGCCAGTTCGGCATCCCGTCGCCGTCGGTGTCCGGCAGAGGGGGCGCCGAACCGAGTCGCGCGTCATCCACACCGTCGCCGTTCGCGTCCATGCCGCTCGGAATGGTGTCCGGGACGCCGTCGCCGTCGCCGTCAAAGCCTTCGACCGCGTCCGGCACTGTGTCGTCATCGCTGTCGACATCCTGGAAATCAAACGCGCCGTCGCCATCGGTATCTGGCGTCGGCCACGGGGTCCCGTCGACCACATCGGCCAGTCCGTCACCATCGGCGTCGGCCGGCGAGTCCACGACGCCGTTGCTGTCCGCGTCCACACCGTCGGCCTCGATGATGTCGAGGAGTCCGTCATCGTCTGCGTCCAGGTCAAGGAAGTCAGGCGGACCGGTGCCGTCGGTGTTGGTCGGGACGTCGGTTCCGGTGTTGTCCGGATCCGCGTCATCCGCGTCGAAGGCCGCGATCAGACCGTCCATGTCTGCATCGGTGAGATCGTCCGGCACACCGTCGCCATCCGTGTCGAGTCCGCCATCACCGTTCTCGACGAGATCAGGAATGCCGTCGTTGTCCGCGTCGAGGTCCAGATGGTTCGGGATCCCATCGTTGTCTGCGTCGTGGTCGTTCGCCGGGTCGCCGTCTTCGGGATCCGGCGCGCCGTACTCGTCCTCGGTCAGGATGCCGTCGTTGTCGTCGTCTACGTCGAGGTAGTCGGGCACCATGTCGCCATCGCTGTCCCGGCAGGTGGCGTCGGGCGGGGTCACTCCGGGGCACTCGACTCCGTCGACGATGCCGTCCCCGTCGCTGTCGACCGGCGCGAAGTCCGGATCGAGGTAGTCCAGCAAACCGTTGTCGTCGAGATCGCCGTCTTCTCCAGGACGGGTGTCCTCATCGTCGTCTTCGACTCCGTCACCGTCGCTGTCGGTATCGTGCCAGTTCGGCAGACCGTCGCCGTCCACGTCGGTCGGGTCCGCGGCAGGTCCGTCGTACTCGCCCGCGTCCACGACCTCCGTCGCGGTCGGGAGTCCGTCGTCGTCATCGTCGGGGTCCTGGTAGTCCGGCGTGCCGTCCTCGTCGGTATCGGGGGTCGGGAGCGCGTCGTCACCGGTCAGCTCATCCGCGAGTCCGTCCATGTCGGCATCGGTCGTCGGGCCATCTGGAGCGCCGTCGCCGTCGGCGTCCACACCTCCACCCTCAAGCGTGTCGGTCAAGCCGTCATCGTCCGAGTCGAGATCCAAGAAGTCCGGACCGTCGGTGCCGTCGGAGTTGGGGAGCGGAAGCGGCTCAGCTTCGACAGAGTCGGCGATGCCGTTCCCGTTTCCATCGGTGAAGCCATCCACGACGCCGTCGCCGTCCATGTCCTCACCGCCGCCTTCCACGATGTCCGCGATCCCGTCGCCGTCGGCGTCGAGATCGAGGTGGTTCGGGAGTCCGTCGCCGTCGAAGTCGATCTCCGCGGGGACCTCGTCGCACACGCCGTTGCTGTCCGCGTCCGCGCAACCCGTCGCCTCGGGGTCGAGGTAGTCCGGCACGCCGTCCATGTCGGCGTCGGCCGAGGGATCTGCTCCGTCGTTTTCGTCCACGTCCGGGATGCCGTCGTTGTCGTCATCGAGATCAACATCATCAGGCGTCCCGTCGAGGTCCGAGTCCGGGAACTCGCAGGTGTTCATCGGGCCGCAGCTCGTGATGCCCGGGCAGTGACTGTCATCGAGACACTCCACGCAGGTTCGCGCGTCGAGGTCACAAATGGGCGTGTCGGTCCCGGCGCAATCGGACATGTCGTTGCACCCCGGGACGCAGGTGTTGGCAGGTCCGCAGACCTCGCCCATCACCGGACAGTCGGCGTCGTTCACGCACTCCACGCAATCGGGCGCCATGCCCGGACCGTCGAGGCAGATGCCCGTCCCCGCGGCGGCGTCGCAACCGAAGTCCATCGCGGACATCGCGGCGCTGTCTTCGCACTCGACGCAGACCGCGGCGGCCGGAGTCGAAGCGTCGCACACCGGCGAGGCCCCTGAGCATCCGGTGTCCGCGCCGCCCGAGGCGTCATCAACACACGGGACGCAGATTGAGGTTCCGCCTGCCGAGATGCAGAGCGGCGCGCTCGCGGAGCAGCCGGCGTCCGTGCCCGCGCCTGCCATCGTATCGATACACGGCAGACACATCGCCGGAGACAATCCATCACAGACGCCTCCCGCGCACATCGTTCCCGCCGGAGACGCGGTCGAGGTGCACGAGCTCGCCACGCAAGCGTCGACCGTGCAGTCGTTCCCGTCGTCGCAGTCCGCTCCGGTGCGACACGCGACGCAAGAGTTCGTCGCGACGTCGCAGATCGGCATCGAGCCTCCGCACTGCGCGTCGGAGACACACTCCACGCACATCGCGGTCGCGCCGCTGCAGACGCCGCCCGTGCACATCGTGCCCGCCGCGACGGGAGCGTTGACGCAGGAGTCTCCTGAGCAGGAGTCCGCGGTGCACTCGTTCATGTCACCGCAATCGGTGTCCGCGACGCACTCACACGCCGCGGGGCCGCCTCGGCGACACACCGAGGACGAAGTGAAGACCGCCATCAGTCCCTGCGGGTTTCCGGTCGGGCGCGGCGTCGACGTGTTGAGCACGTCGAAGCTGATCACGTTCTCGCCCGCCACGAAGACGCTGGAAGGAACCGTGATCGTCGCTGGTGCAGCGGTGAACACTGTGCAGGTTCCGACGTTGGTGCCGTTGATGAAGACATCTGTCAGGTTGTCGACGTTGCACTGGATCTCCAGGGCGACCGAACCGACCGCAGCGGCCGGGACATCGAAGTACTGGTGGTAGTAGCGAACCTCGCTCGCGGTCGTGCTTCCGCACGCGGTGTCATCGAGAGACACCCACTGGGCCTCCGTCGCGGCGAGCCATGATCCTGCGCACATTGTTCCGTCCACCGTGACGAGCGGGCTGGATGCGGTGAAGTCATCGGACGCGCTGACGCGCCAGCGACAATCCTCTTCACCGATCGCCAGGCGCGTCCCGTCGATGTCTTCGCCGGTGTCCGCGAGGAGCGCGCCACACGTGAAGCCAGGCTCCTCGGTGCAGGTCGCGGAGCAACCGTCGCCGGCCGCGTTGTTGCCGTCGTCGCAGGCCTCGACCGCTTCGACGATGCCGTCACCACAGTCACCGACAGTGAAGGTGCCGCTGTCGGTCACGGTGGGTGAGACGCTCGCCGTGATCGTGTAGGTGTCGCCGGGCGTCAGGCCGGAGATCGAACCTGCCGGACACATCCAGGCGCCCGCCGAGACGGTCGCCGTGCACGTCTCCATGAAGCCGCCGGGTCCGGTCACCGTGACGTTGACGGTCGTTCCGTTCGGGACGTTCGCGGTGCCTTCGGGCGCGACCGCGGAGGTCTCCGCGATCGTGCCTGCCGGGCCGGTCACCTGAATGCCGAGCGCGATGATCGCTTGCGGGGAGACCGTCTGCGGGAGACCGAGGTCAGGGTTACAACCCGCCGCCATCGGGATCGCGGCGTAGCGGAAGCCGCACGCGACACCTGCTGCGTTCGGGTTGTCGACGACGCTGAGAGAGGTGCTCGCGTCGCGTCCAGTTGCCACGTAAATCTTGCCGTCAGGTCCGAGCTGCGACGCGGCGTTGGTGTACCGCGCGGCGCGGCTGTTGATGAGCGTCAACGTCGAGCTGGTGAAGTCCCACTGGTAGAAGTTGCTGCGTTCGCCAACGCGACCAAGCGAGGAGAAGTAGAGCTTGGTGTCGTCCGGCGAGAACGTGCCACCGTACTTTTGGTTGTCGGCTTGCGCGAAGAGCGTGGTCTTGCCGGTCACCGCGCCGGTCGTGTTGTTGAAGTCGAAGGAGAAGACCGATCCACCATCGCGGTTCGAGATGATCAGCCGATCGCCCGCGTTGCTAATCGTGAAGACGTTGAAGACCTCGCCGGCGATCCCGGTCGGGATCTTTCGAACCGCGCCGATCCCGGTGCTGGTCACCGGGAGCACGAAAACGAAGTTGGCGCCGTTGATGATGAGCCAGTAGTCCAGCCCGTTACTGTGCTGCGTCATGACCATGCCCTCCTGGCCCGTCAGCGCGCCGCCATCGAGGGTCACCGTGGTGTTCGTCGCACCGACCGCGGTCGGCGTCGCGCCGGAGACATCGAACTCTCGGAACGAGACGTTCGCCGTCATGTTGAAGCCGTGGCCCACGACAAAGACGCGACCGGGCGTCAGCGGACGCGGGACGATGACGCCAGAGTGAAGTGACGAGGGATGACCCGGGAGGTCGGAGATAATGGGCGCGCCGGCGGCGTTCCAGACGCGAGTTCCGTCTGTGTACAAGAGCAGCGCACCGGTGTCGGGATCCGAGAAGGACGCGCACCCTTCGGCCGTCGAGATGACAGGGTCGCGGGACACCGAGACCATAGAGGCGTCAGCGTTCCACTGCATCCGGCAGCCAACACCGAAGTTCCAGGTATCGGCGTGGCGAGAGCGTTGAGCGTCCGCAGATGGCGCAACGAGCAAGGTCGCGGCAGCCGCGACGAGGACGAACAAAAAGCGAAGTCTCATGGTGTTCTCCAACTGGATTCGAACACCGCGAGCGTACCCCATTATTGGGATACTTTGGAGCGTGCTCCCCTGGGAAACGTCATTCCGTGAAACGTCATTTGTTCCGGAGCTCTTCAAGCACCGCGTCGATCGCAGGTCGCCGGTCGGGTCGCGCTCTTCTCCGCGCGCGTTCGATGTCACGGATCCCGCTGGGTCCCCACACGAGTAACGCGGCGCGCGCTCCCTTGCGGGTCAACGGATCGCGAGACATCAGCAGGCTCAGGAGCGACGGCAGCGCGGGCTGATAGCGCGCGTGCGCGAGGCTTCGCATGAGCCGCACGATGACATCTTTTCGGGTCTCCACCGCGAGGGCAGCGAGGGTCGCGCGAAGAGAACGCTCGCGATCTCCGTGTTGTCGTAAGAGCCGTAGGGCCGCGCTGCGAACGCTCCCGCGCGAGTCGACCGCGAACCCTTCGAAGAGGGAGAGCGTGTCCTCGCTGGCCAGTGCGTGGAGCGCGCGCACCGCGACGCCAACCGTGGACGCCCGCGACGCGATGAGCTCCGCGAGGCCGGCTTGGTCCAAGCCCTCGAGCGGATCGCAGAACGCGTCGGGTGGCTCGAGCGGTGTGACCACGAGATGAGAGACCAGGTACGGCTCCTTCTCTTGGTATCGCGCGACCAACTCGCGTTGCGCGATCGACCCGTCCGGGGACAAGAGGTGGAGCGCGGTGCGCGTCCCGTTTTCGAGCTCGCTCAAGACGTGCGCGTGGACGAGTCCGCGCCGGCTCCCGCGAACAAGACCCGTGGCGACCGGCTCACCCGCGAGGCACCCCTCCGCCCACTGACGAATCCACAACGCGCGTTGCGCTTCCGAAAAGTGGCCCGCGAGCGCAGCGGCCCGCGCTCGCCGCGCGTTCTCTTTCGGCCAGGCGTCGAGCGCACCTGCGAGCTGCCGGAGGGACTCGTTCGCGAGCTGCACCCTTCCATCCAGATACGCCTCGAGCACGTCGCGTTTCGCGTCAGCGCGCGAGGAACGCAGGAGCGCACCGGCCGCCTCGACACGCTCTCGCGCGTCATCAGACCACAGCTGCTGTCGGAGACGGTCCGGAGACGGTCGCTTCTTCCCAGGGACAATCGCGATGTCGGCAACGATGGGGAGGTCGAGGGGTCGCGCGCGAAGCGCATCATCGAGCCAGCGTTTGCGTTGCGCTTCCTCGGCGCTCGCCCACCCCTCTGCGGCGAAGCGCAGCTCCGTCACCTCCGCGGGCTCTGGGCTTCGACGCGGGGGCACCTGGAGCGCCTCGCACAGGAGCGTCTCGGCGTCCTGCACGTACGTCGGGCTGCGGCGCGCGCCCTCCAATCCGCGCTTGAGATCGTCCGCGCTTCGAACCGCTCCCAGGTGCGCGAGCATCCGGAAGCGATCGACCTCAGACGCGTCCTCCCGCGGCGGCAACGCGCGTAAGAGCGCGACGGCGCGACGTCGATGGGCAGAGGAAAACGAAGGTCGCTCGCGCACCTTCCCAAGAAAGACGATCAGCGAGCCGAGCGGCAGATGTTCCTCGGCGAGCGAGAACACCTCGAAGAGCCGGTCGAAGAGCGCCGCGTGTTCCCGATTCGCCGCTTCCGCGACGTACCGCACGTGTACGCGCGCCGGGGGATGCGCGCTCATCCAGCTCAACCACGAGGCGAGCTGCCGACCGATGAGCGGAAGAACGTTCACGCTCGCGTCATCGTCTGCCTTCGCGATCAACGTCTCCGCCTCCTCCTTCGAAAATCCGAAGAGCCGGAGCGAGCGCGCGGGATCGTCTTTGGTCTTGGACGCGACGCGGAGCGCGCGACGATGCAAGCGCCCCGCGAGCTCCTCCGCTTTCGCGTCCTTGAGCGCGATTCGTCCGGCGAGCGCTTCGTCGACTATCGCGTCGTAGGTTGGCCCGCCTCGCTCCGCCAAGATCAGCGCGTGCGCGAGGGTCAGCACGCCGCTGAGCGCGTCATGGAGCAGCCCCACCGCGCGCGCCTCGCTCGCCTCTTCAATCGCCCTGATCAACACACTCGCGGTCGCGGTCCCCGCCGCGCATTGGAGCGCGCTCATCAAACGCGTCCGGAGACCAGGGTTGTCGTGACGGCCGAGCCAAAACACGAGTCGCTCAATGCTCACCGGGTTCGCGACGACCGCGAGCGCGCTCGCCGCTGCCTTCTTGACTGACATGCTCGCGTGTTCGAGCCCCTCGCGCGCCATGGGCTCTGCCCAGCGCGCCTCGAACGCAGCGACCGTCAGTAACGCGCGCTCGAGCACCCGCGGATCGACCTTCGGCGCGCCCGCGATGCGACAGATGGAGAGCTCGAGACCACGTCCTGACTCCCCGCTCGCGAGGATCGCTTCCATCGCGGCGCGCGCGACCGTCGCGTTCTTCCGGCGATAAAACGGAAGGATGGCGTGGAGACTCGGCCCCCGGGGCGCGTGACGCGCGAGCGACTCGAGAAGCGCGACGGTGATCGGAGCGCTGGGCCGCTCGCGCAACCAGCCGACCACAACGGACAAGAGCACGTCTGTACCGGTCTCGGGTTCCGCAGTGGCGAAGGTACGCACGAGATATCCATCTCTGACCAGGCGCTGTCCGTACGCATAGAGCTTCTGCTCGAGCGCCGGGATCTTGATTCGCTTCGCGGAGAAGTCCCCCGCGATCGCTTCGTCAACATGCGAGGCAAAGATCTCGCGGAAGCACGAGACCACGTCGTCGTAGTGCGCGCGTCCACCCCGAGACAGAACCTCCCACCGGATCGCGGGATCGATCGGGGCGTCGCGCGAATCGGGCCACGGCTTCGTCACCAAGAGCGTCGTCGTCGCGTCCACACACGCACGTCCGGCGCGGACAAACTGACTCTCGATCGGACCGAGCGCCGTCGCGAGTTGGACGAGGAGCCCTTCACGGTCCGACGTGATCCGCAAAAGGACGTCAATCGCGGTCTGTCGATGCGAGCGCTCGCGGAGCGGGTCGATCACCCAGCGGAGCAGCGCCGCGCGCGTCAACGTGTCGCCCTTGACTGAGAGCGCACGAAGGGTCGTCTCGGGGAGGCGCGGGAGCCAGGAGAGAAGCGCCGATTCATCGTCAAAGGCGTCGCTCTTCGCCGCGGCGTCGAGAAGCGCTTCAGCGACCCGAAGGTCGTCGGTCTTCTTGAGCGCGTCGGCCAACACGAGATGCGCGTCCGTCCCATGCAAGACGGCGAGCAAGCCTGCGCGACGGCGCCACCGTGGATCGCGCGGCTCGGTGCTAGCGATGAGCGCGACGAACGACTCGCGGTGGATGTAGGCCAACATCGCGAGCTCTTCGGGCGACATCGACTCTGTCTGATCGAAGAACGAGAGGAGCTCACCGAGGTGATCCACGCGAACGAAAACGCCGTGCCGATGCGATCGCCGGAGGAACGCGCGGAAGGCGAACGCGATCGGGTGCGTCCGCAGTAGCCGAAACGCGAGATCGAGGTCCGCGGCGACAGAAAATGGGCCGAGCGCTTCGAGGAGCTGAGACAACAAGTGTGGCGGCGTCGCGTCATCGACTAGCGCCGCGCGGATGGAGTCGGCCAGCGCGAGCTCTTGCATGACCTCGATCGCCGCGATCGCGACTGAAGGGTCGTCGTCTCGAACCGCCGCGCTCAGGAGCCGCGCTCGCGCTCCGAGGACCGCCGGTCTCAACCCCGCGAAGTGACAGAGCGGCAGTAAGCGTACCGCGCGTCGACGCAACGTCGCGTGGTCGTCCTGCGCCACGGAGATGAGCAGTTCGAACGCGACCTCCGGACAGACGCGCGTCTGATCCAGCATCGGCGTGATTCGTCCCAGTAGCTCCGCGCGCAGTCGCGGGTCGTCGCTGGCACCCATCCGCCGAAGGATCGCCTCGGGTTCAGCGAGCCGCTCCATCTCCCAGCCGTGAACGATGGCGAGCAACGCGGCATCATCGAGGCCCGCGAGCTCGTCACCGGCGCACAACCTGACCCGCTGCCACGCGACGCGGATGCGCGCGGGACACGTCGACACGTCATCAGGGAGCGTAAGGTCATGAGAGGTCAGATCCATCGCGAGCATCGAGAGCGCGAGGCTCGCTTCTGCAGAAAGCGAATCGAGCGAGGTCGGCAACGCGAGCGCGAGCGCCTCTCGTGCCTGAAGAGAGCTTGAAGCCCGCACGCGGTCTGAAAGCGCCTCGATGTCTTCAAGCCCGCCGCGCCTCAGCAGCGCAAGCCACTTCTCCGGCGCATCGTTTGTGTTCATCGTACCCATCGCAACCGGCCCTTCTCTTGACGGCCGCGAACATATGCACTCCGTCATCCTGCCGCATCTGGAGCGGAACCCGCGAACACATCAGCGACGGGAACCGAAGGTGACCGCAAGCGGTGTACGCGGGTGAGCGCTCCCATGAACGAAGCGAACGTTTTGGGTGAAGCGCCGAAGGCACGGGGGTCTTCGAAGGAAGACACCCCTTAAAAAGGGCGCCCTTCCCCCACCTCAACAGGCAGGAGAAGGGCATCAGGGTGGAGGCGCAGGGAATCGAACCCTGGTCCGGAAACGCTCCAGAGCGGCGTCTACGTGAATATTTTGTGATTTGGCGGTTCGCCCAGAGTTGCGCCCACAAACAGGCTCTCCTCGTCGCTAGCTTCACTAAATCTCGTCTCTACGCCGTGAAGCACTCGTAGAGACCAGTCAGTTCAAATGACGCCTCCACGCAGAGCACTGACAGGCTCCACGTTTCGACGGCTCTTCAACTACTGTTTAGGCAGCGAGAGCAAATGCGTTGTCGTTCGCAGTTGTACGTACCGGGGTATTAGCGTCGTCCCGAGTAGCCGACATCACGCAACCGATCCTTCATTCGTCCCCGTCGAAACCAGTCGCCCCCGAAGGGAAAATCGCGAGCGCGAGCGTCGCGACCCAAGCGCTCGCACACGGTGGAGAAGCCACCGCGCAGAGCGCTTGCTCTCGAAGCGTGATGGCTCACGTCTCGAGAACGGTCTCTTGCGAGACTGTTGTCAAAGAACACGAGCACTATGGTGTTCGCGTTCAGGCAGCGCAAGACCTACCGACGTCGTCGAACAAAGGCGAGCGCGAAGGCCAACCCAAGCCAGATCGGCGCAGATGACCCTGATCCCGGGCCTGGCCGAACAGCGCAAGAGAAGCCTCCGCCGGCCACCTCCCACTCGGAGCGCGGGTCGACATCGCTGTCCGCCCCCACGTCCGCGTCGACATCCGCATCGCCGGCGTCTCCCGCGTCACCTGCGTCCAAGCCCGCGTCTGTACCCGCGTCGACGCCCGCGTCCGGACCCGCGTCTCCACAGTCGGTCGCGGTCGGGATGCACTCGCCTCCGGTGCAAGTGTCGCCGGAGGTGCATGCCAGCCCGTCGTCGCATGCTTCGCCGTCCGGTCGGTTCATCGCGACGCATCCCGACTCCGCGTCACACATCCCAACGACGCAGGGGCCGTCGAGGGTCGAGCAATCGACCGGGTCCGCCGCGCAGATCCCTGCGCTGCACGTGCCCGCTTCGGTGCACATGTCCGCGTCCTCGCAAGCGCCGCCCTCATTGATCGGGGTCCGCCGACACTCGCCAGTGGCGGCCTCGCAGACCCCCTCGTTGCAATCATCTCCACAGTCGCTGCCGCCCATGCTCGCTTCCCCGACGCACGCACCAGCAGAGCAAGCGTCCATCGCGGTGCAGGCGTTCCCGTCATCGCACGCGGTGCCGTCCGCGACCGGGTCCGTCACACAAGCGCCGCTGGCGTCGCATCGGCCGACGTTACATCCGTCAGTCAGCGCTGAGCAGTCCGTCGCGGTCCCGCCGCACACACCGCTGCTGCAGACGTCCATGCCGGTGCAAGGGTCCTCATCGTCGCAAGCGCTTCCGTCCGCACGGGGCACCGCTCCGCAGCGGCCGAGCGCGGGGTCACAGGTTCCGACCAGGCACGCGTCCGTCAGCCCTGAGCAATCGAGCGCGGTTCCGGCGCAGGTGCCCGCGAGGCAAGCGTCCGACTCGGTGCAGCCATCGCCGTCGTCGCACGCCGCGCCGTCCATTCGCGGCGTCGTTCCACACGCGCCGGTCACGGGGTCACAGATCCCCACGTTACACGGGTCGTCAAACGCGCTGCAGTCCGTCGCGCTTCCACCGCATGCCCCCGCGGTGCAGACGTCCGTCATTGTGCACGCGACGCCGTCGTCACACGCGGAGCCGTCCGGTCGCGGCGAGGCGACACAGGCGCCGGTCGCGTCGCACGAGCCGACGTTGCACATGTCGTCAAGCGCGGAACAATCACGCGCCGACCCCGCGCACACCCCCGCCGCGCAGACATCGCCCACGGTACAGGCGTCGCCATCGCCACAGCTGGTTCCGTCAGCGATCGGCATCGGTTCGCACGCGCCGCTGACCGGGTTGCAGACGCCGGTGTTGCAGTCGTCAGCCTCACCCGAGCAGTCGCGCGGTGACGAGTCACACGCACCCGCGTTGCACACTCCGGAGACGGTGCAGAGGTCACCATCGTCGCAGGCGCCGCCTTCGTTGATGGGCGTCTGGACGCATCGCCCGGTTCCGGGGTCACACGTCCCACTGTTGCAGTCGTCGCCGCAGGCCGAGCCACCCGGCGCGATGCTCCCGCTGCAGACGCCCGCCCCGCAGACATCTCCAGTGGTGCAGGCGTTTCCGTCGTCGCAGGCGATTCCGTCCGCGGCGGGCATGGTCGTGCACGCGCCGGTCGCCGGGTCACAGGCGTTGACCGTGCAGGGATCACCGTCGTCGCAATCTCGCGGCGCGCCCTCGCACGCCCCGGCCGTACACGCATCGCTCACGGTGCAGAGGTCCGTGTCGTCGCAGGCGGTTCCGTCGGCGAGCGGCGAAGAGCCGCATGTACCGGTCGCGGGATCACAGAGTCCTGCGTTGCAAGCGTCGGCTGCAGCGGAGCAATCCGTCGGATCACCCGCGCACGCGCCGCTCCCACACGCGTCATCCACCGTGCAGAGAACTCCGTCGTCGCAAGCCGTCCCGTCAGGACGCGGCGCTCCGGTGCACGCTCCCGTTCCGGGGTCACACGCGCCTACGTTGCAGGCGTCGCTTGAACCTGAGCAGTCACGCGCGGTACCGACGCAGCTTCCCGCGCTGCACATATCGCTCGTCGTGCACGGGTCCGCATCGCTGCACGCGGTGCCGTCCGCGCGCGGAGTCGCGACGCATCCGAGCGCCGGGTCACAGCTCCCGACGTTGCACGCATCCGCCACTCCCGAGCAGTCCAGCGCGCTTCCGCCACACGCTCCGGCGGAGCACGAGTCGCTCTCGGTACAACCGTCCCCGTCATCGCAGCTCGTTCCGTCCGCCACGTCCATCGCGGCGCACGCTCCAGTCGCGCCGTCACACACACCGACCCGGCACGAGGTCGTCAGCGCGGAACAGTCGGTCACCGCTCCCTCACACGTACCGCCTGTGCACTGATCGCCACCTGTGCAGAGGTCTCCGTCGTCGCAGCTGGTTCCGTCGGGACGCGCGACCGCGCCGCAGATCCCGGTCACCGCGTTGCAGCTCCCTACCGAACACATGTCGTCCAGCGCGCTGCAGTCTTTGGGCGCTGCGGAGCAGACCCCGGCCGAGCACATATCGGACTCGGTGCATGGATCACCATCGTCACACGCGGTTCCATCTGCGACCGCGGTGTTGCCGCAGCCCGTGATCGGATCGCAACTATCCGCGGTGCACGGGTTGCCGTCATCGCAGTCAAGCCCCCCCGCGCCCGCGCAGGTCCCGCCGGCGCACATGTCCATGCTCGTGCAGGCGTCACCGTCGTCACACGCCGTACCGTCCACCACCGGGTCCGCCACGCAGCCGGTCGCGGGATCACAGCTGTCGGCGGTGCACGGGTTGCCGTCGTCACACGCGCTTCCCGGCATCCCGCCACAGGCGCCCGCCGCGCAGACGTCCATCGTCGTGCAGGCGTCGCCGTCGTCACACGCGGTTCCGTCTGCGACCGGCGTACTCCCGCATCCCGTCACGGGATCACAGCTGTCCGCGGTGCATGGGTTTCCATCGTCGCAGTCCATGCCGCCCATGCCGCCGCAGGTTCCGCTCGTGCACACGTCCATGCTGGTGCAAGAGTCTCCGTCATCGCACGCCGCGCCGTCCGCCACGGGCATGAACGTGCAGCCGCTACCGGCGACGCAGCTGTCATCCGTACAGGCGTTGCTGTCGTCACAGGGAAGCGCGCCGCTACCAACGCATACTCCGCTCGTGCACACATCGGTCACGGTGCAGACATCCGTGTCGTCGCAAGCGCCGCCTTCGTTGGTCGGGGTCAGCTCGCACGCGCCGGTCACCGGGTTGCATGAGCCGCTGTTGCACGCGTCCCCCGCGCACATCGTCGGGCTCCCCGCGGCGCACGCTCCGCTCACGCAGCTGTCGCCGGTGGTGCAGGCGTCACCGTCATCGCACGCCACGCCATCTGCAACCGAGACGTTGGTGCAGCCGACGACGGGATCGCAGCTATCGGCCGTGCAGGGGTTGCCGTCGTCGCAGTCCGGTCCACCCGACCCAGCACAGACGCCGGCTCCGCAAACATCACCGGTCGTACATCCGTTCCCATCGTCGCAACTCGTTCCCGCCGGCGCGGCGGTGTTCATGCATCCGCCGGGACCACAGGTGTCGTCGGTACAGTCGTTCGCGTCATCGCAGTCGAGCGGCGCACCGCCCACGCACGCCCCCGCCATGCAAGCGTCCGCCGTGGAACAGACGTCGCCGTCATCACACGCCGTACCGTCTGGTCGATCGGAAACGTCGCACCCTGTCATCACGTCGCAGACGCCTTCTTGGCAGTCGGTGTCGAGACCGCTGCACGCTCCCGCGGTCTCCACGAGCTCGCACATGCCCGTCGCAGGGTTCACCATCGGGGTGGAGCAATCGGTCGCCATGACTCCGTCGCAGGCATCCACGCAGACCCCGGACATACACATGCCGGGCGCGCCCATGACCGTACACATCGTGCCGTCGGGCTGCGGAAGCGACGTGCAGGCATCGGCCGCGGCGTCACACACGCCCACCGCGCACTCCATATCGAACGCGCTGCAATCGACCTCTTCGCAGACGTCCCCTGCGCCGCACACTTCGCACGCATCGCAATCGTCGTCGTCAACGCAACCACCCGACGCGTCGGAGAAGTCCGTGTCGCAATCATCTGTATCGTCGTCGCCGCGTTCGTAGATGACGTCGCCGCCGGGGCGCGGGATCGGATCGACGATCCCAGGATAGGACTGGCTCCCGTAGATCACGACGTCGAGGATGGTGTCTGACGGATCCAGAATGATCAGGTGGTCGCCGCCGTTCGAGAGGGCGACGCTGCCGGTCGCCCAAGGCGCGTAGTCCGCCATGCTCGGGACCGCGGGGATGGTGCTTCCCCACTCCGCATCCGGGAGCACCCCGAAGCCCGCGTTGTAGTCGGTCGCGGTCTTGGCGGTCACGTACATGCCTCCGCTCGCGACCGTGTCCGGAGGGAACAAGAGCATCCCCTCGCCGGCATCCGCCTCTTCCTCGTCGCCTAGCTTGTAGCCCGTCAAGTCAAGGCTCACCCCGAGCTCGTTGCGGACCGTGATGAACTCTTCCGTCGCGGCGTCATCCGAGAGGAACGCGCTGACGACGAGCGGCGCGTGAATCTCGCCGTCGATCGCAAAGTGCAGATCGAACGAGTAGTCGATGACGCCGTCGCTGACTTCGTCCCAGGTGTTCGGGAACCCCGCCGCGGCGGGATCGCCGTAGTGGCTGATGCAGTCGAGCGCGTCGGAAGAACCCGAGACGTCTTTGGTGTCGTCTCCGGTCGTCGATCGGAACGTCGCGACCGTGAAGCGCGCAGCGTCATACGCGATGGGAAACATGCCCGTCGGCACCGCGATCTCAATCGTGCTCCCGGAGACGGCGACGAACGCGTTGTCGACCACGGCGAAGGAGCTATCGAGAACGTCTGCTCCCATCAGGTCGCCGGAGCCGAATCGGGTCTTGATCAGGATGTCCCATTTGGCGTCGGCGCGGGTCGTGGTGTCCGCGAAGCCAGCGAAGAACTCGGTTCCGGTGTTGGTCGCGGCGTCGCCTCGATCGAGATCGATCGCGATCTGGATCTGTGGCGCGTTGTCGCCCGTGAAGACGTCTTCGCCGAGCTCGATCAAAAACCCCATGACCATTGGCGTGGTGGTCACGGCGAAGCGCTGAATGTCGGCGGCGTTTTCGGGGGACGCGAGGTCCGTACGGGTGTCTCCCGCCGCGTCGTCCCAAACGTAGATGCCGGTGCTCGCCGATGTTCGGCGAATGATGCCTTGGTTCGCGTGGAGCGGATCGACCGCGGCCGACCACTCGCTGGGATCACCGTCAGGCGTGATCAGAAACGCGTGAGCGCCCTGAGGCGTCAGCAGCGTCAACGAAAAGGTGAGAAGAAACGTTAAGGCCCCGATGCGTTCCACGTTGTGAGGGTACCGCGGGAGGCACCGTTTGCGGACGGGAACCAGCACACAAAGACTGTCGATCAGGATGAACACGGTCTAGAACACGGTGTGGACTTCGCACCTCACCACCACCTCACCGAGTCCTCGTCGCTCTTGGTCGTCCTCATCGCCGCGCTTTTCTTCCTCACCGCGTTCGCGCTGGCGTGGATCATGATGAACGTAAATCGACGTCGTGCGGCCCTCGCCAACGCGGCGCTCTCCGACGCTCCCACCCTAGTCGAGGGGGAGTGTGTCATCGCTGGCCTCGTGGAGCACGCGGACAACGAGACGGTCGCGGTCCGGGTGGAGATCGATCAGGACGGGACGGAGTGGGAGAACTCGGGGAGCTGGTATCACAAGTGGGTGGAGACCACGCGGCGCACATTGGTCGCGCCGTTCTACGTGCGGACCAAGCTTGGAGACCGTGTGCGCGTGGAGGCGACACAAGAGGTCTACCTCGTCGATGACCTCGACGGAGTCATCTTGGTGCGACGCGACAAGCGAACTCGTGTCGCCGAGCTGATCCCGGGTGAGCACGTGATCGTCGCGGGCGTGCTGCGCCGAGACTACGATCCGGAGCATCGACAGATGTCCGGTTATCGCGACGCGGAGCGAGGCTGGGTCATCCGGGCGCCGAAGCGAGGTCGCCTGCAGCTGTCCACGCTCCCCCTGGGTGAGCGATTGGACGAACTCGCGACGCGCTGGCGGGGTGCTCGCGTCACCATCGTGGTGCTCACCTGCCTGGCCTTCCTCGGCGTCTCACCTTACCTCGCTCGGCTCGCGGTTGCTGAAGAGACCGCGAGGATTGCGGAGAAGCGCCACTACGTCACCGAGAGCGACGACGGAACATCGCATCACTACGATCTCACGCTCGAAGCGACCGCGGACCGGGCAGCGTTCACCCAAGACGCAGGCGCCGCGCTCTTCCTGCGGATTGAGGAAGGCGACATCGTTCCCGCGCGCTTCGTGCGCGCGTTCCGTTGGTTCAGCTCGGTCGGACAACACGCGACGCTCCACATCGCGGGACTGATCGCGCTCCTGGTCATCGCGGTGCTCGCTCTGATCGCGGTCTTTCGTGCGCCGCGGCTGACGCGTTGGTTCGAAGGGCCTCAACGTGACCACGGGTCGGGGAAGCTGCCGCCGCGAAAATCGGACATCGACGTGTAGGCTCGCTCCACGCGACTCGAGACACGCGGCATGTCCTCGCGCGGACGCTCGCTCGGAGTGCTAGCAGCCTGCTAGACGGCGCGACGCGCGAGATGATCGATGAGGTCGATCTTCGTGACCACGCCGACCACCGCGCCTTCGTCGACCACGATGCACATCCGACGCGTCGAGAGAAGATCCTGAAGATCCTCGACGCGAAGCTCACGCGCGACCGTCACATAGTCATCCTCCACGAGCGGTCCCACCGGAGCCGAGAGCGCGTGCTGCCCGCTCACCAAAATGCGCAGAAGATCGACCTCGGAGACCGCGCCGAGGAGCTTGTCGTTCCCGACGACCGGGAGCTGCGAGATCCCATGCGCCTTCATCCGCCCCACCACGTCACGAACGCGATCGTGTTGGTCCGCCACGATGATGTCGCGCTGGCCTTTCGCCCGGAGCAGATCCGCGACCGTGCCGAGCGAGGCGTCGTCGTCCAAGAAGCCGTGCTGCCGCATCCACTCGTCGTTAAAGATCGTCGAGAGGTAGCTCCCTGCGCGATCGTCCAAGATCGCGACCACGCGGGTACCCGCCGGAAGACCCCGCGCGTAAGAGAGCGCGCCGGCCACGATCGCCCCGCTGCTCCCCCCGACGTAGAGCCCCTCACGACGGACGAGCGCACGCGCGGTTCGGAAACAGGTACGGTCGTCGACGCGGACCACTTCGTCGATCAAGGACAGGTCGATCGTCTGCGGCATGAAGTCGGTCCCGATTCCAGAGACCTTGGAAGAACCCGTTGTCGCGCGTTGGCTTCGGTTGACGAGATCGAAGTAGAGCGAGCCGATGGGCTCGACCCCGACGATCTTGATCTTTGGGTCGCGCGACTTGAGGTACCGGCCGATCCCGGTCGCGGCGCCGCCTGTCTCGAGCCCAACGACCACGACGTCAAGCTCACCCGCGGTCTGCTCGTAGAGCTCAGGCCCCGTCTCGCGTTCGTGTACCGCGGGGTTCTCCGCGTCGCGGTGCGGCTCAATGAGGAGCGCGTTCGCGGTTTCGTCCGCGAGCTTGCGCGCGGTGACCAGATGGCCTCGCGAGTCATCCGGGCGTACCGCGTCAGGACAGACCACGACGCGCGCTCCGAACGCGCGAAGCGAAGCGATCTGTTCGGCGGCGTTTTTGTCGGAGACGACCGCCACGCAACCGAGTCCTTTGACCGCCGCGACCATCGCGAACGAGATCGCCATCGCGCCGCTCGTCCCGACGACGATGGTCTGCGTGGCGTCAGGGTCTACATGCGCGTGGGCCTTGAGCGCGTGGTCGACAAGCGCTCGCGCGACCCGGTCACGTGCAGAGCCGCCCGGGTTGAGGAACTCGCACTTCGCGTGGACTGTCGCGTTGATGCCCTCAGTGAGCTTGGTGAGCGGAACCAGCGGTGAATCACCGATCGCGTCGAGTATGGACTCCATCGGCGCGGACCATAGTCCGGGTCGCAGGGATCTGCGAGCTGACGAGTAGGAGACGGAAAAGCAAAGAGCCAGCGAGTGCTGGCTCTTTAGTCGTCCGGACCATCAGAAGGTGGGCGATGCGGAGTCGAACCCCTACTTAGTTAGTAGGTGGGAGGCGGTGTTGTTCGCTTCAGGCTTCCTGATGAAGATCGCCAGGCCGGCACACCACGAACAAGAGATGACTCCCTATTCGACCAGGTCAGGGATTCTTAAAACTCCTACCTCACCGAACTGACAGATGGACATGCATTCAACCTAGAGAGGAGCCTCGGCACGGTCAAGGCTGACGTCTTTCATGTTCGCCCAAGGGCCGACGACACTGGTTGCGATCTGCGCGTCGCGGTGCATCATGCGCCGAACGGCCGCTCGCGGCATGTCCCAGTAGCTCAGTTGGATAGAGCAGCGGCCTTCTAAGCCGCTGGCCGGTGGTTCGAGTCCACCCTGGGACGCCAACGCTTCTTTGCGATCCAGCTTTATGCGATCCAGCTCTTCGAGCTCACCGGCGCTTAACGACGAAGGCCCTCTTCGGAGAGGGCCTTGTGGAACGCGTCGTCGTGAGAATCGTTAGCGCGTCTTGGCGCGAAGCCCGCCCGGTCCGAGGACCAAGCGACGCACAAGGTCGACCTGTCGGTGACAACCGGTCTTGCCGAGGATGTGCTTGATGTGTGTGCGGACCGTCTCGACGCCGATGCCGAGTCGAGCGGCGATCTCGCGGGAGGTCGAACCACACACGAGAAGAGAAGCGACGCGACCTTCCGTCGGGGTCAATCCGTAGAGTCCGCGGAGGACCTCAGGGGTGGCCCCGGGTGACGGGCTGGGGTCGGCGACGGCGACGAGCGCACCATCTTCAGAGGAACGAACGACCAGCTCGATGGTGCCACCGGAGGATCGCTGAAGACGGAGTGGACGTTGGTCGACGCGGCCCTCACAGGCCTCATCAATGAGCTCCAGAAGAACGCGGTTCTCTTCCGCGTTTTCGGCGACGAGATGACCGTCCGAAAGGGAGAGACCGTCTTCCTGCGCGATAAGGTTCTTCGCGACCTCGTTCATCTGGTCCACGCGCCCCCCAGGGCGCACGAAGATGATCCCGAGAACAAGGTGGTCGAGGACGCTGCTCGCGAGCGCGTTCTCTCGCTCCAACTTGTCGAGCCGCTCCCGGAGGACCAAGACGGACTGAAGCATGGCGCGAAACTCACCGGACTCCTGTCCGATGCGCTCCCCTACACTGCGGAGCGCTTCACGCACCTCGTCGGTGGGTGCTTGCTCAAGCATCTGATCCATCACTTCGATCTTAAGGTCTTCCAATTCTTCCACCATATTCGACGTCCCTTGAGACCGGATGATGTGTCAATTTGGATAGAACTTCCACACTCAAGTGGAGGCTCACTCGGATGGGTGAGCGCTTGCTCGTCGCAGAGACGCCATCACTTGAGCGCTCGTCCACGCTTCAGCAGAGGTCGCGAGCCGCTCTGTGATCCATGGAACGGCCTCTTCTTCCGAACCAAACACGCGAACATCCTCTTTGGTCATCAAGGTCGAGAAGAACGCGCGAACGGTCGCGCCCGCGAACCCGCGAATCTTCACGACTTGCGCGAGACCCAACCGGTTCGGGTTTTCTGCGGCGATCTTCCGGAGACCTCGACGCACTTCTTCGGAGAAAAGCGGAACGCCGCTCACGATAAGGTTCACCGTCATGTGCGGTGGAATCCCTTGGCTGGCTCTCGAGAGGTGCGGGAGGTGTTCCACGGTCGGCGCGCCAAACCATGACGTGATGATCAAGTTCCGAGTTCGCACAAGATGCAAACGCTCGTCTCGAAAGAGGACCTTCAAGTCTGCAGCGTATCGATGAGGTGGCTCTCTTTCACGGCCATGGTCACGCCCAGCACCCGAAAAGGTCGATCCTGCGCCAGACGAATTCGCTCGAAAGGGTGTGAGTCTTCCCAAGGCTGCGACGTTGGGTTACACGCTGACCCGTGAGCACTGAAGACGATGGGAGCGCCGCGCCTTCGCTATCGGTTGTCATTCCGGCGTACAACGAGGAGAGCCGCATCGGCCGGACTCTGTCTCGCGTCCAGGAGTTTCTCGAGCCGCTCCTCACTTTCGAAGTCATCGTGGTGGACGATGGCTCGCGCGACAAAACGCGGGAGGCTGTGCGCGCATTCGCGGACGACAACCCTCGCGTGCGGCTGCTCGCCCTTCCTCGGAACCAAGGCAAAGGCGCCGCCGTCCGCGCCGGGATGCTCTCCGCGACCGGTGACCGCATCCTCTTCATGGACGCGGACCTCGCGACCCCGATCGAAGAGGTCGAGAAGTTTTTGCCGCTCATGGACGCGGGTGCCGATGTCGTGATCGGCACCCGAGCGGACCGCGCCAGTGACATCCGCGTGCGCCAACCCCTCCCCCGCGAGCTCATGGGCCGCGGGTTCAACTTGATCGTTCGCACGCTCCTGCTCGGAGGCTTCCGCGATACCCAGTGCGGGTTCAAGCTCTTCACCCGTTCCTCTGCGCAGCTCCTCTTCTCGCAGCAGACGCTGGATGGTTTCGCGTTCGACGTCGAGATCTTGCTCTGCGCGCGACAAGCACAGCTGGACATCAAAGAGGTCCCGGTCGTCTGGTTTCATGAAGACGATTCGAAGGTCAGCCCGATCACGGACGCGAGCCGAATGTTCGTGGACCTGGTCGGGCTGCGGCTCCGCGGGATCGGGAAGTAGTCGAACCTTCGCGCGGTCAGTCGCCTGGTGAGTCGCGAGACGGTCGAGGCGCCGCGACCGATCTCGCGCGTGCGCGACGCGCTTCCGGCATCCGTCCCTCGTCTTCGTAGACCGCGATGAGACGGGTCCACTCCTGCGGGGTCAGCGGGCGGCTCGTCGATTCCGTTTCCAATCGCGCGGCGACATCGTGACCCTTCGGAGACCACGTGCGCGTCACGTTCGCGAGCGCGGGCTTGGGGACCGCCTCGTCCGCCATCAGTCGAAGCAGCCCGAACGTCGAGACCGTCGCGAGCGCGACCCCGAGCGCCGCGATCGCTGCGCGTTCGCGCCAATCAAAGCGCCGCACCCACCCCACCATCACGCCCAAGACCAAGAGCGCGACGAACCACGGGATCATCGAGCTCGTTCCTTGCAGACCGGCGAGGTGCCCGAGGTTGTTCGGCGCGTAGCCATGCTCGAGGAGCAAGGGGAAGAAGTCGCGTAGCGGATTGCCAAACGCGACCGGGATGTGCGGGTAGTAGGCGGACGCGATGCCTGACGCGACAAACGCGACCAACGTCGAGCCGGTCATCATCACCGCGGTAAGGCGCGGGGCGCGTTCAGCGAACTTGTTCAACAAGGGGATCGCTAAGAACGCGACGAACGGAACGGTCACCGCGAGGTATCGCGGTCCGACGCTCCACCCCGCGCGCCAGTTGTTCATCAAGCAGATCAAGACGTACGTGAAGAGGAACGAAAGGATCGACGGCAGCGCTCCGCGCCGAAGCGTAAACGGCAGACGCGAGCGCGACTTCCGAACAGCGTCTATCGCGCCGGGCACGCTGAAGAAGAGGATCGGTGTCAGCAAGAACAGACCGACCGAAGGCGAGAAGAGCATGTTGAACGCGCCGTCCCAGTGGAAGACGTCCGCGCCGTAAAACCCTTCCTCGTGCGCGGCGCGAAACGCATCGGTCTCCACGTGGAGGTGACCGGGCGAGAACGGGTTTCCAAAAGCCTCGTACTGGAAGTGCATCATGAGCACGACCGGGATGAGCGCCCCGAGGCAGTACCCGAGAAGCGGTCTCGACAGGCGGAAGAGATAGGCCGCGTAGACCGAGAGCACCACGGAGACGAAGAACCCGGGGTACTCAAAGAGCGTCACGCTTGAGGCCAAGAGCCCGATCAAGAACGCGCGGCTCGCGGAGGTTCGCGGGGAGGCGCGCAGGAGCATCATGAACGCGCCGAAGGCGGTCGCGGCGCTCAGCGTGTGGCTCACGAAGAGAAGGCCGTAGCCATAGAGCAACGAGCCAAGCGCCACAGAGAGAAACACCCCATCGCGGACAAACGCGAAACGCGTAAACCGCCCGAGGAAGCGATAAAAGAAGAGGAGGAAAACCAACGTCGGCAGGACAGACGCGGTGACCCGACAAATATAGAGCGCGACCGTGCGGTCGAGCTCCGTGCCCGTGGCTTGGGTGTAGGCGTAGTACGCGGCGTACCCCGGCACGCCGAGGAACGTCGTCCCCGGCGCCTTCACGCTGTAGTACTCGTTGCCGACTTTGCCCGCGTCGTTGGTCCAGCCCCAGCGCTGCCGAAGCGGAGTGATCTCGTAGGAGCCGTGCTCCACGATCGCGGCGGTCATGTAGAGGCGAACGTTCTCGTTCGGGTTGTTGATCTGGGGGTAGTACGGGAACACGTAGAAGAACGCGACGAGCGTCAGGCTCGCCAACACCATCGAACGCAAACGCCCGGTCGAACCCACGCCCGCGTTTCGCATGGGGCCCCCGCTGTGCAGCGTTGGGCTCTCGCTGTCCGAGGGGCGCATGGGTATCGCTACTGGCTCGCGCTGACCAAGGCGGCGCTCTGTTCCCAGAGCTTGTCCACCATCGCGTCGTCATGCGCGTTCGGGTTGGGGCTCTTCATCGGCCACCCGCCCTTCGCGGCGGACTTCACGCGGTACATCCCGAGCTGGCTGTAGTACTCGCCTGCGTGCTCCGCGACGTCGTCGGCGAGCATCGCGTAGAGCGAGGTCTGCGCGCCCTCCCACGGCTCGATCATGCCCATGACCTTGAGGACCGGCCGCATGACGAAGTTCTGGACGAAGAGCGGCATCGTGTGTTTCGCAAGGTCCGTCCGGACCCACCCAGGATGAACGCTCACCGCGATCACGCTGGTCCCCTCGAGCCGCTTCGCCAAGCCTTTCGCGTGCAACACGTTCGCGAGCTTCGACTGCGCGTAGGCTTCCCAGCCGTCGTACTTGCGCGACTCGAAGTGGAGGTCGTCGATCACGATCTTGCCTTCGCGACCGACGGCCTTGTCGTGGTAGCAGCTCGAGACGTTCACGATGCGCGCGGGAGCGCTCCGTTTGAGCGCCTCAAGCAAAAGATCGGTGAGGAGAAAGTGGCCAAGGTGGTTGACGCCGATCTGCATCTCGAACCCTTGCTTGGTCCGCATCCCCTTCGACGTGTTCATGACACCAGCGTTGTTGATGAGACCGTGCAGTGACGGGTGTCGCTCCTGGAACGCGGCCGCGAAGGCGCGCACCGAGTCGAGGTCACCCAGGTCGAGCTTCATCACCTCGCAGCTCGCGTTGGCGTGTTCGCTTTTGATCTCTGCGACGCGCTTATCGCCTTCCCCGGTCCGTCGGCATGCCAGGACCACGTGTGCTCCCTGAGACGCGAGCTGCTTCGCGGTGACGAAACCGATACCGGAGTTCGCGCCGGTCACGATGATCGTCTTGCCGCTCAAATCGCGAGCGAGCAGGTCTGGGGAACACATGTGGGGCTTCGCCATATTTCTTCTCCTGAGCACGCGTGCGCGAGGGCCGGGAACGGAGGCTCTACGCTCGCGCCCCGCTCCGTCAAGGCGTGAACGGTCTCGCCACGCGCAGGCGCCTTACCTTTCTGGAGCGAGCGCGCTCACGTCTCGTCGGGACGCTGCGTGAGGCTCGTCGTCGCGACCTCGGCGAGCAGGTCGCGCAGCTCGTCATCCGCGACCGTCGCGAGCGCGCGTCCGAGATCATCGGGAAGCACCGCGAGCTTGATCGGGACCCGGCGTCGCTTGAGCGGGTCTTTGGGAACGACGGGGACCGGAGGAAGCGGCCCCACGCTGAAGCGCATCCCGCGGACGCCTGCGTCGGGAGCGAAGGCGCGGACCCGTGCGATGAGATCGTCGGCGAGGTAGGTGAGCTCTTGCGCCCAGGACGCCGAGCTCACGTTGACGTAGAGCATCCCGTGCCGCATCCGCACCGGTCGCGCGTTCTTCAAGACCCGGGCGGGCACCGCGCGGGCCCACCAGGCGATGACGCGCGCCTCTTCGAACTGCTCCGGTGCCGGGTACACCTTCTTGACCAGCTTGGAGAGCGCGGTCGGGAAGCCTTTCCTTCGTTTTCGGATGCGAGCCACACAGGAGCTTAGCAGGGACGGTGAGGACGAGGGAGATCGAGATCGCAATGAGCGCACGCGACCGTTTCGAAGGCCCCAGCACAACCTTGGCAGCGAAAGAAACGAAAGACGAAGTCTCCGCTTACGGCGTCGTCGACGACTAGAACTCGAATGGAAGCCGACCGCGCGCGGATTCCGTTTCACCTTCGTCGTATGAACGCGATCGCCGACCTCATACGCGACGACACAAACTTCCGAATCCCAATCGGCTCCAACCCACTTCATCTTCGACTCCTCGTGCTAAAGTCGCCGAGGCTGCG
>CALJDU010000025.1 GCA_938024995.1 uncultured bacterium
ACGAAACCGTTGCTCTACCAACTGAGCGAGAGTGGCCGAAGTTTTTGTTTTCAAGGAAGTGCCACACCTACGGTTTACGAAACCGTTGCTCTACCAACTGAGCGAGAGTGGCCGAAGTTCTGTGGTGTTTCTCAGGGGCCAGCTTCGTAGCTCAGGCCGCCAAGAGCGTCAAGTCGGTTCGTTGGCCTCGATCTCGCGGTCCGCGGTCGGCTCTTCCTCGGCGGTGGAGACACCTTCCTGACGTCCGCTTGGAGCGACTCGTACCCTCGCCGTCGGTGCCGCGCTGCGCTGAATGACAGCGGTGAGCCGCTCGCGGAGCCTTGGTTCCGCCACCCGCTCGACGAGCTCGGAGAGCAGACGCCGTTCGGACGCCGGATGGGGGCTCTCGTCCATCGTGCGTAGCAGGGCATCCGCGATAAGGAGCCGGGTTCGGCCGGTGCTGGTGGGGTCGGCGAGCTCGTCGATCGCGTGATCGCGGGACAAGCGCGCGCCGCGGTAGTCGGCGCGGAGCGCGTGGGTGATCTCGTGGAGCGCGTCGTTGTCTCTATCGTGCTCCGCGACAAGCGTCGCGACGGCGCGGCTCGCGGTGGGTCGCTCTGACGCTTGGGTCAACGCCAGGGCGATCTTCGCGCGCGCGTCTTCATCCGCTCCTGCGACCACGAATCTCTCGTTGGAGATCAGATGAAGCACGAGGTGGCGCGCGGTCGTGGCGACGTTCGCGATCTCGGTCCACGGAACAAAGCGCTGCTTGCGTCGCTTCGTCATGAGGACGCCGTCGTCGCCGAGGGTGAGCGTTCGCGCGGTCAGCCTCGGGAGCCCCTTGGTGAGCAAAAGGAAGCCGCCGTAGCCACCGGCGATACCCGCATAGGAAAGGAGTTGGACGAGGTTCTCAAGAACGGTCGCTTTGTGCTCAGCTGGCGCGAGCACCAGCGCCAAGGTGGCGATCACGAACACCAAGACGATCGAGATCGTCACGGCGGGCAGGAATGGCATGGGGACTCCGTCGACCCGGAGCGTGGATGCGTTGTCGTCGTCTTCGTTCACGTCCTCGTCGTTCGGCTACGGCGCGGGGGGTTGGCAGGTGCCCGGACCGGAGTAGCAGCGACTGCCGATGCATGATCCACACTCGCAGTCCGCGTCGGTCGCGCACAGTCGCCGGACGCATCCGTGAACGTCTGCGCTGCCATCATCGGCGTCGCAGACTTGGTTGAAGCCGCACTCGTAGCTCCCCGTCGTGCAGCGCGCGAGGACGCAAGCGGAGCCGCCGGGACGCGTGACGCATTCGTACTCGTCACTCGGACACGGCGCGTCGCCGCAGTCGGGGAGGCATCCGGTGACCACACCCGTTCCCGAGCAGGCACATAAGGCGAGGATGTCGACGCAAAAGTCTCCCTCGGCGCACTCACTATCGCTCACGCACGTGTCGCCCGTGCAGACGCCGCAGTTGGCGGCGCCTGGGGGAAAGCAGATCTCGTCGCACGCGCGCGCGTCGGAGCAAGGTGGGAACACCGGAGGTGGCGGCAGGTAGTCGGGGCAGGTGACGGCGGGCCCGACATCCGAAGCGTCGCTCGCGACATCGGCGCTCGTGTCTTCGTTAGCGTCGCCGGGAACGTCCTCAAGGTCGGTGTCCCTGCCGGTGTCAGATGGGCTCGTGTCCGCACCGGTGTCGTCGGTATTTCCGTCGCGGGTGCCGGTAGCGTCGGTATCGGCAGCGACCGTGTCTTCGACGTTCGCGTCCACGCCGGTGTCGCCCGCGTCATCTCCTCCGCATGAGCAGCCCGCGAGCAGGAACGTGAGCATCACGACGTGAGCCGCTCTCGCTCGACTCGCGCTCACCATGGAAGCTCCTCGCCGTTCTGATGATAGAACTTCCCGCTCTCGTTCATCGTCACCTTGTCGAGCATCGCGATCATGGTCGCGGCGGACTCGTCCGTGTCGATGTGCCCCGCGCCGCCGGTCATGTCGGTTCGGACGTAGCCTGGATGAAAGAGGGTGACCGCGACCTGGTCGCGCCGAAGGTCATGCGCCAGGGACACCGCCGCCATGTTCACCGCGGCCTTACTCATGCGGTAGCCGTAGTACCCGCCGGAAGTGTTGTCGGCGATGCTCCCCATCCGGCTCGTCAGGATCGCCAGCTTCGCGCCCGGCGGCAGCCGATCTCGCAGGGCGGTCGCGACACGAAGCGGACCCACCGCGTTGACCTCGAGCTGGTCTTGAACGCTTGCCAGATCAAGCGTCTCAAGGCCGTCGCGGTTCAAGATGCCCGCGCCGATCACGAGCAGATCAATGGACCGTTCACCGACCGCTTTGCGCAACCCCGCGATAGACGGATCCGAGGTGACGTCGACACCAGAGACGACCTCCACACCGAGCGACGTGAGCGCGGGTGAAGGCGTCCGGCAGGTCGCGAGAACTTGATCTCCTCGCGCGTGCCAATGCTCGGCGATGGCGAGCCCGATTCCGCGATTGGCACCAATGATGACGTTCATTCCGCGAGGTTCCTCAACCTGCGCACAAAGGACAAGGGCGGTGTGATGCGGAAGGAGGGCGTTCGCGCGTCTATAGTGGCGTCATGGACTTCCTCACCAAGAGCTTCGTCAAAGGCGTGCTCGTCCTTACCCCGCTCGCGCTCACAGCGTTCCTCGCGTTCACCGTGATCCGCTTGCTTGATGGCCTCGTGCCGGGCATCGAGGTGCCGGGCGTCGGGCTCTTGCTCACGATCTCGATCATCGTCCTGGTCGGCGCGATCGCGGGCAACAGCGTTGGGCGTCGCTTCGTCTCCGCGTTTGAGGAAGCAGTCAGCCGCGTGCCCATCCTCAAGCTGGTCCACGGATCGTTCAAGGATCTCTTGCAGGCGTTCGTCGGCGAACAGAAACGCTTCGATCGTCCCGCGATGGTCGACGTGGGAAACGGCGTGAAGCTGCTGGGCTTCCTGACGTGCGAGCGCTTCGATGATCCGCAGCTCTATGAGCACGTCGCGGTCTATCTCCCGCAGGCGTACAACTTCGCGGGCAACGTGATCATCGTGAAGCGGTCGATGGTGAGATCGATCGACGCGGACGGCGCGCAGTTCATGGCGTTCGTGGTCTCTGGTGGCGTCGCGACCATGAACGCTGCGGCCACGCGGCTCGAGTCGCCGCTCTTCGACGTCTGACGCTGAGGTTAGGTTGCTACAGGAACTCGCCGAGGAGCGCGGCGATCGACACAAAGTCGACCCCTGCGCCTTCGATCCGAAGGAGCTGATCGTCTGCGGTGTAGACCTCGCGAACCTTGGCGAGCCCAGCGAGCTGCCCCAGGTGTTCGACCATGGGTCGGCAGTCGTCGAGCTGGGTGAAGTGAAAGGCGTCTCGGAGCTCCGCGGCGCGATGCTTGGCGTCCGGCACCCCACAGCCGCGGCGCTGGAGGCCGTCGACCAATGCACACACCAGCGGCGGGGAGATGTGAACCTTGAAGCGTTCCTTATCCAACAGCCGCTGACGAAGCGCCACGGGCGGCCCTTCGGTCGCGCAGGCCATCTCGACGAACACGTCCGCCGCGAGAATGATCGGCCGCGGGGAGTGGCTCGTTTGGAGGACAGGGTGGCTCTCGCGTTCGGGTCGCGGCACGGACTCTCACAATAACCACATCCCGACCATCGCGCTTGTCTCGCGTCGATGAATCACGAGACGTGTGTCGCGACGCACGCTCCGGTACATTCGCACCCTGTGCCGAAGTCGACGACGCAAGAGCCTCTCGAAGCGAACCACCTCGCGCGTGGTGCGTGTTTCGCGGAGCGCTACGAAATCGCCAGCTGTCTCGGGAGCGGCGCGATGGGCACGGTCTACGAAGCGCTCGATCGGCGCGTCGGCGAGGTGATCGCGCTGAAGAAGCTGACGGGCCAACCCTCCGCGGAGGACGTCGCGCGGTTCGCGCGTGAGGTTCGCCTGGCGCGACGCGTGACGCACCGGAACGTCGCGCGGACACATGATTTCGGCGAACACGAGGGGCAGTTCTTCCTGACGATGGAGCTGGTGCGCGGCGAGTCGCTCGACGTCGTGCTCGCGCGACGTCGTCCCGAGGTCAGCACCGCGGTGACGGTCGCGCTGCAGGTCGCGGAGGCCGTTCGCGCCGCTCACGAAGCGGCTATCGTGCATCGTGATCTGAAGCCCGCGAACGTCATGCTCGCGGAGGACGGCCGCGTGGTCGTGACCGATTTCGGGATCGCGCGCACCGCGGCTGAGCCGCAGCTCACGCTCAAGCGCGAAATGGTCGGAACGCCGATTTATATGGCGCCCGAGCAGGTGCTCGCGGAAGAGGTCGACGAGCGGACCGATGTCTTCGCGTTCGGGGTCATGCTCTACGAGATGCTCACCGGGGCGCTTCCCTTCACAGGCAAGAGCGCGATCCAGATCGCGGTCGCTCGGCTTCACGACGACCCCGTCGATCCACGCCACCACGCACCGGTTCCAGACGAGCTCTCCGCGCTCACGCTTCGGTGCCTAAAGCGCGACCCAGGCGAGAGACCCGCCAACTTTGAGCCCATCATCACGGCGCTCTCGGACTGGTGCGCCTCAAGCAGTATGGCCCAGACCGCCTCGATGCCGAGCCCTCCCGTCGCGATCGAGGTCGGCGACGTGTCGCTCGCGGTTCGGCCCTTTTCCTATCGTGGGCCGAGCGAGGCGGACTACCTGGGCGAGGCGCTGGCGGAAGAGCTGATCGATGTCCTTTCGCGGACGCGAGGGCTTCGGGTACTGGCGTTCGGCGCGACCGCGGCGGAGGAGAGCACCGACCCCCGCGAGCTGGGCAGACGGCTGGGCGTGAACTACGTCGTGACGGGGTCGGTGCAACGCGCGGGGTCCCAGGTTCGGATCACGCCGCGTCTCGTCGCAACCGAAGACGGGACCCAAGTGTGGAGCGAGCGCGTTGTCGGGGAGGTCGACGATCTCTTTGAGCTCCAGGAGAAGATGAGCCGACGGATCGCGGAGTCACTTCGTCTCGAGCTCGACGCGGTTGGCCACGGCGCGATCCCAGAAGCGGTCCTCGCGCGCTACTTTCGGGCGCGCCGCGCGCTCATGACCGACGGGTTTCACGAGGCCGAGCTCCACCTCACCGAGCTCTCGCGTTGTATTGATGAAGCGCCGCACTTCAAGGGGGCGGTCGCGTTTCGCGCGGTTGCCGCGTCACGCGCGTGGTGGACCCCGACGACCTCGCCAGACTCAGGGGAGACCGCGAAACAAGCGGTCGAGGTCGCGCTCGTGCAGGCGCCGGATCACGCCGACACGCACTTGGCCCACGCGGCCTACCACCAGCAGATGGGGGAGTACGCCGCGACGGTCACGGCGCTCGGGCGCGCTCTGTCGATCGCGCCCACCCATCCGCTCGCGCATTGCTACCTGGGCGGCCTGCAAGCGGAGGCGGGGAAGGTCGAGGAGGGTCGACGACGCCTCGAGTTCGCGCTCTCGCTCGATCCTCTGCTGACCACTCCGCACGCGATGCTCTCTCGTATCGCGCACTTCGAGCAGGACTGGGAGAGGTCGGAGGCCCACTTGAAGGTCATCCGCGAGCGCCAGCTCGGCGGCGGCACTGGGTACCACTTGATCCGTTTGAGGAAGTCGCTGTGGCTACGTGACCACGACGCGCTTCAGGCGCTCCGGGAGAGCGTCTCGATCAGTTCGCCGATCGCGCCCGCGCTCAACTTTCTGCTCGGCTACATTTTCGACACGATCGATCCCGACGACTTGTGCGCGCGTTTCGAGGACGTCTTCGGGAACCCCAACAACATTCGCTTTCGCTCGTTCTTGCATCAGCTCGTCGTCGAGTTGCTCAGCTTCAAAAACGATGGGGAGCGAGGGTTGACCGTCCTTCGCGCTGGGGCCGACCTCGCGCTCTGTGACCTCGACTGGGTGGACCGGTGCCCGAGGCTGGGTTGCGTGCGCATTCAAGAGGGGTTCGCGGAGGTCCGCGCCCAGATCCGTTCAACCGCGGGTCACATCCTCGCGTCTTCCGTTCGCTGAACCGCTAGCAGGCTAGGCGACCGCGGCGCTCAGGGTCTCGACCGCGCGTCTCACGTCGTCATCGTTGAGGCCACGGAACACGACGTGCGGCACCTCGGCGAACGCGATGACCGACCCTTGCTCGGAATCGACGCGGTTCACCTCATCGACCCGACGCTCTACGCGGTGACGCGTCCACTGCTGCCGAATCGGGGTCGCGCGGTTTGATTTTCGCGGGAACGCTTCATCCACGATCAGGAGCGTTCCCGTGGTCGCGGTGACGCGCGTCGTCCCTGGGGTCAGCGCGATCCGCAACATCTGCACACCGATGATGATCGGGATGATCGCGAAGAGCGGCATCGCGACCAATCCGACCGGGCTCTTGTGGCCCATGAATATGTAGAAGAGAACCCAGACGACCAAGAAGCCGTTCCACAGCAAGGGGAAGAGCAGCGGGCGGCGCGGGTGGTCATGCGTGAGCACGACCCCCGCGCGGGTCTCCTCGGTGCGGATTCGCGCCAACGTTAGTCGAGCGTCGCGGTCCGGATGGACCCCTCGGAGAACCCGAGCGCGTAGTCGTGATTCTGACTTGGGGCGTAGCTGCCGACCCAGATCCGGTATTCACCCGCGGGGAAGCGCGCGCGGATCAAGGGGTCCGTGTTGTCGCCGTCGTCGTCCGAGCACAGGACGGTTCCGTCGGGGCCTTCAATCACGAGCGTCGCGTCTTGCGCGCTGTGGACGCCCACGCTGAGTTGCGGGAAGTCCTGCTCCGCCGTGAAGACGTGGTTGGGCGCGTTCTCTGTCACAAAGCCTTGGCAACCACCGCGCCACGTCGCCGCGCGGGTGCCGCCGCCGGAGAGGCCGTAGACCATGTGTGGGTCGGGGGTGAAGCCGGGCGCGAGTGAGGCCGCGGGGAAGTTGCCCTCGCGGCTCCCCGGAGGCGGGTTCTGGGGCGCCGCGCCGAAGGTGCCGCTAGCGTTTTGAGGGGGCGCCGCGTTTGTGTTCCCCAAGCTCGCGACGTTCATCGAGGGCCGCTCCGACACCCCGAGCGTGTAGTCCATCGTGCCGCGCTGGAAGGTGCCGACCCACACGCGATAGGTGCCGGGCGGGAGCTGTCCGCTCAGGAGCGGGTTGTGGCCTCCGCCGCCGTCATCGTCGCAGACCGTTCCGTTCGGACCCTGCACGACGAGCACTCCGTCGGTGCGGCTCGAGACGCCGATGTGAATGAGGCGCTGGGGAGGCGCGATGGTGAACTCGTGGTTCGGTGCGGCGGTGATCCAGCCGCGGCACGATCGGCCCATCGTGGTGGCCGCGACCGAGGTCGTGACGCTGCCGGTGATCGTCGCAGGATCGGGAAGGAAGCCTTCCGCGAGTGGTGCTCCACCGAGCAGCGCGCCTGGCGTTCCCGGCTGCGTCCCCGGCTGGATGCCAGGTCCCGGAGGCGTTCCCGCGACCTGCGCGCTGGCGCCCATCGCGGCGAGCGCGCTCGGGTTGATGGTCGGCTGCTCCGTGATGCCGAGGCGGTACGGAACGGAGGCGTTTTGTTGGTAGGTGCCAACGAAGATCTCGTAGGTGCCTGGAGCGAACGCGCCTTGGACGAGCGGGTCGTTGTTCTCGAAGTCGTCGTTGCAGACGGTCTGTCCACCGGCGGCGCGAACCGCGATGGCGGTGTCTCCGTTGTTGGCGCCGTCCGCCATGATGCGCAGGACCGCGAAGTGTCCGGTCGCGTTGAAGACGAAGGTCGGGGTGGTCCCGACATAGAACTGACAGTCGCTGTTCATCGCGTTGGCCGGGACCTGGCCCGAGGCGACGCCGTCCACCGTGAAGGCGCTCGGCGTGAAGCCCGGCGCGAGTGAAATCTGGTTGCCCTGAAGCGCGCTTGGGGGCGGGGCGGTCCCTGTGCCGAGGCCACCGCCGGTGGGCGCGTTGAGGTGAGAGGGCATGAGCGTCGGTCCTTGGCTGATCCCGAGCAGGTAGTTGTCTCCACCGCTCCGCTGGTAGGCGCCCACCCAGACGCGATAGTGACCTGGCGCGAACGCGGCGCTCACAACCGGGTTGCGCGCTTCGGCGTCATCGTTGCAGACGAATTGCCCGTCAGGTGCTTGCACCGCGAGCGTGATGTCTTGCTGGTCCGCGCGCGCGACCACGCGAAGGTTCGGGATGTGGTTGGTCACGTCGAACTCGAAACTGGGAGCGCTCGTGACAAAGCCGCGGCAGTCCGCGCCGAACTGACGCGCGTCGACCGGGCCTCCGGCGTAGCCGCTCACGACGAAGGGATCGGGTTGAAACCCGGGACCGATCTGGAGCGATTCGGAACCCTGAAGCGGAGGACCTTGGACGGCTCCGCCGCATCCGGTGACCGCGAGCGCGACGGCGAGCGTCACGCATCGGCCGCGCTTCGCTCCGGCACGGTCCTCGACACGAACGTTGTTCACTTTGCGATTTCCCACTTCAGCTCCCGGTCTCCTGCGGCCGTCACGGTGAGCGTCGTTCCCTTCGGGTACTCGCCGCTCAACAGCCCGTCGGCCAAGGGGTGTACCAGCCGCCGCTCGATGACTCGATCCATTTCGCGCGCGCCCCGTGCCTTGTCGTAGCCCAATGTGAGGAGGACGTCGTAGGCGCTCTCGGAAATCACGAGCTTGATCTCTTGCTCCGCCAGGCGGTCCTGCACGTTGCCGACGAGCTTGTCGATGATCTTGCGGACGTCGACCGGCTCGAGCTGGCGGAACATCACGACGTGACTGAGCCGGTTGAGGAGCTCCGGCCGGAAGTGATGCTCCAGCGACTTGCGGAGGACGTCCTGGCTCGGGCCGGCTTCCGCGTCTTCTGCGTCAGTTGCGAAGCCCATGCTCCGCTTCGGCGCCGTCGAGCCCTGGCCGAGGTTGCTGGTCATGATGATGGTCGCGTTGCTGAAGTCGGCGACCCTCCCGTGCGCGTCGGTCAGGCGACCGTCATCGAAGATCTGGAGGAAGAGGTCGGCGACGGCGGGGTGCGCCTTCTCGATCTCGTCGAAAAGCACGACCGAGTAAGGGCTCCGGCGAAGCGCGTCCGTGAGACGGCCGCCTTCTTCATGTCCGACGTAACCTGGCGGCGAACCGATCAGCTTCGAGATGGAGTGCTTCTCCATGTACTCCGACATGTCGAAGCGAAGCAGGTGATGCTCATCGTCGAAGAGGAACTCCGCGAGGGCCCGCGCGGTCTCCGTTTTTCCGACACCGGTCGGTCCGAGGAAGAGAAAGATGCCGTGCGGACGACCCGGTTTCGCGAGACCGGCCCGCGCGGTGCGGATGACGCGGGAGATCGCGTCGATGGCGTGGTCCTGACCCATCACGCGCCGCTTGAGCTCGTCCTCCATACGCAAGAGGCGCGTCTTCACGTTCTCGGTCAAGCGACCAACGGGGATCCCGGTCCAGTCCGCGCATACTGCCGCGACATCGTCTCGTCGGATCGTCGGCTTCGCGATCGACTTCACGCCGGGAGAGAACGAGAGGAAGCGCTGACCCACCGCGGCTTGATCGATGAGGTCGCGCGCCTTGTCGGGGAGCCGACGATCCGGAATGTGCTTCACCGCGAGCTCGATGGCCGCGTCGAGGGCCTCGTCCGAGATCTCCACGTTGTGGTGGTCTTCGTAGGTCGGCCGTAGCCCCCTGAGGATCTCGAGGGTCTCTTCATGCGTGGGCTCTTCCACGCGGACGGGTTGGACGCGACGCTCAAGGGCGCCGTCCTTCTCGATGTTCTTCCGGTAGTCCGCGACGGTCGTGGTCCCGACGCAGCGGAGGCCGCCGCGCGCGAGGGCCGGTTTGAGCACCGTCGCCGCTTCCGCTTGGACACCCGGGCCGCCCCCGACGAGCACGTGAATATCGTCGAGGAAGAGGACGATGTTGGGGTCGGCCTCGGCGCTCTTCACGATCGCGGTGAGCTTCTCTTCCAGGTCGCCACGGTTACGCGTCCCCGCGACGATCGCGGCGGGCGAGATCTCGATGATGCGCATGTCCTTCACGTCATCCGGGAGCTCGTCGGCGGCGAGGCGCTGGGCGAGTCCATAGACGACCGACGTCTTACCGACGCCAGGATCGCCAACGAGCACAGGGCAGCTCTTCCCTTTGCGGAGCAGGACGCGCACGACCTGTTTGATCTCGTCCGCGCGCCCGACGACTGGATCAAGCTCGCCATCCCGAGCCATCTTCGTGAGGTCGCGACCGAGCTTCTCGATGAGGCTCTTTTGCTTCGGCCAGCCGCCCTTGCGTTCGCCGGGGGGAGGCTCGCCGCCTGACGCGCCCTTGCCGCCCTTGGACGGGAAGCCTCCGGGCGCCTTGGGCTCTTTGTCGTCGCCCTTGTCTTGGTCGCCGTCGACGACATCGCCCTTGTCGCCCTTGTCGTCGTTGCCGTGGCGTCCCTTCTTCTGAGAAGGAGCGGGCGCCTGACGGTTCACCTTGTCGAGCATCACCGCCATCCGCGCGGCCGAGACGTTCGACTCCGCGAGCGCGCGGGCCAAGAGGGTCTCCTTGTCCTCGCGCAAGAAGGTCGCGAAGCGCGCGAACACGTCCTCCATCGTCGCGGCGTCCCGGAGCAGCTCCTCCGCAGAGGTCGGCGCGATGTCCGGTGGCAGCGAAGGCTGTGCGTCCTCGGCGTCGTCCCCGTTCATGTACGCGATCATCCGATCGCGTAACGCGTTGGGATCCACCGCGTGCGTCGAGAACACGCTCTCCAGCCTCTCCGTCGGCTTGGCGAGCAGCGCGAGGAAGACGTGGAGCGGATCGACCGTGGGGCTGTTCGCTTGGGCCGCGGCGTCAGCCAGGAGGCTGTCGAGGATGGGTTCGGGCATGACCGCCAGTTTATAGCAGCCCAAACCACACATGTGGTCGCCGGCCAGCCGCTTCCCGCGAGAGGGTGAAGCGAGAGTCGGCTCGCGGGAAAATGATAGGGTGTGGGATGGGCGGATCGAGCAGTCGACCAAGCGAGCCTCCTCGGGACTCCGTCCCGGCGGCTACGCGAGCGATGCGGGAAGCCCTGATGAACCGTTCACCACGGCCGCCTTCGTCGCGCTCGATTCCCGGTTATCGGGTGCTCCGGACGCTCGGCCGGGGGGCGCTGGGGACGGTGCATCTCGGCCAGCGTGAGGCCGATGGGCGCTTCGTCGCGATCAAGTGGGTCCATCGCGATGCCGGCGCGAGCGAGCTCGTTCGGGAAGCGGAGATCACCGCGCAGCTCGTGCATCCCAACATCATCGACGTGATCGAGACCGGGAGCCTCGCTTCCGAGGACGGCGGCGACGATCTCTTTGTGGCGATGGAGTACTGCCCGGGCGGCGATCTTCAGCAGCGCATTCAGCGACGCGGCGGGTCACTCGATCTGGACGAGGCGCTCTCCGTGACGCGCCAGCTCCTCGACGCCTTGGCGTTCGCGCACGCCTCCCGGATCGAGATCGACGACTGCGCGGCGTGCGGCGTCATCCACTGTGACATCAAGCCGCAGAACCTGCTCCTCGGGACCGCTCACGAGGGCGGACCGCTGGTGAAGGTCACGGACTTTGGTCTCGCGCAAGCTGCGTTCGCGGGTGCCGGTGCGGCGTTCGGGACCCTCCCGTTCATGGCGCGGGAACAGCTCGAAGGGCGCGCGCTTCCGCAGACGGATGTTTTCGGCGCGGCGGCCACGCTCTACTACATGCTCACGGGTTCCCCGCCGCGCGACTTTGGGGTCGCGCTCGCGCCAGAGCACGTCGTGCTGGGGCGCGCGCCGATCCCGATCTTGAACCGCCTCCCGTTGTTGCCTCCCGCGCTCGCGGGAGCGATCGATCGCGCGCTCCACGACTCGCTCTCGGAGCGGACCCCATCGGTGCTCGCGTTCCAGGCAGACCTCGGCTTCTAGGTGCGGAGCGGTTCTCGTGCGTGATGATCGCGGCGGGGTCCTCTTGCTTCGCGGGGTCAACGTGGGGACCCTCGCGAAGTGGCGCGTCGGTCGCGCTCCCGGCGTTGACGATGAGGCGCTCGACGCGGTTCGGGACCTCGGGATGAACGCGATCCGGCTGTGCGTGTTTTGGGACGCCATTGAGCCGAACGAAGGTCGCTATGACCAAGCCTACCTCGCCGCGGTTCGGGACGTGGTCGCGCGCGCCAATGCGCGCGGTCTCAAGGTCATGCTCGATATGCACCAAGACATCTACGGGTCGGCGTTCGGCTCTGCGGGCGCGCCGGCGTGGACCGTGAGCGAGGAAGAGACGAGGCGGTTTCGAGAGGCGCGTTTTCAGTTCACTCAAATCGCGCCCGAGCTTTGGTTCATGAAGTACTTTCGCGGTCCGGTGCGGCGCGCCTTCGATCGTCTCTACGGCCCTCTCGCGGACGCGTTCGGCCAAGCGTGGCGAGCGCTTCTCGTCGCGCTCGAAGGCGAAGACGTGTGCGCGCTGGACGTGCTCAACGAACCGTTCTTCGGGACGCGTCGCTTGGCGGTCTTTGAGCGCGATGTGTTGCCTCGCTTCTACGATCAGGTCGGCCGCGCGATTCGCGAGGTGAACACGGTGTCGTGGTTGGCGCTGGAACCGGCGACGAGCGCGAGCCTTGGGGTCTCGACGAAGCTCTCGCTCGGTCGCGACGACCGCGTCGTGTACGCGCCGCACTGTTACCCCGCGATGCTTGAGCTCGGCGCGGCGTACGGGGATCTGCTTCGGCCGGTGCTCGCTCGGACGGTGCGTCAGATCGCGCGGGACGCGGAGCGCTTAAACGTCGCCGCGCTGGTCGGCGAGTTCGGAGCGCGTCTGCACGCGGGGCGCTATCTCCCACATGTGTTCGCGGAGCTCGACGCGCACAGGTTGGGTGGCTTCGCGTGGGACCTCTCGTCGAAGTCGTATGGTCTCCGGGACGCTGTCCGACGTGACGCGGCGTCGCGTCCTCATCCCGCGAGGGTGGGCGGCGAGCCGCTGACGATCGAGCTGCGCGGCGGTCTCTTTGTGTTGCACTGGGAGGACCCCGGTGACGCAGGAGAAACACGCGTCACGCTTCCGCGCGGTTCCTTTCGCGCGTCGGTCTCGAGCGGCGCCGTTGAAGTCGGACGACGAGACGTGATCACGGACGCGAAAAGGGGACATCGCGTGCTCCGCGTTGAGCGTCGCGGTTGACGTCGTTCGGCCGACGGAAAGCCGAGAGACGAAGACGGACGCACGAGGGGCCCGCCGCGCAAGACAGCAGACCCCTGGGTTCGTACGAAAAGACTCAGTCTTCGAGGACGAAGGTGACCTTCATCGTGACGCGGTACTCAACGACGTTCCCGCCATCGACGACACCCTTCTGATCCTGGACCCAGAAGCCCTTGATGCCACGGATGCTGCGGCTGGCGCGGGAGATGCCGGTCTTAATGGCGTCTTCAAAGCTCGTGGTGGAGGAGGACGAAATCTCGGTAGTCTTCGCGATAGCCATTGTGGGAACTCTCTTTCATTGTCTTTGTGCAGCGACCGCGGGCGGGCTGCGGGGTCATCGGTGGCGCCCAAGACGCCTCGTCGCTCATGAGATCACGGGCAACGACGCAAAGCTTCGAGGACCGAAATTGGATGCGCAACTTTCTCTGTGCGTGATCGCGCTCCTCTTCATGGGTTGCGATGATCAACGGGCTCCGGCCCCGCCCGAGATCGCACCAGTGCAAAGAGCGTCAGCGCCCGCGAACGTGACCGAGCAAGCGTGGATCCCGCGCGAAGAGCCGCTCGACGCGTGCGCCGTTCGATTGCGAGCAACCCTCGCGGGTGAACTGGCCAGCGCGCTCGATGACTTGGGCTACGACTTGGTCGCGGAGACCTGTCGCTCACTGGCGGCGGTTCGCGATCAGCATCCCGAAGCCTGCGACGCGCTTAACACGAGCCCGCTGCGGCGAACGTGCCGAACGCGCTTGGCGATCTTGCACGCCGCGCCGAGCGCCTGTCCTCCGGCGAGGACGCTCCCGGGGCGAGACCCAATCTGCCTCGCGTGGGCCAGCGGTGATGTGGGCTTGTGTCGCGGGGCGTCTCCCTTCTTGCGGACGCGTTGCCGCGCGGTTCTTCGAAACGAGCCCGCGCTTTGTCGCGCGCGGACAGAGAGCGACCGTGACGCATGTGAAGCGGAGGTGACGCGTTTCGCGCCCACGGTGTCTCCGCGGGCGACGGGAAGCGAGCCGGCTGAGCCGAGCGAAACTGAAGCGGAAGGGGCCGATTCGCCGCGCGGGAGCATTGCCGGGATCGCGGCGCTCCTCTTCGAGGGCCGAGTACAGCGCCGGCAAGAACCGGACGAGCCGGAAGAAGAACCGTTCGCCGTTCGCGCGGAGGTCGACCGCGGCGTGTACCTCGACACTGAAGGTTGCTCATGGCTCGTGCGGATCGGCGCGCGTCGCGGTGTCCTCGATGACCGCGCGGTCTCCCGGGTGAAGCTCATCGTCCCCGCCGAAGCGGAGTCCACGTTGACTCTTGAGGTGGACGCGGGGGCCACGGTCGAGCTCGATCGCGACGTTCGAAGCCCGACGTGGGTCGCGGTGGATGGACGTGTGCATCTCCCGCACTTCGAAGCCCGGCGCGGCGCGATTCTCACAGGGCGCGTGACCGCGATGTTCCGGCACGCGGGTGAGCGCTACACGATGAGGTCTCGCTTTCGCACATACGTTCGCGACCTCGCGGAGATGAACCCAGCGTGCCGCGAGTCTCCCGCTCCCGAAACGGCCGAGTGACAGACCCCGCCGTACGCGCGACGTCGAGATGGCACAAAGTTGAGGCGGCGCAGGAAGTCGATCGCGTAAGCCGATGGCAATCGCTCCTCGAGGCTACTCGCGGAAGCCTCCGGAACCGCGTCGCTCGCCGCACTCGAAAACAGAACGAATCATGAACGCACTCGACAAGGTCAAGAACTACTACGGTCGCGTCCTCCAAACGAAAGCGGACCTGAAGACGACGGCGTGCTGCACCGCGGAGTCCTTCCCGCCGTTCATGCGCCCGCTCGCCGCGCAGATCGATTCGGAGATCACGGACAAGTTCTACGGTTGCGGCGCGCCGTTTCCGTACGCGCTCTCCGGCGCGACCGTGCTCGACTTGGGATGCGGAACTTGGCGCGATGTCTTCTTGCTCTCGCAGCTGGTCGGTCCAACGGGTCGCGTGATCGGGGTCGACATGACCGCCGCGCAGCTTGAGGTCGCGCGGCGCCACCTTCATCCGCAGATGAAACGCTTTGGGTTCACGACACCGAACGTGGAGTTCAAGCACGGCTACATCGAGGACCTCGAATCGCTCGGGATCGAGAGCGGATCGGTCGACGTGGTGGTCAGCAATTGCGTCTGCAACCTGAGCCCGGAGAAAGAGCGGGTCTTCCGGGAGACCTTTCGCGTGCTCAGGCCGGGCGGCGAGCTCTACTTTAGCGATGTCTACGCCGATCGACGATTGCCAGACGCGTGCCGTGAAGATGAGGTCTTGCTTGGAGAGTGCCTCGGGGGCGCGATGTACACGGAAGACTTCCGGCGCTTGATGGCGAAGGTCGGATGCGAAGATGTGCGCGCCGTTCGAAGCGCGGCCATCGATATCGTCGACCCCGCGATCCGGTCCAAGGTCGGCAACACGACGTTCCGCTCGATCACCTTACGCGCGTTCAAGCTCCCGCTCGAGGATCGCTGCGAAGACCACGGTCAGGTCGCGACCTACCTCGGCGGGATCCCGCACGCGGAAAACGTCTGGGCGCTGGATGACCATCATCTCTTTGAGAAGGGTCGGCCACGGACGGTCTGTGGGAACACCGCGGCGATGCTGCGAGACACGCGTTTCGGGTCGCACTTTCGCGTCGACGGGAACAAGGACCAGCACTTCGGGCTCTTTGATTGCGGGCCCACCGCGGTCGCGAGCGAAGACGGTCACAGCGGGGCGTGTTGCTGATGTTTCCTCCTATCGGCTGACACGGGTGCAGAATCCGCAGCTTGACTGCACGACTCGCAGTGAATCGCTCGTTCGCTCCTGAGCGGCCGCGCGAAACGATGTGGCACGCGGATTGCTCTGTCCGGGGACATGCGCGTCACTCGTTTCATTCGCGAAGTGCTATTCGCGGTTGCGTTCCTGATCCTCGCGCCATCGCTCGCGTCAGCCCATGGAGGCAACGCCAGTCGGCAAGCCTGGGACATCTGTCGCGAGGCCGAGGTCGCGGACCTCTGTGAATTCACCGACCATCACGGTGACCTTCACCGCGGCACGTGTCGTTCGTTCGACGGCGCGAAGATGTGCGTGCGTAACCGACCCATCGTTCCGGCGAGCGCCGTTCCAGTGATGGACCGCGGTGCCCCCACGAGTGGCGAGACGAGTCGCGCGACGAGCCGCCGCGCCGCGATGAGCAGGAGCCCGGCGCGAACCCTCGCCGCGGTGGCTGTCTCCATCCTCTTTGTCTTCGCCCTTCTATTGTTCCGCACTCCGCGGAGGAGCAACCATGCCGAAATTCGATAAGCCGATCGTGCGATACGCGCTCGTCATCCTGACCGTCTCTCTCTTTGCCTGCGGCGACGATGACGACACGGTGACCGACACGTCGCCCGCGGATACGTCCGTCGCCGACACCTCCGAGGACACGTCGGCCGCTGACACCGAAGTGGTGGACACCTCGACCGTCGACACCGGGTCACCGCCCGCCACCGCGGTCGTGGACCCGACGCTCTTTCTGGTGGACGGCCTGGCGACCGCGATCACGGAGGTCGAGTGCATGCTCTCTGACGGATCGACGGCGCAGTGCTACTCGATCACGACGAACTCGGTTCCAAGCGACCACGAGTCGGGGCCCTGGTGCCCGACGCAGATCACCGACGGCCCAGAGGCAGGCGGGATCTGGCCGGAGGGCGGCGTCGCGCATGATGTGGACGGCGCGTTTGTCGAGAACCTGGCGACCTTTTACGACGACCCGGCGTGGGAAATGTACAACGCCGATGGGAGCATCAACTTTACGGAGACGGCCGAGGAGTGCGCTGCGGCGGCGCGTCCGGACGTCGATCCCGAGCTGCAAAATCACTGTGTGCAGTGCTTGCCGGAGTACGTCGAGACCGACCTCCAGATCACCTTCGTGATCCCCAAAGAGCCGAGCTTGGCGGCCACCCCGCAGGACATCCGAGGCAACATGGGCGTCGCGTTCAACGGCGTGGAGTTCGCCGCCGCGGCGCCGACCGACGCGATTCTCGGGGCGTATACCTTGGCGCCCTTCGACGACTGTGGCGGCCACATCAACTTGAACGCCGGGTACCACTACCACGCGATCACCTCAGACTGTTTGACTGAGGTCGCGCAGGACGACGGGCACGCGCCGCTTATCGGCTACGCGATGGACGGCTTTGGCATCTACGCAATGCTCGACGCAGACGGCGAAGAGCCAGATGATCTCGACGGATGCCGAGGTCACACGGACGGCGTGCGCGGGTACCACTATCACGTGTCTGGCGCCGGCGAGAACATGATCATCGGCTGCCACGCCGGTCTCACGGTTCAGTCCGGCCGGCCTCCTCGGCCGTAGAGCGTCATTCGAGATTGGTGGGCGAGTTCCGCCGTCGTCGTCGGTCCATCTCCGCCCAGCCGCTCACACTCGCCGTCGCTCAGCCGCGAGCGCGTCGTCGTCGCAGCCACGCGATGGCGACGAACACGAAGCCGCTGCTGTGCAACGAACCGGGGTCGCCCACTCCGCACCCGCCGACGAGGGAGCCGGTGGGATCGCCGCTCGCATCCGGATCTCCGTCTGAACCCGTGTCCCCGGTGCCTGAGTCGACGCCTACGTTTGTATCGGGTGCTCCGGTATCCGCGGTGGCGCCGGCGTCGGGTGTTCCGGCAGTATCGGGGGCTCCGCTGTCGGGTGTGCCGGTATCGGGCGATCCGGCATCGGGCGATCCGGTGTCCGGCATTCCGGTGTCCGGCATCCCGGTGTCCGGCATCCCGGCGTCCGGTGTCTCCGCGTAGGCGGCGCCGCAGGTGCTCGACGCGCCACCCATCGGCGCGCCGCCGCACGTGTCGCTCCAGCTCTGTCCGCCGCGATGATCGCCGGCGAAGAACCCAGCGCAGTCGGGTCCAGGGTTCCACGTTCCGTCGCGGTCGTGACAGGGCGTGATGTCGATGCCGGTCCGCTCTTCGAACCAAGGCACATGGAGATGAATGAGCGGGTACGCCCCGTCGCCGTTGCAAGGGATGCCCGTGGTGCCGCCCGAGACCGTGCCGAACACACGCCACGTGGAGTCGTCCATGCGCAAGAAGACCGGGCCACCCGAGTCACCTGGACACGCCGAAGCGCTCGGTGTGCCGATGAGGCTGACGTCCGATCGAATCGCGCGGATGGGCGCGAACGACCAACGCTGAACGCCAAAGGAGCCAGTCGCGGAGAACGCGGTACGCCCGAACCCGGTAATCACGACCTCCTCGCCGACGGTCATTTCGTCGAGCTCACAGCCGTACAAGATCGGCGTGACCGGGAGGCCTTCCATGGGTTCGTCCAGGACGCAGAACTGCACGTCCGCGCCGGTGCCGGAGCCGGGGACGACCATGCAGCTGACGCTGCGCGAGATCGTGGAACCAGCGCGTTCCCCGAAGCCCACGGTTCGAGGCGTTCCGCAGTGGGCGGCTGTAACGACCACTCGTGGGTGGATCAAGGTCCCCGTGCACCCCGAGCCGACCAAGACGGTCGTGGGGAAGCCGCAGGTGCCGACCTCCGTCCCGCCGACGATGGGCTCGGATTGCGACGCGACGTCCGACGAGACGTCTACGCAAGCAACCAACGTCAACAGAGACAGCGCGCCGATCGAGTTCCGGGTCATTCTCAGGGAGGTTACGTCGGCGAGCGGCACGGGGACATCGACGTCGCTTACCGCTCCGTCGTTTGCGGGCCGGTGTTGAGGAACTCCCTCGACCGACCTGGGTTCCGCGTGGGCCAAATTAGGACGTTGCTGCTGATCGTGATGCGCTGCGGTACGCTCGACTCGTGGGGAGTGCGCGGATCGGTTGGGTTGGGATCGTTCTGCTTTGCGTCGCGTGCGGTCCGCCGGCACGCGAGGTGGTCTACGCGCCGCTTCCCGCGAGTCAGGTGCCCGCGTCGCCTCCCGTTCCGTCGACTCAGCGGCGGTCGACTCAGTTGCCGTCTTCGACACAGGGGTACGCCCCGTCGTTGATCGGTCAGCCCGAGCGCGCCGAGGGGCCTCCAGTCGACGGTTCTTCCGAACTCTTCCGGGCGACCGAACCGCTCCCGCCGCCTGCGCCGCCGACCCGCGCGGACGGCTATCGCATTGTTCGTCACTGCGACTGGCCGGTCTTCTTGCCGGTGTCTGCGGAGCGTGAGCTCGACGTGGTCTGTGAAGGCGACCAAGCGTGGCTCGACGACCAACCCCTGCTCGCGCGCAGCATCGATGAGCTCCGCGCGGCACGTGAGCGGGTCACCGTTGTCATCCTGGGAGACGTCGCGCCGTGGCTGCCCGCGTTGCGATCCGCCGCGCAGCGCTTGTCGGCGCTCGGGATCTCCATCACGCGCGCCACCGACGATGGCCTCGGCGCATTGGTCGACCTCCCGAACCTGGAGTTCCTTCACCTGCGGCGCCCAAACGATCGGATCCCCGAGACGATCACGGAGCGAGGCGCCGCGGCGGTCGGCGCGTTGGGGTCGCTTCGCGCGCTCTCCCTCGACAACGTTGATGCGCGCTTGTTTCGAGCCATCGCGGAGAAGGTCGTTCACTACCGAACGCGCGGCGTGGCGTATCCGTGGCTCACCCAGCTCCAGGGGCTCGAGATCGTGGGCGCGCGGATCCCGCGCTCGATCGGGCTATGTGGCAGATCTCGCGCAGGCAAGCCGCGCGAGATACAGGGGCCGAGCTGCGCAGGCGAGAACCCGCTCCCGAGTCTCCGACCGTTTCGCGCGCTGCGTCACTTGGCGTTGCGCGAGAGTGAGTTCACGGACTTCCGCGCGCTTCAGCGCTCCCGACTCATGAGCCTCTCTCTTCCGCGTCGCGCACCGGACCTCGCGGAGATCCCGGCGAGCGTCGAATGGTTGGAGTTGATGGCGACAGTGCTTAATCGAGAGTCCCTCCGCGCGCTCTCCGGGCGTCGTCGCCTACGAGCTCTTCATCTGCGCGGGGTCCAGATCAACAACCTTCACGGCGCCGACATCCCGTGGTTCGCGCTGAGCCGACTCGAAGCGATGACGCTTTCTTTCCCGCGTATGCAGACGCTCCGCGCGCTCCCGTTTCCAGCGTCGCTTCGCTATCTCACGATTCGATCGGCCGAGCTCCCCCCGTCACTCTTGACGTCGCTCCCCGCGCTGCGTCGGTTGCGCGTATTGGGGGTGCGGGATCCGCGAGCGCTCGCGCCCGTCGCGAACGTGACCTCGCTTCAAGAGCTCGCGATCCGTGTCGGGACGCTGGATAACGAGTTGCTTCAGCGCCTCTCCTCGCTCACGTCGTTGAAGCGCCTCCGCGTCACGACGTACCAGAGCAACGCGCTCACGGATGACGGACTCCGGGCGCTGTCTGGGATCCCGCTGCACACGCTCATTCTGGAGCACGCGAGAGTGAACGGTTCGGGTTTTCGTCACTTGCCGAGCTCGCTCACGACCCTGACGATCGCGACCCCGACCGTTCGCGACCCGCACGTCGCGCAACTCTCTCACCTGACCTCGCTCCGCCGCCTCTCGCTCAACGGCTGGCGCGTCGGGAGCGCGGCCATCCCGACTCTACGGAGGCTGCCGCTCCGGCTCGTAGACCTCCGCAGCGCGACGCTGAAGGAGGTCTACGCGATCCCCGAGGATCGCTACTTGAGAGGCTTCACTGCGCCGCCCTGGAGCCGCGCTCGATGACGAGAAGGTCTACCTGACCGCTCGCCCTCACGAGGAGGGACACTAGGCGTCGTCGAAGAGCAGCCAGAGGTACGTGTCTGGGACCCCGTCGATCGCGATCCGGGCGGCAGGCTTTTCGTCGACGACCCCGAACACCACGCCGGTGCCGATACCGGCCGCGGGGCAGGTCGTCTCGATCTCGCGCGGCCCGGCGGAGAGGTCGAGCGCGCCGGAAAGGGAGATGTCCACCTGCAGCCCATCTTCGGTCTCAGGCGTCGGGGCGACGATGTGCATCGCTCCGTCGAACTCGGCGTTGCCACCCTCGGTGACGAGCTGACCCGCAGCGTGAACCACCGCCACGCGCACGATCCGTGACGGTGACGCGACGATCGCGCTCTTGAGGACGTAGTGCGCGTCCGCGAGTTCACCCTCCGCGAAGGACGGGCCTTCCTCCGTCAATCGATGCTCCGCCAAGAGCGGCGTGATGGTCCCCGCGTCGAGCGGCGACTCGATGCACATTCCCGGAGCGTACTCGAGCTCGGGCGCGCCATCGCCAGTCCGGCAGAACGCGCCGCTCGGGGGCGGCGTCACGTAGGTGAACGCGAAACACATTTCGTCGCTGGTCGCAGGGCCCGCGACCACCGCTTCGCTGCCCGGGTTTTCATAGTGACAGCGAACGGTCCACTCGTCTCCAGCGCGGAGCGAGACCGGGAGCTCGTAAAAGAGCTGCGTCTCGAAGTCCCAACCGGTGAGGCCGATCAGGCGCTCGGTCGATCCGTCACGTTCTAGGTCGACCTCAAACGCGCTCCCGATCTCGTGCATGTGCGGCATGACCGCGAGCGCTTCGGCGTCGTCGATGATCGTGCAGCTCTTCTCGATCGCGGTCGTGTCGCGGGGATCGATCCGGAAGCCGGTCGCGCCTGGCCCCGGTCCGACCATCGCGTACTCGCGGCCTTCGGGTTCGCCGAGGAAGAGGCGCACGCCGCTGGAGTCACGAACGTCCTCGACCCGCGAGCCGTTGTTGTAGTGAATCTGCAAGCGCAAAACGTCGGTTGGTCGGAGCCGCACGCCGCCGCCTGGGAAGTCGATCGATCCCGTTCCCGGAGCCCACGTGTACATGTACGTGAACGTGTCGGTGACGAGCGCCAGCACGAGGTGATGAAGGACCCGGCTCTCGTCGACGATCGGGCTCATGCGCGTGATGAACATCTCCTCTTCGACCAAGCCGGTGAAGTCGACCTCGTGGTAGCGATCGCGGTCATCCACCGAAACGGGTTCACTATCCGCCGTGAGATCGAGCGAGGGCGTCCCTTCCGGGTCGCTGCCGCGGGCGTGGAAGACCGGACGGTTTGAGCCGAGTCCACCTTCGTCCTCGACGGTGATCTCCCCGCAGCTCGCCCATTGCGCGATCGCGTCTCGATCCGCGAGGGTGGGTTGCGGCGCTCCAGTGGGCGGCATCGCGAACTCGGCCATCAGCTGACCCATCACGTCGACCACCCGCGCCTCGCCGCCGGCGACGATGGCGTCGTAGGTGTTGAGCGAGAAGGGCGCACCGTTGTCCGGCTCCTCGCCGTGACACGCGCCGCAGTGCGTCTCCACGAGCGGCGCGATCTCGCGATCATAGACGTCGCGGTCCGGCTCGCAGGCGTGGCTCGGTTCACTCTCGCAAGACGCGAGGGCGAGAGAACTCGTTACCCCGATCAGGATGAGGAAGGCGCGAAGGAGGGAGCGTTTTTGTGAGCGGGACCGGCGGAGGGTGAGTGAGGCCATCGTCCAGAAAGGGTGCGCGACAAGAGCCTGAATCGCAAAGGCGTTCGATGTGGACGCAAGGATCTGCAATGGCTCCGTGACGCGGACTCACGGACTGGTGTAGGCGTAGATCATGGAAGAGAGTCTGCTTACCAAGGTCGTCCTCCCGCTGGCGCTCTTCATCATCATGTGGGGTCTGGGCCTCTCGCTCACGCCGGCGGACTTCAAGCGAGGGCTCGAGCGCCCGCTCCCAGTCGTTGTCGGGGTCATTTGCCAGATGGTGGTCTTGCCGCTCCTCGGGTTTGGCGTCGCGCACCTCATGGGGCTGACCGGAGCGCTCGCCGTGGGCTTGGTGATCCTCTCGCTCTGCCCGGGCGGCGTCACGAGCAACCTCTTTTCGTTTCTCGCCAAGGGCGACCTCGCGCTGTCGATCACGCTCACCGCGATCTCGAGCGTGCTCGCGCCGTTCTCGGTTCCGCTGGTCGCGAACCTCGCGTTCACGCAGTTTGGTCTCGACCCACAATCGGTCGACCTGCCGATCCCCAAGACGATGATCACCTTGGTCGCGATCACGATCTTGCCGGTCGGGATCGGGATGTTGATCCGTAAAAAGAGTGAGGGCTTCGCGAAGAAGGCCGAGCGTCCGATTCGGATCGCGTCGGCGCTTTTCCTCGCGCTGATCATCGCGGGCGTCGTGAAGCAGAACTGGGCGGGGCTCGGGGGCTTCTTTGCGCAGACGGGTTGGGCCGCCTTCGCGCTCAACATGGCGTCGATGACCGTGGGCGTGACCGTCGCGCTGCTCTTCCGCCTCCCGCGTCCGCAAGCGACGACCATCGGGCTCGAGGTCGGGATCCAAAACGGGACGACGGCGATCTTCATCACGGGCACGCTTCTGGAGAACCCGACGATGTCGATCACGCCCGCTGTCTACAGCCTCATCATGTTCGCGACCGGCGCGATCTTTGGCGTGATCATGAGCCGCGGGGCAGCCTCTTCGGAATCCGCGGCGTAGCTCTCGGGGCATTCCCGCTCTGCCGCGATCGAAGTCTTGCTGGCTGACCGCTAGGCTAGAACGCGTCGATCTCGTCGTTCGAGAACGCCGCGGCGATGCCAGGTGCTCCACTCCGTCCGACGAGTCCCGGGGGCGGGGAACCGCCCGCGCCACCTCGGGTGAAGCGCATCGTGTTCCCTGCTGCGATCAGCTCTGCCTCAGTGAGACTGCTGTCGACCGCGAGAACTGCAACGGATAACCCGCCGCCACCCCCTCCACCGTTTCCGCCCGTCGCGCCGGCGGCGCCGTTTCCGCCACTTCCGCCGTTCAAGCAGAAGGAGCCTCCATTGCCGCCGGGACCACCCAAGCCGCCGTTGCCACCCGCTCCGCCGCGACCGCCCGCGCCGCCGTCGCCACCGTCGGACGCGACGAAGAAGCAGTCGGTCACGCTTCCGATTGAGCGCGTGAGCAGCGCGATGGACGATGCGCCGGCGGAACCTCCTTCGCCTCCAAATCCGCCGCAGCCGCCGGCGCCACCCCCGCCACCCCCTGCTCCCGCGCCAGCCCAAGCACTGAAGGGATTGAGCCCGCCAGCCTCACCACCACCACCTGCGCTACCCGTGGCCCCGTTTCGACCCGGTCGTCCGCGGCGACCCGCTTCTCCGCCGTCTCCGTGTCGCGCGATGGCGAGATTGAGACTCGCGTCTCCTCCGCGACCACCGGGCAGGACGCCGACGAACCGTCCGGGCATGCCTCCGCCCGGTCCCGTGCCTGCCGTCGCCGCCGACCGGCTCGTGACCCCGAACCGACCGCCTCTTCCGCCGGTGCTTCCGCACGATGCGCCGCCTAAGCCACCCGCGGGCGGGTTCCAGATCTCCTTGCACCCTCCGCGACCGGCGCGACCGTTCTGGCCCGCCGCGGATGCTGGACTCGGTGCGCCTGGTGCGCCGTCCGGTCCTGCCGAGGCGCTGACCGAGACGCGGTGAAGGTGAAGCCCGGGCGCGGATCGCGCGTCGATCCCGACCACCGCCCGCACACCTTGAGTAGGCAGAAGCAGGAACGTGAGTGAGTCGAGGGTGGTCGTCGCGAAGATGCCGTTCGCGTGAACCCCAGCGAAGACTGCCTCACCCGGCACATGCTGGCGTACGATCCACGGTCGCGTTCCATCGCGCGTCCAGTCTGGTTGGTAGCCGCCGTAGATCGAGATTCCGTCCTCGACCTCGATTGGCGCGAACTCGGTGTAGTGCCCGGCGGCGACATAGACGCTGGTGAGACCGCGTTCCATCGCGCGTTCGCTGCCGCGGTGGATAGAGCGAACGGGCTCGCTGATCGTTCCGGGGTTGCCGTCGTCTCCGAGCGGCGAGACGAAGACCGCGGCGCCAATGTCACCGTCGATGCCGTCGCAGTTGCTATCGATGAAGTCATCGTCTGGCCGATCCGTCCGGAGACAAATCGTTGGGCTGCTGGAACGGGAGACGGCCGCGGTCTGGGACTGATGGTCCGCGTCCGCGACGCACCCCGTCAGCGCGCTCGCGAGGGCGACTCCTGCGATCAAACGGCTCGTGCTCAAAGACATCCTCAGCTCCTTCGTCATGATCGCGGCCCAACACGGCGCGATTCATGTCGAAGCGATACTGCTGGATGCTGATTGTGATTACCTGACTGAACAGTGTTGAAGCGCTGCGAGCGGGCGCCGGTTCGCTTCTCACGGCGCGCGGTACGTGATCGCGATCGCGACCTCGGAGAGCTTTCGCTGGGCGTCCGGCTCGTGCCATCTCCGCCCCTCGATGACCAAGGGCGAAGAGGCGAGCGTTCGATAGGTCTCACCGCTTCGAAGGTGATCGTTGGCGGTCGCGACGCGAAGCACGAAACGGTGCGGGCTTCCGTCCGCGCTGCGCCCGGCGTTGAAGCTCCGCCGCGATCCGGCGTTGTCGTTATAGGCGTCGATCCGCAAGAAGGTCGCGTCCCCCGCGGCGTCGACAACGGGGACCGTGAGCTCAGTCGCGTCACCTCCGCCCCACCAGATCCGGGTCTGCGCGCCAGAGGTCGGGGCGAGCGCGAGGAAGTACACAGAAGAACCCTCAGCGCTGATCTCGTCACTCGCGAACTCGCCCTCCAGCGTGGCCTCGGCGCTGGGAAGAACAGTGAGATCAATGTGAAGCGTGACGTTGTCGACGAGCTCGCCTGAGGCGTATCTGGCGGTCACCTGAAGAGGCTCTGGCGTTCGGTAACGCCCGGGCGCGAGATCGGCGTTCCACGCGAAGGGAGCGAAAACGCGTAGCCGCTGGGTGGCGTCCGCGGCGCGGGTCCACTCCGTCGCGTCGTTCATCGGGACCCTAATCTCGCGCTCTCCTGCCGTGACGACGCGTTGAGCGGCGAGCCGCAGGGTCACCGGGCGCCCCGTCTCGTCACGGACCTCGACGGATAGCTCCGCGCTGGTGTCTTCGTCGGCGCAGCGGATGACGTCTTCGATGCCATCGGTTGTGAACGCGATCGGCGCGTCGGTCTGGAAGGAAACGTTGGCGGAGCGGGCCTCGCAATTCGCGCCGGGGTCACAGCGCGCGGTGAGGCGGAGCTGACTCGCCTCCAAGCGAGCGCGACCTAACGTGAAGGCGTGCCCCGCTTCCGGGATCTCAAGCTCACGCACGGAGACACGTTCGGCTCCGGCGACATCCACGTCGGGATACGCCGTGGCGCTGCGCCAGAGCTCCGCGGAGCGAGGCTGACGGCGGCCGTCCACCTGAAGGGAAAAGACGCGGAGCTCGGTGCTCGTGATCACGCCGCTCGCGATCAGCGCGTCGGTCGCGCTCCCGTCCTCGTAGCGTACGCGGACGAAGTAGCGCGCGCCGTTGAACACCGGCGCGAGGTCATCGGCGGTCGGGTCCGGGAAGTCGAAGAGGTTGCCGCTCGCGCTCGCGATCGCGGGGTAGATCTGATTCGCGGAGTCATCGTTGCCGAGCGTGCCGATGAGCGTCACGACCGGAACCTCTTGTTCGACGAGCTGCTGAAAGCGGGGGTCTCGCTCGGCCTCGCGGTACGCGCCGTCTTCCCAGGCGTAGACACCGGGTGCGCCGTCCACGGTCGCGAGAGTCGGGCCTTCCAAGTACTCCTGAATCTTGTCGGCGTGGTAGCCGGTGTAGGGCGGGAAGCACGAGAGCGCGTTGCGGGACTCGCCGCCGTTCATGGCGTCTCGGGTCCCGACCAGGCGTCCATCTTCGCGCACCGGCCCGTCCGCGTTCACGCGATACCAAGCGCGGGCTCCTCGACGTAACGTGTCATAGGGCGCGGGGTGCGCTTCGACGAACTGACCATCGGCGGGATACTCCTCGCCGACTCCCCAGCGCTCGGCGGTTCCGTCGATGAAGTGCTGCAACGTGAAGGAGTGACCGATCTCGTGGGCGTAGGCGTTACCGCATTCGGACGCGAACCACATCGCGGTCCAGCCGGTCCAACCCGCCGCTACGCCGATGTCGGCGAGGTCGCGGTAGCTGCCATCGGTGTCGCGGTACCAGCCCAGCGTGAACGAGGTCCCGAACGAGTACGGGGAGTTGTCCCCATCGCCCGGATCGAGGACCACCAAGCCGCGCCCAGTGTTGGCGAGGCTCAAGCGAAGCGCAGCCGTGTTCTTGAGGATGGCCCAGTGATTGGTGCTGGTGCTGGTCGCGTCGAACTCCGCTTCGCTTCGGACCGGCCGGGGACCGTCCGCGGTCGGCACGATGAACGTGTCGAGACGCCAGTCGGAGGTGTCGACGAAGCGGTACGCGGCGGCCGGGAGCACCGCGAGGTGATCGCGAGCGAGCCGACTCGCTTCTTCCGTTGTCGTGTCAAAGGAGTCTTCGCCGTAGAGCACCAGCTTCGTGCGGGTGGCCGTGAAGGTGGACGGCGCCCCGAGGTGGGTGAGCAGGTGCCGATGCGCCGCGACCTGACCGTCACGTGCGTAGCCGACCCGAAGCTCGACGCCCGCGTGCACCCATGACCACGGGACCTGTGCGCTGAACGCGAGCGGGGCGACAGCAGGGAGCGCGACGCTCGTGAGCTGTGACTCCAGCGGAAGGAGCGCGCCCGGGGAACTCATCTCCAGCGCGCCGAGCTCCGCGTCTCCTTCGAACGCCGCGATGATCAGATCCGCGTCGATCGGTTCGGCAGGCGTGAAGGTCACCAAGGCCGCGCGGTCCGTGATGAGGTGGGGCGCTGTTCGGGAGTCCTCGACGCCGACGATGTGCGTCTGACCCAACGCCAGCGCGCCGTCGAGCTCCACCTCGGCACCTTCCGGCCAACTCTGCGAAGGCAGGAAGCGGTCCGTGCACGAGGGTGGGTCTCCTGCGTCGACGCTCGCGTCCTCGTCTGCGTCGCGGGCGTCGGGCGTCGCGTCCTCGCTCGCGTCGGGGAGGGCGGTGTCGCGAAGGGCGTCCGGTCCGTCGGCGTCCATCGCGCCGTCCATCGCCGTCCCCGTGTCCCCACCCGCGTCATCGTCGCCACAGGAGATCAAGCAGAGGGCGAGCGACAACGCGAGGAATGACTTCGTCATGTCATGAGGATACCGCGCGGCGAGAGATTCGTTCAGGCGTCTCCGAGTCCGGACTCGTGGAGCACCTGAACGAGCTCGTCGAAGGCGTACTCACTTCGGGGCGGCTTCATCGACTTTACGACTTCGTACGCGCCCATCAGGTCGCCCTTACGTGCGTAGAGGCCCGCGACCTTAAGGACGTACGGCTCCTTCTTCCACTTGCCCATCTTCTTGGCGACGCGGCTCGCGCTCAGGCCGAGACCGCGAAACATCGCGATCTGAAAAAGGGTCTGGAGCGAGGCCGCTTTGCTGTTGAAGACGTAGGAAAAGTCGAGCGAGGTCCGGTGCGCGGCGACCTCGGTCAGCGCGTCCGCGATCACGCGTTCGGCCTCCTCATCGGGACGTGGGTCGAGCAGAAGCGCGAGCGCGCGTAGCGTCGGGGTCCAGATCGTCTGCTGCTGCTCAAGGTAGTGATCCGGATCGGGGTAGAGCGACGGCAGTCGCTCGATCAAGAGCTCGCGGTCCCGCGCGACCTGATTCGCGATGTTCCGGAAACGCAAGATGAGCGGGAGCCAGTCGAGGACCGGGCTGTTCTCAAAGGGAACGTACTCGCCGACCGCGTACGCCGCGGCGTCCGGGTAAGTGCCGTCGGGGTGGTCGAGGTACGCCGCGTACATCTCTTTCGCGGTGTCCCGATCGTCGAGGGCCGCGTAGAGAATCGTCGCGTGGCGGTAGTGCTCCGCTTCCTTCGCGACGGCGGCGAGCTCCGGGAGCAGGGCGTCGTCCCACGGCGCTTCGAGCAGCAGCGTCCCGCGTTTGCGAACGACGATCGCCTTCGCTTCTTCCAGCGTGAGGGGGCGACACGGAAAGGCGACGTTGGTCCGCGGCTTCGCGGCCTGGGGATCGACCGGCTTCCCGAGCTTGAGCAAGAATTGCTTCGCGCTCTCGTCGAGCGGTTCGTTCTGTCCGATACGTTGGAGCGCCATGCTGCAGAACATACGCGACCTCGCGTGGGCGTGCGGACTTGTCGATCACGCGGGAGGGCCTGCCGCACAGGTCGCCGTTCCTTCTCCACTCGTCGCTCCGCACCTATCCTAAGGCATGCGCTGGAACCGGATTCGAGAGATCGGCAAGGGGGGTGAGCTGACCGTCGTGACGTTCACAGGGCGGAACGGGTTCATCGTGCTGCGTGACCTGATGCTGGAGCGCTTCGGCGGGACCGTGGAGATCGTCCGGGACACCCCGACGTCCCAGTCGACTCGTCTTCGTTGTGAGGGTGACGTGCTCGCGACGAGCTGGGGCGGCGGGTTTGGGATCCGCGTCAAGACGCGCTCCGCCGGAGGTCACGCGAGACTGAAGGAGCTCGCGCTCGCGCTCGACGCGATAGAAGACGACCAGCGACCGGACGTCTTTCGCGAGTGCTGGGCATTCGAAGCGAAGACGCCGGCGAAACGGTACCCGGATGTCTTGGTGGTCGCGATCGGGGACCACCTCGTCCTGCCGACGACCCGCGAGTGGCGCTCCGCCGCGCCAGAACCGCGGGACGCGTCGACGCACGGTGGGATCATCGCGCTCGACGCGTTGACCGGTGAAGTGGATCGCGCTGACGCGCTCCGGTTTGAGCTGCGTCCGCTCCGCGACAGCGACTACAGCACGCAGCTGAGCTTGGAAGCGGCTCCCCAGTCGAGTGAGCTGGTCCTGATCGAGAGGAACTTCAAAGAGGCGGCGTTCGCGGGGGAGCTCATGCCGCTCGACACACGTCGACACCGGCTCGACGTTTCGCGATTCGAGCACGCCGAGAGCGACCTCGAGTCAGCGACTCCGCATGAGACGTTCGATGAACCGCTGACCGCGCTGGAGCCCATCCGCGCGTTTGTGTGCGGAGATGTTTGGGTCGCGCAACAGCGCTCGCGCTTCGTCGTGATCGATCAGGTGAGCGGGGCGGAATGGAGCGTCCCGGGAACGTTTGTGAACGGTTGGTGGTCGCGCCGTGCGCGACAGTTGGTTCTGCGAACCAGTCACCTTTTTCTCAGTGTGAAACTCGTTCGATAGGTGGCGATGCAGCGCCGACAACATCCGGGCAAAATCGCGTCTCCCTTTATCTCTTGAGAGCCCCGTTCGCCGCCGCCGCAGAACGTCTCAGCGCTTCGGTAAAAGACAGTGAAAACAAAGGTTTATAGCCGTGCGTCGAATGGCGTTGGTCGGGCATTTGTGCTATTCTAAGCGGAGTCATCGCAGCCATTTTTGCACCCCTTTTTGTAACGAATGAGGTTGTCATGACGACAAAGAAATCGGAAAAGAGAAGCAGCTATACGGCGGCTGATATTCAGGTGCTAGAAGGTTTGGAGGCGGTCCGGAAGCGGCCGGGGATGTACCTCGGTGTGACGCGTGGTCAGGACGCCTTGAGCGCGCTCCTGGCGGTCTCTTTGCGGCCGTTCGAGGAGCGCGGAGGCGTCGTCACAGTGACGACGGAGCGTGACGGGCAGGATTGCGTCTACACGTTTTCGGACACGCGACCCGGTCTCTCGTTGGAAGAGCTCAGTGCGTGCACAACGCTCCACAGTCGAGAGCCGTCCCTTTGCATCGCGATCGGACTGAGCGCCGACGCGGTGCTGACCACGTGCCGGAGCGTTTCCACCGCGGTTCACTTTACGCAGGGTCGCGAGATCGATCGCGTGGGGCGCCGAGGCAAAGCGCAGGGGCTCTCGCTTCGCTTTCGACCCGACCCTGAGCTGATCACGCTCCCTGGTGAGGACGCGGCGCTGCGCCAGGCGCTCTGCCTACGCTCGTTCGCGACCGGTTGCACGTACCGGTTCAACGGGGAGCTAATTCACGCCCGGAGCTTGGCGCCGTTCTTCGCGCGGCTGGCGATGCGTCACGCTGGGTTCGCCCACGCTTCGCTCCACAGCGACGACGTTCGTGTCGACGTGGCGTTCTGCCTGGCCGACGAAGACCCGGCGCGTACCATTCTCGTCAACCGCGTCCCGCCCATGGGGAGCGTGTGCTTTGGCGTGTTGGGCGGGATCCAGGCGGGACTGAAGCCGTATGTTCGTGACGAACACGCGGTCGTCGAGCGGCTCCTTCCGCACTTGCACGCCGTCGCGTGCGTCGAGCTCTCCGATGAGGTGAAGTCGAAGACCTTGAGGTACAGCGAAGACAAGGTGCTCCGGCCAATGGTGCAGGCGGCGATGACCGCCGCGACTCTCTCGTTCATCGAACAGGACCCCGCGTTCGCGGAGATCATTCTCGCGTAGCTGCACCAACCACGGCGCCAGGCTGAACGTGCGCCGATGACGGGACCGCCCGCGGTGATCCTGCGTGCGGCGTGGATCGTCAGCCTGGTGGCCGTTGAGGAATGCGCCGCCGTGATTGGCTCGCCCTGCGCTCGCTTGGTACTACCCCTTGGTGGACCGACCTGAACGAAACTACCTCTTCTACGGCGCGACCCGCGCATTGTGTAGCGTGTGCCTTGAGACGTGCGACGCCAAGGAGCTGATCGAAGGCGATCGCGTGATCTTGCAGAAGCGCTGCCGGACCCATGGTGTGCAGCGCGTGCTGATCTCCGACGACGTGGAGTACTTCCGCCTCTGCCGGGAGGTGTATCTCAAGGCGCCCGAGCAACCGTTTCACCACAACACCGGCGTCGAGTTCGGCTGCCCCTACGACTGCGGCATCTGCCCCGACCACGAGCAGCACGGCTGCGTCAGCGTCTTGGAGATCACCGACAACTGCAACTTGAGCTGCCCGACCTGCTTCGCGCAGAGCGGACCGCATCGCCAGACCCATCGCTCGATGGAGCAGATCGAGTCCATGCTGGACTGCATCGTGCGCAACGAGCGCGAGCCGGACGTGCTCCAGGTCTCAGGTGGCGAGCCCACGGTGCATCCCCAGTTCTTCGAGGTGCTCGACGCCTGCCGGCGGCGCCCGGTTCGGCATCTCATGGTCAACACCAACGGGATCCGCATCGCGAAGGACCGCGCCTTCGCGGAGCGGCTCGCGACCTACATGCCGCGCTTCGAGCTCTACTTTCAGTTCGACGGTCTCGACGACGACGCGACCTACGAGCTGCGCGGAGCTCGCCTCTTCAAAACCAAAGAGAAGGCGCTCAAGGTGCTCGAGGAGCTCGGCATCTCGACGACCTTCGTCGTGACGCTCAAGCGCGGCCTCAATGACAAAGCGATCGGCGAGATCCTCGACTACGCGCGCTCGTTCCGCTGCGTCCGCGGCGTGACCTTTCAACCGGTCTACGACGAAGGCCGCAACGATGGGTTCGACGCGCAGGAGCACCGCCTCACGCTCTCTGAGGTGCGGCGCGAGATCTACTCGCAGTTCGACACCTTCACGCCCGAAGACATCATCCCGGTGCCGTGTCATCCCGACAGCGTGGCGATGGCGTACGCGATGCGCGGGAAGGGCGACGACTTCGACAAGCTGACGCCGCTGACGCGTTACATCCCGCCCGACGTGCTCATCGCGGGCGGCAAGAACACGATCATCTACGAAGGCGACCAAGCGCTCCTCGGCCAGGTCACCGATCACATCTTCAAGACCTTCTCGACGGGGCACGGTCCCGAGGGCGCATCGAAAGCGCTCGGCGAGCTCATGTGTTGCTTGCCGCAGATCGACTCCCCGGACCTCACCTACGACCGCGTCTTCCGCGTCGTGATCATGCAGTTCCTCGATCGCCACACGATGGACCTTCGCTCGGTGCGCAAGAGCTGCGTTCACATCGCGCATCGCGACGGCAAGCGCATGATCCCTTTCGACACCTACAACCTCTTCTATCGCGAGCCGGAGCAGGTCGCGCAGCTGAACGCGATTCGAGCGAAGATCGGGAGCCTGCGGAGTGATCGGCGCTCGTTGCCGATCGCGCCCTCCGCGTAACGCCCGTGGCCGTCTCTTGGCCGTACGCCGCGATGGTGCTCCTCGCCTTCGTGGTCGGCGGCGGCATTCGCAGGCAGGAAGGGCGACGCCTGGGCTACGTCAAAGACCCGGCTTACCGCTGGGTGGGCGTGAGCTGTCTCGTAGGCGCGGTGCTGGGCGCGAAGCTCGGGATGCTCTTTTACCTCGCGCCGAGCGAGCTCTGGGATCTCGGCGTGCGCGCGACCGACCTGCGCTTCGACGGCAAGACGGTGCTCGGCGCGTTGACCGGCGGCTACCTCGGGGGCGAGCTCGGAAAGAAGATCGCCTCTGTTCGGTTCTCGACCGGGGACGCGCTCGCGGTCGCGATCCCTGCGGCGCAATCGATCGGGCGGCTCGGGTGCTTCTTTTCAGGATGCTGTTTCGGCGTGAGCAGCGAGGTCACTTGGGCGGTTCATCAACACGGCGCGCTTCGTCACCCGGTCCAGCTCTACGAGAGCGCGGCGTGCGCGATCCTCGCGCTCTGCTTGTGGAGCATACGAAAGCGTGAGCGACCGCCGGGCGTGCTCTTCCGCTACTACCTCATCGCGTACGCCGGGATCCGGTTCGTGTCTGAGTTCTTCCGCGGCGAGCCGCAGCACCATGTCGGCCCGCTCTCGTACGCGCAGATTTACTGCGTCGTGGTGGCGATCGGGTTCGCGGCTTCCTTGCCCTCCGCGTTTCGATCGCACCGAAAAGCGACCTCGGCCTGACGAGAACAACGAGACGCCTTGTTCTCGCGTGACCTACATTTCAAAGTAGCGGCATGAACGTGACGCGCCTCTACCCATGGATCGCCACGGCGATGGCGTGCCTCACTGGTGGCTGTCTCTCCAGCTCGTATCAGATCGGTCACGACGAGCTCACGCGACTGGCTCGCTTGGCTCCCGAAGAGCGCGGCGAATCGGTCCGCGTGACTCAGCAGCTTGTCTTCGCGAGCGAACCGCCGGAGTCGGGAGCGGTGGTCCGCGAAAACACGGTTCTCATCCAGAATCCGTCCTACCAAGGTGGGCGTTTTGGTGGACCGAGAGGACGCGGACTCGCGCGACCCGGAGCGGGCCGAAGCGGAGGCGTGTCTCCGCGCGGGAGCGTTCGTGTTTCTCCAGGTTCGGCTCCGCGGGGGAGCGTTCGCGTCACTCCCGGATCGGCGCCGCCGGGTGGCGTGCGTGTGTCTCCGCGCTCCGGTGGTTCGCGTGGCGGGTCGCGTGGTGGGTCCCGCGGAGGGGCGTCGGGTGGCGGATCAGGCAGCGGGGACGGGATCGCGGCGGCAGCGATCGTCGTGCTCGCGATCGCGGCAGCAGGCGGTGTTGGGGTCGCGCTCATGGCGACCGAGGGAATGCGTTATGACGGTTGGGTCGGGCTCAACCCGATGCACGCGGTCCATCTCTTTGGGCCTGAAGGAGATCACGCCACGCTGCCGCTCGCGTGGCTCGACGAGACGCACGTCGCCTGGGCCGAGAGCGCCGTGATCGTCGAAGAGGAGGGACCCGTCGCGCGTCTCGGTCGCGCGCCGCTCCATCGAACCGGCGGCACGATCGGGATGAGCTTCGGATACAACGCGCTCGACGCCACCCGTGGTTCCAGGGCGCACGGCATCGCCTTCCGTCTCGAGCTCGGTGGGTTTCCGGTCGAGTGGTTCGGCATCCTCGCGACGATGAACCTCGGCGGAGGTGACAACGGCGATGACATCTTCAACACCCGCTTCGGCGCCGAGCTCCAGCTCCTTCCGCTCCGCGTCAATCGGTTCAACGCGGGCGTGTACGGTCAAGCGGGGTGGCACCAAGCGCGACGCCGAGACGACTTCGGGAACTTCCGCGAGCGAAGCGGCTACTACGGCGGCGGCGCGCTCTTTCAGGTCGAGCTCACCACGCGGAGCGCGCTGACGCTGCGCGGCGGCTTGGTCGCGGGCAACGGCGGCTACTTTCCGGAGGCGATGCTTGGGCTCTCGATCTTCTAAAGGCGCTCGATCTTCGAGAGGCTGGGTGGGTCTCCTCGCGCTCGTGACCATCGTCGCCGGGTGCGGCACGCGGCTCCCGGTCGTCGGCAGCTATGTGCCCGAGGCACCGAGCGAAGGGTACGCGTTGGTCTGCGTCTTTCAGACGTACGTGCTCCCGGTCGACATGTTCACGATCGTCGACAACGGACGCGTGATGGGCCAAACGAACAAGCGCAGCCATTTCTGCTACCAGGCGGAACCAGGGTGGCACTTCATCGAGTCTCAGGCGTACGGATCAAGCTGCTCACGGATCTTGATGCAGCTCGAGGTGTCTCGCCGCTACGCGTTTTGGAACGTCTCTCCGGGCGCCACGATCAACGGACCGAGCGGGCTATGCCACGCGCCTACGAAAGTCGAACCGGTTTGCGAGGAGCTCATCGCGTACGCGCCATGGTCGATCGCGGAGCCTGAGCTTCGTCAACTTCCGCGCGTCCGTGCGGAGCCGGGTGTCGCGATGGGCAACCGAGAGCGACCGCCGATCGTCCCACAAACACCTCCGGACAACCGCGGCGTGTGCGATGAACTGGGGCCGGTCGAGCGCTATTGGAGCGAAGGCCTCTTGGTCGTGCCAGGAACGGCTGCGCGCTAGTAGTCCTTCACAGGGATTTTGATCGATTGAGGGTGGATGATCGGGCCCGAGGTCGCGTCCGGTTGGACGCTGGCCATGTAGAACATGTTCGAGGAGAAACGGGCGCGAGATCGGGTTCGAGGGCCGCTCTCGGTCGGTCAAAATCCCTGTGAAGGACTACTAGTCCTGTGACGTCGTTTGTGGTTCTGGCGTCGCGCCCACGGCTCCTTCGCGGTCCGCGTTGACCGGAGGTGCGACACACCCTGCGACGTCGAGGTTGCACACCATGGAACCGCTGCAGTCCGCGTCCGAGGAGCAGGGCTCGTAGCAGTTGCCGTCGGCACGAGCGACACGTCCGCGCATGCAGGCGCGAACGGGAGCCGAGAGGGAGGTCGTCGAGGACGATCCGCTGCTGCTGCTCGAAGAGGAACCTGCGCTACACAGACCCAAGGCGAAGACGAGCGTGGCGCCGACGACGGCGAGCGACGCGATCAGCGATCCGATTCCTTCAACCATGTTCTTGGGACCCTTCGCGCGGGCGGAAGTACTCAGCCAGACCCGCGAATTGAATGGATAGCACGTTGTTCGTCGCGGGGCGTCCTTCGATGCCCGCGTCGACCGCGTCGAGCCCGGGGTGATAGGTCCCAAAGAGCCGGTCCCACAGCATCAAGGTCGAGCCGTAGTTCATGTTGGCGAGCTTTGGGTCGCGGCTGTGATGCACGCGATGAATGTTCGGCGTGTTCATGAAGCGATCGAGAAAGCGGAAGCGGTTCACGAGCTTGGTGTGGCAGACGAACTGCCAGCCGTCGTTGAACTCGATCAGGATCAAGAGCCAGAGCGCGGGCAGGCCGATGAGCGCGAGCGGCAAGAAGAAGTAGTAGCTCGCCGCGGCCTCGATCCAGTTCAAGCGGAAGGTCGCGAAGAAGGTCAGGTCTTCGCTCGTGTGGTGGGTCGAGTGTAGCGCCCATCCGAAGTCCCACTCATGCACGAGCCGGTGCTTCCAGTAGTAGATGAAGTCGATCGCGAGGTAGGTCCCCACGATCGAGAGAAGGCTCGGCTCAATGCTCCAGGGAACCAGCGAGGTCGCCCACGTAAAGATCCCGACGCGCAAACCGAAGCTCGCGCCGCGGAGCAAAAGATCGATCCCAAAGATGGCGCCGTTCGTCGCGTGCACGCGGACATCCGGCGGGCGCTTGTGAACCACCAAGACGTAGGCGAGCTCCGCGCTGACCAAGAGGAAGAGCAGGATCGCGGAGACCGTTTGGTATTCCAGGAAGGACACGCCGCTTGAGTATGCGTGCGCGCGAGCGATGACGAAAGGAGGGTCATCGGGTCGCGGTGGTCACGGCGTTTGGGACGCGACGCGCGGCGCTCGTGGCGCTCACGTCGTTCTGGCACGCGTAGCGGGATCGATGAGAAGAAGGCCCGTGCCGGACGAATACGAGCGGGAGCATCGGGGGCTGTCATCGCCGCGGCTCTACCGTCCGATTCGGCGCCGAGTGCACTGAGCGGTCGCGGTTCACGCCGAGGTTTGGCTTCCCGGACGACCGGTGACGACTTATTCGTCGAGCTTCGCGAAGACGTCAGGACCTCGCGAGTGAGCTCAGATCAGATCCCCGCGATGACCGTCAGCCACATCGCGTCGTTGCGGACCTCGGAGCTCGCCTCGATCTCTCGCCGCATCTGGTAGTTCAGCATCAGCTTGAGGGTCGGTTGCCCGGTCGGGTACCAGTTCACGCCGAACGTGAGCCGCACGCGAGACGCCGCGTTGGTGCGATCGAGGAGACCGGCGGGCGGGATGTAGCCGGGCGAGGCGCTGTCGCCTCCGAAGAGCGCGGACTCAGGATCATGCGGCGACTGCGGGTCGACCCAGTCGAGGCGCATCCCGAGCTCAAGCGCTTGTCCGTCGACCGGGAAGAGCACCCGTGGCAAGACGTACTGGAGCTGGACGTGCGCGCCGCGGCTCACGGAGTCGGTCGTGACCCCGCCCGCGCCGCCGCTGCAGCGTGAGCTCGCGAGGGTCTCGCCGACGCCGTTCGCGCTCCCGTTGCGCAGCCACAAAAACGACGCTGACGCGAAGAACCCGCGATACCGAAGCTCAAGGTCGCTCGTGAACCCTCGGTTCCAGTTTCCGGCGCCGCCGTCGCATGTGGAGTAGGCCGCGAAGCCGATGCTCGGGCGCACTTGCTCGTTGCGCTCCAGGTCGGTCTCCGTCATGTGTCCGCGCGGGAGGCCCAGAACGTGAAGCTCGGCGCGCGCCATGAGCGAGAAGGTGTTGAACGCTTCACCGACGCTCCGGCTCGCGTTGAACATCCCAACGAAGTACTCGAGCACCGAGCCGCGGTTGTTCGCGCTGGTGTCGCCGACCAAGCCGTGCGCCATCGCGCCGACCTCGCGCACGCTGAGCGGCGAGAGAAAAGGTCGGTCCCCGTTCGGGATGTATGTCACGCGATCAATGAAGCCGGTCACGAGCAAGCCGTAGCGATTGCCGTAGGCGAACGGGATCAAAAAGGTGCCGAGGCGAAGGTTGAAGGACTGATGGAGCGTGAAGTCGACGAAGGCGTCCGCGATCCCGGGCCTGTTTCCGGCCGTCACGTTCCACTGCGCGTCGAGGCGAAATCGGAGCCACCAAAACGGCCGCGCGTTGACGCCCAGGCGGAGGTGGTCAAAGCGGAACTCGCTCGCGTGCAGATCGCCCGAGCTCTCGCCCGCGAACCGACCCATGAAGCCAAGCCGACCCCAGCTCGTCACGTCGACGAAGGCGTGGTGACGGTCGCTCCGCGTCGTCCCGGTGAGCTCGCCGTCTTCGTCCGTCTCCGGCGCGCGTTCCCACACCCGTACGTCGGCGTGCGCAGACGCGGTGCAGAGGAAGACGGACGCGATGAGGGTGATGATGACGCTCGCCGCTCCGAGGTGACGCGATACGGAGTGGACGCGAGTCATGGCGCGATAGTGAAGCCCTGAAGGGGGGCGTCGTCAACGCTTGATCGGTCGACCTCTACAGAGGTGATCCGCTAGCGTCGCCAAGCGTCGATCCAGCTCATGGCGAGGGTGTCATCGTTGGCAAGCGTGCTGGTGTCGACCTCGTAGCGCACTCCATCACGTGTCTCGACGAAGCGGTGCGGGAGCCTCTCGAATGCGTGGGCGTTTGATGAGTCGCGCCGTCGCGTGGCGGAGAATCGCCCGAAGGGATCGTCGAACGGGGGCGCAAAGTGAATCGTGACGCTCGCGGGCCAGCTTCCGTTTCGCGCGAGGACGACGTTTCCGATGCCGTTTTCATATTGGATGACCACTCGTCCCGCGCGAACAGACGCGAGGTCGCCCTCCGCCGAGCGGACGATCAGCTGCGTGTCCGAGACGCTCGCGCTGGAGCCCGCGACCCAGACGAGCGAACCGCAAGCGAGCGCGGCAGCGAGCGCAACGGAGAGGGGAGACCGCGACAGCGGGCGGCGCGAAGCGGCGCGGAAGAGTGGTTTGAGCCAGGACAAGAGGACACGCATGGAGGTGCGACGTCTGCGTCTTGGAAACGGTCTACTCGTAGATCTCGTCGTAATCGTCGGTTTCCTCTTGGGGCGGAGCGTAGGGCTCGAACGTCAGAGCGGCGCGAGGGTGGATCTCGATCCCCTCTCGGGTCGACAAGGCCAGTTGCGTCGCGCTCACCATCGCGACGCAACTGGTCGAGACCTCGGCGCGAGCGAGCGATCCGTCCTTTTGTCGAACGAGCAGGTCGTCAAAGCGCGCCATGAAGAGAGAACCTTCTTCGTCGAAGGCGATCGCGTTCGGGAGGTCGTAACCCGGGACGCGGTGCTCTTCGCCGCTGGGCGGGACGACGGTCACGGCGTCCGTCACAAACGCGACGCTCTCGCCGTCGGTCGCGGGGATGGCGCAGTCGTTCAGGTACTGCTCGGTGAGCGACGGAGTCTCCGTGTCGTCGTCGAGCTCGATGCGGAAGAGCGACTGTTGTCCCCACGCGAGCAAGGTCTCCCCGCGAGGTCCGAGCGCGAGGCGCTGGGTGTTCTCGGGAAACGTGCGGAGGACGGTTGGGAGGCGCGTCTCGAGGTTCACCTTGCGCAGGGTCGCGCTGGAGTCGAGGATGTAAAGGGCGTCCCGCGAGAGCGCGACATCGCGGCAGCCGAGGTCGCACGTGAAGCGTCGCGAGGACGAGAGCTCCACGAGCGTGAGCGCGCCCTTCTTTACAGAGGCGACGTGGCCGCCGCCGAAGGCCACGCGGTCTCGGTAGTCTAAGAGCTTGTCGCGATAGAAGACCTTTCCGGTGCGGTCGCGAACGATGAACTCTTGGTTCGTGTCGAGCGACGCGATCATCGCCTCGTCACCCGCCAAAAACGACAGACCCGTGGCGTGATCATGAAGCGGCGTGCCGTCGCGCAGGTCCCAGGCCCGTCCATAGGACTCCCAGCGCTCGCCGTCCGCGGAGAGGGCGCCTTCCCTCGCGTCGATCGGAGCGTTGTGAAGCAGGGTTCCCTCTCTGTCGAAGAGCGCGAGACCGGCGTCACCGAGGAGCGCGAAACCGTCGCCTGCGCGCGCGACGCGCCAGAACCCGCTCCCCGCCTCGACCCTCGCGCGCTCGTCGCCGGTGGCGAGCTCTCTGATCTCGATCTCCGCGCCGCCATCGTCGCGCTCTCGCAGCAAGACCAGCGCGTCATCGGTGGCCGCGCGCTCGGCCCATTCGCACGAGAAGATCAAGGTCCCGCTGCGAGCGTTCCAAACCTCAACGTACTGATCGTCGCCGACGCCCACGCTGAAGTGCACCAGGTCACCTGCGAAACGAAGACTCTCGACCTCGAGATCCGGGCCTTGTGTCTTCGGTTGGATGACCGAGAGCTCCTCGCCGCGATCGCCGAAGACGTGAAACGTCGTGAGCACCGCGCTCACTTCGGCGTCCGGTTCGTGGTCCACGTTCAGGTGCTTGTCCCAGCGATGCATCTGCTGGAGGTGTCCGTCGACCTTGGCGATCGCGTATCGGCCGGACGGCGCGATCTCTGCTTCGAAACCGTCGGGGAGCGCGAGCGTGCCGAGAACGTTGCTCTCCCCGTCTTGGATCTGAAGCACCTCTTGGTCTTTCTCCTCGTCGTAGATGTAGCGCCAGGATCGGTCCGCGCTCAGGTGAAGCTCGCCGCCGCTTGGATGGTCGTCCTCCGCGCAAGACGCTGGGAAGATCACGACGTCGCCGCGCTGGATCGGCGGGAGCGCGGCGTAGGAAGGCAGCGCCTCCGTGATCTCGCGGAGCGGCGCGGAGTCGCGCGCGCGTCGTGCTTCTTCGTGCGCACGGAGGTTGGCGGCCAACCCGTCCGCGAGCCGCTCAACGCTCACCCGTTCGGCCCCCGTTTCGGTTCGAGTGACGCTGCCTTCACCGCCCAAGGTCACCAACTCGCCGCCGATCGTCGCCGCGACACTCGAGTAGATCGCGTGGGCGGAGTGGGCGCAGAGCATCTCGCCCGACGCGAGCGAGAGCAGCTGGTTGCCGCTCGACGTGAGCGCGAGGAAGCGGCCGCAAGGCGACAGCGAAGCGGCGGCGTACGCGATGGGCTGTTCCCAACGCGTCGCGCCATCGCTAGAGACGCAGCGGAGCGTCTCGTCGCAGATCAGGTGGCCGCCATCGGGAAGCGGGACGACCGCGTCGCAGGCGACGGTGGCCAGCGGCTCGGGGTTGCCTCGATCGAGGGTCGCGAAGGCGTAGAGCGCGGTCTTCCTGCCATCGGAGACCGCGACCTGACCGCCGCCGAATCGGAAGCGTGTCCCTTGCGCTTTGAGAAGCGTCTCGCCGGAGAGCGTGGTGACCTCGATGCCGTCCGGGCCGACGCAGCCCACGCGACCCTCGCGGTCGAGCGCGTGATCCCATCTGTCTTCCATGGGGATGCCGCCGAGCAGTGTGCCGTCGGCGGCGTCGAGAAAGCGGAGCTCGCTGTCCACTTTCGCGGTGACCACGCTTCCGTCTTCCGAGAAACGGACCTCGCTCGCCTCGAAGGTCGAGACCGGGCGGTGCGGCCAGGCCGTGATGTCGATGAGCGCGTTCGTCTCGCCGAACTGCGTCAACGCGCGCGTACCCGTCGGAGAGAGCCGCGATGACTTCACCAGCAGAGACACCTCGACTCCGGTTGGGTCGTCGAGGGGGATCGGGATCACGCTGCGACCGGCGCCCACCCAGAGCGTCCCGTCGTGGATCGTCGCGCCCCCAGAGAGGAGCGGGAAGGGCAGGCTCAAACGTGTCTTCGTCTCGAGGCTCTCGAGGTCGACGCTCGCGAACCCGCTCTCGCCGATGACGAAGAGGTGTCCGTCAGAAAAGAGAAGCCGCGAGACCGCGCCGATGTCGCTGGGTGAGGTGACGGAGCGAGGAGCGTCATCGCCGACCGCGTAGAGATCGATTCGCGTCTCCGAGGCACCCGCCCAGTAAGCCTCCGAGACGCCGAGGACCTCATAGCCATCGGCGTAGGTCGTGCCATGAGTCGACGTGACCGTGGTTTCTTCTCGCCCGCCTTCTAGCGTGGTCGCGCCGGAGACCTGGAACACGTGGCCGATGAGTTGCGCGTCGATGTACCTCCCGTTGAGCGACCCCGCGATGACGTCGGTCAGCGAGAACGCTTGAGTCTGCTTGCCGATCACGCGCAGCTCGTCCGCGGTGAACGCGACGAGCTTCGGCTGCGCCTCGAGGGGCAGACGCGCCACGAGTGACCCATTGGCGATGGACCAAACGCGAACGTGCTTGTCCATGCCCGCGCCGATTAAGTGCGCGCCGTCTTCGCTAAAGCCAACCGAGACCGCGCAGCCGTTCCGGTGAAAGTAGGGGTGGTGCCGCATCTCGCCTTCGCGCGCGGTGAACTGATGACGAAGCGTGCCTTCGCGATCGAAGACCGCGACGACCACCGAGAAGCCGATCGTCGAGACGGCCGCGATGTGCGCGCCGTCCAGCGCGACCGCGATCGAGGTGACGTGATCCTGGGTCGCGAAGGTGGCGCTTCCGTGTCGCGCCAGGTCGGGCGTGACGCGAGAGAACGCTTGGGCCCAGCCCGCGCTGACGACGCGTTCTTGTTCGCCTCGCGTCGCCGTGAACGAACCGCCCACCGCGTCAAACGCAACGTCATAGAGCGCGTCCGAGATCATCGCGACTTCACCCGCGATGATCAGGTTCACGTCATCGACGCGCGCGATCTCTTTCAGCGCGTCGTGGTTCGCTGCGTTCGTCGCCGCTGCCCCCGCTGCCATCCGCAGCGTCCCGTTCAAGCTCCACATAGACGTGTCCTCCCGACAGCCGAATGAGGCGAGACGATACCGCCGATGGGCTCGCGCAGGGGAACTTCACCGCATCGTGATGCACCTGAACGTTTCCGCTAGCGAGACAAACGCGGCTTGGTCTTCTTCGCGCCCTTGGGCAGCGCCTTGCCGTCGACGTCTTGCCAAGGGAACACGCGGAGCGACGGGTCGGAGTCGGGGCGGAACGCGACCAGGCCGAGCTGTTCGATGTCGCGCGGGACCATCTCCCAGTCGTAATCGAAGAGCGGGTTGTGGGTGTTTCCGAGGCGGTCGAAGACGCGCGTGCGCTCTTCGAAAGAGAGGCGCAGCCAGGTGCGCGGTTGTTCGACCTTCGACTCGACACCGCGGTGGACGCAGTAGCAATCCATCATCGTGATCTCGGCTTCGCCCGGCTGAAAGCGGTGCGCCTCTTGGGTGTCCGCGACCTGCGCGTTCATCTCCCAAAAGAAGTCGTGCACCGCTTCGTCGAGCGCGCTCAGATCGAAGGGCTGGAGGTAGTACGCGGTCGGGAGGACGTCGGACACCGTGTACGTATGATTCGTCCGGACCTTGGGGTTCCAGCGCGCGCCTTGGAAGCCGTCGACGTGGCACGGCGCTTCGCGCTGGAGCGTCTCTTGGCGGACGATCCGTTGGTCCACGGTGAGGTACGCGAAGTAGTCACGATGCTCTGGGTTGACCGCGTGTTCCACGTCGATGATGCGCTGGATGACCTCGCCGAACTGCGCGAGCGTCTTGGGGAGCCGAACCTCGTCGTTGTCGGGGAACTTGATCGGCATGTCGAGCACGCGGATGTCATCCCAGCTCGTGAAGCGCGCGAGTTCTTCCTTCGAGAGCGTGCCGAGCGAAACAGGACGCGCGGGTTCGAGGAAGCGCGCCCGGTCGAAGGTCGTGCCGATGTCTTTGACGATGCGGCTCTCTCGATCGACGGGGTACGCCTTCTCTTCGTTCGCGAGCAGCGTGACGGAGTCGGCTTGATCGAAGATGGGGACGCGGAACGTTTTGCCGCGGTAGTCGAGCGTCTCGGTTCGGAGGAGGTGCTTCATCTTGCGGACCTAAATGGCGGCGTAGGCGTGTGGACCCGTGATGTCGTTCTCTGCGAACCACCGCCGCGCCGCTTCGAGATGGAGCGAGAACGCGATGATGTCCTCGAGGCCGTCGGGACCAAACACGAGGCCGCGCTCGGTGGTCTCGTTCGTCGCGTTGAACGGGGGGAGCGCGGACGCCTCGAGCGGCGCGGCGGTTGAGAAGAGCAAGACGCGGTTCGGCCTCGGCTCGGTCGAGGTGTACCAAAACGGCTTGAGGCTCCCCGCGTCGATGGCGACCTGAGTTTCTTCCATGACCTCTCGCGCGCCGGCGGACTGCCACGTCTCCTCGGCGTCGACGAACCCGCCCACGATCGCGAGCTTGCCGACCTGTGGGGGGATGCCGCGGCGGATCACCAAGAGGCCAGTGCCGCTCTCGGTCGTGACGGGAACGAGAACGACCGCGACCGGGACGGGGTTGGCCCAGGTCTGCGCGCCGCACTCGGCGTTGACGCAAGCGCGCGGGTAACCGTCGGTCGAGGCGTAGGCGGTTCCGCAGCGGGAGCAGCAAGTATCAGGTGGGTTGGGCATTGGAAAACATCTCCTCGATGAGCGTGACGTTCGTGATCTCGCGGACGAGGTTATAGCGGGATCGTTTCGCGGCCGCTTGGGCGAACGCGCTGAGCTGTGCGGTGTAGGGATGGACGGGGTCGAACGCGACGGCCACCGGGTCGGTGCGGCCGCGCTTGTGCCAGATCTCGCCGTCCCCTCGCGCGCCGAGCGTTCCGCGGCAGGTGATCTCGCCTTCCGTGCCGATCAGCGTAACGCGGGAACGCGCGCGATAGGTGATGGAGCCCGCGACGTGCACGAGCGCGCCTCCTGCTTCGAAGGTGACCTCATGCGCGGTGTCGAGGTCGCCTGCCATTTTCAAGAGCGAGGCGTGTCGCTCGATCTCGACCGCGTCGAGAAACCAGAGCGCGAGGTCGATGCCATGGGTGCCGAGGGCCGCCAAGCTCCACGAACGCGCGAGCTGACCGCGGGCTCGCCAACCGGAGGTCGCGGGATCGGGCCAGGCCCACTCGATCGCGACTTTGCGCGGCGCGCCGATCATGTCCGCGAGCTGAGCCTTGATGCGTACGTGTCCGGCGTGATGACGCAGGTGGTAGCCAACGTTTACCGTCCGGTCGTGGCGGGCGACGTGTTCTTGAAGCTGGCGCGCGTCACTTGAGGTGAGGGCGAGCGGCTTCTCGACGAGGACGTGAACGCCGGCCGCGACGCTCATCAACGCGTGCTCAACGTGGAGCGCATCGGGCGTCGCCAAGATCACCGCGTCACACACGTTCGCGTTCAGGAGGGCGCCGAGACTGAGAAAGGACGGCAGGTCGCGCGCGATCGGGAACTGTTCACGGAAGCGGTCGACGCCGGCTTGAGAGTGCGCCGCGATCGCAGCGAACGTGACGCGTTCGTCTTGGGCGAGCAGCGCGCGAGCGTGATGGCCTCCCGCGTCACCCAGACCGACCAGCGCGACGCGGAGGCTCCTTTGTTCGTTTGCCTGTGTATCCGTCAACGTGCCCCCGACCAACCGAAGAGATCATAACGTCTTCGACCAGAGGTGCGACCCTGGGCGGAACTCGCTCACCCATTTTGAATCACGCTCTAGGCTTCGCGATCACGGAAGGGAGCATGAGCGTAGTACTTCGGGCGGGGGTCGAGGCGAACGTGAAGCCAGTGAACGCCCGCGCCGGCGGTGCTCACCCAGAGCGGATCGGTCGCGCTCAGGCTGACCGCGGTCGAGACATGGGCGAAGAGCTCGACTTTTTCGGCGTCGCTCGCGGAGATGAGAAAACGGAGGAGATGTGCGTAGTCCGCCTGTGCGTCGGTGGGCGCGATGAGGTCGGTGTCGCCCCGCAAGTTGGTGAAGGTCGCCGCGTGTCCGCTCCCGAAGTGCTCGGCGAACGTGTGCGGCTCGGGCGAGACCCGCGCGAGATGAGGCGCGTTGACGATCACGAAGGTGGCGTCGCGGGTGTCGGCGAATCGACGCGGCGCGCATTCCCAGCGAATGGCGGGGTAGCCGTTGCCTGTCGCGATGCTCGCCATCACGGTCGCGAGCGAGAGCGCGAAGGTTGGGTCGGCGAGCGAGAGAAAGAAGTCGTCGCGCGAGAGCTCAAGCTCCGCGAGCTGAACGTCGGCGCTGATCTCGGTCCACTGGATCATCGTCGGAGCGTAACCATTAAACGAAAACGGGAAGCGCGTGGCTTCCCGTTTTCCGAATCGTGGTGAGCGACTACCAGTAGACGGTCGCTCCGAAGGAACCGAGCGCGCCGACGGAGGAGTTCGCGACCTCGCCGGTGGCCTCGTTGACGTACTCGGGAATTCCGTCGCCGCCGATTCGCGTTCGGGCGAAGGCGCGGAAGTCGGTCGAGAGCGCGAAGGCTTGCGTGACGCGGAACTCGAGACCGATGCCGATCTCAGCGCCCGCGTAGCGGAAGGTGCGCGAGCCATAGTCACCGGTCGCGGGGATGTAGCCGTCCGTCGCGGCGAACGAGGTGCCGACACCGGCCAAGAGGTAGACCTGAAAGCGACGACGGGGGTTGAGGTAGAACAGGGCGTCGACGGTGAGCGGAACCTCGACGCGGTCCGCGCCGTTGTAGTCCGTGCCGCCATAGGCGCCGATACCGAGATCAATCGCGAAGTGCGGAACGGGACGGATGCGAAGTCCGGTGTGGAAGCCGCCAAGGCTGGCGTTGTTTCCGAACATCCCTGCGACTCTGCCGTGCCATCCGAAACGACGGTGACGCTGTTGCGGAGCGCGCCGAACCGGGACGTAGACGGGCGCCTGCTGCACCACCATCACGCGCTGGGGCCGGTGCTGGGGCACAACCACGACCTGACGAGGTGGAGGTGGCGGAGGCGCCGGCTGAACAATCACGACACCCTGACGGGGTGGCGGGGGAGGAGGCGGCGCTTGGCGAACGCGCTGGCGACGGCCTCCTCCGATACGGATGTCCACGCTCGCGCAAAACGCCGCGTCGCTGTCCGCGCAACCTTGTGCAGACGCGCTCGAGGGGGCAGCAAGCTCGGGGAGGGCAATCGCGGCGAGCGCAGCGATCAAAATGGCAACTCGGTTCATCACGCCCTTGAACTAAGCAAGCTGAGTGCCAAGTTGGCGGATCGCTCCTGAGCCAATTTACTGAGTGATCTCAAGCCGTGGAGACCAGGCCTGAGGGCGGGCGAGCACGATCTCCCCTCAAGCGTGAAGAGGGGTTCACAGCTATTCAAGGCCGCCCATGCCGATCTGGCCAAGCGAGACCACCTGCGCCTCGGGATCCAGCTCGCCGAAACTGAGGACCACCGCGTCCGGAAGCTGCACGTGAAGGAGCATCCGGACATAGCGGCGGACGTCCGGTGCGGTCACCACGACGAGCGCGTCACCATCCAGATCTTCGGCGGCTCGCTTCACAACGCTGACAATGTCGCGAACCAGGTCTGGCGCGATCGCGAGGTAGGTGCCGGTCGCCGTTCGCTGGACACCGTCGCGTACGACCTCTTCGATGTCCGGGCTCAGCGTGAACGCCGCGATCGCGCCCTCGTGAGCGAACGAGTGCGTGATCATGCGTTTGAGCTCGCTCCTGACGAGCTCCGTCAGGGTGACCGGATCGCGCTCGTTTGGCGCGTAGGTCGCGAGCGCTTCCAAGATCTCACGCATCGGCCGCACGCTGATGCTCTCCTCGACCAAGCGTCGCAAGACATCTGTGAGGAGCGCGAGCGAGACCGGCTTGGGGACGACGTTCTTCACGAGCGCGGGGTAGGCGCGCTCGAGCTGGTCGAGCATCGCTTGGACCTCTTGCATCCCGATGAGATCGCGCGCGCGTCGACGCACCGCGCGTTCAAGCGCCGCGGACACGACCGCGCCTCGAGTGAGCAACGGGATCTGCGCAGCTTCCAAAGACTCGCGCGCGCTCTCGTCGACCCAGCCCGCGGAGGCTCCGGTCGCAGGATCGCGCGCGGGCCGCGCTTGCACTCCGTACCCCGCGAGCACCCCCACGGTCTCGAGCGCCATCAGCTCGCCTTCGACCTCGCCGTCGATGACGGGGACCTCCTGCGTGGAGATCAGATAGCGCGCGCCTTCCAGGTGCGGCGACGTGCGTACGCGAACGCCCGGGAGCGCGATGCCGAGGTCCAAAAAGAGCGCATCTCGCAGCTCGGGCACGTTGTCCTCGAGGAACGCGCCACCGCCAGAGCCATCTGTGATCTGCTCGGCGAGCGTCGGGGAGAGATCGACCGTGACCGGGACGACCAGCGGGACCATCTGTCGACGCGCTTTGGTTTCCCGCGCCGCTTCTTGTTTCGCGACGACCTGCTCCGGCGCGACGAGCGGGGCCGGCGCGCGACTGAGGCGCCAGGCGAGGGCGCCGAAGACGATCGCCAAGACAATGAAAGGGAGGAAGGGGAGGCCGGGGACGCTCGCGAGCAGGAGCAAAAAGATCGCGGCGATGCCGAGCGCTTTCGGGTTGCCGAAGATCTGCTGCGCGACGTCGCCGCCGAGGCTTGAGTCTTCGTTCTCGGAGGCGACCCGCGTGACCACCAAGCCCGCCGCGGTCGAGATCAAGAGCGCGGGGATCTGGCTGACGAGTCCGTCGCCGATGGTGAGCAAGCCGAAGGTCTTGAGCGCGTCGTCTGCGGACATGTCGCGCATCGCGATGCCGATCGCCAAGCCGCCCAAGATGTTGACGACCGTGATGACGATGCCCGCGATCGCGTCGCCCTTCACGAACTTCATCGCGCCGTCCATCGCGCCGTAGAACTGACTCTCGCGTTGCAAGGTCGCGCGCTTCTCGCGGGCTTGTTCCTGGGTGAGCGCGCCTGAGCGAAGCTCCGCGTCGATGCTCATCTGCTTGCCGGGCATGGCGTCGAGCGTGAAGCGCGCGCCGACCTCCGCGACGCGTTCGCTGCCCTTGGCGATCACCAGGAACTGAATCAGCGTCAGGATCAAGAAGATGACCGCGCCGACGACGTAGTTGCCCTGGACGACGAAGTTGCCGAAGGCCGCGATCACGTCGCCCGCGTCTGCGTTGAGCAAGATGAGCCGAGTGGACGAGACGTTGAGCGCGAGCCGGAAGAGCGTGGTGACGAGCAGGACGGTTGGGAACGAGGTGAACTGCAGCCCGCTCCGGATATACATGGAGACAAGGAGCATCAAGACCGCGACGCTGACGTTGCTCGCGATCAGCAGATCGAGGAGCGTCGTGGGAAGCGGGACGATCATCATCCCGACGATCAGCACCACGATCGCCGCGAGGACGGCGTCTGCGATCTTGCGAGAAGAGCCGAGGGCCGCGGTCGCCATGACCAGCGGTCTACCAAAGAGAAGGCGTCAGCGTCGAGCGCGTGCCCCACATGTCGGTTAGATTCCCCAGTCGTGAGCGGGTGGTTGAGACGGAGTGGGTGCGCGGCGCTTTTCGTCGTGCTTCTCGCGTCGGCTCCCGGATCCGCCCAAGACGCTAACGAGGCGGCCGCGGAGGGCGCCGACGGGCTGGGCGACCCGGCCGAAGAGTACGAAGGCTTCAAGCCATACGAGTTCAGCTTGCTGCCGTTCATCGGCTACAGCTCGGACATCGGCTTCGTCGGAGCGCTGGTCGCGCAGCTCTACCACTACGAAGAGGGCGTCGAGCCCTACCGCGACACCGTGCGCGCGGTCGCGGTGCTGACGAGCAAACTGGTGCAGTTCTATGAGTTCCTCTGGGAGCGCGTGGGGCTCTTCGGAAAGCCGCTCCGCTTGGAGCTGCTGGCGTCATTCACGGCGACCCCGGTGGGCCACTATTGCGGGGTGGGCAATCGCGTCACGTGCAGCAGGCGAGACGCGGAACGAGACGCGGCGCGCCAAGGCTTCGTACCGGGGACCGAGGAGCACGAGACGTTTCTCGCGCGCTACTACCGGTTCCGCGTGATGAGACCGGCGGCGCGCGCGACCCTTCGGTGGGCCCCGTTTCGAAACAAGGACTTTGAATTCATCGCGCTCTTGAACTTGGACTACGGCGTGCCGGGGTTTTACTCGAACCGCGGTCCGTACGCGGGGAGCCGCTATGGGCAGGACTTCCCGGACGGCGAACGCGGGCTGCTCTCGGAGCTTCGCGTGGGCTTCTTTATGGATCGCCGTGACAACGAGCGACGGCCGACCCGAGGCTACGTTTGGTCGACGACCGCGCGGGTGTCTTCGCGCGTGATCGCGAGCCGCTGGAACTATGGCGGCATCAACGCGGTGGCCGCGGGCTACTACCCGCTCACGCGGAACGAGCGTTTGGTCGTCGCCGGTCGCGGGATGGTGGACCTAATCTTTGGCGACGCGCCGACGACATCGCTGGGATCGGTCGGTGGTTTCTGGTCGGACCTGGCGTTTGGCGGCCAACAGATCGGTCGCGGGGTTCGAGGGCGGCGTTTCATTGGGCGCATCAAGGTGCTCGCGCAGGCAGAACTGCGATGGGCCGCGATTGGAAAGCCGGGCAAGTTTCAGCTCTTGCTTCAGGCGTTCGCGGACTTCGGGTGGGTCGGGCTTGGGTACCGCGACTTCGGCGGCGACCTAAGGAAGATCCTCGTCTCGTTTGGCGGCGGGGTGGGAGCGTATTGGGCCAAGAGTTTCGTTTTCCGCTTCGACGTGGGGCTCAGCCCAGAAGAGCGATACGACCCCCAATTCTACGTTTCGGTCTTGCACCCGTTCTGAACGCCCATCTTTAAAGCCGAGTGTTAACAGTGCTTTGTGGGCGCTGTGAGCACAATCTTCATTTGATCGGAAACCCCTTCCGCGCTCCGCCGATACCCGGCTCACAAGGAGCGAGTGAATGAAGAACGACGAAAAACGACGAGCCGCCCGCATCGAGGACGAGCTTCACCGCGCGCTCGCGGAGCTCCGCCGGCAAGACCTCGAGGTCGCCGACCTCATCTGCGCTTCTGGCGTTGACGAAGAGAGCATCGCGGCGGCGGCCGAGAGCGCAGAAGCGTTGATGCTCACGCTCGAAGAGAACGACCAGCTCGAGCCGCTTCCCTCCGCCCGAACCAAGCACCGCGCGCCCTCCGCGCTTCCTCCCACCTACTTCATGCGCGCGTAAGCGCAGAAAGAACGAGACCCCAAATGACCACGATTACCGCTACTCCCTCGACCTCCCCCATCACCGGCGCGCACGTTGACTTCGGCAACGAAGGCGGCATGGCGCTCAGCCCCGATGTCGTGATCGCGCTGCTTCGAAAGCGCCTCGGCGACATGGACGACCAAATCGGAACGCAGACCGCAGCGCTCCAGGACGCGACGCGGATGTCGCAGCGCGCGGCGCGCAAGACTCAGGTCGCGCAGGCGATTCAGGCCGAGCTTCAGCGCCGCGACGATGGTGGGAGCGATTCTGTTGACTTGAGCGAGGTTGTCTTCGAGTTCGAGGGACAGGAGGTCAACGCGGCCGACCTGGCGATTGAACACGGGATCATTGGAACGAGCGACGCACCTGGCTTGAGCCGACTGGAGTCCCAGTACGAAGCGAAAGTGGCTGAGCTCACGGCGCGGCAAGAAGAGCTGTGGCGAGATGGCTCTCCTGAGACCCACGCCGAGTTGATTCTGGTCAGCGCAAGCCTTGAGGGCTTCGAAGGAAAGCTGAGGGGAGTTCGGAGCCAACTTGGGGAGAGCGTTGAATTCTCGAGTACCGCGCAGTCGTTTGGGACCATTGTTCAGAGCATCCAGACTGAGGCTCGCGCCATCAACTCTGGCAACGAGATGCGCATGGTTCAGCTTCAGTCGCTCATGCAGCAGCGCTCGCAGGTCATCAGCATGTCCACGCAGATGCTGAACAAGATCCACGAGTCCGAGCAAGCGATTACGCGGAACATCTGATGACGAATGCGTCGCCCTCGCTGGCCCAGGCGCTTGACCTGGGCAGCGCGGCGCCCCTTCGCACGGTCGGCTCCACTGAGCTCCGCCGTGGTCGTCCTGGCGCCGCCATCGATGTTCTCGAAGTCGCCGTCGCGCTCGACGTAAACGACCTCACCTCTTGGCGTCTCCTCGCGCGTGCCTATCGCTTGGCCGGGCGCGTCCACAAAGCCGTCGCCGCCGAACAGTTCACTCAGGGATTTTCATGACTACCCGGATTCAGCCCAACCCCCACGTCCCGCCCGCGAACCCGACCCGTTCGACGGGGGCCGCAAGCGCGCTTCCCGAGACGGCGGTCGCGATCGCCATCGGGCGCACCACCTCCCCGCTCGGCAACGAGCTCAGCGCCAGCGGAGCGATTTCGCAGGCGGACCTGAGCGCCGCGATCAGCATCGTGCTCGACCCGTTCGCGATGATGACCGGGCTGCAAGCGCAGCTGCGGGACACCCAGAGCACGACCGCGCAGCAAGGCGTCGAAGCCTCATCTCTCCGCGCAGAAGCGGCGGAAGCGCAGAAGGCCGAGTTTCTCGAAAAGGCGATGGAGGCCGCCAACAGGCTCACGAATCGAATGCCGAAGTGGGTGAAGAAGCTGGTCGGTGCGGTCGTCACCGCGATCGCTGCGGTGGGCGCGATTTACACCGGCGGCGCGTCGCTTGCGCTGGCGGTCGCCGGAGTTGCGTTGATGGTCGCTGGCGAGGTGGTCGAGAAGCTCGCGGAGAACGGCAAGATCGATCCGCAGAAGGCGGCCTGGGTCTCGCTCGCGTTCAAGGTCGTCGGCGCCGCGCTCATGGCGGTGAGCGGGAACGTTTCTGGCGTCGCTGCGTTGCCCGCTGCGCTCAAGACCGCCGCGACGGTCGTGAAGGTCGCGGTCGCCGTGGGTCAAGCCGCGGAAGCCGGCGTCGACATCGCGCACGCCAAGTTCCAGGCCGATGCCAGCAAGCTCACGATCAGCGCGGACGGTCAGCAGATCGTCGTCGACCTCGCCCTCGACGACATCGAAGAGGAGACCGAAGCCGCCAAGGAGATCGAGGCACGCTTCCAGCGGACCATGCGACGCATTCACGCGATGGTCGCCGCCCAAGGTCAGGCGATGGACGCCGCCGTCCGCGTTCCTGCCTAAGCCACGAAACCACCCACCAACCTGACCGAGAAGAAGACATGACCACGATTCAGAACTCCCCGCCGCCAACCCCGACCATCACGCCCCGCGAGGACCTCGAAGCCCAAGCCGCGAGCATGCAGGTGCTCGGCGGGATCGAGAGCACCATCGCGCAGATCAGCGTGCAGCTCGACGAGCTTCGCGACAGCTCACGTCAGACCGAACGTCGCGCACGGCAGCAGCAGACGGGCTTGCGTCGCGCTGCGCTCGGTCAGCGTAGGAAGGCCGCGCGGATTCAACTGGTGGCTGGAGTCGTTGGAGGTGTGGTGAAAGCCGGGAACGCTATCCTCAGCGGAGCTGCGGAGGCGAAAATGGACGGTACGGAGTCGACCCCGGCGTCCACCCGCTTCAACCGTGCGGCACAGGGAGTCTCCGCAGGGGGCGATGCGCTCGGAGCCGCCATCAGCTTCGCGGCGACACGCGCAAGCAGCAGAGCTGACGCGCGAGATCACGCAGCCGAGATCGTTGGCGAGACCGCGCAGCAGCTCGACGAGCTTCAAGAGTCGCTTGAGCGCACCGTCGAGAAGGCCATGACGCACCTCGAGAGAATCAACGAGGCTCGCGTTCAGGCGCAGATGGCGGCGACCAGGGGGTAGGTGGTCGCCAACCGGTAGGCCTCAGTCACATACAAACGTGTCTGATGTTTGCCTAGGTCCGCGGAATGAGGGTCCCGCGGTCCTTGATTGAGGGAGCCCCGTCCGGTCACTCTTCAGCATGTCACTCGACGCGCTGAAGTGGGACCGGGCGGGGCTTGTCTCGATCGTGGTTCAAGATCGCTTCACAGGCGAAATTCGAATGCTCGCGCACGCCAATCGCGAGGCGCTGCACAAGACCCTGGAGACCGGCGAAGCGTGGTTCTTCAGCCGCTCGCGCCAATCGCTTTGGCGCAAAGGCGAGAGCAGCGGTAACACGATCCGCGTGGTCGATGTCTTCGCGGACTGCGATGGCGACGCGCTCGTGTATCTCGCGGAGCCAAGCGGCCCGAGCTGTCACACAGGAGCGCCGAGTTGCTTCTATCGACATGTCACGAGCGAGGGCGTGTCCGACGGAGACGGTGAGCGCGCGGTCCCGATCCTCGTGCGCCTGACCGAAGAGCTCGCCGCGCGCAAAGCCGCGACGGAAGGCGTGAGCTACACGCGCTCGCTCCTGAAGAAGGGCGCGCCCAAGATCGGCGAGAAGCTGATCGAAGAAGCGGACGAGCTCGCCATCGCGCTCGCGAGCGAAACCGATGACCGGGTCGCGAGCGAAGCCGCCGACTTGCTCTATCACGCGATGGTGGGTCTCCTTTTTCGCGACCTGACCCTACGCGATGTCGAGGTGAAGCTCGCGAAGCGTTTCGGCGTCTCTGGCCATGTGGAGAAAGCGAACCGCGCGCCTGCGTCAGACGAGTCGGAGTGAAGATGAAGAGCGCACAGACCATCGTCGTGGGAGCCGGGTCCGCGGGCGCCGTGATCGCCGCGAGGATGACGGAGGGCGCGCACGAGGTGCTGCTCATCGAAGCCGGACCGGACTACGCGGGCGCGCCGCCGTCCGATCTCCGAGACGGAACGCGGAACTCCATGACGGACCACGACTGGGGGTTTCGGCACCAGCCGGTTCGCGGGTCGGGCTCCATCTACTACCCGCGAGGGAAAGTCGTGGGAGGCTCGTCCGCAGTAAACACCTGCATCGCGCTCCGCGGCCAGGCCTATGACTACGACGAGTGGGCCGAGCGCGGGCTCCTCGAGTGGACCTTCGCGAAGTGTCTCCCAGCGTTCAAACGAATCGAGAACGACCTCGATATTCAGAACGAGCACCACGGCAACGACGGACCGATTCGCGTGCGGAGGCATCCGGCGAACGAACTGGTGACGTGGCAGGCGGCCTTTCTCGAGGCGTGCCGCGAGCTTGGCTTCGCACAGTGCGATGATCACAACGCGCCCGACACGACCGGGGCGGGCCCGCACGCGATGAACAAGATCGACGGGGTCCGGCAGAGCGCCGCGCTTTGCTACCTCACCCGCGACGTCCGCGCTCGGGCGGGGCTCTCGATTCGCTCTCAAACTCTGGTGCGTCGAGTCCTCTTTCGCGAGCGCGCGGTCATCGGCGTGGAGGTTGAGACCAACGGCGTCGTTCAGAAGATCGCGACTGACCGCGTCGTGCTCTCGGGCGGCGCCATCGGGAGCTTGGGGATCCTCTTGCGTTCAGGGATCGGTCCTCGCGCGGAGCTCGGCCGCATCGGCGTGAACGTCATCGCGGACAACCCGGCGGTCGGCGCGCACCTCCTTGATCATCCCGGGACCGCGATCTTCTTTCTCCCGAAGCCAGGTGTCGTGAACACTGACGACCCGATCATTCAGACGACGATGCGCTATCGGCCGGAGCGGGGCGGCCGCGACAACGAGATGCAGCTTCAGCCCGGGTCCTTTCTCCCGCTCATCGGCGTGGACGTACCGTGCGTCAGCATCATGTGCAGCGTGGGCAAACCGAAGGGAACGAGCCGGATCCACTTCGCGACCGCGGATGTTCATCAGAAGCCGCAAATCCACTCCGACTTCCTGGACGATCCGGATGACCTTGAGAAAGCGGTCGAGGCGATGGAGCTCGCGTGGCTCTGCGGCACCTCAAAAGCAATGCGCGACCTCGGGACGTTCCTCGTTCCGGGAGAGCGCGGTCTGACGAACCGGCGCGCCATCCGATCATGGATCAAGAAGCAATGCGGATCGGGCTACCATCCATGCGGCACCATTCCGATGGGTGAGTCGATCGCGACCGGAGCCTGCGACCAGTATGGCCGCGTCTTCGGCGTCCGTGGTCTCTACATCGCGGACGCGAGCATCATGCCGACGGTGCCGAGCGCGAACACAAACTTCCCGACGTTGATGATCGGGGAGCGGTTCGGCGCCTGGCTCCGGGACGGTGTGATCTAGCAAGCAGGCTGCTGAAAAATTCGCTGGATGCGATTTGTGATGCTGCCCGTATCTCGTTCGTGTCCTCTGACCGACAACAATGCCGAGCATTCTTTGTTTCCGCACCCGCGGCGCCATCGCCGCGCGTTCTCCGCTGCGCTCCGGAACCCGCGCCTGAGCGCCTGTGCGGAAACGATGTTCTTTGAGCGGCGGCGGACGACGGAAGAGGTGCGAGGCCGCGTGCGAAGCGCGCCTGCGAGTTTTTCAGCAGCTCGTGCGCGCAAACTCGAACGCGCAAACCCGAAACTACATCCGGCTGGCTTCGCGCGTGCAAAGCCCCGTTCCGGGAGGCGACTGCGCGTAGGCTTGGCAGCTGCCTTCCATCGCGGGGCAGCTGCCCTCCACACCGAGTTCACAGATGCGCACGCACATCGAGTCACTGATGCCGGCGCAAAAGAGCCCTCCCGCGCAATCATTCTGCATCGCGCAGCGCTCACCTACGTCGGCTTCGCCCGCGAAGAGGCAGTCCGTCGTGCCGGTGGACGAAACGATGTAGCAGGCCTCGCTTGGTTCACACGACGCGCTCGAGAGCACGTTGCACGGGCGCGGTGGGAGGCACTCGCCAAAGGTTGTCGTGCTTCCGTCGACCAACATGTTCGCGCCGCCGCATGACTCTCCGGGCTCGCACGCGCTGCCGGTTGCACAGCACGGTCGCCCGCACTCGCCGCCGTCCCGCTTGAGAAAGCAAGAGAGGCCAGCCGCGCAGCCGTTGAGCGCGTCGCATGGTGCACCGCGCTCGCCTGGAGCGAGCAGCTCGACGCACGCCGGACCATCGGCGGTCAGGACGCATGACGTCTCTTCGGTGCACGCCTCGACGTCGGTGGGGTCACAGACTCCTTCTTCGCAAAGGTCACTCGTCCCGGTGTCTGTAAAAGGCGGCGCATCGGAGCCGGTGTCCGAAACGAATGTGTCTGCGGTCGACGTATCGAGCGAGATGGAGTCGAGGAAACTGGCGTCCATTGGGACGCCCGTGTCGGCAGGAGGCGGAGCGGAGTCGTCATCACCGCACGCCATCGCGGCTACGCACAGGAGCGCGCAGGCGGCGAGGCGAATGTGTTGGGAGACCACGGAGTGTGGGGCGTGGTGGTTCACAGAGAGCGCAGCTGCGCTACATCGCGACGCAAACGCCGATGTCTTCCGGGAAGCCGGTGATGCCGCCGCACGCGAAGCCTTCCGCACAGGACGGCTCGCCGGTCGGTCGTCGGCAGACCGCCGCGCACATCGCCGGCGCGTCGGGCATCGTGGTGATGCAGATGTTGCCGGGAGCGCACTGCTCCGCGCCGCACGCGCCGCCGGTCTCGACCGTGCCCGCCGCTCCACAGAGCGCCGCGCCACCGTCGACCGGGTAGCAGCCTTCCCCGTCTTCACAGCCGGTCTGCTCGAGGACGTTACAGCCATCGGGGAGCACGCAGAGCTTGACGCCGGTCGGCTCCATCTCGCCGTCGACGAGGTTCACGAGGCAGACCTCGCCCGCGGGGCAGCCTTCGTCCGAGCCTTCGCAGCAGTAGTTCGTGCAGGTGCCCATCGGCTCCCCCGCGCGGCGGTTGCAACCAAGGCCTTCCATGCAGTCGTTCGCGAACTCGCAGGCGCCGCCTGCGGTCACCGTTCCGGCTGGGTTGCAGGTGAGTCCGTCGCCCGTGAGGTAGCAGCCCTGACCTGCTTCACACCCACCGTTGGTGGGGAGCAGGGTGCAGGCGCCCGAGGGGCAACCTGTCATCATGCTTCCCGTGTCGACCCCGCTGCCGGTGTCGGTCGGCGGGGTCCCTGTGTCCATTGGGGGGTTGGTGTCGGTGCCGACTGCGGTGTCAGTGCCGACCGTGGTGTCGGGCGCGACCGCGGTGTCGGCCTCGCCCGTGTCGTCATCACCGCAGCCGATGAACAAGAACGCCGAGAGCACGAAAGTAAGAGCAAGCTTCATTAATATCTCCAGGTCTCATCTTACGAACTAACCAGCCGGAACGCACGTATCCGACCTCGCTTCCGATCAAGCGCGTCGGGGGTCGTGTCATCGAACGCACGGATGTGCGCCTGGGATCGCTAGCCTGCTGCTAGTTTACGAGCGGCGTTTCGGTCGCCGTGCGGGATGACTCCCGTGCTCGTTGATGCTCAACGGCGGCCTTCACGAAACGCGCGAAAAGCGGGTGTGGACGCCGGGGCTTGCTCTTAAACTCGGGATGAAACTGGCAGCCCACGAAGTAGGGGTGCTCCTTGAGCTCGACCATCTCGACGAGCTGACCGTCGGGCGAGAGCCCGCTCAGGTGAAGGCCAGCCGCTTCGATCTGTTCGCGGTGCTCGTTGTTCACCTCGTAGCGATGGCGGTGACGCTCGCTAATCTCCGTGGTGCGGTAGATGTCCGCGGCGAGGGAGCCTTCTTTGAGCACGCAAGGGTACGCGCCGAGTCGCATCGTCGCGCCCTTGTCGCGAACGCCCCGCTGCCCCGGCATCAAGTGAACGACGAGGTGCGGCGCGTCTGGGTCGAACTCGGCGCTGTTCGCGCCCTCGAGTCCACACACGTGACGGGCGTACTCGACAACCGCCATTTGCATCCCGAGACAGATCCCGAAGAAGGGAACGCCGTGTTCGCGCGCGTACTTGATCGCGCGGATCTTTCCTTCGGTCCCGCGGTCGCCGAAGCCGCCCGGAACCAAGACGGCGTCATGTGCGCTGAGCTGCTCTTCGATCGCGCCTTCGACGAGTGACTCGCTGTCGACGTAAGTGAGGTTGAGCTTCACGTCGTTCGCGAGCCCGCCGTGAACGAGCGATTCGTGGAGCGACTTGTAGGAGTCGCGAAGGTGGACGTACTTCCCGACCACGGCGACCGAGACACTGCCGCTGGGTCGCATGGTCTTCTCGACGACTTGGCGCCACTCCGACAGATCCGGTTCACGCGACCAAATGTTGAGCTTCTCGACGATCTGTTGGTCGAGACCTTCGTTGTGAAGCGTGAGCGGGAGCTCGTAGATCACGCCGACGTCCGGTGCCGCGATCACGGCTTGCACCGGCACGTTGCAGAAGTGCGCGATTTTTTCTTTGAGCGACCGCGGGAGATCTTCCTCGACCCGGCAGATCAAAATCTCGGGTTGGATGCCGAGACCCAAGAGCTCTTTCACCGAGTGCTGCGTGGGCTTGGTCTTGAGCTCGCCCGCGGCGCGGATGTACGGCACGAGGGTGACGTGAACGCTGACCGCGTTCTGCGGACCGGCCTCGACCTTGAGCTGACGGACGGCCTCCAAGAACGGCAGCGACTCGATGTCACCGACCGTGCCGCCGATCTCGACGAACGCGAGGTCGTAGCCGTCGGTCGCTTGGCGAACACGCGCTTTGATCTCGTCGGTGATGTGCGGGATGACCTGGATCGTCGCGCCGAGGTACTCACCGCGTCGCTCCTTCGAGATGACGGTGTCGTAGATGCGCCCGGTCGTGAAGTTGTTCGCGCGGCTCAGCTTGACGGAGGTGAAGCGCTCATAGTGACCGAGGTCGAGATCGGTCTCCGCGCCATCGTCGGTCACGAACACTTCGCCGTGCTGGTACGGCGACATCGTGCCGGGGTCGACGTTGATGTACGGGTCGAGCTTGAGGTGCGTGACGCGGAGCCCACGCGCCTCCATCAGCGCGCCCATGGAGGCCGCGGCGAGGCCCTTCCCGATGGAGCTGACGACGCCACCGGTGATGAAGATGAACTTGGTTCGACGGGTCATGGTGCTCGATCAGGTCTTCGCTCAACGCCATAGGGAATGACGTCTTCCTCGACGCGCCACCACCACGAGGAGAGGGCGACACGGAGAGGTTTTCGGGGAGCAGGTTTTCGCGAGAGGGAGGGACGCAGAGGAGGGCGCGCGAAAACTATGCAAGGTGGCTCTTCGGTGTCAACGCGGACCTGACACGCGTTCGCAAATACCTCGCGTGATTGGCGCGAATTCGGAACTTTCGATGGGTCGAGACGGGACCGCTTCGCGCGTCACCTCGGCCGCTGGGATGGGGTCTCATCGCTGGAATCGCGGCGCGGATGGCGAGCGCGCCCGCGGGCTCGTTTTGGTACTTCCGTCGCGTGACTCAACATCAGTGTGTTCTCTGGAAGCGCGTCGCCGCGGATCTGGACAGAGCGTTTGTCGAAGCGAACGAAACGACCTTTCGCGGCGAGACGGATCGCGTCGTCGTGAAGCGCGCCGGCGTCACCGCGACGCTTGACACACGGGTCGCCGGACGCCGCGAACGGACCCACATCTTCACGCACGTCCGGAGTCAATCCCCGCGCGGGTTTCGCTGATCTCTCGAACGAGTGGATCGCCGGCTTCATCTCTCGGTTACAGTCCGGCCATGGGAGCAACGCTGGCCATCGGCGGGATGATCGCGACGTTCGCGGGGATCCTCGGCGGTACCGTCTGGTACTCGCGGAAGGTCGCGGCGCGTCGGGAGTTGGTGTGGCGAGCCGTCGCCCAGGAGCTGAACGGTGAGTACATCCGCGGCGCCGAGCGCTTCTTTGGTCGGGAGACAGATCGCGTATTCGTTTCACGACCGGGGGTCTCGGTGGTGCTTGACAGCCACGTCGTTCAGCGCGGCAAGCACAGCTACTCCTACACCCGAATTGTGAGCCGCTTCGCCGCGGGCTCCGGCCCATCGTTCAAGTTCACGCCCGACAACGTGTTGCTCAAGATCGGGAACCGCGTCGGCTTAACCAAAGACCTTGAGCTCGGGCACGCCGCGTTCGACAAGAAGTTCGCGGTGTCGTCACCTCACTCCGTTGACGTTCTTCGTCGCGCCTTGGGCTCGGTCGACTCGCTCCTCACGGCGATGGTCGAGAGCCACGACAAGGCGACGCTCGATACCAGCGTGAACGACATCAAGCTCGAGTGGATGGGACTGAGCGAGAACCGCGGTGAGCTCTGCTCGGCGATCGAGGTCGTGGCGACCATCGCGTCGCTGGGGGTCGACGCGTTTCGAGCCGCGACGTCGTTCACCTCCGCACCGGGCGCGACGTCCGCGATGGACGAGAGCGCAGCGGGGACGATCACGTTTCAGCTCACCGGCCACCAAGGACGCCCGGTGCTCCTCGCGAGCATCCGGAGCGAGCGCGCGAACCTCCCGAACTTCGCTGCTCAGTTGGGACACGGGCCGCCTGAGATTCCGGACGGCATCCTCACACAGAACGCGCGACCGCTGTTGTCGCGCATCGGCGAAGCGAAGCTCTCGCTCTCCCACAACGAACTACGGCTCTTGTGGGACGCGATCCCCGACGCAAGTGTGGCCAGAGCAGGCCGTGATCTTCTGAAGCAGATCGCTTCGGAGCCGCGCGGTTTTCGGTAGGGGCTTTGAGGAGGGGGCAAACCTCGCCTTGCGGCGTTCACGTCGGTCGCTCCGCTCAGGCCGCGCTCAGGTTCGCCTGTCGTCTGCTTTCGGCGCGTTCAGCGTGGTTTTTGAGATCAGCCACAGGATGACGAGCAGCATGGGCTCAGCAGATGATCTGTGGCGGACGCAGAATCCTGACGCCGCCGCGTGTCACGGGAACCAAGCGCTGTCCGGCGGCGTGCTTCACGCGCTGCTCGTGCAGCCACTCGCGCAGCCAGCGTCGATGGGTTTGCGCCATTCGCACGAACGAGATCGCCTGACCTTGGTTCGGCTTGTCGTGAATCAGCCGACCACACATCCAGAGCGTGTCGCTCTCGCCCGGAAGCGGAAGCTCAAGCTGGACCAGGTCCGCTGAGCGTGAGCGTGAGCGCTCCGGGAAACGCGTCACGAACGACTTCGGCGTGCCGGAGACTGCGCGCGCCTTCTGGCCGGGGTCGAGCAAGAGCCCAGATGAGCTCACGTCTTTCGTAAAGCCCGGAACGAGCCGATCTCCAACGACCTGGTGGACACAAAGCTCCAAAGGGAGCCGGCGACTGATGCGGCGTTCGCGAATCATGTCCGACACTGTAGTCACATGTAGGACATGCACCCACTTTTCAGCAAACGGGTCCCAGCCAGCGATCAGGCCGCCGCGCGGAGCTCCTTCTCGAGTCGACAGCGGATCTTGTGCTTCTTGCTGTAGACGGTCTTCACGCTGATCTCCATGTTGTTGGCGATCTGCTCCGGCGTCATGCCGTCGACGAAGTAGAGCTGAACAAAGCGCTGGTCGCGCGCGGAAAATCCCTTGAGCGTTTCCTGCACGAGGTTCCAGCGCTGCTTGCGAAGGAGCTCATCGTCGGGACCCGCGTCGTAGCTGCGGACACCGACCGCGTCGTCGAGGTCGGTCACGTGAGGCTGACGGGAAATCTTGCGGAGGTGGTCCCACGCGGTGTTGGTCACGAGGAGACCGATCCAGGAGCTGAGCTTGCTCGCGCGGGTCGGGTCGTAGGCGCGGAGCTTCTTCATGTCGCGCACCGTGATGTTGATCAGGAACTGCGCGTAAATCTCGCGGACATCGTCGTCACAGAGAACGCTGCGGAAGCGGCTCGTGATCTTGTGGATGCAGCGGTAGATGAGGCGATCGAAGCGACGGTGGAACTCCTTCCAAGCCTTCCCGTCCTTCTCAAGCATCAGGTCGAGCAGCTCAAGGTCAGTCCAGTCGGTCGGTTGCAGTGCGTTCATCATCTCGTATTGGCTCCGTGGTTGAGCGCCGTTGTTTCGGCGACACCAGGACAATGAGCACGAGGCGTGCCAGCACGTTATGCTCCGTAATCATTGATGAAAACAGGTTGTGCGTAACACCGAAGCGCGAGTGTTACGCGTAACGCGGTTGCGCTTAGGCGTTACGCTGTGACGGTGAACCGAATGAGGCCCGAGAGCGAAACGCACTACGATCTACGTCGCTTTGGGCCGCCGGCTCCCCTCTGTCGGGAAGTTCGTTCGGAACTTTCCGCGCCGCCACGTTGTCGAGAACGTATGACACATGAGTTCGCGGTCGCTCTCATCGCGGCCCTCGCGCTGTCCGCCTGTGGTGGGCGCACCTCTCAACCCACGACCCCAACGTCCCGCGAGGTGGTCGATATTGAAGAGATGCACATCATCGCGCGGACAGGTGAGGACGGCTATGAGTTCGAGAGCGTGGACGCGGACTCGCTCTTCCGAGAAGGCGTTCGGTTGGCGCAACAAGGAGACTGCGAGGGAGCGGTCGAGCGCTACGATCGCGTGGTCAGCGATTTCCCCAGCAGTTCGCTGATCTCTCATGCGCTCTACAACGCGGGTCTGTGTCTTCAGCAGAACGCGAATTTCCCGGAAGCCGCGCGTCGTTTCGAGACTCTGCTCGCGGATCTGCCCGAGAGCGAAGACGTGAAGCACGCGAGCTTCCAGCTCGCCGCGGTGTACGTCGCCCAAGATCGTTGGGACGAGACGCTGGCCCTCGCGACCCGGATCGCGGAGCGGAACGATCTCACCAACGATGAGCGAGTGGAGGCGATGGCGCGGCAAGCGCAAGCGCTCTATGGCGAAGAGCGTTTCGATGAAGCGAGCGAGCGTGCCCAGAGCGCGCTCTCCTTTGCCCGAACCCGTCCAGAAGATGAGCCGGTGCGCGACGAGTACTTCTTGGGCGCCGCGAACTACGTCCACGCGGAGACGATCCGGTTGCAGGCCGAAGCGATCGAGGTGCCCGTGGGACGCGTAGAAGAGCAGCGCGCAGTGCTCGAAGGACGGGCCCAGCTGATCTTGCGAGCGCAGCGTGCCTACTTCGACACCATTCGCCATCGCGATCCGCACTGGGCCGCGGCCGCCGGCTATCACATTGGTCAGATGTACGAGTCGTTCTGGAACGCGATCATGAACGCACCCGTTCCGCCGCCCCGGATCCACATCACAGAAGCGAACATGCCGATCTACGAGGAGGAGTATCGGAACGAGCTCGCGCTCCTCGTCAAGCCGCTCGTTCGCCACTCGATTCGGTATTGGGAGCTGACCTTGATGATGGTGGAGCGCACGGGCATTGAGACCGAGTGGACGCGTCGGATTCACCAAGATCTTGAGACCGCGCGTGCCCGACTGCTCGCTCAACCGGAAGGGACCGGCGGATTGCCGTCCAGTGAAGAAGAAGTCGCGCCGCCAGAGCCGCGCTATCCGCGAGACCCCACCGAGCCTGCTCCAGAGGCCACCACGAGCAGCAGCGATAGCGACTCGTCCCCAAATTCGGACAGCCCGCCAACAGACGGCGAAGCACCCCAAACCGCCTCTTCCGCCTCTAATTTGGCTCAGCCGTGATCCGTATCAGGTGTGGCAAACTTTGTGCTTGACACCTTGGAGAGGTCACCGTAAATAACGCGGCCCCAAAGCTCGAAGGGCACTTTTGCCCCGAAAAGCCTAGGGAAATCGAAAATATTCGGGTCGTTCGCTCTCACAGAACGCGCGGCTCGATGAACAAAACCGAGGGCTCGATTCACGAGTCCTCTTTGCTGGCGTAGCTCAATTGGTAGAGCACCTGTTTTGTAAACAGGGGGTCATGGGTTCGAGTCCCATCGTCAGCTCGTGTCGGCCAAGACTGGCGATTCGAAAGAATCTGGAGGAAGAAAGCTTCAACCAAAAGACAGATTCGGTTGGCGATCTCGGAGGGTTGCCCGAGCGGTCAAAGGGAGCAGACTGTAAATCTGCCGGCGTACGCCTACGGTGGTTCGAACCCACCACCCTCCACCAAGCCACCTGCACTGCGTTCTCGCGCACGGCAGCTGGCTACCAAACGAATCTGTTCTCGAGGGAGACGATGACAACACTTTTGCGGGAGTAGCTCAGTTGGTAGAGCGTCAGCTTTCCAAGCTGAACGTCGCCGGTTCGACCCCGGTCTCCCGCTCCGAGCTTCGGCTCACTCATTAGAAAACGATCGCCCAGGTAGCTCAGTGGTAGAGCACCTCCTTGGTAAGGAGGAGGTCGTGAGTTCGAACCTCATCCTGGGCTCTGAAAACCACTCTCCACACAACCCCTTCTAGAAAGACCCAATAGGAACGCCATGGGTAAAGAAAAGTTCGTACGCACCAAGCCACACGTGAACGTTGGGACCATCGGTCACATCGATCACGGCAAGACCACGCTCACGGCCGCGATCACCAAGGTGATGTCGGATACCTGGGGCGGCGACGTGATCTCGTATCACGAC
>CALJDU010000026.1 GCA_938024995.1 uncultured bacterium
TCGAAGTCCTGCGCGTCGAAGAGCGCAGACGTGAAGTCGAGGTCTCCGTGAACGTTGTCCAAGACCGGCGAGAGGCAGCACCCGGGCGTGCCCCAGAAGGTCGCGCCGTGCACGGGGTCAACAAGCGCGCCGATCGCCTCCGCGTCGTTCTCGCGGAGCGCCTGAACCAACGCCGCGAGCACGTCATCTGGGGACGACGGAATCGATGCGACGACGGGCTCCGGTGGTGTCTCGGTGGGAGCTTCCGCGAGCGGAGCGGGCGTGACTGGATCCACCTTGGCCGCGCCGCCGCACCCGCTCGAACCGCACCCGACCGAGAGGATGAGCAAGAAGAGCGCAGCGCTTTTCATCTCAGGACCGTCGGCGAACCACGAGGAGGGCGAGCACGATCAGCGCGAGGCTCCCGCGGTCGACCGGACCGGACGCCGCGCATCCCTTGCACTCGTTCTGGCCTTCGTCGTCTTCACAGTCGAGGTCGAGGCCGCCGCGCGGCGTGAAGTCACACTCGCCCGTCGCGCTCCCTGGCGGGTAGATCTCGCAGATCGCGTTTACGTCGTCGGTCCGCAAGATGCGCTTGCTGGTCTCGCCGCGAGGCGACCGTGCGTACATCGTCGTGTTGATCATTGGGGAGTGCGCGATGCCGAAGAAGTGGCCGATCTCATGCGTGAGCACGTTCTGCAGATCGACCGTGCCGTCGTCGCCATCCGTCGCCGGGCAACCCGCGGAAGGGCAAACGCCGTACGGACCGAGTCGCTCGTTGACCTGAATGTCCGCGTCGAAGATCTCGCCCGTCGAGCGAGAGTGCCACACGGTCGTGACCGCGAACGCGGTGGGATCGAGGTTCCGCTCCGGCCAGTCGTCCACGAACGCCACGATGTTCACGTTGCCGAGACAGGTGCGGTACTGCGCGTCGCGGCAGCGCGCGAGCTGCGTGGTCTCGCGGATCTGAAAGTCGGTGCGCGTTCCGTCGCACAGGACCTCTTCCCAGGTCGAGAAGGAGCTGCCGACGATGTTGCGGAGGACGTCGATGTCGAGGTCACGCGAACCTCTCTCATCGACCGCGTACACGATGCAGCTTCGGTTCCAGCCGAGCGGGACACCTTCCAGCTGACAGCCACCGAGCGGGGCTGGATCGCGACTGGTGGTCATCCGGCAGTAGGCGCTCGCGCTGGACGGAAGGAACGCGAGGAGCGTCCCGACGACCGCGCTCACCGCGACGAGTCGATGAAGAGTCTTCATTGTGCCGCCACCAGCGCGCGAAGCTCGTCGAGGAAGCTCGGGAGCTCGCGTGGCTGAAGGAGGGCGGCAGGCGCGTCGATCAGCTGGGTCCCGCTGCGCTGGACCAAGTGCAAGCCTGCCCCGCCAGGTGTGACGAAGTCGACGCCGGCGTGCTCGAGGATGGGGAGGACGCCTTGGGACATCCCCACGGGGCGAAGATGAGCGCCTGCGGTTTTCGCAAAGAGCACGGAGCGCTGACCGACCGCGAAGGTCGGCTCGCCTTCGATGCGCATCCCGATGTCGCCGACCGCGCCACCCAGGACCCGCACCATGAGCTCATCGCCGCTGCTGTGGCTGCCCTTCATCGTCTCGCGAACGCGCAAGCGGACGTCGGTGACGATGCGCCCGCGTGTGTCGTAGTGGCTGTTTTCGTCAAGCGCCTCGACGACGACGACGTCTTCTGCCTCGCGGACGAGATCGGCGAGCGAGCGCGCGGTGGTGACCGAGGCGAGCGCAGGGAGCGAAGCGAAGAGAAGAAGGGCGGCCACGAGCGCGCCGGTCAAACGATGCATGGGAACAAGCATGCGGAGTCGCAGGGGGGCTGCGCAAGCGGCGCTGCCGCGTCGACCCTTCTCGCGCGGGTCTTCAACGCGACGTGGCGTTTTCCCAACCATGTTTCTGCAGCCTGGGAGCAGATGCGCCACGACGTCGTTGACAAGGTCGAGTGACCACGAATACACCCGTTCTATGCGTCTTTCTTCGGTCCTTATGGGCACCTCCGCGGGCCTCGTGTCCATCGCCATGGCCCTCGGCTCGATGGGGTGTGACCTCACAAAGCTGACCGCAAACTCCACATCCAAGCTCTTCGAGCGCGCGTCTCCCGCGTTCCAGGAGTACTGGGACTGGGACACGGCCGGTGAAGCCGTTCCCGCCACCATCATTCAGATGGAAGGCATCCTGCGCGTCGTTCCCGAGAACGAGCGCATCTTGCTCAACGGCATCCGCTCGTACGTCGCCTACGGCTACGGTTGGGTCGAGGACTGGGCCGAGCAGGCCGAGCTTCGCGGCGATCTCCAAGAGGCGGCGTACCAGCGTCGCCGCGCTCAGCAGATGTACCTGCGCGCTCGCGACCTCGGTAAGCACCGCATGTCGCTCCGCGCAGAGGGTTGGGACGAAGCGATGGCCGGCGGCCTCGACGTCTTCGAGGGATGGCTCAACGACAACTTCACGGAGACCGAGGACGCGGTTTCGCTCCTGTGGACCGGCTACGCCTGGGGCTCCTACATCAACGTCTCCCGCGACAACATGGAGGCGGTCGCCGACCTCGCGTTCGCCAAGGCGCTCGTCGAGCGCTCGGTCGCTCTGGATCCGAACTACTACTACGGCGCGGGCCTCACCTTCCTCGCCGTCATCGCGAGCTCGGCGATGGGCGCGGATCTCGACGCGGCGGGGCAGGCCTGGGAACGCGCGCTCGCGGTCTCGGAGCGACGTTCGCTCTTGGCGCTCGTCAACATGGCGAAGACCTACGCGGTGAAGCGTGGTGACCGCGAGCTCTACGTGAGCCTCCTGCGTGAGGTGCTGGAAGCTGGGGACGTGCTCCCGGAGTCACGACTCAGCAACCGGATCGCGAAGCGCCGCGCCGCGCGTTACCTCCGCCAGGTCGATCGCATCTTCGAGTAGTCGCGACGATGACCTAGAAAACGGCGCGGGTGACCGCGCCGTTTTCGTTTTAAGCGGTCGAGGGCGCGGGTCGCACGAACTCGGAGCTGTGATAGCGTTCGCTCGTGATCGAAGGTCTCTTTATCGCGATCGAGGGCGTCGACGGCGCGGGCACCACGACCCACACGAAGCTGTTGAAGCGCGGGCTCTCCGCGCGCGGTCTCCCGGTGCACACCACGCGCGAGCCGAGCGACGGCCCCATCGGAACGATGATTCGGCAGATGCTCTCGGGTCGCTTGATCGTCCCGACCATGCACGGCGGGATGAAGGCGCCGGGTTGGTCGACGATGGCGCTGCTCTTCGCGGCGGACCGGCTCGATCACTTGGAAGCGGAGATCGTCCCGAACCTGATGGACGGCGTGACGGTGCTGACCGACCGCTATGACCACTCGTCGATCGCGTACCAGTCGATCACCGGCGGCGGCGCGCAGGACACCATCGCGTGGGTCGAGGCGCTCAACAAATATGCGCGCCGACCCGATCTCACGATCGTCTTGGACGTGCCTCCCGACATCGCGCGGCAGCGGCGGATGGATCGCTCTGGGAAGCGAGAGATCTTCGACGACGACCAGCTGCAGGAACGGCTCACGAAGTTCTACCTGGAGATCGACGCGTACTTCCCCAACGACACCATCGTGCACATCGATGGGTCAGGTTCGCTTGAGGAGACCGAGCGCGCGATCATGAACGCGGTACGGGAAGCGCGCGGCGAGCCCGC
>CALJDU010000027.1 GCA_938024995.1 uncultured bacterium
CGGCGATGGTCGTGATGACCATCGCCGCCGCGGTTTGCCTGGGGTCGCTCGCCTCCGCGTTTCCAATCACGCTCGACCAGGTGTTCATCGGCAGCGCGTTCGTTGGGCTGAGCGCGGTCGCGTGGGCGTGGCTCTCGAAAGGGGCGTCGATGATCGTCGCGGTCATCGCTTCAAGCGTCAGTGTGTTGCTGATCGTCTTGTACTTTGGTTTTACGACCCACTTCGTCGCGTGGGTCAGCGCGGAGGAGGTCCCGCTGGATCGCGTCGCGGCAGACCGACCCGCTTCGTTTGTGCTCGCGCGGTCGGAGATCAACGGGGACTCCTTCGGTGACTACTACGCTGCGCCGCTGACCTATGACGCGGCCGGTTGGGTCACGGTCGCGTATGTGAACGACGGCACCCGCTTCCCGGAGCTCCCCGACGAAGAGCCGCTCGTCGTGTTACGCGACGACGCCCCGTCTGCGGTGGCGGAGGCGGCGCTCGACGAGGCGGCTGCGCTGCAAGGCGAGGGGATGACGAACGAGACCTTGGTCTACACGCCGACCGGTTCCCTCGCGTCCATCCTCGAGGCGCGCTGGATCGCCCGCGCGTTCTTCGGCATCACGCTCTTCTTCGCGCTCTTCGTTTCGCTGATCGCGTTCCTGAACCAACGCTTCGACCGCACCCCGACCTGAGCTCCTGCCTCACTCAGTGGGCTGGAGGGCCTGCTCGTGGATCTCGGTGAGGTGCGCGATCGCGACGCTCGCTTCGGTCCCGCGCTTTCGCAGCAGCGCGGACGTCTTGCTCTTCACGAGGGAGGCGAAACGCCGGTCGTCGGTGAACCGCACGTCGACCGAGATGAGGTCGCTCCCTTCGTTCATGGGGAGTCGCGAGCCCACGAAGCGATCGATCTCTTCCATCGGAACCGTCCAGCGAAGCCAGGGAATGATCCCGCGCGCGCGGTGGAGCCCCACGCCGTTGAGCCACGTCCGCGTCGGGAGGACCAGCGCCAGCACGACGCCCGCGATCAAAGCGATGACGCGGAAGGTGTTCCAGTGCGCGACGGGATGGATCTGCGCTTCGTACGGCAAGAAGAACGCGACGTGAAAGAAGAGCAGCGAGGGGACCATGGGAAAGAAGAGGTTCCGCGCGCGAAACTCGCCGGAAGACGCGAGGTGCTTCGCGAGGAAGAGTTCGGCCGGGCAGTCATCGCGACGACACAGGGAGAAGTCGGCCGCGTCGCGGACCGCGTAGATGTTTCGCTTCCCTTCGCGCGCGAAGCCGGTGACGCGACTCAAACGCACGCGCTCACAGCGACCGTCGGCGCGCTCGAGGTAGAGAAAGCGATCACTGATCGCGAGGCGCTCCACCATGTCGCTCGCGGGAAACTCCGCGGACGCCGCCAATGAGTCTTGCCGCTCTTCGCTCGCGGTCCGTTTTCCGCGCGCCGCCAAGATCGGTTCCGCGGCGGAGCGAAAAGGGTCTCCCTTTCCTTGTTCAGGCAGGCGCTCAATGGGTTCCCAGGCCACGGCTCGAGTCTAGCAGCATCAGATAGAGCGACACCTTCTCGGTGGCGCGGCTCCGTTGAATTCGCGAGGATGTCCGCGATGTCGCCCAAGCTCTGGATCTTGTTCGGGGACATTTAGCTCGCGGTGATCTGCCTCGTGTGGGGATCGGCGCTGATCCGCGCAGGCTATCGAGGCGCGACGGGCGCGTTCGGGGCGGGACTCATCCTGGTGCCGGGGTCGATGTTGGTCGGTGCGCTTTGCGGAGCGCTGGGCGGAGCGCTCCCGCTCAATGAGGGACTCGTGATCGTCGCGCTCTTCGGTGGATGCGCGATCGCGGCCGGGATGGCGTGGTCGCGAGGCTTGGTCATCGGGTTCGTGGCGTCGCTCATCGCCTTGGTCATGATGTGCGTCAGCGTCACGTCGTTGTCGTTCTCCAAGGACTGGCTCGCGTCCGCGGCCGCGGACGAAGAAGGGGCGCTCGCGTTCGCGGAGGTCACCGCGCGCGCCCCTCGTGGATTTGACGCGGTGCGCGGCCCTTGGTGGGACGACGCGACGCGGTACAGCGGTGCGCGGGTCGCGCCCATCGGGTTTCGCGATGTCGGTGGGCGGCCGGTCGTGACGGCGGTCGTGGTCCGGCGCGGCGCTTATCGCGGAGACGTGATCCGACTCGCTCGAGACTTCCACGTCACGAAGCGAGACTCGGCCGTCATCACGAACGTTGCGCAGGAGCTCGGCGTCAGCGTCGACCGCGGGCTCTTGGTCTATCGCCCGCTTAAGCGCGAGAGCGGCGTGCTGGCAGCGCGCGATACGTATCGCTGGGCCTCTGGCTTCGCTCTCGCTATCTTGGGCGTCGTCGCGGCGCTCTCATCGCTCCCGCGTCGCTTTGGAGGAGCGCGCCACCGCTCCCGCTTACGTCAGTACCAGCGACGCTTTCTCCGCGGACCGCGGCGCGGGGGGCTCTTGCCGGCGAGGTAGACCTGCCTCACGACTCGCCCTCGCTGTCCCGCGAATGGCGCGAGCAACCGCAGCATCTCTTCGTCGTCGTGTCCGCGCTCAACGTTTGTGAACGTGTACCCCACCGCGTTCGGCAGCCCGTAGTCGCCGGTCGGGACGGCGTCAGGGCACGCGAGCGCGCGACCAAGGAGATTCTCGCTGGTCCATGGTCCGATACCGCGGATCTTGGGGAGGAGCGCGCGCGCCTTGGCGCGGCCCTCGACCGGATCCGCGATGACGGCGTCTCGGAGCGCGTCGATCTTTCGTTGGTGCTTCGCCGCGCGCTTGATCGTATCGGCGCGCGCCTTCTCCACCTCGAAGTGGTGCAGCTCTTCATAGGGCAGCCGCGCGAACACGCTTGGGTCGATCGGCAACATGACCTCGTCCGGACCCGGCGCGGATGTCGACAACGCGTAGACCATCTTGCGGTAGGAGTCGCAGGCTTCGCGGGTCTGCACGCGCTGCTCCAGGACGATGCGCACGAGCGAGTCGAAGACGCGCGCCGCCATGGTCAAGCGCAGACCCGGTTTCTTCTTGAAGAGCGCGTGCGCCGTGGCGTCGTTGGCGAAGAACGCGAGGTCAGCCCCGGGATCCGCGAGCCCAGTGAGCCGCGGCGCTTCGCCCACGAGCCACTCGCCACCCGGGCCGAATCCCTCCGCGAGCAGTTCGTCGCGGGTCGCGGAGAGCCGAACCGCGCCAGGACCCGCCGGCGTGCGTCGGCCGAGCGTAATCGCGCCCTCTTCGGATCGGCGGACGGTCGGGTCGCCGCCGTAGATCTCCAGCGAGAGCGAGGCGCGGAAGTCGTACGTCCCCTCGATCGGAAACCGCTCAGTGATCTGGTCGCTCACGAGGACGCCCGCTTAGTGGACTCGATGCCAGCGCGGCGCACCGTCACGCACGGGGCAGGACACATTGCGTGCAGCTGCGCGTTCGAGCGCGCGCGGGTAAGGGAGCGTCTCGGCACTCGCTCACGTTAGGTCATGCATCTCGCTCAGGGAAGACGCAGAACGACCTCGACGCCTGCGTGATCGCTCGAGACGGGGAGGACGCGGGTCGTGAAGGACTCGACCTGCCACGAACTGGCCGCGTCGAAGAAGACCCGGTCGAAACGAAAGGCGCGAGAACCATCGTCTGTCCACCAGGTGGGGCCGTACTCGCGCGGTCGGTCCGCCGCGTCATAGGCGTCGATGATCTCCAGGTCGGGATCACGCGCCTTCCATTCACGCTGCCGTAGATTGGTGTCTCCCGCGAAAACACACGGCACCGTCGCGCGCTCGATCCATCCTCCGAGCTGGTCGAGCTGCTCGACCCGCGCTTCGCTCCCACTGGCGAGGCTCTCCATGTGGGCGGTCATCACGCGAAAGCGTCGCCCTTCGCAGGTGATGTCGGCCTTGAGGCAGGATCGCCCGAGCGGGCTGAAGAGAAAGGGGTCGAGGTTGGTCTTGTCGATCTCGAACGGGGGGCGGACCCCGATCAAGAGGTAGTCCTCGACGTCTCTCGGGACCTCAAAGGGAACGAGCTGAAAGCCCGCGGCGCGAAAGTGGTTCCGGATTTGCGACGTATACGCGCGCCGGGTCATTTCCTGAAACACCACGATGTCGGGCACCGGCCGGGTCTCGCGTCCCTCTAGCGCGGCGCGGAGATCTCCGCCGACGAGAACGTTGAGACAGAGCTTCTCCATACGTGGACCGATGCGCTTTTCATCGAGCCCGTTGATGTTCCAAGTGAGCAGTCGGAGCTGCATACGGGGGATGTACCAGTCACCTGGCCTCGCTGTCAGCTCAGTCGGTCGCTCGGACGACGACGACGACGACGCAGCAACACGAGCGCGAGGACACAGAGCGCGCTCAGTGGTGCGTCGGTGTTCGCGAGGTTGACACCGCACCCTCCGGTCAGGCCCGCAGGGTTGCTGAAGCCACCCGACATCTCGTCGTAGACCATCGGGTCGTCTCCTCCTTCGGGAGGCTCGACGGTGGGCGGTGGTTCGGGACGCGGTCCTGGGTCCGGGTCGGGGTCAGGCTCGGGGTCAGGCTCGGGATCCGGATCGGGCTCGGGATCCGGATCGGGCTCTGGATCGGGTTCCGGCGTGGCGCCGGCGGGCGTGAAGCGGATCGCGTCGACCGCGATGTGTTGATCGTCGCCTACGTCTTCGCTCGTGTTGTCAAAGACCTCGACGCGTCCGCCTTCGCCCGCAAACGAAAACGACCCGAGTCGTTGCCAACCGTCCATGCGGCTCTGATCGATGAACTGAGTCTCGCGGCCACCCTCGTGCGCCACTTCGTAGCGTGTGTTGGTATGCACGTTCCACGGGGCAGGCGTGTGGACGTCGACGTCGTAGCGGCCGGGCGCGTCCATCTGAACTTGCCAGCGCGCCCAGTTCCCCGGAGTCTCGTTCTCCCAGGCGTTCGTCCACAACAGACCGCCCGCGCTTCCGCCCGACTCGGATCGCCAGTAGCGGGAGTTTCCGAACGGTGTGAAACAGTCGCTCGTCTCTTGGAGGATACCTCCGCTCGCCGGGATGGGCTCACAGGGAGCGGCGTCAGGCGGAGTCATCGGGCCGTCAAACCACGGCGTCTCCATTTGGCTGCCCGCGACGCTGAGCTCGACGTGAAGGTGATCGGTGTGCGGGTTGCTGCCGCCGTAGCGTCGTCCCTTCATCCCGGGCGTGCGGCTCGCGTTCCACGTCCACTGGTCCCAGATGAAGTACTGAATCCCGATCTCTTCAGCGTTTTCGATGAGCCAGTTCGCGATGGGATCGCCTGCGCCGTTGTCCGCGTCGCCCGCCTCTTGCGGCACCATGATGTCGAGCGCGCGTCCGAGGGAGTGGAGCGACATCGTCGATGAGCCGGAGATCGGTCGGCAGTTGTAGACGTAGATCGTCTCGATGTGCGGGAACGCGGTGAAGATATAGTCCTTCAGCGCGAGCGCGCCCGGAGTGGCACCGCCGCTGCAGCCCGATTCGCCGCGCCAGGTTCCGGCGCCTGTGTACTCGACGCTTTGGGAGTCGCCGACCCGCTCGGTGTCACCTGGGATCATGTACGGGCCCGGAACGATGAGTTCCGCCTCGACGTGCTCAGGAAGGTCAGCCGGTTGCGCGCAGCTCAGCAGCGCGGTGCTCAGGGTCGCGCACATCCACCGTCCCCATGTGTTTCTCAGCACGTTTTACCTCCGAGCGCGCGCCGATAGAGGCGCTACGCGATTGTAGAGGGGTGGTCGTGAGGGTCAACCAACGTGACAGCCGCTTCAGCGGATGGGAAAGCTCACTCGTCTGCCGTTCCGCATCGCAATCGCACAGCGACGAGCGGCCGGTTCGCCGTTTGTCGCGTCCACGCGGGCGGCCTCGATGGGGACCGCGTCGACGGGCGGGGAACAACCTACGACTTCATTGATCGCGCATGTCGGGAAGTAGACGCTTCGCATGATGTTGCCGGCGAACGATACAAGGGTGAGCGCGACGATCCCCAGCACCGCCGCCCCGACGTGTCGACGCAACGCGATAGTCAGCTCTTGGTCGCTGGCACGAACGAGGAGCGGTGAGAACTCGACGGTGGTTTCACGCCGAAAGGGAACCGAGCTCGGGCCCAGCTTGCCCCAGCCGAGCATCGACATCCGGGTGTCGGTCTCGAGGAGGAATCCGGACGCCGCGCTGACCGCGCGACGGGGGAACGACACCAACACATCGCTGGGCGTTCGCAGGGTCACCCGATCGGCGCCCAAGCCGACGACGCTGCCCGAGGCGCGGGACAAGCGAGACGCGACGAACCCTCCAACGAGCGCCAAGACGACGAGCACCCCAGCCGAGGCGATGAGAACGGAGAAGGAGATGGGGAGCGCCCCGACCGCGAGCGCGAGGCAGTAGGCCCCAACGCTTTTCGCTGAAGGACGCCTTGCGGCCCGAGCCCGATCCCGGAGGACCCCAATGGGGAGCACCAGGACGAGCGGCGGAACCACCCACATCGGATCGACGTTGAAAAGAAAGAGCGCCGCTCCACAGATGAGAGTGCAGAAAAGGCCCATGAAGATCGTGTTCACCGGGAGGTCACGCGCGCGCATGTCCGTTGGACTCGCGAGTCACAGCAACCTTGGGTATTTGTGTAAGCCGTTGGGATGAAGGGGTCTCATAAACTCGTCGCATGTCGTCTTTGACGCGGTCACGAGTTCTTTGGGTCGCCGTCACGCGGGCACGATCGATCCGCGAAACAACGAGCTGCCGGATTGGGAGCGACCTGGCGGCGGCGGCGGCGGAGGCGGCGGAGGCGCGACGGAAGATCTGCGCGACACCGTTCCGCGGATGGGCCTACGCCGGATCACTGCGCTTCAATACGACAGCGCGCTGGAGGTGGTCCTCGGTGACCTCAGTCGACCCGCGCGTGCGCTGCTCCCGGAAGACCCACGTACCCCCTTCGACACGGACTACCGCGAGCAGCGGGTCTCCCCAGGTCTGATTGAGGGCAGTGAACTGCTCGCGCGTGACGCCGCGGCGCGTCTGCTCGAAGACACCGCGCGACGGGATACGGTCGTCGGCTGCACCCCAACAACCGCGACCGATCGCGACTGCATGGAGTCGTTCCTGCGGCGGGGCGGTCGGCTCGCGCTTCGTCGCGCCCTCACAGACGAGGACGTGGCGTTCTTCCTCGACGGCGACGATGCGTTCGAGGGGGCGCTCGCGTCCGCAGAGCGCTTCGACGATTTCTATGAAGGCGTCTCCATCGTCGTGCAGCTGCTCCTTCAAGACCCCGAGTTTCTGTACCGCGTTGAGATCGGCACCCCCGTTCCGGAAAAGCCTGGGTACTTCAAACTCTCCGCGAACGAAGTCGCGAGCCGAATGGCGTTCTTTCTCTGGGGAAGCGTGCCGAGCTCCGCGCTTCTCGACCTCGCGGAAGCCGGCGCGCTCGACACCGCCGCCGGTCGCACGAGCGCGGCCATGGACATGCTCGAAGACCCGCGCGCTCGCGAACGCTTCACGCTCTTTCACTCCATGTGGCTGGGGTACGAGAAGCTCATCCCGGGCGACGAGCTCGGGCTCGCTATGCGCGCGGAGACCGAGGCGCTCTTTTCGCGCGTGCTCTTCGATGACGAGATGGCCTGGCAAGACGTCTTCCGACTCGAGGAGACCTACGTCAACGAGATCCTCGCGATGAATTACGACCTCCCCGTTCCGGAAAGCGGGAGCGACTGGGTCCGCTATGAGATGGACGCACGGCGAGGGCTCTTTTCACACGGCACCTTCCTCTCGATCGGCGGCAAGCTCGGCGACACCAGCCCCGTACTTCGCGGTCTCGCGGTCCAGACGCGCGCGTTCTGCCGGACCATCAACCCCGCTCCTCCCGAGGTGGACGTGGACGCTCCGCCCGAGTCCGACGCGCTCTGCAAGGAACAACGCTATGCGCAGCACAGCGAGGGTGGGTGCATCGACTGCCACGCCGCGATGGACCCGGTTGGCTTCGGGTTGGAAGCGTTTGATCAACGCGGGCGGTTCCGCACGCACGAGATCGACATCCCGACGACGGATGTGGACGAATCCGTGTGCGAGATCCGCGGAGATGGAGAGCTCGTCGATATCGGCACGTTCTCGGGTCCGGGCGAGCTCGCGGAGCTCGGTCTGGAGTCCGGTCTGCTGCGCGACTGTTTCCTGAAGCAGATGCACCGCTTTGTGGTCGGTCGCGGTGAGCTTGATCGTTCGGACGCGCGCACCATCGACGAGCTCGATGACGCGCTGGGCGAAGGAGACTTTACGTTGCGGCAGCTCGTGACCGCGATCGTGTCCGCCGACGCATTCGTCGAGCGCCAAGAAGAAGAGGTGGAGTGATGGCCAACGGACTGACGAGGCGCGCTCTTCTTCGCGGGCTCGGGGCGACCGCCGCGGTGCTCCCCGCGCTTGAGCTCACGGCGGAGTCGCGCGCGAGCGCGCAAGGCGGCGCCGAGCCGAAACGGTTCGTCGTGATGTACGGAGGGATCTCCGCCGGTCGTGACGGCAGCGGAGACACGCACCATCTGCTCCCAACGAGAACCGGTGCCGGCTACGACCTCCCGCGCTCGATGGCCCCACTGGGCACCGGGGCGATCACGTACGGGGAGCGCGAGCGCGGCTACGGTGTACAAGACGAGGTCTCGGTCGTCTCAGGCCTCAAGATCCCATGGGGGCCCGATGGCGCGATTCCGCCGGGCGGAAAGTCCGTTCACTTCCACTACAACACCGCGGAGCCGCAGATGTCGGGAGTGCGCCGCGGCCCCAACCGCAGCGCGGGCGAGGGCGGGACAAGTGTTGATCTCATCATCGCGGACGCGATCGGCGAGGGCACCATTCACCCTTCGCTGAGCTACCGCGTGCAGGCGGCGCGCTACATCACTGGGTCCAACTCGAGCGGCGGGGGGCTCGACGCGTTGTCGACGCGGCGCGCTGATGGAAGAACGCGCGGGATCGACGCGGTCGTGAGCCCGCGATTGGCGTACGAGTCGCTCTTCTCGGGCTTTATCCCGCCGGACGACGGACGTGAGGAAGCGATCGCGCGCATGACCCAGCGCCGCGGGATCTTGTCGGCGCTTCGCACCCGAACGAGCTCGATTCGATCCCGGCTCGGGCGCTACGACCAGCTCCGGCTTGAGCAGCATTTCGATGAGCTGCGCGGGCTTGAGCGACGACTCGCGATGGTGCCGGAGCCTGGCACCGGCGCCTGTGTGGTGCCGACCACGCCCGGGACCGATCCCGCGATCGCCGATGGGCACCGTACGCGGGAGAACGGGAACCTGCTCTATACGCCCGGGGTGGGTTACAGCCGCGAGACCCTGCGCGGGAACACGATGGTCGACCTCGCGAAGATGGCGATGACCTGCGATCTGACGCGTTCTGTCGCGATGCGCATCTCGCTCGACCAGACCTTCATCAACGCACAAGACCCCGTCGGTGGCGCCAGCGATATGCACGAGATGACCCACGGCGGCGCCACGCCTCAGGCGTTTCAAGACACGCTGGGGTGGCACGTCGCCTTCTTCGCGCGGATGGTCGCTGGCCTGCGCGACACGATGGCGCCAGACGGAAGCTCGCTGCTCGATCACACCAACGTCGTCCTCCTCTTCGAAGGCGGTTACGGGTTTGATCCCGAGAGCGGGAACTCGCAGAAGGCGCACAGCACCGAGAACATGGTGATGTTGGTCGGCGGTCGTCTCGGCGGGGTCAACGGAGGGCTGCACATTCGCGCGGTCGACATGCACCCCGCTCAAGTCTTTTCGAGCCTGCTCCCGGGGTACGGGCTGCCGTCGCGGCTCGGAGAAATGTCGGGGAGCGTCCCTGGCCTCGTCGGCTGAGCGTCGCGGTACGATCCACCGGTGAGCCTCGCCTCTCTGATCGCGCCTCTCTCGGTGACCGCGTTCCTCAAGGAGCGCTACAGCCAGGCCGCGCTCGTCACGCGCGGGGCCGAAACGCGCGACCCGGCGCGTGACCTCTACTGCGACGCGCGCTTCGCGAAGCGCGCGTTCCTCCGCGATGTCGACGCCGCGAGGCGAGGGCCCAACGGGCACGAGCAGTGGCGGATCGACTCAGCGCAGATCGACGCGGAGCTCGCGCGCGGTCACACCATCTGCGGCGACGTCAGCAGCGGTGCGCCGATCGCAGCCGCGCTGCGCGCGCTCTCCGCGGACCTCGGGACCGGACCGGGAGGATTCGCCAAGCTCTACGTCTCTCCGCGCGGGGCAGGGTTCGGGATGCATCTCGACCGCGACCATGTCTTCGTCGTTCAGCTCGAGGGGGAGAAAAAATGGGAGTACTCCGAGACGCCCGCGATGCCTCACGCGGTGCGGAACGGTGTGCGGATCGACGGTCGCGCGACATACGCCGGAGGCTTCGCTGGCGTTCCGATGCCGGCGCGTGAGGTCTCCTTCGCGGAGGTCGTTCTTCGGCCCGGTGACGTTCTCTACCTTCCGCCGGGGACGTGGCATCAAGCGACCGCGGTCAGCGCGCGTGCCCTCGCGGTGAGCTTGAGCCCACCACGGGTGACGCCTTACGAGATCGTGATGCAGGTGCTCGATCAGCTGGCGCTGACGAACCCGGAGTGGCACCGCGACCTCGCGCCTGGGGCGACGCGACCCCGCGGGAAGGGCGTCTTTGAGGACGCGCTTGCGGACGTGACGCGATCGATGACGAAGTCGCTCACCGACCTCGCCCCGTCGGTGCTCAGCCGCGCGCATCTGCTCGCGACCCTGTCCACGGCGAACGCGATCACCGAGCCGGCCGCCTCCACGCCGCTCACTGGGAACACGCTCTTGCGCGCGCGGGAACCGCTCGGCTTCCTGACGCTTCCGGACTCCATCGTCGTGTATGGCGCGGGTCGTGAAGTCGTGTTCCCGCTCGGCGCGCTTCGGTTCGTCCGCGCGCTGGTGTCGGCGGGGACGTTCTCGGTCGCGGAAGCCGAGCCATGGCACGCGCTGACCGGCGACGATCACCTCGCGCTCCTCGACGAGCTGCGCGCGGTCGGGCTCCTCGAGCTCGCGGGATGCTGAAAACGCGCGGCCGCGATTCGCGCGCCGCGGTCAAAGGACACGAAGCGAAAGCGGACCGCGTTCCACATCGGATAGAGCGCGTGTTTCAGCTTCCGCTAGCCTGCTAGTTAGAGTGGCCTTGGCCAAAGACGGGGCTCGACCACGCCATTTCGCCATCGGTCTGCGTGACCCGGGCGTAGGCGAACGAGAAGCGCGCGCTGACGCGCAGCTCGCCTTCGCGCGCATCGATCCGCCGTGAATGAACCACGCCGCGCTCGGTGATCAGCTCGATCGTTTCGATCACGTCTTCGCCGACGCTGCAGATCACGAACTCGGCTTCGTCTTCGCTGAGGGTCGACCCCATCGGCGCGCCGTTGGCCCGTACGTCCAACAAGATCTTCGCGCCGCTGGTGGCGTAACACCGGCGCGCCATCAGCGCGTCGAAGACGGCCTCACGCGTCAGCTCGCTCGCTTGCACGCCCGTGAGGCCGGTCCGAAAAGGGTCGCGCTTCCGCGCTTCGCCATGATGAAAGAGAAGACCATGGCTGTCTGATGATCCCGTGAACCCGAAGCGGTGACCCTTCTTGAGCATCACGTCGACCATCTGATCGCGGAGCTCACCGCGCTGTCCAAGCGGATGGTCCGCGTGCTCGTAGCAACCGTGGCAGGAACAGATCTCCCACACTGGCTGACCCGGGCCGTGACCGTCTTCGTCGCATCCAGTCCACCCGATGTGGTGCGGAGACGTGAACCCGCCCAGCGCCGCGATCTGCTCCACGATGTCACGCCCGACCGGAACGTCGTCTCGCGACAGGAGCGGTTTGTCGCGCTCCCGAAAGTAGACGCACTTGTGCCCCGGTCCGGGGAAGCGCCGGCCGGTCCATTCATACGCGATCATCGTCGCGAAGCGGCCAGGCGCGTGGTGGAGGTCGGCGACGTCTTTGAGGTACTCCCATTCACCTGGGCTCGTGCGCTTGCCGATGAAGGACTCATGGTCCGTGAGCGCGACGAAGTCGTCCGCGTATTGGTAACGCGCACGGAGGTAGGGTTCATCTGCGCATCCGATACCGTCAGAGTGTGCGCTGTGCTGCTGGATGTCGCCGAAGTACGTGTGCATCCCGTAGGCCCGCGCGGGATCGCGGTCACGCGGAGCGCGGATGACGTGAGCGGCGTGATGCTGGACCGTCGCGCGCCGCAGAGCTGGAGCGCCACCGGTCGGAAGCGGCATGACGTCTAGCTCGATCGCGCGTCGACCTCGCCGCGCGACGACGACTCCCGCGTCGATGCGCGCCGCGACGATTCGGCGCCCACGCGATCCCCATTCACCGTCGCTCAGCTCTTGCCGCTCGGTGAAGCCGTCGGCGTTCAGGTCTTGGCGCCAGTAGTTGTGGGAACCGCGCCCGAAGAGCGCGAGCGCGCCTTCGTGGAGGACGAGGGAAGGGAACTCGAAGGACTGCTCAACGCCGGCGAGATCCCGATCCCGTTCACGCATCACGGCGGCGGGTTCGTACACGTCGCCGTCCGCGGAGACGTAGCGAAGCGCGATCCACTTCGCGACGTCTGGCGCGCTCGTGTCTTCGCGAACGTCGTGATGAAACGCGACCCACGCACCGTCGGCGTCATGCACAACGGCCGGGCACGCCGCGATCCCGTTCGCCTTGTAGACGAGGGTCCGCTCGCCGAAGAACGTGAGCCAAACCGCGGACGTCCCGTGCGCGTGCTCGATAGAGACCTCCGCCGCGCCGAATCGCGCGCGGTGCTGTTCGCGCGGGTCGTCGGTCGGGTAGCCCAGCGCGTCCACATCGCGGATCGTGCGCTCTTCGCCGACCGCGCGGAGCGAGGAGAGCGCGCCGTCCGGAGACACGCGCGCTTCCCACATTTGCTCGGTTTCGCCCCGCCACGCGATGACCCTGAGCAAGGCGCCGCCCGCGTCGTCTTCAACGAGTCTCGGCGCTCTCAAGTAGCGCGTGTCTTCCTGCGCGATCTGCATGACTCGTTATGCGCCGAAGCGATCACGCAAACAACCCGGTGGCACGCGTGATCCCGGTCTCCCCTCAGGCGCGGTGACGTGCTAACGCGGGTTCATGCCGATCGATGAGAGCCGCACCTTCGTTCCTTTGTCACTCGTGATCCTCACGGTATCGGACACGAGAACCGAGGCCGACGATCGCTCCGGCGACATCCTCGTCGCGCGCGCTTCCGCGGCCGGGCATCGGGTCCTCGAGAAGCGGATCGTGAAGGACGATCTCGATGACTTGGTCGCGACGCTCAAGACACTGACGACGCGGTCAGACGTCGACGTGGTCATCACCACCGGAGGCACTGGCGTGACCGGGCGCGACATCACGCCGGAGGCGTTCGCGGCGGTCTACGAGAAACACATCCCCGGTTTCGGCGAGCTCTTTCGAATGTTGAGCTTTCAGAAGATCGGGAGCTCTACGGTGCAGTCGCGGGCGACCGCGGGCGTGGCGAGCGGGACGTACATGTTCGCGCTTCCGGGCTCGACCGGTGCGGTGAAGGACGCGTGGGACGATATCTTGTTGGCTCAGCTCGACAGTCGTCACTTGCCTTGCAACTTCGCGACGCTCTTGCCGCGTCTACGAGAGCGATAGCGTGAAGATTGTCCGCCCGCGTGGATGGGAGTATCCTCTGCGACCATGACGCTCTCTCTCTGTCCTTCCTGTGGTCAACACATCCCGCTCGCTTCGCGCGATTCCAGCTGTCCCCGATGCGTCTCAAAGAAGCCGGCTGGACGGGTCTCGAACCTCGGTGTTCGCGGCGGCCTCTTGGCCGGACTCCTCGCGGTCAGCGCGTGCGGTGCCGACGCCGCCGAGGCGCCCGAAGCAGAGGCCAACCAGACAGGCTCCGAGGTGGTGACCAACGCGGAAGCGGTCGTCGAAGCCGCCCCGGAAGAGGTGACAGAAGCGGCGCAGAACATCGGCAGCGAGGCGACCGCCGTCGCTGAAGAAGGGGTCGCGGCCGCAGAGGACGGCGTAGAGGACGGCGCTGCCGAGGCAGCGGGGGCTGGGGAAGAGACGACCGAGGAAGCGTCCGATACCGCCACGAATGTCGTGGAGCAGACGCCGGTGATGCCGGCGCGCCCGCGCTACGGCGGACCTTCCTTCCGTCGCGACTGATCGTCTTCGCTTGAGTCTAAATCGCGAGGACAATCGCGAGTTCGCGCGTTCGGGCGGGACCTCGCGTCTCAAGTATTGCGTCTGGGAGATCACGCTCAAGTGCGACCTGGGCTGCAAGCACTGTGGTTCGCGCGCGGGGAAGGCGCGCGAGACCGAACTCTCGACTGACGAGTGCCTCGATGTCGTCGCGCAGATGGCGGACCTCGGCTTTCAGGAGGTCACGCTCATCGGTGGTGAGGCGTACCTCCGCGAAGATTGGGACGTCATCGCGAAGGCGATCACGGACGCCGGCATGTTCTGCACCATCACGACGGGCGGGCGCGGGTTCAACGAAGAGCGCATCGCGCGGGCGGTCGCTGCAGGTGTCGATGGCGTCACGGTCTCGATCGACGGTCTCGAGGCGACGCACAACGCGCAGCGCGGGACCAAAGACGCGTACCGACGCGCGGTCCAGACGGCAGAGCGCGTCGCGGCGTCGTCCATGCACCTTGGCGCGAACACGCAGATCAATCGCCTCTCGCTCCCCGAGCTGGCGGGCGTCGCGGACCTGCTGATCGCGCTCGGGGTGGAGGCGTGGCAGGTCCAGCTGACGGTTCCGATGGGCAACGCCGCGGATCGCCCCGAGCTCTTGCTTCAGCCGCACGAGATGCTTGAGCTCTTCCCGCTCCTCGCGTGGCTAAAGACAGAGCGACTGACTCCCAACGGGATCGAGTTCTTTCCCGGAAACAACATCGGCTACTTCAGCGCTTATGAACCGCTCATTCGCTACGGCGGCCAGTCCGGAACGCACTTCGGCGGATGCCAAGCGGGAACCTCGTGCATCGGTGTGGAGTCCGATGGGAAGATCAAAGGTTGCCCCTCGCTCCCTTCGGATGAATGGACGGGCGGGCTCTCGACGGACTCGCGTCTCCGAGACGTGCTCCAGACCGATGAGCTCACGCGACTCGGCAAGCGAACGCGTGAGGACCTCTGGGGCTTCTGCGGGACGTGCGAGTACGGCGACGTTTGTAAAGCCGGCTGCACCTGGACCGCGCAGACGATCATGGGTCGGCCGGGCAACAACCCCTACTGCATCCACCGCGCGCTCGCGTACGAGGAGCAGGGGCTCCGTGAAGAGCTGCGGCGAGTCGAAGCCGCGCCCGGGGTGCCGTTCGATCACGGGCGCTTTGAGACGATCCTGGTCCCGCTCGACGACGACGCGCAGCGCGCCTCGACGATCGCCGGCTTTCCGCTGGAGACCGTGACGACGTTGACGCGAAAGAGCGCGGGGTTGCTCGATCGCGAAGAGCGGAAGAACCGACTCCGCGTCATCGACTGATCGACTGAGCTCTACTCCTCGACCGAGATGAAGAGACCGCCCCATTGGCCTTCATCGCGCTGTCTCGCGTCTCGGATCTCAGCGTGCGGAAACGCCGCCGCGAGCTTTTCGCACATCGCGGGCGTGAGGAAACAGGACGTGAGATCGAGGTGCTTGAGGTTGGGGAGCGCGTCCGCGTGTTCGACGAGCGCGCTGGCGCCGGCGTCGGTCAACGTTCCGAGCGCGAAGCTCAACGCGGTGAGCCTCCCCGCCTCTTGGATGGCGACAAGCGCGGTCGCGACCTGGTCGCTCACGTCGCAGTTCTCGACGCCGAGGTTCGTAAGATCCGGGAACACGCGGAAGAGCGGCGCGAGCGAGCTCGGGCTGAACCCGCCGACCCCTGCGTAGAAAGAGAGTCTCTTCAACTGTTTCGCGTCGCTGCTCTCGAGGCGGGAGAGAAAGCGCTCCGCGTCGAGCTCCAAGGACTCCATCTCGAACGCGAGGAGCGCGTTCCCATGCAAACGCTCGAAGCGCACGTCACTCGCGCGTATGCGTAGCCCGACAAGCTCCGGATAGGCGTCCAAGAGGGGCTGAACGTCGCACTCCGCGGTCCAGCTGAGCTCCGAGTCTTCCCCGGTGTAGTCGCCGATGTGGAGGACCTCGAGGTTCGGGAGCGCGGCCTCGACGATCGCGGTGATCGCGGGTTGGTAATCGTAGGTGACGTCGCCCGTTTCGGACCACCAGGGTCCAAGCGTGAGCGACTCGATCTCGTCCCGTCGAGAGGAGGAGAGCAAGGCGTTGAGAAGCTCGTCGCCAGTGGGCTCGATGCGTTCGATTCCTTCCCGCGGTCGTACGTACCAGGCGTGGTGCAGGTCGTACTCTTCCTCGCATATGACCCCCTCGGCGATCCACGCGACGATGGCGTCCTCGATCTCCTCGGGCGTCTCCGGGGGCGGGTGCTTTCGGGGAGCGCGTGGAGCGCCCGAGTACGCTCGGTGCTGCGTGGGCGTGCCGCGGTGCATCGGGTAACCGTTTTGCACCGCGAGGTCGGCGAAGTCGGTCAGACCTGTCTCACCGTGTGCTTCTTCGAGCGCGTCTTCCCATTCGGCGAGGGTCTTGGCGAGATGAGAACCGAGCGTCCGCTGAACCTCTTGCTGATCGGGCGGGCTGAGAATCAAACCAAAGAGCATCGTGGTGCGCTCACGATGAAGATGACCGGCGCCGTTAAGGAGCACCGTGAGCGGGATCTGCCAACCCGCTGCGCGTACGTCGTGATGCGCGACCGCGCGCTCGTTGACGTGGTTCCACAGCCAGCGAACGTTGTCCGAGAGGTCGTCCGCAGGTGGCGTCGGCGCGTTCCGTCGCGGAGCGCTGGGCGGCGAGAAGAAGTCGTTGAGCCAGGAGAAGAGCGACACACGCGACGCTATCCGGAAGCCTGGCGCGCGAGAAGCGTCAGGAACCGCCGCGCTCGATCCACGCCGCGATGCAGGAGATCTCGTCGTTCGTCAGCCCGCCCTCGCGCGGCATCTGCTCGCCACAGTCGCCGTGGAGGCCGAGGATCTTCTGGATCATGAAGCTCCCGCGCGCGGAACCGCGGACGATTAGGCGTCGGTCCTCGCAGCCCGGGTAATCCGAGTTTCGTGACTCGATACGCTCGAAGACACCTTCGGTGACAAGATCAAGATCCGCTTCAGGCGCGTCCGCGTCGTGACAGAGACCGGAGCCACAGTGCACCTCGAAGATATCGCGCTCGACGTTGACCGAATCCGCGCACGCGAACATCGATCCATCGGGAACGAGATTGGTGTCTGGAGCGGCGCTGTCATCGTCGCCGCAGCCCGCGCAGATGACGAGCGAGACGACGAGTGAGCTCAGGGCGCGACGAAGGTGCATCGCGCGATCGGGATCAAGACGTCCTTGCTGACGTAGAGGTGGTAGGTGTGCCCGGAGACCAGCGCGGGGGGCGCGCCGTCTTCAGGGAAGCGCTGCGACGCGCCTTCCGGGACAACCCCATAGGTGATTCCGGTCTCGATCGGATCGTCTGTCGGCGCGACGTCGAGTCGCCAGAGCGTGCCCTCCGGGAGGTCGAGGTTCGGCGGAACGGTCGGGTTCGCCGACCCTTCTTCGAGAACGTAGATGTAGCGCGCGGCGCCGTCTTCCCAGGTGATCGTGCCGTCCGCGTCGATCCCGACGTCGCCTTCACAGGCCTCGAGTTCGTAGACGAGCTGCGCGTAGAGCGGACCGCCCGCGGCGACGGAGTCGGCGAAGTCATCCCGCGAGAAGCCGCGACGCTCCAGCTCTGCCTCGAAGAACGCGAGCATACGGGGCGCGTCTGTGCTCGGGAGACCCACGTCGGTTCGGTTGAAGCCGTTGTTCTCTTCGGGCGGGAACGCGCCGAACGAAGTGCTGTCGAGCCAGCCGGCGACGAACGCGAGCCCGGAGGGCTCGAAGCTGTCTACCCAAATGCCTTCGGACTCAATGAACCAGTTCGAGGGCCCGTCGGGCGCCTCCTCGGAGTGGCAGCAAATGCACGCGCAGGCTTCGACCTGTTCGGCGACCCACGCGAGCTCCGTTTGATAAGCGCTGTCGGTCAGTCGCGGGTCGTCATCGGGCGCGCTCGGCTCCGCTGGGTCGAAGGGGTAGTAGGGTCGCTGTGTGCGCACGGTGTCGCACGAGCCGTAGTCGTCGAAGCGGCGACCTTCTTCAGTGCACGCGGAGATGAGCGACACCGTGCAGACCTCGCCATCGCTCATGCCCGCGGGCTCTCCGGCCAGCGGCGGCGCACACTCAAGTGTGGGCGGGACGAACACGCCGCCGCCGCCGCCGGTAATGGGCGGCGCGTCCTCGCAGAGACCGGTCGTAAACTCCCCGCTCGCGAACACCTCGCAACCGACGCGGGTACCGTCGCAGAGCTCGAGGTCGCTGCCTGGAAAGTAGATCGTGATCGGGCGGTCGGTGTCTCCGTCGATCAAACAAGAGCCGAGCAAGTTCTCCGCGGGGACGTCGCAGCGGCCACCGATCTCAAGCTCGCCTCGCCACGCGCGACAGTCACGGGTCGCGGCGCCTTCGATCCAAAGCGGGCCGTACTCACGGCACTCCTCAGCCATCGAGAAGCTGTTCGTGTAGCTGCAGCTGCCGAGCGGGGCGCTCCCGCTCATCACGTCGGCGCCAACATCTTCGCCAACATCGACCGCACCCGTATCGTCATCCCCACAGGCGACGAGCATCAAAACCAAAGTGGAGAGCGCCAAGTACCGCATACGCACTGCTATAACAGAAGTGAAACAAAGCGAAAGCAAAACCTATACGACGTTTCTAGTGATTGAAATTATTAGGAAACATCGTTTCCGCGCAGGCGCTCAGGCGCGGGTTCGGGAGCGGAGCGGAGAACGCGCGGCGATGGCGCCGCAGGTGCGGAAAGAAAAAACATCGTTTCCGCGCAGGCGCTCAGGCGCGGGTTCGGGAGCGGAGCGGAGAACGCGCGGCGATGGCCGCAGGTGCGGAAACAAAGGATACTTAGAGGCAGGAGTCGGGCGACAGGTCGGTCGGGCGGAGACGAAGGACCTCGATCCCTGCGGAGAGAGAGAGCGAGGCGGAAAACGCCTCCGCTGGATCGCAACTCCCGTTCCCGTTCAGGTCGAACGCCACGTGCACCAAGACCTCGCTCGCGGTGGGTTGAAGGTCGCGCAAGATGAAGCCTCCTTCCTGAACGAAGCGGGCTTGAGATCGTTCCGGGTTCGCCGTCACCACGACGCGCGTTCCGTTTGGAACGTCATCGAACGCGTCAAAGACCAAGGTGAGGGTGAAGATGCCGGCGTCATCAGCGAGGTCGAACGGGGTGACGCGAGTCGGTTCGCAGCCGAGCGTGATCATCAACCACGCGGCGAGCGCTATTCGCGGGAGTAGGTCTCGCGAGCACATCAGAAGCTGACCCCTGCGCCGAGCGTCAAGCCCGCGGAGATGACTCGCGCGGCTTGGATCATCGCGCCGCTCATCACCAAGTCGACCGGACGCGAGGTGAGCGCGACGTGCCCAGAGAGCTCGATGATGAATACGCCCGACCGAGCGCGCAGACCCGAAGCGACGCGACCCTCAAGCGCGTGAATGATCTCCTGAGCGTTCACGAAGCCGTCTGGAGAGAGCTCTCCGGCGACCGTCAGTCGTCGCCATCCTGCGCGCCCGCCGAAGAAGAAGCGCAGCGAAGAGTTGTCAGACGAAGCGAGGTCTCGCTCGTAGTCGAGGACGGCGAGGAGGCTCAGGGCACGAACGCGCGAGAGAAAACGCGGGTCGCCGAAGGTGCTCCCGAGCGGGGAGAGGGAGAACCGGAGCCCGAGGTGGAGGGCTCCGAACCGCGCGCCGAACGCGAGCCCGATCAATGCGGAAGTCGCCGCGTCGAAATGAACCGCGCCGGTCGCTAGGAGAAAGAAGCGCGGCGGGGTCTGCGGCTGCGGCGATGAGGGGTTGTCCAGCTCGAGGTCCCCAAGGTCCCGTTCGGGAAGGTTCAGCGGCGAGTCGAGCGCATTGGTGCTCTCCGTGTCACGTGCGGAGTCGTCTGTGCTGGGGGCCGGGTCGTCCAGCGCGGTCGTTTCGCGTGCGGTTGGCGGCGAAGGTGCCTCGCGCTGAGCCGCTTCGATCGGTGCCCCGTTGTCGGCGACTTCCTGGCCGGTCGCATCGGATCCCGTCGTCGGGTCGGAGGACGGAGCATTCACGTTCGCGTTCGTGCTCGCAGTCCCGTTCGTGTTCGTGTTCGTGGTCGCGTTCGTGCTCGCAGTCCCGTTCGCGTTCGCGTTCGTGGTCGCGTTCGTGCCCGCAGTCCCGTTCGCGTTCGTGCTCGCGGTCCCGTTCGCGTTCGTGCTCGCAGTCCCGTTCGTGTTCGCGGTCGTGCTCGCGTTCTCTGCCTCTGCCAGTCGGTATGGAAGCAGCGCTGCGCGCACCTCTTCACTCACAACGACGGCGTAGCTGTCTCGCGCATCGTTTGGAACGACGCGCACGCCGCGCCGTTGCCAGACCTCGCCATCGAATTCGTAAACCTCGACCGTCGCGCTGCACAGGACCGCGATCTTCGACGCGGGAGGCGCGGTCAATGAGCGGAGCGGCTGACGCGAGCGCGTCACTGTGTGGGGAACACGCATCGCGGCGAGCTCCGCCGTCAGCGCGCGACCGAACGCCGCGCCGCTGGGGTGCACGACGATCCACGCAGACTCGCCTTGAGCCGCGACGGGGCGCGGCACCAGGAGCAAGACCAACGCGACCATCGCGCCGCGAGGGTTCACCGGGAGAGCACCTCGCGCGCGACGTTCTGATGAGGGCCATCTGGATATCGCGAGAGGTAGCGCTCCGCGGCTCGCGCTGCTCCTGAGCTTTGCCCCGCAGCGCGTCTCGCTTCGATCAAGCGTCCCGCCGCATCACGACGATGCCGACCTTCGGGCGCTTCACGGAGGTAGCCGGCGAACCCGTCCGCAGCGGCAGCGTATCGGTGCGCTTGGAAGCTGCGACGCGCCAAGAGGAAGAGCGCATCGGCGGCGGGACCCGAGGTCGGGAACCGCGATCGGATTCGCGTGAGGGTGACTTGGGCGGAGGCGAGCCCAGCGCGGCGCTCCGCGGTCGCGAGCCGGAGCAGCGCTTGCGCGTTCCCGGTTGCTCGAACGCGTTCCCGATCCGCCTGGCGTAGATGGGAGAGCGCGACCGTGTAGTCGCCTCGCTCCATCGCGCGACGAAACGCGCGTCGTCGGTCCTCGAACGAGCGAGCTCTCGACCGACCTCCGGCGGGAGGGTCTTCGAGGGCCGCCACAGCCGAGGGGCGCGCGACTCGCTCGTCTGCGCGGACCGCACTGTGCGTCTCGCCTGCCCTGCCAGCCTCGCCAGCCTCAGCCTCGCCAGCCTCGCCAGCCTCGCCTATCTCGTCTGTCTCCGAGTGGACTTCCGCTCGCGCTTCGATGACCGGGCCGGGCCCGGGAACCACAGGAGCGATCGTCGTTGCCGTGACCGTGGCTTGCTCGCGGGGACCCTCTGGACCGACCTCGATCCACTCGGTTCCTGACGCGAACACATCGCCGAAGGGTCCTTCGATGCGAACGCGGCCTTCTCGCATTTGCACCGCGAGCGTGTCTCTCGCCTCGTCGTAACGCGCCGCGAAGCGTGTACCAATGACGTGAATCGTGTACCGGCCCGCTTCGATCGCGAAGCGCGTCGCGTCGCGATGGATGACCTCGATTTCGGCTTCGCCGCGCGTCAACGCGAACCTCGCCCCACGTGCGTCGATCGCGCGGAGTCGGGCCGCGCTGCCCGGGGCAAGCGCGAAGCTTGAGCCATCGCTCAGGTCGACTCGCGTCGCCTGGGAAGAGGGGGCCTCGAGCGGTGCGTCGACCGCGACCACGCGGGTGTTGATCCGCGCGACGAGGGGGGCGTCGTCACCGCGGTCTTGGGTCGTGAAGAAGAGGAGCGCCGCGCCGGCGACGACCGCCGCGCCCAACAGAACCCCGAACCGCTTCGGCTCGCGCGGGGCGGCGCTCGTGTTGACGATCCGGGCGCGCGCTCGACGCCGCGTCGCGGGGTCGTGGAGGACCTCGTCCTGTGCGTCGCGTACGCGGCGGCCGAGGGCTTCAAGATCGAGATCCGTCATCGCGCCGCCTCCAGTTTACGTACGCGCTCTTCGGAACGCTTGAGCTTTCGTTTGACGGTCGCGAGCGAGAGCCCCGACGCGGCCGCGATCTCGGGCAGGGTCATCTCCTCGAAGTAGCGAAGCGTAAAGCAGACGCGCTCGTCCGCCGGGAGCCTGCGGAGCACGCGCTGGACCTCGTTCAAGACGGCCCTCGCGTCGTTGCGCGGCGCATCCGGAATCTCGGGGACATCACTGGGCGCGCGAAACTGGATGATCCGCCAGCGCTGCCGACGACGGATGAGCGTTCGCGCTTTCAGTACCGTCATGCGGGTCAACCACGACTCAAGCTTGTTCGGATCACGGAGCTGGTCGATCGCCGACAGCGCGTCGATGAACACCTCGTGGAGCACGTCTTCGAGCTCCGAGTCGGGGCCCAGCACCCGCATCAGGAGCCGCTCCACGCGCTGCCCATAGCGGTCGAAAAAGGTCGCCGCGGCGTTCTTGTGTCCGGCGCGGATCATCGCGACCAAGACGGCGTCTTCCGGATCCGGGCGATCCACATCGGGCTCCCGGGAACCGCCAGCCCGGGGTGCACGCTCGAGGTCGATGGCGCGCAAGCGAGCGCTCATCAGCAAGAAGAACGCGGACCACCTCCCGCCGCGGTCGCGCGGAAGGAGGTGGCTCGGCGATGTGGCGATGGCCAGCACGTTTGCTCAATCCGCCGCTATTCGCGGCACTCGTCCGCTTCGTCGATGGTGCCGTCCATGTCGTTGTCGATCATGTCCATGCATCGCTCCGAGAGCTCGCACTCGCCCGCTTCGTCGATGGTGCCGTCCATGTCGTTGTCGATCATGTCGCGGCAATCCCCACCGGAGCCGGGGCAGGCCGCTGGGTCGTAGATCGGCGAACCATCTGCGGCGCGGCACGCCGGGTCACACTCGTTGGGCTCGTCGACCTCGCCGTCCATGTCGTTGTCGATCATATCGGCGCAGAGCTCGCCCGGGCAGTATCCGGCGGGCGCCGCGCATGCCGGTCCACACTCGTCTTCCTCGTCGACCTCACCGTCCATGTCGTTGTCGATGCCGTCGCGGCAAAGGTCGCCTCCACCGGGGCAACCTTCTGGGTTGTAGATGGGAGAACCGTCGGCCGCGAGGCACGCGGGGTCGCACTCGTTGGGCTCGTCGACCTCTCCGTCCATGTCGTTGTCGATCATGTCGGCGCAGAGCTCTCCGGGACAGTATCCCGCGGGCGCCGAGCACGCGGGGTCGCACTCGCCGGCTTCGTCGACCGCGCCGTCCATGTCGTTGTCGATCATGTCGCGGCAGGGGTCGGTGCCCGGGCAGTCTCCGGGGGCGTAGATCGGCGAGCCATCCGCGGAGAAGCAAGCAGGCACGCACTCGTCTTCCTCGTCGACCTCGCCATCCATGTCGTTGTCGATTCCGTCGCGGCAGCGCTCAGGGCACTCGCCTTCCGGGCCCAAGCAGGCGGGGTCACAGGCGTCGCGTTCGTCAACGACGCCATCGAGGTTGTTGTCCGCGCCAGGGACGCACACGTACCCCGTGCACTCGGTGGGATCGTCGACCACGCCGTCCATGTTGTCGTCGATCCCGTTGTCGCAGGGTCCGGAGACGAATGAGGCGGCGCACTCCGCGAAGACCTCGAGACAGATCGCTTCTTCATAGCCCTCAACAATGCATCGCTCGGCCGCTTCGCTGCAGGTCGCGATCGCGTCATAGACGCTGCCACCGTCGCTGTCGTAGTGACCCAAGCAAGCCTCGAACGCGTCCTCGCACATGTCGGAGTCGCGCGACATCACGCACTCGCGGTGACCGTCGACGCAGGGCTCGACCACGTCTTCGGGATCGGAAGAGGTCTCGTCGACACGCTCGAGGCACGCCTCGATGTCTTCGGGTCGATCGAGGTCGTAGCAGTCGGCGAGGCTGCTGCGGAGCGAGCTTCCGTCAGTGCCACAAGCGATCCCGACGCCGACGAGCGCGGTACAGAGCAAGAGTAGGAGGTGCTTCTTCATCTTCATCTTCTTCATCTTCGTTTGGAGCGCGTAGCGAGTGCCACGGCGGGTTCTCCAGCAAGTCGCGCGGGCGATGAAGATCGGCTCAACTTTCTTTCCAGGGCGTCGATGTTAGCGTCTTTTCGACATGAAACCCCGGCGCGATGCACGGGGACACTTGTCTGGAAGCCAACCGTGACTAACTGGTCTTCATGGAAACGCTGCCGCTGGATCGTGCCTCCCTCATCGACGCCCAGGCCGCTGGTCGGGCCTTCGAGTTCTTGTTCTTCTTTGGGCACAGTGGCCAAGGCGTGTCCCGCCAGTGCTTGAGCCAGTGGTACGAGGCGCCGTTTGAGGTGGACGGGATCCGCTTTCGTACCGCGGAGCACTTCATGATGTTCAAGAAGGCGGCGCTCTTCGCCGACGACGAAATGCGTGACGCCATCGTGGCTGCCGAAACACCCGGCGCGGCGAAGGCGCTGGGTCGAAAGGTCCGCGGTTTTGACCAGGCGGAGTGGGAAGCGAACCGGCTCGCGGTTGTCACCGCGGGCAGCGTCGCGAAGTTCGGGCAGAACCCCGAGCTCCGCGCGTTCCTGCTCGCGACCGCGACGAAGGTGCTGGTCGAGGCCGCGCCGCGGGACCGCATCTGGGGTATCGGGATGAGCGCGAAGAACCCCGCGGCGACCGACGCCCGGTCATGGCGCGGGCTCAACTTGCTCGGCTTCGCGTTGATGGCCGCGCGGGCTCAGCTCATGGCGTGACGCTGATTAGCTCGACGACCAGCCCGGCCAAGAGGTCCCGAAGGGCTTCAAAGCCGTTCGCGCGACGCTCACCGGTCGCTTCGTCGACGTAGAGCGCGCGGTTGAGCTCAATCTGGACAACGTGGATGTCATCGTCCGGTCGACCGTAGTGTCCCGTGGTGAAGCCACCGCGGTAGGGATCGTCGTGCGCGACGGAGAGACCCGCCGCGCGAAAGTAGGAGTCGATCGCGTCGATGAAGACACCGTCCGCGCTCGACCTCCCGCGTGTCCCGGGAACGACGTCAGCGCGCTTTCGATCGCTCCCGCGTCCGCATGAGGGCATGGAGTGCGCGGCGATCACGATGGTGTAGCCGAAGGCTTCCTTGATGCGCGCGACCTCGCTGACCAGCGCGTCGTGGTAGGGCCGGTGGTAGGTGTCGATGCGAGCCTGGAACTGCTCCACCGTGAGCTCCGTGGCCAAGAGCACGCGACCGTCGGTGGTGGTTCGCCAGACGACCCCGCGCGGGTGTCCGAGGCGCGCGTCTGGATGGGTGGGTACCGCGTCGGCTCCGATGTCGCCGGCGCTGCGGTTAAGATCGACGACGCGTCGCGCAACGTTCGTCGTCAACATCGATGCGCCCCGAGACGGCGCGAGCGCGTAGAGCTCGTCGACGTAGAGGTCCGCGTCCCGCCACGCCTCGTCGACCACGACGAACTGATCTCGAACCTCATCCGGCACCGTGAGCCCCGCGTGCGGGACCTCGATGAGGATGGGAGACTTGCCCTGGATCAGTTCGTGATGGCTCACAGCGCACCGCGTTCTAGCAGGGTGCAGCCCGTGGCGCTGCACTTGTGCGCTCTAGCGATCCGCGAACTCGACGAGCCCGCATCGGATCGCGAGGAACATCGCGCGGTAGACGTCGTCGACGTCCAAGCCGCCGAACGCGGTCTCGCGCGCGAGCACCCCAGAGCAGGTCGTCCCGTCCTGAAGAGACGAGACCAACCGTTGCCAGCTGGGATCAAGTCGAAACGCCGCGAGGCCGGCGCTGAGCTGGGGTGACTTGCGAAGGGGCGTCTCGCGGAAATCGGCGAGCGCGAAGTCGAGCTCGTCTGTCGGCATGATGTTGACGGCGTCGCGCAAGACCTCGAAGGGCGTGCGCCCCACGCTGAAGGTGTCTTCGTGGCTTCGGACCCCGCGAACGTATGCCCAGGAGCCTTGGCGCCACGAGAAGATATCGAGCAAGCGACCGTGAACTTGGTCTCGGATGGCGCGGAAGAGGTCGATCGACGACAGGACCCCGAGGCCGACGAGCGCGTCGCCGAGGTGGCCTCCGTAGCGAGGCAGCACCGCGAGCGCCATGTCGACCTCCATCTTGAGGCAGTGGCCATGCGCGATGAGGTGCTCCCCGAGAAGCTCGCGGCGATCATTGGACGCGACGAACTCGATGACGCCGTCGACCAGGTAGATCTTCTTTCGCTTGGCGCCGCGCCAGAGGTGCAAGACGCCGGTCTCGCGATCTCGCGCGAGCGAGTAGAGGAGGTCAAACATGACGCAGCTGGCGAGCTTGCCGTTCGCGTCGGAGTTCTCGATCTCGGCGAGGTCCCACTGAAGCGCGGGTGAGGTCACGAAGCGGCTCAGCTCTGGAAGTTGGTCGGGAGAGACGAACTCACCGCTGGCCTTTCGAATACGGACGCCGCGTGAGACCTCTCCGGAAGTGAAGAACTCGACCAAGCGCGGGAAGCTGAACGGTCCGAGCTCGGCTCCATCTGCTTTTCGAATCCGATAGAGAACCGGCGCAGACGCGTCCTCGTCCTTCAGCGCTTCAGCAGACTCGCGATCGAGGTTGTCGGTTCGGAAGACGGACGTCGCGCGACCCGCGGGCGCATAAGTGCTCGCGCCTTGGACGAGCTCAAGCTGTGAGAGGAGACGCGCGGTCCGCTCGGGTCCATGTCCGTAACCACGGCGGCGAATGATCTCGTCGATGGTCTCGGCGAGCTCGCCAGAGTGGGGCCGGTCGCGTGGTCGACGGGCGAGCGCGTGCTCGAACATCGCGCGGACCTCCGCGGGGAGTCGGCGCTGTGTCTCCAGCAGCGGCGTGATCTCACCGTCTCGGATCTTCACGAGGACATCGAGCTCCTGCTCACCTGCGAAGAGGGGCTGCTCGATGAGGAGCTCCGTCAGCACCGTGGCGAGCGTGAAGACATCACTGCGTCCGTCGAGCGGTTTGCCCAGGACCTGCTCCGGCGACATGTACCCGAGCTTCCCGCGGACCTGGCCTTGCTCGGTACGCCGCGTCCGCTCTGAGATCGTCGCGATGCCGAAGTCCGTGAGCTTCACGTGGCCATCGACGGTGAGCAAGATGTTCGCGGGGCTCACGTCGCGGTGCACGATGTCGAGCGCGGTCTCTTTGTCGTCGCGCAGCCGGTGCGCGTAACGCAAGGCGTGCGCGGTCTGCGATCCAATATGAAGGACGACATCGAGCGGGACGTTGACCTTACGGGACTGAATCGCGCTGAGGACACGAGCGACGCTCGCGCCGGACACGAGCTCCATGGTCAGAAAGAGATCGCGCTCGCGTTCCCCGAAGTCGAAGACCTGCACGATGTTGGGGTGCTGGAGGTACGCGGACATCCGCGCTTCCTCAATGAAGAGCGTTCGAAACTCTTCGTCGCGGGAGTGCTGCGGGAGAATGCGCTTGAGGGCGACTTGTTTCTCGAACCCGTGCGGACCGCTGCGAGTGGCCAGATAGACCTCCGCCATCCCGCCTGTCGCGAGTTTCTTCTCAATCGAATATTGACCGAAGTCGCCCAGGGTTCCCCGTCCCGATGGTGTTCCCATTCTAGGGCGGACACAGATCCCCCCCAACTCTGGGAAGCATACCGAATTACGTAACGATTCGCGTTTCCGTATCGCAGATCAGCACGCTAAGTTGGGTCCCATACATTTGACCCGTTGCATTCTGCTACCGCAGTTACATAATGCGTGTATCATTACAGTGGTGTTCAATCTTGCCGACATCGAGGTCTCGTGACAGCAACCGCACGCAAGCGTTCCCGTTCGAAGGATCCCTATCTGGGGAAGGTCGTTGCCGGCCGATACCGGTTGGAGGCGCGCTTGGGAGAGGGCGGCATGGGCGTGGTCTATCGCGCTCGCCACGTCCTTATCGACCGAGTGGTCGCTCTCAAGCTCATCCGGCCTGATCTCCGAGGGGAGACTCATTTACGCGCGTGGATGCTCCGCGAAGCACGCGCGGCGAACCGCGTCGACCACGCGCACATCGTCGACATTCATGATGTCGGGGAGACGGAGCAGGGCGAGCTCTACCTCGTCATGGAGTACCTGACCGGCAAGGCCCTCAGCTCCGTGATCAACAAGGGGAAGGTGGCGATTCCGCGCGCGATCGACATCCTCGAGCAGATGTGTGCAGCGCTCTCGCGTGCGCACGACCTCGGGGTGATTCACCGAGACCTCAAGAGCGATAACGTCATGGTCACGATGCGCGGGGGTCGTCAGGACTTCGTGAAGATCTTGGACTTCGGCCTCGCGGCGTTGGCCCGCGACCCGCGACTTGCCCCCAAGGGAGCGGTCTTCGGGACGCCTGAGTACATGTCTCCGGAGCAAGCACGCGGAGAAGACGCGACCGCGTTGAGCGACCTCTACTCCCTCGGGATCCTCTTCTACGAAATGGTCACAGGAGAGCTGCCGTTCCGGTCGCGGGATCGCGAGACGTTGCTCGACATGCAGCGGAACCATGCCGCGCCGGATCCGAGAGAGAAGCGACCCGACCTTCCTGAGCGAGCGGCCGCGTTGTGCATGAAGCTCCTCGAGAAGGACGCGCAGAAGCGCTACCGCGACGGTCACCATCTTCGAGAAGATCTCAAAGCGGTGCAGCGCTCGATGCCGTCGACCGCGTGGGATCAAAAGTCCGAAGGCGCTCCCGTCGCGGCTCCGCCTCCTCCACCTCCCGCGCCTTCCGCGGGCGTCGTGGAGTGGAGCCGTCGCGCGGCGAACTTCCTTCGCGCCACCGCGCGTGCGTATCCCAACGGTCGCGCACCCGATAACGTTCAGAAGGCCGCTGACCGGATGTGGGAGCTCGCGGCCCGCGCGTCTCGTCTGGAAGGGGAGCTCGCGAGTCACAGCAAGAAGCTGGAGGCGATCGAGAAACGAGGCCGCGCCCTACGCGCCGAGATTGGTCGTAAGGTGGAAGAGCTCGCGGGTGAAGAGTCGCGCGCGATGCGAGACGCCGCGGCGCAGCAAAAGCGCGCGGACAGTCTTCGCGCTGAACGAGATGTTGCCAAGCGAGAGTTCGACGCGCTTCGTCGGCAGGAAGCAGAAGGCGGCGGATCGAAGGACGTCTACGTCGCGATCGGCAACCGCGGCGCGCGGGTCGAGACGCTCGGCGAGATCATCTCGGACTACGACCGGATCGCGCACGAGCGCGTCTCTTACTCGGCGCAGCTCCGGAAGCAGATCGCCGAGCTTCGCTCGCAGCTTCAGCGCTACAGCGAAGCGCTCGAGAACGATCTCCAAGCGGGTCGTGATCGGATCGCGACTCGTGTTCGGGAAGCGCTTGAGTACGAGCAGAAGTTCCAGCAGTCCTCGACGGTGTTGATGGAGCACCTCAAGGGCAAGCCAGAGTGTCGCGAGATCCTGGAAGACAAGGACTGAGCGCGATGCCAGCAACGAAAAAGGCGCCCGAGTGGGCGCCTTTTTCGTTGCGTGCTGACCACCCTATTGGAAGAGGGCGTTCGCGGTTCGGAGATCGCGCGCGCGCTGCTCCGCGCCTTCTTCGATCACTCGATCGGCCGCGTAACCCACGCCAGCCATCGCGGCGATGGGCGCTGCAACCAGGAGCGCCGCGCCGAGGCCTTCCATCAACGCGACTCCAGCGATCTCGATCGCGTCCTTGATGTGGTTGATGGTGTCGTAGATCTCCCTCGCGAGTTCGAGATTCTCTTCCGATACAAGGGGCGCTCGAACTTCGGGAGTCGCGCGGTCGAGGAAGGTGTCGTTCTCATGAATGCGACCCAGGCCGGCGACCGCCTCGTCCATCGCGGCGGGGACTTCGGACGCCGCGACTTGGTTGCCGGCGAAGCGTTGACGAAGGCGCCCCGCTCCGTCGATGCCATCACGCATCGCTTCCATCACGGTTTCGATGCTCTGGCGTTCCTGCCCGGTCGCGTCTTGCAGGGCGCGATCGAGCTGCTGGAGGTTTCCTCGAAGCGTGGCCACACGCGCGTCGATGCGTCCGAGCACCGCGTTCCGGGTGCCGTTCCGAACCGCGACGTCAATGCTCTCTTGAACTCGCGTCGCGACCGCGTCGCCGTCGAGGCCGCGAGAGTCCATGTAGGCGACAAGCTCGTCGGGCTTCATCTGAGCAAGCTCGATGCGAACCATGCTGTCTTGGCTGATGAGGGTGCTGGTCTGGAGACCGCCGTCCCGAACCGCGGTTTCGAGCCGTCGAAGTGCGACGCGCCGCTGGGGCGATTCACGACTGCGACGAGCGGCGCGAGGGCTGTGCGCGATCTCCTGAGCCGCGCGGTCACGAGCGATTTCGGGAGACTCGTCGCCGCCCTTCGCGACCGCTTGCGACGGCGCCTTGCTCACGAACGACACAGAGGAGGGAGTCACCGGGGTCTGGGTGCGGGGTGGGTTTTGGATTGTGTTCATGTGCGCTTCTCGCCCTGCGAACGGACCGGTTTCGCGCGAACTTGGTTTTGGGCCTTTCTTCTGTCTTTCCCGTGCTTAAATCGCGCGGCATGGCGATCAGTCGACTCAAAGGAAAGAACGTCCCGGTCGAGCTGTGGACCCAGCGCGAGGGCGTCGAGATGCAGGCCCTCACGCAGCTGAAGAACATCGCGGCGCTCCCGTGGGTCTTCCATCACGTCGCGGTCATGCCCGACGTCCACTACGGGAAGGGCGCGACGGTCGGCTCCGTGATCGCGATGAAGGACGCGGTCTCGCCGGCCGCCGTCGGTGTGGACATCGGCTGCGGAATGGCCGCGGTGAAGACCACGTTGACCGCGAGTGACCTCCCTGACTCGCTGAAGCTTTTACGGACGCGCGTCGAGGCGCAGATCCCGGTCGGCTTTAAGGCCCATCCGCGCGTTCACAAGCACGCTGAGAAGTCGCGGCTCTGGAAGGGCTTCCACGACCTCCACGAAAAGGTACAAGACCGTTTCGGAAAAGCGCGCAAGCAGCTCGGGACGCTCGGAGGTGGCAACCACTTCATCGAGCTGTGCCTCGACACCGATGATCGCGTCTGGCTCATGCTGCATTCAGGCTCGCGCAACATCGGCAAGACGCTCGCCGAGATCCACATGGGCAAGGCCAAGCGACTGGCTCACAACGCGGCGCTCCCGGACCGTGACCTCGCGGTGTTCCTCGCGGGCACGAAAGAGATGGCCGACTACCGGCGCGATCTATTCTGGGCGCAGCGCTACGCCGCCGAGAACCGTCAGGTGATGCTGAAGATCTACCAGGACGTGATCCGGAAGCTCTTCAAGAAGAACAAAGTGCGCTTCGATGAGCCGATCGCCTGCCATCACAACTATGTCTCCGAAGAACATCACTTCGGCGAAGATGTACTCGTAACGCGCAAGGGCGCGATCAGTGCCCGAGAGGGGGAGCTCGGCATCATCCCTGGCTCGATGGGCACGCGATCGTACATCGTCTCGGGTCGCGGGAACCCAGACTCGTTCTGCTCCGCGTCTCACGGCGCGGGTCGGCGGATGTCACGGAGCAAGGCGCGGCGCACGTTCACCGTTAAGGATCTGAAGCAGCAGACCGAGGGCGTCGAGTGCCGCAAGGATGCGAAGGTCATCGACGAGATCCCGGGCGCGTACAAAGACATCGACGAGGTGATGGCGAACCAGCGCGACCTCGTCGAGGTCGTCGCGCAGCTCCGTCAGGTGATGTGCGTTAAAGGCTGACGCGGCGGGATCTGATGCGCGGACCGGCGGCCGCGAGGTACCGTTCACGCATGTCTTGGCGCGCGCTCTCGCTTTTTGTTCTCGCATCCGCCGTTCCCGTCGTTGGTTGTGGCGATGACGTTGTCCCTCCGCTTGACGCGGGGACGGACGCAACGGTCGACGCGACCGACGCGGAACCGGACGTCGGCGACACCGCTCCCCCCGAGCCGGACCTCGACTGCGATCCCCTCGTGCCGACGATCTGCGCGCTGCCGTTCCCCTCGTCGTACTACGAGGCGGATGATCCGGTCGCCGTGACTGGTCGTCGCCTCGCGTTTGGAGAGCGGACCTTCCCCCCAGCCCGTCGCGATCGCTTTCTCCCGACCGACGCGTTCGACGGCGTCGACGGCTTCAGCATCTCGACCGGTCCCGTCGCACATCTCCCGCTCGCGACCTACGAAGGCCTCGCGCGTCCGGACTCGATCGCGCGTTCACTCGAGGCGAACGCCAAGACGATCATCTTGGCGGTCGACGACGGGACCCGTGTCCCGCACTTCGTGGACATCGACGCGACCGTTTCGGACGAATCCCAGCGCGCAATGATCCTGCGGCCCATCGTGCCGCTCGAACACGACCAGGAGTACATCGTCGCGATTCGAAACGTGGTGGACGCGACCGGTGTCGCGATCCCGCCGACGCCCGCGTTCGCCGCCCTTCGTGACGGTGGTGAACACCCTCATCCTTCGGTCGATGCGCGTCGTGACGAGTTTGCGGAAATTTTTGCGCGGCTCGACGAGGTCGGCGTCGACGCGTCGGAGCTGCAGCTGGCTTGGCGCTTTCATACGCGGAGCGAGGCGAACACGACCGCCGCGATGCTGCACATGCGCAACGTGGCCCTGGACGCTGCCGGGGATGATGGGCTCGGGATCCGGATCGATCGCGTCGAGCCGCGCGACGATGAGAACGTGCGGATGAAGGTCTTTGGTCACGTCACGGTGCCGCACTTCCTCGACAGTCCAGACGCAGGTGCGCGGCTCGTGCTCGGAGACGATGGTCTCCCGATGCGCGGCGAGGACGTCGAGTATCCGTTCGAGATGATCGTTCCTCGGTCTGCGACGCCGGACAACCCGGCCGCGATCACCGCGTTCGGTCATGGCCTCTTCGGGACCGCGGACCAGGTCGACCGTCAAGCGCACCACATCTTCGCGAACACCTACAACCACGTCCTGTTCGCGATGGACTGGATCGGGATGTCGAACCCGGACGCGGACGTCGTGGGCAACGCGATCATCGAGGGGCGCTTTGAGGAGTTTCGCAGCGTCCCGGATCGACTCCGGCAGTCGATGGTCAACAAGCTGGTCGCGATGCGCGCGATCTCTGGCGACCTGATCGATCACGAAGAGCTGCTCGTGGACGGTGAGCGTATCCTCGACCCGAGCGCGCGCTACTACTACGGGGGCAGCCAAGGAGGCATCTTTGGCTCGACCTACATGGCGCTCTCGACCGACGTCACGCGCGGCGGGCTCCGCGTTCCTGGGCAACCGTATGGCTTGCTCCTCGCGCGCAGCGTGGACTTTGATCCTTACTTCGCGCTGTTCCGGATCGCGTATCGCGAGACGTACGCGGCGACGCTCATGATCGGCCTCGCCCAGATCTACTGGGACACCGTCGAGCCAGGGACGTACACGAGTTACATCCGGGAGCCGTTCCCTGACACGCCTCCTCACGAGGTCTTGCTTCAGGTCGCGCTCGGCGACCACCAGGTGACGACTCTCGGCGCGCACATCATGGCGCGCGTTCTCGACGCGAAGACCATCGCGCCGCAGACGCGCCCCATCTACGAGGTCGCCGAGGTCGAAGGCCCGCACGCCGGGAGCGCGATCGTGGAGTACGACTTCGGCCTCCCGGAGGATCCGCTGGAGAACCAACCGCAGCGCGCCGGTGAAGATCCACACGGGAAGGTGAAGTCTCTCGCGGCCGCTCAGGCGCAGCTCGATCATTTCTTCCGGACGGGAGAGGTGATTCACACCTGCGACGGAACGTGCGACCCGGAGTAGGTGACGTTACGCGCGTGTGATCGTCTTCTCGAGATCGATCGCGCGGACCAGCCCGCCCGCGGAGTCCTTGAAGGTCGCGTCGTCCGGGAGGTCGGACGCGAAGAGATAGTCCTCCGGGCGGCAGGTGATCACGATGATCTGGGTACGCTCCGCGAACTCACGAAGCGCGTGACGAAACCAAGAGAGCCGCGTGTCGTCGGTCTGCGTGAGATGGTCGTCGAGCAGCAACGGCGCGCCGAGTTGTTCCGCGATGACCAGCCGGATCAGGGTCGCGGCCTGCTCCCGCGTCCCGACGGAGAAACGGTTGACGTCGCGGGTCGCGCCGGCTGCTGAGATGCCCTCGGCGGTCAGCGCGTCCGCGAGGACCACGTTCTTGTAACGACCCGCGGTCAGCTGCTCGAAGCGCTCACTGACCGGTTGGCCAATCGCGCGTCCCACGTGGCCGCCGCGCTCTTGCTCAACCTCTTGCAGCGTCATGAGCAAGAGCCGCTGTGCGCGGAAGTCGATCTCGAGCTCGCGTTCTCGTTCCTCAAGGTCCTTCAGCGCCAGTCGCACCGCGCGGTGTTGTTCGCGAACCATCGCGCCGCCGACCTGCGAGAGGGCTCCCTCCGTTTTGCGAAGCTCCGCGTCTCGGTCGTCGAGGTCTTCTCGTGCTCGGGCGAGCTGCGCGCGGATGTCGTCGAGGTCGATCTCGTCACTGCCGACCTCTTCCTCGTCGGCCAGGTCGAGCGCGTCGAGCTCGGCTTGAAGCGCGCGCGCTTGGGTGTCTCGCTCTTCTTCCCGGGAGCGCTCGGCGACGATCGCGCGGGCACGGGAGAGCGCTTGTTGAACCGCGTCGCGCTCCGCCATCGCGTCGTCGAGAGCGCGCGCGAGATCCTGCTCGCTGCCCTCGTCTCCGTCGAGCTCGGCGTTGGAGGCCTCGACCTCTCGTTCGCGCGCGGCGAGGTCGGTCTTCGCGCGGTCGAGCAACACCGCGAGATCTGTGTCTTGGTTCGTGAGCCCCGCGGCGGCACGCGCGGCTTCGACCGCGGCTCGGGCCGCCGCGTCGATCGCCGAGGCTTCCGCGAGCGCCACGACCGCTTCGGTGCGTGTGGTCGCCATCCGCTTGAGCGCGAGCGCGGAATCCCGCTCCTCTGCTTCGAGCGCCGCGAGCGTCGCGTCCAGGTCAGCGTCTTCTGCGCCGCCCAGTTCCTTGAGTTGTGCTGCCCTCAGCTCGACCTCGCGCGCGTGGTCCGACAAGAGCGCGGCGACGCCCTCCTGGTGCTCGAGCTCTTTGCGCAGCGTCTCTTGTCGCGCGGCGAAGGTCTCGGCTTCTTGTGCGCGCGCGCGCAGGCCACGCGCCCACGCCTCGCGATCTTCCTCGTCGTCGCGGGGGAAGCGCGACTCAAACTCGTTGAGCTGGGCTTCGAGATTCTGTGCTTCCGCGTGGGACTCGGATTGCCCGCCGCGAATCGTCAGCGTGCCGACGCCGGCGATCTCAATCTTCAGCTCGCCGTCCGCCTTCGTGGTGATCGACTCCGTCTCGAGCGATGTCTTCTTGCCGTCACGGACGAGCGTGAGCCGGTACGCGCGGGCGAGCTCGAGTCGCGCCTCCACGCCTACCGCGGTCTTGGCGCGCGCGACCGAGAGCGCGCGCAAGGTAGTCTCGAGGTCTCGAAGGACCTCTGCATCAGGTGCGTCTGGGGCCGCTTCACGGAGCGCTCGCCGCTTGGCGTCGGCGTTGGCCTTGGCGGCTTTGGCGCTCATCAGCGCCGCGCGGGCGCCCGCGAGTCGCTTCTGTTCTACCCGCCGCTTGGCCTCGCGCGACGTCGCCTCCGCGGCACGAAACGCGCGGTCGGCGTCCGCTTCGCGGGTCTTGATGTCCTCGAGTCGAGCGGTGGCGTCGCGCAGCGCGTCACGAGTGACGCGGCATCGCTGAAGCGCGTGGAGCGCCGCTTCGGCTTGCGCACGCGCGTCCTCTCGATCGGTCCGCCGCCGCGAGAGCGCCCGTCGTGACTCTTCGCCGTCTCGTTCCTGCGAACGCTTTAGGCGCTCCTGCAGCGCGGCGACGCGTTCTTCCACGTCGCGCGCGAGCGCCTCGGTTTCCTCTAGCTCGTGTTGAGCGGCTTCAAGCCGCGCGTCGTCTTCGCGTAGCCGGGTGAGCTCGCTCCGGAGCCGTTGCGCGGTCGCGCGCTTTTCTTTTTCGGCTGCGCGCGCATCGCTGGCTTCCTCTGCGTCCCGGAGCGTATCCACGAGCCGGGCGACCTCGGCCGCGATCTCATCGCGTGCACGTGCGAGCGAGAGGCTCTGCTCTTCAACGGCCTCCGTTTCGCGGAGCCGCGTCGTCAGCTCGGCGAGCTCATCGCGAGCGCGCGTGATCTTCTCGGCGACATCCTTGAAGGGCGAGCCCCGGCCGCGACGGCGTTTGCCGGACTTGTCGAACGCCCGGTCGACCTCCTTTTGGACCACGTCGAGCACCGCGCGGACTCGCGGGTCTTCTGCAAAGCCGCCCACGATCTCGCTCAACCGCGAGTAGACCTCGTCGGACTTGTCGTCGCTCAACGCCGCGCGAAGGATTCGTTCCACGTCCGCTTGTTCGCCGAGCAGCGCGGTCGTGAGGAACGACTCGGGCAGGCCCTTTTGTCCTCGCCCTCCGGCGCGCGGGAGACCCCAGCCGATGGCGTCGCGCAGCTTTTGATCGACGCTGCGCGACTTGGCGAGGACGCTCCAGGTCGACTCGTCCACCATCTCGTGAAGCAGGGCGCTCCCTCCGACCCGGCCGAAGCGCTTGAAGACGCGAAGCGTCTGTTCCGCGACGTGAAGATCGAGCGTGACCTCGGGGAGCTCATCGCGTGACCACGAGACGTAAGGTGCGCTCGCGCTGCTGGTGTGCGGGAGGAGAAGGGCGCAGCGGAGGGACGCGGCGAGGGTGCTCTTGCCGAGGTCGTTCGGGCCGAACAAGACGTTCAAACCAGGGCCGAAGGTCATCTCGGCGCGGTCGACGCATCCGAAGTGCGTCGCGCTTAGCTTGCGGAACTTCACTGGCCCGCGAGCCGATGCAAGTGAAGGAGCGCGCGTCGGGCGGTCGCGCCGTCTTCCCCGTTCGCGAGCGCGCGGAGACGGTTCGCGGTCTCCCGCAGAGACTCGGGGAGCGCGTCGACCCAGGCGAACTCTTGGGTGTCGAGCTGGAGCTGTTCCGTCTTGATCATCGCGACCGCCGCCGAGCCCCGCGCGGTGTCATCCCCCGCGATGCCTTCCAACAGTCGCGTCGCCTCGTGATGAGACGGCGCGTCCAAGGTGGCCTCCACTCGGAGCCGCAGCACGGTGTCCGCGAGCGACTCGGTGGCGATGGTACGCAACGCGGTCAGGGAACGGACCGTCTCGTCTCGCCAGGTGAAGCGACCCACGCGCTCGCGTCGCACGATCGGCCGGCGCCCCCGGTCTCGCGGGAAGAACACGAGCGCGACGTGGCCCGCCCCCGGTTCTCCAAACGTGTTGGGCTCGGGAGAACCGGGATAGACAACGGGCGCGCGCGGCGCGTCTTTATCATCGCCCGCGCTCGCCAACACGCGGTAGGCGTGGGTGTCGCCCAGCGCGAGGTAGTCGAAGCCGCGGACGCGCACGGCTTCTGGGTCGATCGGGAAGTTGGTCTGGTGGCCGGGCATGTCGAAGGTCTGGCCATGGACCATCCCGATCCGAACGCGCGTGTCGCCTTCTTCACGCGCGGGGAGCCGCATCGCGAGGTCGAGCTCACCGGCGTGGCTCTGACAAGGCGTCGCGTAGAGAACCGCCTCGTCGTTGATCGTGAACTCGCTGTTCGGACGATCGACCACGCGCACGGAGTCGGGGAGCAGCCGCCGGAACTCGCTCCCTTCCCGATAGAGAGACGACGCGGTCAGCGCGTCATGGTTCCCGGGGAGGAGATAGGTCGCGGGGAGCTTGTCGGCGTGCTTCGCGAAGAGCTCGACGAGCGCGTGCCAGTGTCGCTCCTTTGGGAGCGGCGCGTCGAAGAGGTCACCGGCGCAGAGCACCGCGTCGACCTGGTGTTGAATCGCGAGCGCGAAGATGCGCTCGATCGCGAGGAAGCGCGCTCGGGAGAGCTCGAGCTCGTCGTGCTCGCGGAAACCACGAAAGCGTCGCCCGAGATGCCAGTCGGCGGTGTGCAGGACCTTCACGACCACGTCGTCGCCCTTTGGACGCGCTCGGTTGCCTCCGCGCTTTTTGGTCGTCCGACCGGACGAGGTTGTCGACGAGTTCGCCACGTACGTGTTCCCGCGCAGTTCACACGATCACCCACTCCACGTCGAGGACCGTCTTGACGTCTGCAGCGGGGTATCGCTTCTGGAGGAGGGCCTGTTCGTGCGCAGCGTGCTCAGGAGAGGCGCGTCGGCGTTTGTCCGTGAGGGCATCCCGGAGCGTGAACAGAGCTGCCTCGCGCTTTTTGAGCGCGGCCTCCAGTCGCCGGCGAGGCTCCGCGCCGACGATTCGGTCTCGCTTCTGCGTCTCCTCTGCCAGGCGGTCTTCGAGTTCACGTCGCCGCCGAGACAAGATCTCGATCTGGTCATCCACGCTTCGGTCGAGCCGCGCGAGCGCGCTGAAGTAGCTCGGCTCTTCTCGTTTCGCGTCTCGGGTCGCGCGCTCGAAGAGCGCTTCGTCCAGGCGATCGGAGAGCTCCGCCTCGTTGACCTCCAGAGGGGGATTGAGAGGGGGGCGCTCTCGAGACGCGGAGCGCGCAAAGCTGAGCGCCGCGTCTCCGGTCAGCAGGGTTCCGTCTTCGGCGATCGCGACCGCGTAGAGCTCCTCGATGGGCTCGAACCCGCCGAGCTTCGCCTTGTTGATCACGAGGCGACCCCGCGAGCCGCTCGGGAAGTCGTTCGCGCGGATCGCGACGGTGTCGAGCTTCGCCGCGCGCGCGCGCTCGAGCGCCATCTTGATGAAGGGGTGGAGCAAGTGAAGCGGGTCGGCGCCGCTGCCGATCGTGAAGCCTGCGCAATCATTGAGGGGCGCTTCCAAGGAGCCTTCCGGGAAGGCGTAGGTGAGCGACCCCTCGTTCTGACCGGTGCCGGGCCCGCGGGTGAACGAGATGCCGCGCGACGCGAGATCATCTTGGGCGATTTGATCGAGCGCCAGGTCGAGCTCCGCCAACCCGGACTCCACATCTGTGCTGAGCGTTCGGAAGGTCGACTGGAGCGAGTCGTCCAAGGTTCGCTCAATGAGACCGGTCGCGCGGGCGTGCGCGTCTTCAAAGCGCGCGCGCTCCGCCTCCGTTCGATCGCGGAGCTCGGCGAGCTTCCGTTCGATCTCTTCCCGCGAGCGGGCGGTCTTATAGATCGCGTTGAGCTGGGACTCGAAGTTCACCGAGAGCGCGCTGACGACCGCGCCGCGTCGCTCTGCCTCGGACGCGTGGAGCACCTCGTCGGACGCGCCGAGGACCGCGCCAAAGAGCTCGAGCTTGCGGCTCATGATCTCGTAGGTGAGGCGCTGGGCTTGGTTGTCGCGTGCGAGGAAGTTGATCACGGTGACGTCGTGGGTCTGCCCGTAACGATGGCAGCGGCCGATGCGCTGCTCGATGCGTTGCGGGTTCCACGGGAGGTCATAGTTGATGACCGTGTCGCAGAACTGAAGGTTGAGGCCCTTCGCGCCCGCTTCGGTGGAGATGAAGACGCTGCTCTTGGTCTTGAATTCGTGCACGAGCGCCAGTCGAGTCGCGACAGAGCGGGTCGGCCGGCCGCGCTTCGGGAGGGTGTGCTCGACCTCTGCTTCCCAGGCCGCGAGCGCTTCTTTGGCGCGGGGACCGCTGTTGTCGCCACGGAAGAGCGTGATCTCGCCGTCGCTCACGAGATGTGACTCGATGAGGATGCCGCGGAGGTAGTCCTGGGTCGTGAGTGACTCGGTGAAGATGACGACCTTCGCGCTCGGGCCGTCGCCGTCGCCTTCGCTCGCGCGAGACAAGGTGGTCCGCACCGCGCGGATGAGCGCCTGGGCCTTGTTGTCGACGGTCAGCTCTTCGGCGCGTTTCGCGAAGGACGCGACCAGGGCCCGCTCCTCAAGGACCGCCGCTTCGTCGATCGGTTCGCCGGTGTCTTCGTCGAGCTCCGCTTCTTCCAGGACGTCCGCGTCTTCGAGATCGTGAAAGAAGGTGACCGCCGCCAGCTTGTCTTCTCTCCCTTCGAGCATTTGGCTCAGCCGTTTCTCCACGCGCCGCAGGCTGGCGGCGAGCGCGCGTACGGAGGATCCCATCCGGCGGTGAAACCCAAGCAGAAGCAACGTGCGGTGGGAGCCGCGGAACGCTTGGAGGTTGGGCCGCAGGAGGTACTGCGTGACGTCGTCGTAGAGCGCGCGCTCGTCTTTGCTCATGGCGTAGTCAAACGTTCGCGCGTGCCGTCCGACGAAGGCCCGCTTCATGAATGGCTGCGCTTGCCGACGAAGCGTGCGCTGGCAGATCACCGCGAGGCGATCACGAAGCGCGCGTTCGCGACCCGGCACGACGGTCCGTCCATCGTCACCGCAAAAGGTCGCGCGGAAGGTCGGCAGGTCACCGAGCAAGGTCCCGGTCGGCTCGACGTACTGGGCGAGGGACCAGAGCTCGAGGAGCGAGTTTTGAATCGGGGTCGCGGTGAGGAGCAGCGTCTTGACCTGTCCGTGAGGTCCGGTTCGAAGGACCGAGAACGCGCGACCGGCGAGCTGCGCCTTGGTCGCGGAGAGCTTGTACTCGCCGTTCTTGTCGAAGCGTTGATGGAGACCGGAGAAGACCTCGTGCGCCTCGTCAATCACGCAGAGGTCGAGCGGTTCGGCGCGCCGCAGAAGCTGACTCCCGACCTTCCCGAACGCGGTCTCCCGCGACGCGATGAACACGCCATCTCCTGCGAACGCCCCGTGCTCCGCGCGGCCCTCGATGAGTTCCAACCCGAACAGTTCGTAGAGCTCCTGCCGCCACTGCCCAACCAGTGGTTTGGGCGCGACGATGAGGACCCGCCGCGCGCCTTCCGACAACAGCTGCGCGATCGTCAGCCCCGCCTCGATGGTCTTCCCGAGCCCGACCTCATCGGCGAGGATGCAGCCGCCTTCACGGAGTCGCCGAAGCGCGAAAATGACGGCGTCGATTTGGTGCGGGTTCGGATCGATCTTCGCCACGCGTTGGGAAGCCGCGAAGCGCCACGGCGATCCGGCTTCGCGAAGCAAGGTCACCTCTTCAACGCGTATGCGCCTGGCTACGGGGTTCCGCACAGCCGCGATTGTGTGGGGCTGCTCGGCGAATTCAACCCTCGCGAAGGGCGAACGGAAGAACGCGCGCTCTTGAGCGGTATCTTGGGTTCGTGGCACGGGAGCAACGGACGCGAGGTCGCCGCTGGAGAGTGAGCTTTGGAGCGCTTGTGCTCCTCGTGATCGCGCTCGCCGTTTGTGCGCTCACCATGCGGTTCGCCTTGAACGCCTCGCTTGTGAAGCCAGAGCGGGTGGAGCGCGCGCTCGCGCACCGCGCCGCGTCGCTCGCGGAGCTGGAGGGCGCCTACGTCTGCCGTCGGGAGCCATTGTTGTTTGAGAGTGACGACGCCCCAACCGGCGACGGCAGCGAAGCGCGCGCTTTGATGACGCAGCAAGAGTTTGTCGAGCTGGTTGCAAACTTCCCGCGGATCCAAAACTGCGAACGCGCGTTCATTTACGCGAGAGCCGGGATCGTCCCACCTCACTGTCGGTTCGTGGTCGAAGTGGTCGAGCGGATCGCGATCACGCCGAACCTGTGCGCGCCGTTTCCGGTCGCGTCTTACATGCTCCAAGACCCGAACTTCGCGGAGCTCATCGTAGGGGTCGCGGACGCCCACGTTTCCCGTCTCGACGACCCTGCTCAGGTTCGGGCGTACCTCTTGAAGTCCATCGCGGCGGTGCGTGACCTGCGACGCGGGCCTGTGCTCTCGAGTCGCGCGTACACCTCGCTGTTGACCGAGGAGCGCTTGTTCGAGGCGTTGTCGAAGAGCCTCCGCGATGTCCCGCCGGAGGAAGCGGAGCGCGTTTCGCTGCGACGGGCGGGATCGCGCCTAACGCGCGCGGTGGAGTTTCCTTACCTGATGTTCCGTCATGACCACCTGGGGCTCTCTGACATCGACGCTACGTCAGTCGACGAAGCGAAGATGTACTTGGTCGTGGGGAGCGAGCACGAGAACCCCTGCCGCGAAAACGAGACCGCCGCCGACTGCCTCGCCCGTCAGCGACCCTTGCCTGCGCCGCCGCGTCTGACGCGATCGAACCTGCCGGAGACGTTGCAGCGAGGACTGTTTCTTGGCTTGGTCTTGGCGGACGAGATCTGGCGTACCCGCGAGGAGCAAAGACGAGCGATTCTTGACACGTGGGCCGAACGAGACCGCGCCTTATCGGCTCTCGTCGGCGCTCTCTGAAGCTCGTGCTACAAGCAGCGCATGACGAAAACGGCGTATGTGTTTCCCGGTCAGGGCGCTCAGTTTGTCGGGATGGCGAAAGAGGCGTTCGACGCCAGCCAAGCGGCGCGTGACGCGTTCGCCGAGGCGAGCGAAGCGATCGGGGTCGATGTTGCTCAGCTTTGTTTTGAGGGGCCGGAAGACGCGCTCAAGCTGACCGCGAACACCCAGCCCGCGGTCGTGACGGCGAGCGTCGCGATCTACCGCGCGTGGCGGGACGCAGTAGACGTGGCCGACCCGGACGTGGTCGCAGGGCACAGCCTCGGGGAGTACACCGCCAACGTCATCGCGGGCACGTTCTCGCTCGCCGACGCGGCCCTCTTGGTGCGCAAGCGCGGGACCTTTATGCAGGACGCGGTGCCGGTTGGTGCGGGCGCGATGGCGGCGGTCATGAAGGCGGCACCAGAGCTCGTGGAGCGCGTCTGCGAAGAGGTCGCGGGAGCGTGCGAGCCGGCGAACTTCAACTCGCCCGGACAGATCGTGATCGCGGGCGCGAAGGCGGCGGTCGATCAGGCGGTCGCGCGGCTCAAGGAAGAAGGCGCCCGGGCGATCCCGTTGAGCGTGAGCGCCCCCTTTCACTCGTCGCTCATGAAGCCCGCCGAGGAGCGACTCAGCCCCGAGCTCGACGCCATCGCGTTCAACGACCCGCGCGTGCCGGTCTATGTGAACGTCGACGCGCAGCCGGCCACCTCGGCGCAAGCGGTTCGTGACGCGCTCCGTCGACAGGTCAGCCGCGCGGTTCGTTGGGACGAGAGCGTTCGTCAGATGAAGAGAGACGGCGTGACGCGCGTGGTCGAGATTGGTCCGGGCAAAGTGCTGACCGGGCTCGCCCGCCGCATCGACAAAGAGCTCGAGCGGAAGAACGTCCAGGGGCCGGCGGACTTCGCCTAAGCGCAACGGGCGCGGCGACCGTGATCTGATACAACCCTCTCCGCATGAACGAATCAGAATCCTCCCCGATGCTCTGGGTGCTCGTCGGCTGCGCCGTGCTTCTCGTCGTCGGCCTCTGCGCGGCGAGCGGGTTCGCGCTCTTTTTCGTCTATGCCGGGCAGACGCCTTACCCGGATGGTCCGCCGCCGCCGACGCCGACGCCGATGCCGCAACGCCCAATGGTCCAGACCCCGCAAGGACCGCAGCCGCAGCTGCCGCCGCCGCCCGTGAACTACCGACCGCTCACGGTGAGCGCGGTGGTCACGCAAAGCACGACGCCGCGGGTCACGGTCGGGACGCGTTGCGTCTTCCCGGTCACCCGTCACGACCGCCAAGGTGAGCCGACCGGCTATTGGTGCCGCGCGGAGATCCGCTGCGGCACCGAGTTGGTCTACGGCGGAGGAACCGCGGGCTACTTCCCGTGCACCGTCGTCGACTCCGCGGCGGCCTCCGTGGTCGGAGGAGAAGCCGGCACAACCACAAGTGATGGCGACGCCGCCGTTCAGCTGAACACCCCCGCGAGCCGACTCACGGTCAGCGACGATCCGTCCGGTCGCATCGGGGCGTACTCGATCGAAGCGCGGATCGAGAGCGTTCGCTAGCGACGATGGCCCGGCGCCGTTCCCTCAAGAGTATCTCGACGCCGATCACGCTCGGCGCGGTCAGCGTACCGATTTGCTTGGCGTTGCTGGTCGGCTGGGTCTTGCTCTTCGCGCAGCGGCTGGCGGGCGGCAGCGCCGCGATCGCGCCGTCGGTCTGGCTCCTCGCGGTCGGCGCGGTCTCGTTCGTCGTCGTGATGGTGGTGCTGGTGTTGCTCAGTTACTTCTTGGTCCGCGAGATCTTGGAAGTGCGGCGCCAGGACAGCTTCATCGCGTCTGTGACGCACGAGCTGAAGAGCCCGCTCGCGTCGCTGAAGCTTCTGCTTGAGACGCTCGATCGAGATGAGCTGCAGGAGCCAAAGCGGCGCGAGCTGCGCGTGATGATGCTTGATGATGTCGACCGTCTCTCTTCGTTCATCGATGACGTTCTCCAGGCGAGTCGTCTCTCCTACGATCAACGCGGCACGAACCTGACCGAGGTGCGGCTTCAAGAGCTCGTGATGCGCGTCGTGGCGACGGTGTCCGGTCGCCACAAGCTCGGCGCGGACGCGGTGGACGTCGAGGTGGACGACGCGTTCGTGTTGCAGACCGATCCCGCCGCGCTTGAGATCGTCTTGAAGAACCTCATCGACAACGCCCTTAAGTACGGCGGCAAAAAGGGAGGCGTCGCGGTGCGCGCGAGCCGGGCAGAGGGACGGGCCATCGTGGAGGTCGAGGACCAAGGCATCGGGATCCCGAAGAAACACCTCAAGCGCGTCTTCCAGCGTTTCTACCGCGTCTCCAGCACCACCGTGCGTGAGCGACACGGAACCGGGCTCGGTCTCTTCGTCGCGTCTTCGTTGGTCAAAAACCTCGGAGGTTCAGTCGTCGCTTCCTCCGATGGAGAAGGGCACGGTACGCTCATGACCGTGACGCTGCCGGACGCGCTCGAGGCTTGAAGATGGATTCAACGCCACCCGTAGTACGACCGCGTCTCCTCGTCGTGGAGGACGAGGGGCATCTCGCCGCAGGGCTCAAGCTCAACCTTGAGCTCGACGGCTACCTGGTCGACGTCGCGGGGACGGCGCGCGAAGCGGGGGAGCATCTCCTCGGCGCGACATACGACGCGATCGTGCTCGACGTCATGTTGCCGGACGTCAATGGTTTCGAACTTTGCGCGAAGCTCCGCGAGTCAGGGAACTTCACGCCCGTGATCATGTTGACGGCGCGAGGCGACGCTGAAGACCGCGTGCATGGTCTGGAGGTCGGCGCGGACGACTACATGGTCAAGCCCTTCGAGCTCAGCGAGCTCTTGGCACGGGTCCGCTCGCTGCTCCGACGTCGCCAGTGGGAGAAGGGTGAGGCGAAGCAAAGCGCGCCGTCCTTGTTGGTCTTCGGGGACGCGCAGGTGGACTTCGACACCCATGAGGTCCGGGTCGCTGGGGAACCGAAAAAGCTGACTCAGCTCGAGCTCGACCTTCTTCGTTACTTCTCGGAGAACCCGAACCGGGTGCTCAGTCGTCGGGAGCTACTTGAGAAAGTGTGGAAGCTCCGGAACTCGAATAATGCACGCACAGTGGATAATTTCATATCGAGGTTGAGACGTCACTTCGATGATCCCAAGGATCCGCGCTTCTTCATCAGCGTTCGAGGCGCAGGGTACAAATTTATCGTTGTGGAATGATTTTTTCTTGGGTTCACGTCCTTTATTTGGGAGTCTCCAACGATGGGCGCACCCACCTGGAAGACAACTCCCTCGAAGGTGACTGGTGTCTCTCTTCTGGCTGAGAACCGACGATATGATTCGTCATTTCGGTACGTTCTCAATGTCACGCTGCTGACGCACTACAAGAGCGCCGCCCGAATTCAGGTCGGAACAGAGGAGTTTCACGTCGAGAACGCTGTGGTCTGTGTCCCACGGGGCGAAGTCCTCGCGGGAAGCGCGGGACAGATGATCCACTGCGACGCTCTGCTCGTTGAGTCATCCGCAGAGGCGACCTTGATGCAGCAGCTCGAGATGTCGGAACATCATCTTCATCGACCGTGGGTGATGGATGACGCCGCGGTCGTTGAACAGTTCAAGTCGCTCCGAGACGTCGTCGTTCGCCAGGACGAAGTCGACGCGCAGCGTGAGCGGATCGCGAAGTTCTTGCTCTCCTCGGCTGGGGCGACACCTGCCTCGTCGTCGCGCCCCAAGGTGGTGAGCGCCGCGATCGCGGACATGCGCGCCAACCTCGCGAGCTCGATCAACCTCGCGACGCTCTCGGAACGGAACCAGATCAGCCGCTTTCATCTCATCCGCGTGTTCAAGCGCGCGATGGGGATCACGCCGCACCAATACCTTATCCACCTCCGGGTCGCAGAGGCGACGGATCGCTTGCTCCGCGGTGAGACGAACCTCGCCGAGATCGCGACCGCTTGCGGATTCGCGGACCACAGTCACCTCCATCGGCACTTCAAGAAGATTGTCGGAATGACGCCCGGCCAGTACCGCGAAACGAAGCTCGGCGGCTTGATTCCGCAGGATTTCTGACCGCGGGACGAGCGGTTCTGTCCAGTCGCGCAGCGATTTAAGCGCGCGTTTCGGAACTGTCACACGCGGTCACACACTCGTTGGTCGCCACGGGTCGGAGCAGGTGTGATCACTTAAGCGTGATAAGCGCGGACGCGATTCCGAAAACCAACGAGGCTCCCGATCTCCGGGTCTCTCCCTCGCTCCCGATCGGCGCGCTCGCGCGGATGAAACAAGAGCGCGGCTTCGCCGGCTTCCTCTTGCTCGCGACGGTTCTCGTCGTCATGACAGCGGGAACGCCGGACGTCGCGCGGTGGGTTGGGTTCTTGATCGCGGCCTACGCGGTCGTCGCCAACGACAGCATCCAGACCCTCGGGACGTTTCTGTCGTCAAACCGCGACCGTCCGTGGTGGCAGCTGTGGTTGTTTATCGCGAGCATCTTCGTCGTCACGGCCTGCTTCAGCTGGGTGAGCTACGGCGGCGACGTTTCCTATGAGCGACTGGCCGCGAAGGGGTTCGAGACCGCGCCGAGTTCGTTCACGATGCTGCAGGTCGGCGCGCCGCTCATTCTCTTGATCCTGACACGGCTCGGGATCCCGGTGTCGACCACCTTCCTTCTGCTGACCACGTTCGCGACCGAGGTCTCGAGCGTCGGCAAGGTGTTGACCAAGAGCTTCATGGGGTACGGCGTCGCGTTCGCATCCGCGATCGTTCTGTTCTTCGTGGTCGGCGGCATGATGAAGCGTTTCACGTCCACGCAGGCGCACCCGCTCTGGCGCCCGCTTCAGTGGACGACGACCGGTCTGCTCTGGTCCGTCTGGATCATGCAAGACGCCGCCAACGTCGCGGTCTACCTCCCGCGCGCGCTCAGCCCGCTTGAGCTGGTGGCGTTTCTCTCCGCGATCGTCGTCGGTCTCGCCTTCATGTTTCGTCGCCGCGGCGAAGCGGTGCAGAAGGTCGTCGAGGAGAAGTCGATGGTCACCGATGTGCGCGCGGCGACCGTGATCGACTTGGTCTACGCAGGCGTCCTCTACTACTTCAAGATCCACTCGAAGGTCCCGATGAGCACGACCTGGGTCTTCATCGGCTTGCTCGCGGGACGAGAGGTCGCCCTTTCCCTCCGCGCGACCTCGACCCGCGCTCTCCCGGGCGTCGCGCGGTTGATGGCCAAGGACCTGCTCTATGTCACGGCGGGTCTGGTGATCTCCGTGGCCGTCGCGATGCTCGCGAACGACGGTTTTCGCCGCGAGATCCTGACCCTCTTCGCTGGCTGACGCGGAAGGCGCCAGGCGCCGCGTCGTTGACGCTCGCGCTTCGCTCCCCACCCGACCGCGTCCGTAGGTTTCGGAAGCGCGGCTCCGTTGACGTTTGCGCGATTCTCGATCACTTTTGCGCGTCCTCGGAGCCGTTCAAGAGAGACAGAAAGAGAGAGCCATGCCGAAGTTCGCCGCCACCTCCTACGAGTTCACGCCCTATGTCGACGCCAAGAATTGGATCGGGGGAGAGTGGGTCGACTCGGCCGGTGGTCAGACCATGGACGTCATCAACCCGCGCCACGGCAAGGTCATGGCGAAGGTCACGCTCGGCGGCATGCCTGACGTCGATCAGGCGGTGAAGGCGGCCAACGCGGTCGTCGGGGACTGGCGCGACCGCCCGATGCGCGAGCGCGCGCAGGTCATGTACCGCTTGAAGCAGTTGATGGAGCGCGACGTGGACGAGCTCGCGTGGCTGGTCAGTCACGAGAACGGCAAGACGTTCAACGAGTCCAAGGCCGAGGTGCTCAAGGGCATCGAGTGCGTGGAGTACGGGTGCGCGTTGCCGAACCTCGGCGCGGGCACACAGCTCGACGTCAGCCGCGGGGTCAACTGCCGCATCGTCTACGAGTCCCTCGGCGTCTGCGGCGGCGTCACCCCGTTCAACTTCCCGAACATGGTTCCGCTCTGGATGATCCCGCAGGTCCTGGTCGGCGGGAACGCGTTCATTTTGAAGCCGAGCGAGCAGGTCCCGCTCTCATGCATCCGGCTCGCTGAACTGCTCCAGGAAGCAGGCCTCCCAGACGGCATCTTCAACATTGTCAACGGCGCTAAAGACGCGGTCGAAGCGCTCTGTGACCACCCGGGCATCGACGCGGTCGCCTTCGTCGGCAGCACGCGTGTCGCCAAGCTCGTCTACGGTCGGGGAGCGGCGACCGGGAAGCGCATGCTCTGCCTGGGCGGCGCCAAGAACCACTTGATGATCGTTCCCGACGCGGACCTTGAGCTCACCGCGCAGAACGTCGTCGCGAGCTTCACGGGCTGCGCCGGACAGCGCTGCATGGCGGCGAGTGTCTTAGTCGCGGTCGGCGAGGTGCAGCACATCATCGACGAGATCGCGACGCAGGCCAGTAAGCTCGTGGTGGGCGAAGACATCGGCGCGATCACGAACACGGAGTCGGTCGCGCGCATCACGGGTTACATTGACCGAGCGGAAGGCGACGGCGCGAAGCTGCTCGTCGACGGGCGCGGCAAGGCAGCCGACGCCGGCGGCTACTGGGTCGGGCCGACGCTGATCGACAACGTCCCGGCGGGTCACCCCGCGGCGAGCGAAGAGATCTTCGGACCGGTTCTCTCCATCGTTCGCGTCGACACGGTCGACGAGGCCATCGCGCTCGAGAACAGCAACGCCTACGGCAACGCGAGCTCGATCTACACGACCAACGGCGAGGTCGCGCGCTACGTCACGGAGCGCGTCGAAGCGGGCATGGTCGGCGTCAACATCGGCGTCCCGGTTCCGCGCGAGCCGTTTGGTTTCGGCGGCTGGAACCACAGCAAGTTTGGCCAGGGCAACATCACCGGATGGGACGGCTTCCGGTTCTGGACGCGCGTTCGGAAGATCACCAGTAAGTGGGCGCAGCAGAAGGACCAGACCTGGATGAGCTGACGCTCGCTTTCATGACCCCGCGAGGACCCCTCCTGTGAGGGGTCCGGTCAAGGCGCCGGCCCGCCTGACGAGTCCAGCGATCAATCCGCGTGCGGCGTGATCGAGAAAGGGAGCGGACTCGTCTCGTGCGCCTGACGCCACGCGAAGTCTATGCATCACGCGTCGCTCATGTTCGCTTCCGGAACTTCTTCGTCGCGCGACTGTCTCTCCTCGCGTGCTTGTCCTCGCCTGCTCACTGTTGCTGACCGCGGTCCCGATGCGGATCGACACGAACTCCTTTCGCCAGGTCTTGCGCGACGCGACACCGAGCGTGCGTCGCTGCGCGCTGCCCAACGGCCGCTACGTGGTCCAGCTCGAGATTGACCGGACCGGGAAGGCGATCGCGGTGGACGTGAGCGCGCCGGTGGGGTTGACGGTCGCGCAGGAGTCATGCGTCGAAGGGGTCTTTACGCGTCCCCGCTATCCCGCGGGGGTGCCCGACGTGGTGCGGCGCTCCTACTCCCCGTTTCGCGCCACCACATCACCGCGGTCGATTCGACTCCGCTGGCCGTTTTGGGTCACTCCGGCGCGCTGAGGGTGTCTCTCGCGACCGCGTCCCAGTCGATCGCGGGAAAGCGTCCTTCGGCGTTGGTCGGTCGCCCACCGCCGCGTCCGCCACAAGCCGCCGCCGCGCGTTTCAAGAAGCCGCCGCAATCAAAGTCGCTCTCCTTGCCGCGCAACGTGATGATGTGGAGACCCTGTTCGACGGGCGCCGCGAGGAGCGCGACGCGATCGCCGGTCGCGACTTGTTTGGCGATCGCGCGGAGCAGGTCGACCGGGACGGGGAGGGTCGCGATGACTGGACTCGTCGCGTTCACCAGCTCGGCGGCTCGCGCTTCCGCGAACGAGGCGCGCAGCTTGCCAAGCTCAGTCTTCATCTCGGCGATTTGTGTCTTCTGCTTTTGGAAGATGCCGGAGACGTCGTTGACGCCGCAGGTGAGACCCCGCGCGAGCTCACGCAACGTCTTCGACTCTGCCGCGAGCAAGGAGCGGGCGCGCGCGCCTGCCTCGAAGATGACCCGGCTCCCGCCTTTGTATCCCTGCACCTCCAGCACCTTCACGAAACCGATCTGTGCGGTGCGGGTGCAGTGCGTCCCGCCGCACGGGGTCACGTCAAAGCCGTCCACAACGACGACGCGCACGGGGCCGGCGACCTTGATCTCGCGCCGGAGGTTCATCGACTCGAGCTCTTTGGCTTCGGGGAAGTAGGCGCGCACAGTGACGTCTTGGTCGACGAGCGCGTTGACCGTGTTCTCTGCGTCGGCGATGGCGCGCTCGCTGAGCGTCTTGTCGAGATCGATCGTGCACACGTGATCGCCGAGGCGTGACGAAACGGTTTCGGACCCGCGGTCCGCGAAGGCGCGAGAGAGCATGTGCTGGCCCGTGTGGATCGACATGTTCGCGCGGCGGCGGTCCCACTGGATCTCGCCTCGGACCGATGTCGCGATGTCAGGGAGCGCGCCGTCCTCGAGGACATGAAGCACTTGGTCGCCGACGACCTGCACGTCGACCACGCGGTACTCGCGCTTCCCAGCGGTGAGCGCCCCAAGGTCGGCGAGTTGTCCTCCAGATTCGGGGTAGAAGGCCGAGCGCCGGAGGACAACCGCGCGTTGCTCCCCGACCGCGGCGTGAGCGACGACCTCGGTTTCGAAGGTCTGGAGAAAGGGCTCGTCGTAGTAGAGACGCGCGGCGCGCAAGGCGTCGCTGGAGGCAGCAGCGGGGGTCGTCATGGCGGTCGCGACTGTACCTCCGTCGACGGGCTAGAGCGGATATGCGTACGCGGCGCCGTCGTCGGGGTTGGTGGCGTCAGAGAAGATCGAACTGATCAGCAGGACCGGCGCGGAGGTACGCCCGGCCGACACCCGACCGCCGAACCCAGCGAGCAACGAGCCGCGCTCACCGGCCACGATCGCGTAGGGCGTGACCTCGATCGCGCCGCTCACGAAACGGTGCACGCGGACGCCCCCGGTGTTTGACTCGCCGTTGATCGCGGCCTGTGTTCCGCCCGCCGCGAACCCATCGGTTCCGCCCGGGCCGATCCCGGGGACGAACGTGAGCCCGGTCGCGAGCAGCTCGCCCGCGTCGCTCCCGCTGAGCTCCAGCGCCACGGAGTCGGTGAGGGTGTGCGGGCCAGGAGCCGAGGCCGCGGCGCGGATCCGGCTGCCGAGCAAAACGTAGACGCGACCGACCTCTCCCGCCCCGTTTCGGAAGTCGGGACCGCCGACCAAGAGGTCGGGGATCCCATCGCCGTCGACGTCGCCGCCGCCCGCGAGCTCTTTGCCAGACTGCGCGTTGGCGTGCCCCGACCAGAACGTGAGCGGGGCCGGGCGTGAGGTGCGGGCGCAACCGCCGCTCGGGTTGAAGCCGAAGAAGATGTGGGTGCCGCCTTCGTTGCTGAGGCCTTCGCGCGCTTGCAGCGGAGCGCCGACCGCCCAGTCGTCGCATCCGTCGGCGTCGACGTCGCCGATGCCCTCGATGCGATACGCGGACTGCGAACCGCCGATACCGGTCCAGGTACCGTTGTGGTTGCATCGCACAGTCGTCCCGGTGTCGGGGAGGGCGCCGCCAAGGTAGATCGCGAACCCTCCGGAGGTGCCGGTCGGCTGGTTCCAGTCGCGTGACCCGACCACCGCGTCATCAAGACCGTCGCCGTTCACGTCGAGCACGGCGAGCTCACGGAGACCTCGACCGTTTTGCGGCCCGAACGCGACCAGCGAAGGCGTCGTCGCGGGGAGTCCGGACGCTTGTCCCTTGAACACCCAGAGCGCGCCCGTGTTGCTGATCGCGCCGTCGCACGAGCCGTCGGTCGTAAACGTCTCCGGCCATTCCCGTGGTCGGTCTTCCGTCCGCGCCAACACCAAGAGGTCCGTGCGGCCGTCGCCGTCGAAGTCGGCGTGCTTGACGTCGATCCCGAACTCATCTGAGGCGCTGTGCAGCGGGAAGTCGCCGTAGGTCGCTGAGGGGGCGGTGTCGTATCCATCCGGACCGTTTTGGTAGATGTGCACGTAACCGACATCTACCGCGTTGCTTCGATCTCCATGAGTGGCGGTGACGATCATCTCGAGCGAACCGTCTCCGTCGAGGTCGGCGACGTGGGTGGAGGCGCCGAGTCGCTGGCTCGTTCGTTCCGTCGGGATCATGATCGGCGCGGGGGTGCCCAGGATGAACGTCCCTCCCGCGTCGAAGTCGAGCGCGTCGTAGTACGGCGCGAACGTGATCAGTTCGTCAGCGCCGTCGTCGTCAATGTCGCCCACCGAACCGAGCCCAGAGCCGAAGCGAGCCTCTTGCTCGGGACCCTCGTAGCTCATCGAGGGTTCCATTGCGGGGACCGTGCCGGCCATCTCAAGCACGTCGACACGTCCGCCGCGCGATAGCTCGCTCTCTTCTGAACCCATCGCGCGCGGCGCGGTGACGATGATCTCGATCTCACCGTCACCGTCTGGGTCAGCGACGGCCACGCTGTTGCCGACCTGGTCAGAGCCACGTGTCCCGAAGTACGACCAGTCGGCGGTGGTCGGCGACAGAAGCTCGGTTGCCTGTCCAGACAGCGCGCGACCGCGGAAGAGGTAGAGCGCACCGCTGTCGCCGGCGCCCATGGTGTCGCGAAGAGGCTGCGGCACGAGGATGTCGTCCATCCCGTCACCATCGAGATCGTGGACGACGAGCCGCGCGCCGAACTGGTTGCTGACGTTGCCTTCATCCATCCCGGCCCACGCGATCGCAGGCGTGGCCTCGAGGCCTCCCGGATCGGGGCCGTCGGCCGGGCGTCCGCGATAGACGAAGACCGCTCCATCGTTGCCGCGCGTCGGGTGCGGGCGAAGAGCGGTGGCGACCAGATCACAGTGGCCGTCTCCGTCGATGTCTCCGGACGTCATCCACTCGCCGAGGCGGAGGTTGTCATGCGTGGTGTACCCACCTGCGCCGTCCGGGATCTCACCATAGATGACCGCGTCCGCGCGGGGGGCGAACTCGCCGCCGTAGTTCAGGTAGAGATAGACCGCGCCTTGCTGGTTCTCGCGCGGTGAGCGACCAAGGTCTTCGGCCTCCGCAGCGCCTAGCGCGAGGTCCACCATCCCATCGCCGTTGAAGTCGCAGGCGGTCAAGGAGCGGCCCAAGCGGTCTCCGGAGTTGCGCCCGGTGAACAGGATCGAGGGCGAGTCCTCGAAGAGCTGGCCCTCGACACCGCGAAAGATGTGAACCGCGCCAGCATCGCTTCTCGTGGTGTCCGCGTTGAGCGCGCCAATGATGAGGTCGTCGAGCCCGTCCAGGTCCACGTCCGCCACCTCGATCGCGTACCCGAACGCTTCGCTGCGGGAGTTGCCAGGGATCACGCGAGCGGGTTCCGTTTCGATGCCAGAACCGGTCCCGCGGAAGATGAAAACCGCACCGTTGCGCGACGCTCGTCGGCTGGCGTTCGCGCGCCCGATGATCACGTCGTTGAACCCGTCGCCGTCGATGTCGCCGGCTTCGATCGCGAGGTGACCGTTGCTTCGGTCGTGGTCGAACTGGGCGGGCGCCGTCAACGCGCGGGTCGACGTCACGCGGACCTGCGCCGTATCTCCGGTGAACGAGTCCGTGAACGTCGCCATGGCGTTGAGCGCATCGCTCGCCACCAGCTCTCCGTCGCTCACAGTGAGCCCAGGCGCGCCGGTGACGGTCACTTCTCCGCTGCCGCCCTCGAGCGGGACGGGCATCCGTGAGCCAACTGGAAGGAAGACCCGCGGGACGGTCGCGCGAAGCCCTGCGTCTGACCGAACGTTGATCATCGCGTCCGCGGTCGCGCCGGTTACCTCATCTCGGGCGCGCACCACGTCTTGTCCCGCGGCGCTCCCCGCCGTGTAGCGGCGACCGGCGAGTGATCCCCCGCTGCGGTTGGTCGAGAGCGTGAGGGTGATCGAACCCGAACCGCCCGACGTGACGAAGTCGACAGAGGCTGCGGGGCGGACCTCGACGGTGGACGGCGAGAGGGTGATGCCTTCGACCACCGTCACGTCGACGTAGGCGTTGCCTGTGCAGCCGTCGTCGCTGAGCTCGACGAGGTCCTTCATGTCGCGCGTGGGGCGATCCCCGCCGACGTAGACGCCGGTTAGATCATCAATGCGGCCACGTGAGGCGTTCTCTAGAATTTGAAAACGGTACGCGCCCGTTCCGCCCGTCGCTCGGAGCACCAAGAGTCCGCCGACCGACACGGTGGGGTCCTCTGGTGAGAGCGTGAGCGGACCTCCAACGTCGAGACAGGCAGGCTTCACGACGACATCGTTGGCGGCGTCTTCGGTCGCGGTGTCGTCGTCGCCGCACGCGATCCAAAGCGTCGAAGTGAAAGTGAGAATGAAGAGAAGGGCGCGTCTTGTCACTTGGCAAAGAGTACCGACTCGCGGCAACCTTTGTCGACGAAGGGAAGAGCATGCGTTCACACGGAAAGAGCACGGGCCAGGTTGTGACCCGCGCCGCGATCGCTTCACTCGCGCTCATCACGGCGCTGTCTGCTTGTAAAACAGAGAGCGCGGTGACGGATGTGGCAGCGGTGGGTGAGCTCCGTCCCGCGCGGTCCGTGGTCTTCGATGGCGCCGTCGACTTCGCGCTCGCCTTGCCAAACGAACGCGTCCTCTACGCGAACGGCGAAGACCTCGTCTTGGTCGACGGAATGGACCGCCGCGTGGTGTCGAGCACTTCGCTTCTCGGCGACTTGATCACCTGGACGGTGATTGACGACGTCGCGCTCTTGGCAGGTCGAAACGGCACTTTCGCCCTTCGTGGAAGCGATTTCTTTCGATCGGAGCTCGCCTCCGCGATCGACGGAATGAACGTCACCTCGCTCGTGAGCGTCCCGCGACGCGGCGCGCGTGATGACTTGTACATCGCCCACCAAGGAGGTCTCGCGTTGCTTCGTGACGGCCGACTTCAGGACATTTCGCTCGAGGGCGTGACGCTCTCGGCACCCGTCATCGGGAGCGCGCCTTTCTTCTCCGGACGTTCGCTCTGGGTCTCGGTCCCCGCTGCCATGACGACAGATGAGATGAGCGAAGAGTCTCCCGCCGGCGCGCTCTATGAGCTCGCCTTCGATGACGACGATGCCCTCACGGCGTCGAAGCTCGCGATCGATTTTGCTCCGTCACAGATGGCCGCGGACGCAAGCGGTGTCTTGTGGTTACTTGACGAAGAGAGCGGCGAAGTTGTCGCGATTGAATTGTCCCGTACACCCACGAGGTATCGCTTTCCGTTCATGGTGGACTCGCTGCAGGCAAGCAGCGCGGGTCCAGACAGTTGGTTCGGCGGCGAGGGGCGGCTCTTCCACCACGCCGCGGGAGTGTTCAACGAAGTCGAAGGCGTGGATCGAATCCGGGCGGTGGGCGCAGACGGGACGATCTTGAGCGGGTCCGGGAGCCTGGAACGCCGCGCGGCACGACACCCTGCCACTTGGAACGGGCCTTCGACCGGCAGCGTGTTGGTGCGGACGACGTCATACGAGATCGTCCTCACCCAGATGAGCGCGGTCGAGAGCATCACCGCGAACATTGATGGCGAAGAGATCGACGTCACCTCCGATCGATCTGTAAGCGTTGACCCCGCTACTTTGGAGTCCGGGGCCCACGCGCTCGAGGCCGTCATCCGGTACACTGACGGGACGTTGCCGACGACCGCACGGGTCGTCTTTGAGATCGGCGTTCGCGCCAACTGGAACGATGATGTCAACCAGGTCTACCTCGATCACTGTTCTGACTGTCACCACGCCACTGGCGGTGGCCGTCGGCTCGATCGCGCCGAAGACTGGATCAACGACTTCGACCAGATCCTCATCAACGTCAAAGAGGCGCGGATGCCGCTCGGTCGCGACGCCCTCGACAGCAAGACCATCGCGCTCATTGAAGCGTGGGGCGCCGCGGACTTCCCCGCGGACGCGGCCGCCGCGGGCGGTTCGACTGAATCGGCCGAAGAGTAGTTTGAGGAAGGACGCGTGATGAGAGCCTCTCTTGTTGTGAACCTGTGCGCCGCGGTTGTCGCGCTATTGGTTTCACCGTTTGTGGCGTCCACGTCGACCGCGCAGGAAGATCCTTCCTGCCGGCCAGAAGTGGCGCGACTTGATAAGTACGCGTACCTGCGCGCGCTGAGTCTCGACCTTCGCGGCGTGGTGCCGACGGTCGAGGAGTACGAGGCGCTCGACGGGATGGACGACGTTCCGGCCGCGCTCGTAGATGAGTGGATGACCAGTGACGGTTACGCCTCTCGCTTCGTTCGCCGTCATCGCACACAGCTCTGGCCGAACATCAGCAACGTTCGCTTGGTTCACCAAGACCGTCGCCTCATCTCGCGGAGCGGGCTCTGGTGGCGGTCGTCTCAGTCGGGAATTTTTCGTCGCGAGCGCGTCGGTTGCCTCGACGAGCCGGCACGCTTTGATGCCGATGGGAACATCCTCTTCACCGAGATGCCCGACGGGTCGCGCCGCGAAGGCTACGTCATGGTCAACCCGTACTGGGCGCCAGAGACCGAGCTGAAGGTCTGCGCGATCGATGCACAAGAACACGCCTTCAGCATCGTGACGGGCAACGACTGCAGCACGCGCGGAGCGAACCGCGACATCGGTTGTGGGTGTGGGCCGTCGCTCAACTGGTGTGACACGACCAACGTCCACAACGCGATCACCGCATCGTTCAAGACCGACCTTGAGCGTCGCTTGTTCGAGCACGCCAAGTCCGGCGAGGCCTACACGGAGCTTTTCCGAAGCCGACGCGCGTTCGTAAACGGTCCCCAGGTCCACTTCTGGAAGTACCTCGCGCCGCTTTACCGGTCGGTCCCGCTCGTCCCGAGCCCGCTCAACATGACGACGCTTCCGGGCATCGCCTACACAGACGCGGACACCTGGGAGGAGCTTGAGCTTCCCGAGTCGCACGCCGGCATCCTGACCTCGCCGGTGTTCCTCCTTCGTTTTCAAACGAACCGAGCACGCGCGAGCCAGTTCTACGACGCGTTCCTCTGTCGTCCGTTTCAGCCCCCTCCCGGCGGCATCCCGCTCGGCAACGAGCTCGAGGCGCTTCGTCCCGACCTCCAGGAACGCGCGGGCTGCAAGTACTGCCACGCGATTCTAGAGCCCGGCGCGGCACACTGGGCGCGCTGGACGCAGCAGGGCGGAGGCTTCTTGGATCCGACGCAGTACCCCGCGTTTGACGCGGCCTGCGCAGATTGCGGTCGTGGCCTCGAAGCGTGCAGCACCGCTTGCAGCCTTCACTACACGACGCGGGCGGTCGGCGCAGAGGAGGAGGAGTACCTGGGCATGCTTCGCGGCTTCCAGTTCCTTCGCCCCGAGCACGAAGGATTCGTCGAGGCAGGCCCTTGGCGACTGGTGCAAGAAGGCTTGTCGGATGGTTCGCTCTCCGAGTGCTCGGTGCGTCGCGCCGCGCAGTGGATGCTCGACCGCGACCTCAGCGCCAACGAAGGAGAGTGGAACGACGACCTCGTCGACACCTTCGTCGGCGATGAGTTCAGCTACGGCGCGGTCGTCCGAGAGATTGTCCTCAGCGCAACGTATCGGAGGGTCCGATGAAGAAGCTCCTCATATTGATCACGAGCTTGGCGATCACCGGCTTGTTTGGCTGCGGTGAAGACGCCGTCGACACAGAGCCGGTGAACGCGGTCACACAGAACGATCGCCCAGTCGACCTCGGAGCCGCTCCGGATCGCGCGCGTCGCCGAATGGACATCGATCAGCTCCGCGCCTCCGTCGTCCGCGTGACCGATGGCGTCGACTGGATGTCGGGCGACACCAACCAGTTCGAGCGCTTTGACGACACCCTCGGCGTGCCGAACTACATCAGCAGCACCTCCGAGGACACGGCGGTCAGCGTGCTCTTCGTGAAGTTCCTCGATGACATGTCACGCGCGGTGTGCCGACAGCTCATCGCGCGCGAGACGGGCGAAGAAGCGCGCGGCGTGTTCTTCCGTTTCGATGTGAACGCCGAGACCCCGCCCACCGCGGCGGAGGTCGACGAGACCCTCGCGTACTTGCTCTTGCGCTATCACGGAAGGCGGCTCGACTCGAGCTCGCCCGAGCTTCAATCCTGGCGCGATTTGATCGCGCGCCTCTCCACCTCGATGGACGCCGACGGCAACGCACCGAACACCGCTCAGGTGTACGAATCGGTCTGCGTCGCGCTCATCGATCACCCCGACTTCTACACGTACTGAGGAGCTGACATGACGATGACCAAATCTCGACGCTCCTTCCTTCAAAAGCTCGCCCTCGCTGGCGGCGCGGGTGCGCTCGGCACCTTCGGCGGTCTGGGTGACTTCTCGCAGCTCGCGCGCGGCGCGGAGGCGGACGACCGCTTCTTCGTGTTCGCGTACTTCGGTGGTGGCTGGGACACGATCCTTGGGCTCGACCCGCGCGACCCGGCGCGGTTCACCAACGACAACATGGCCATCACGCGTATCCAGCCGGGGTACGACATCATCGGGCTTGACGACCCGCTCGTTCGGCGTGGTGACCTGACCTTTGGTCCCTACATTGGCGAGCTCGCTGATCTCGCTGACGACGTCTGCGTCGTCCGCGGAATGAGCATGGACACGCTGACTCACGAGGTCGGCCGCCGTCGTTTCCTGACCGGCAAGCCGCCTTCGGGGGTCTTGGCGCGCGGGGCTTCCGGCTCGGTGTGGCTCTCCTCGCTCTTCGGCGGCGGGGAACCCATCCCGAACCTCTCGATCGGCGTGGAGTCCTTCAACCCGACGCTCCCGAGCTGGGCATCGGCGCTCCGCGTGAGCAGCAGCAACGACTTGGTCGCGATGCTCAAACGGGCGAACCCCTTGCTCGGCGATCACCTCGACGTCGAGGTGGAGTCGTTCCTCGCCAACGAAGCGGACTGCGGTCGCTCGCGTCACTCGGAGATCCTTCGCAACGCCGATGGTTCTCGCGAACGTGTTCGCACGCTGATCGAGCGCGACCTACAGTCGCTCTTCGACTTCCGCGGTTCGGGCGAAGAGATGGATCGCATTCGCTCGGAGTTCGGCTTCACGACCGGTCAGCTCAACTCACCGGGCGCCCGCGCAGCGATCGCGGCTCAGGCCATCACCTCCGGCACCTGCCGCTGCGTGACCATCTCCGCGGCCGGCGGCAGCCTCGATACGCACTTCCAGAACTGGGAGAACGACCAGGGTCCGCGTCAGCAAGCGGGCTTCAACGCGCTCGCGCGACTCGCGCGTTTCCTCAAGAACGTGCCCTACGGTGACGACGGCGAGTCCTACTTCGACCGCACGACCATCGTCGGCTTCAGCGAGTTCATGCGCACGCCGCTCATCAACGCGCGCGGCGGACGCGACCACTGGCTCACCAACAGCTGCGTCCTCTTGGGCGGCGGCATCCAGGGCGGCCAAGCGATCGGCGCCTCGAGCGATGTCGGCATGTCCCCGCAGCCGGTCGACCTCATGACCGGTCAGGTCAGCGAGGACGGCGAGATCATCTACCCCGAGCACGTGCTTCGCTCGCTCTTGCACATCGCGGGCGTCGAGAACGACGCGGCGGACTTCCGGGTCGAGCCGATCTGGAAGATGCTCCGCGGGTAGCCCGAACAAGAGGGGCACGTCCGCAGACAAGAAGAGCGTCGAGTCCCAATAGGGCTCGGCGCTTTTTCGTGGGCGGCGTCTTCGCGCGTGCTTGCGTAGACCTCACGCGTGCTTAGCTTCGGATGCCCGCGGCAGGGAAGAAGTGATCATGTTCGTGCATTCAACCGCGCTTGACCGACATCAAGACCGCATCGCCGACTGGCGAGAGTACGGAGCGGAGCTGGGCGTTCGGGGTCCGCTGGTGCGGCTCGCCTGCTGGTGGTTGCTTCACAACAGCGTCATTCATCTCTTGCTCGGTCTCGCACCGGTCTCTTGGGTCTTTCGGCTGCACGACTGGTCTTCTGACGGGCTCGCGGGGTTGCGCTACGAGGAGCAGATGCAACGACGCCGACAGATCGAATTTGAAGCGAAGCGCGCGAGGATAAAACGCGCGATGGACGCGCTTGTGTTCCCGGCGTGGATCTCGGAGGGCGAGGCTGCGGAGTACATGGGATCGCGCGTGACCTTTACGCACGTGGTCCCTGACTTCGATCGGTTACGAGAAACCGCGTTTGGCAGGGTCGTCGTCACGAACGAACTGGAGATGTCTCTCAGCATCACGCTCAAACTCGGAGAGGATGGCCTCGTCATCCCGAGTGAACTGCGACCGGTTTCGGCCTAACCCGGCATCTCATCTCTCGGCGCTGCGGCTGCCGAGAGTGGGGTTCGCTCTTTGCGTTCGCGTCGATGACCTTGACGTTGAGCCACCCCAGACGCGAAACGTTGCCACACGACCCCGAACCGCTGGCGTACTCACCTGGCGGATGGCCCAGGGCGGCCGAGGTCTCCGCGATCTCGGCGCGCTCCACCGAGAGGTGCGCGACCTGCGCCGGAGTAGCCGTGACGTCGAACAGGGAGAGCACCCCGCGCTCGACCTCGTCCACCTCCCACGCGGGAATCAGCCCCTCGCGTTCCTCCAGGATCCGGAGCAACTCTGGGAGCGTCGCGTTCACGACGCGTGCTAGAGGCTAGCGCGGTACAGGGCGAGCAGGTCTTCGGTCGTGCACTCGCGCGGGTTCAGCTTGTGACACACGTCTTCGAAGGCGAGCGGCGCGAGCTTCGGCAGCGCGTCTTCTTCCACTCCGACCTCTGCGAGGCCCGAGGGCAGACCGATCTTCTTGCGGAGCGCGCGAATGCCGCCGCTGCACTCGAACATCAGCGTCTCTTCGTCTTCGCCGCGCACGCCCATCATCTTCGCGAGGTGCGCGATCTTCTTCGGGACGGCGCTGCGGTTGAAGTCGATCACGGCGGGCAGGCAAAGGGCGTTCGCGAGGCCGTGGTGAAGACCGTGCTCCGCGCTGAGCGGGTGCGCGAGCGAGTGACACGCGCCGAGCCCCTTTTGGAACGCGACCGCGCCCATCATCGAGGCCTTCAGCATGGCGCCGCGAGCGGCGATGTCCTGGCCATCGCTGACCGCGTGCTCGATGTGCGCGAGCGCGAGGCGGATGCCCTCCAGCGCGATCGCGTCGGCCATTGGGTGATCGCCAACCGCGCAGTACGCCTCGATACAGTGCGTCAGCGCGTCGATGCCGGTCGCCGCGGTGATGCGCGGAGGCATGGTCACCGTGAGCTCGGGGTCCAAAATCGCCACGTTCGGCATCATCGACGGTGCAAAGACGACGGTCTTCTTGTTGGTCGCCTGGAGCGTCACCACGCCGCTGCGTCCCACTTCGCTGCCCGTTCCCGCGGTCGTCGGGATCGCGATCATGGGCGGTAGCGCGTTGGTGATGAGCTTGTCGCCACCCATCGCGTCGTCGTACTGCGCGAGCGGGAGCGGGTGGGTGGCCGCGACGCGAACGAGCTTCGCCACGTCGAGCGGACTCCCGCCGCCGACGCCGATGATGAGATTCGCGCCGGAGCTTCGGTAGGCGTCCGTCGCCGCGAGGACCTCGGTCTCCAGCGGGTTACTCGAGATGGCGTCGAACGTTTCGTGGGGAAGGTCAGCGGCGTCGAGCGCCTCGGTGACCTTGTCCGTCAGACCCACCGCGGAGATCCCGGGATCGGTCACCACAAAGACCTTCGTCGCGCCGAGCGACTTCGCTTCCGTTGCTGCTTCGCTCAGCGCGCCAGCGGCAAAGAGAACGCGCGTTGGGTAGCTCCACGTCACGGCCATGACTGCAATTACTCTTTTCCGACTCGGCGCGCCATCAACTCTGTGATCGCATCACCTGGAGCGAGTTCACCCGAAAGGACGCTCGCGATGGCGTTCGCGATGGGCGCCTCGATGCGTACGCGCTCCGCAAAGCGTGATACCCGTTTCGCGATCGACACCCCTTCGATGTGGGCCCCGGCCTCGCGCCCCGCGTCTTCAATGCTCATCCCGCTGGCGAGCGCGCGGCCAAGACGAATCTCGGGACGGTCATCGCCCGATGCGACCGCGATGAGGTCACCAAACCCTGCAAGACCGGTCATCGTTTCTGCCTTGCCGCCGAGGCTCGTCATGACGCGCGTGGCCTCCGCGATGCCGCGGGTCAGGAGAACCGCCGTTGCCGAAGGTCCCGCTTGGTATTCGGACCCGTAGCCGAGCGCGAGCGCCAAGAGGCCGACCATCGCGGAGGCGATCTCGACGCCGAGGACATCGCGCGATTCGTAGATGCGAAGCGCAGGTCCACCGATCGCGCTGCGGACGGCGGCGGCGACCTCGGGGAACCGACTGCCGACGATAACCCCCGCGGGCTTTCCTTCCGCGAGCGCGTCCGCGTCGAGGGGACCTGCCAGCGCTCCGACGCGCCGACACGGGGTCTTCTGTCGGAGCACTTGTGAGAGGGTCTGCAGATCATCGCCGACCAAGCCGCGGCTGACGTGAACGAGCATGTGACGCCCGTCGAGATGCTTGCCGAGTTCGAAGCTCAGCTCAGGGCAAAGGTGTGAGGGCACCGCCATGAAGATGAGGTCGCGATCCGCGAGGTCCCCAAGCGACGAGGTCCAGCGCACGCCTTCGATCGTTCGCGCGCTCCGGCCGTGTAGCCGGACGTCGTGATCTTGGCGCGCGCTCGCCATCGCGATTCCGCGACCGAAGCCGCCGCCTCCAACGACTCCGACCTTCATCGTCGCACCCCCATCGCGCCGATCTCGCGAGCCGCCGCGATGCTCTCGGCACCCGCGACGTCTTCGGCGAAGGGCACCAAACGGTTTTGGTAGTAGAGCAGCAAGGTCGGGTCCTCCGCGGTGACCTCGACCCCGAGATCCCTCGCCGCGACGCGCGAGTGGTAGCCGCTCCAGACGCGAAGCGAGCGATCGATCAACGTGTCGGGGGTCGCGTCTGCGACGAAGGGGCTCACGCGAACGGCGCCCCGGTCTTGCATCTCGAGCAGGCGATCACGGGTCTCGCCGACCGTTCGCCGCAGCTCCTCCCGCGACATCGAGACCTCACCGCGTAGGCGGAGGCGAGCGAAGAGATCAATGCCGTCGGTGCGCTCGACGACCCGCCGGAAGAGGACGTGCGCGACGACGTTCTGCGCCATCAAGACGGTCTCCTTTTTGTAGCGGTCCAGCAGCACCTCGCCGAGGTCGCGGGTGTAGGCGGCCTCTCGCGCGAGGTCGCGGTTGGGCTTGCCGTTCTGCATGACGTAGCCCGCCGGATCGATCGAGCTCCCGGCCGGCGTCACGCTCGCGCCCTCGTCGTCGATGAAGTTCCCGAAGGCGTCGACCGGCTCGCCGAAGCGAATGATGCAGGCGGCTTCCAGGCTCGTGAGCTTGCGGAAGAACGCGACCCAGCGATCGATGCGCGAGAACTCATCGTCCTCGATGATGTAGCGCGCTTTTCCTTCATCGCTGAGCCAGTCTTCCACCAAGGTCTCGGCTTCCAACACGAGCGCGTAGTTGATGGTGGTCGGGACGAAGTAGACGCGTCGGTCCACACCTTTGACCTGGTTGTTCGCGAAGGCGTTCACGGCGGAGCCAGCGAGGCCAAGCTTGAGCCGGTTCTCGATCATGCCGGAGCGGCTGCGCGTTCCCCCAGGGAAAAAGAGCGAGTGGTAGCCGCGCTCAATCATGACCTGCGAGTACGACTTGAGGACGTCCTTGTAGAGCGCCGCTTTCACCCTGCGGTCGACGCGATAGGCGCCGAGGTTGTGCATGAAGAAGCTGATGATCGGGTTCGTGAAGAGGTTCTTGCCCGCTCCATAAATCACGGGCGAGAGGCCGCTCTGCTCGAGCGCGTGTCCCAAGACGATGGAGTCCAGGTTGCTCGAGTGCGTCGGCACGTAAACAAGGGTCCCGCGCTTCTGAAGATCGCGCAGTCGCTCCACGTTGCCTTCGACCGTCAGCAGGCGATCCACCGCGGTCGACCGCGCACCGCTTCGAACCGCGATCGGTAGCTTGGAGGGGCGCATCACTCCGGTGAGCAACCGCGGGACGATGCTCTGCGACATCTTGTAGACCCGAGAGTCGAAGTTGCCGGCGATGTCTCTCGACATGCGCGAGGTGGTCTTGAGCAGGGCTTCGCGTTTCTCGTCGTCACTCATCCGACCGATGCGACGCGCGAGTGATCGCCAGTAGCCGAGCGAGTCTTTCGCTTCTTGGTCTCGCTGTTTGGACAGGCGCCGGGTCTCGTGAATGGCCGCGTCGTTGAGCGCGAGCTCCATGCCTTCACGAGTGGTCGCCGCGGTCGCCACGCGCTGGGCGACCTCGTCGACGATTTGGTCGCGCTCGCTGTTGAACCAGAAGATCGCGGGATCGTTCGGATCAGGGACGTAGGGCGACAAGCGGGGCAGCCGGAGCGGTTTCTCGTAGAGACGTTTCAGGTACGACATCAGTGGTTCAGTCCCAGAAGGTTCGAACGGGTGGAGACGGTTGAACAGTGGCGCGGTCGCTAGACCACTTCGAAGTAGCGGCGGAGCTCCCACTCGGTGATCGCGCGTTGGTACTGACGCGCTTCCCAATCACGCGAGCGCGCGTAGTGGTCGACGAACGCTTCGCCGAGGATCTCTTTGGCGGCGTCGCTTTGCTGCAACGCGGTGACCGCGTCGAGCAGGGTGGTCGGGATAGCGGCGCCGGTGACGCCTTCGGCGGTCGCGTCGCCTTTCGTCTCGGGGGGCGCCTCGAGGCCGTGCTCGATCCCGTACAGACCCGCGCCGAGCGCGGTCGCCATCGCGATGTAGGGGTTGATGTCCGCGGCGGTTTGCCGGAGCTCCACCCGTGTCGACTTGGCGCCCGGACCGTTGATCGCGCGCACGGCGCACGTTCGGTTCTCGACACCCCAGGTCGCGGTGAGCGGCGCCCACACACCTGGGACGTAGCGCTTGTAGGTGTTGACGAACGGAGAGTAGAGCGCCGTGAGCTCCGGCGCGGTTTGAACGAGGCCCGCGATGTAGCTGCGCGCGAGCGGGCTGAGACCGAGCGCGTCCTTCTTGTCGGCGAAGAGGTTCTTCTCTTTGTTGGAATCCCAGAGCGATTGATGGATGTGACCGCTGCTGCCGGGCAGGTCAGGGTTCCACTTCGCCATGAAGGTCACGGCGAGACCCTGCTGATGAAGGAGCTGCTTGATGGTGGTCTTGAAGAGCGCGGCCTTGTCCGCGGCTGCGAGGATGTCGTCGTAACGAATCGCGGCCTCGATGACCCCGGGGCCTGTCTCCGTGTGGAGCCCCTCGATCTCGATGTCGAAGGCTTCCATGGTGTCGAGGATCAGGTGGTACAGCTCGGCCTGCTGTCCGGCCCGAACCCACGAGTAGCCGAACATGCCCGGAGTGAGCGGGGTGAGATCGCGAAAGCGCTTGGCGTGAAGCGAGGCCGGGTTCTCACGGAATACCCAGAACTCAAACTCTGCGGAGAACTTCGGGTGGAAGCCGGCGGCTTCCGCGCGCGCCGTGACGCGCTTGAGCAACGAGCGCGGACACGCGGGGTGGGGCTTGCCTTTGTCCGTGTGGAAGTCCGCGATGAAGCACGCGGTGTCAGGCTCTTGTGGGAGCACCCGAAAGGTCGAGAGATCGATCTTCGCGAGCGCGTCAGGGTAGCCGGTGTCCCATCCCGTGACGGTGGCGTTGTCGTAGAGCTGGTCGGCGGAATCCCATCCGAAGATCACATCGCAAAAGCCGAAGCCCTTCTCGAGGGCAGACCAGAACTTCGCGAGGCTGATGTATTTGCCGCGGAGGATCCCGTCGACGTCAAAGCCGCCGACCTTGACCTTGCGGATGCCTCGCTCATCGAACGTTTGGCGAATCTCAGCTGCGTCCATACGCCGACTGTACCAGGTGGAAAGCGCGCGCTTGCGCAGGCCTCGGTCGCTCTGCGAGCCTGCGCGCGATGGCGCATCAAGACCGCGAAAAATGGGACCAGCGATACCGAGCCGGCGACTATGGCCAGGGCGATCCGACCTGGATGCGCGAGCTCGCCGATGAGATCCCGAGCGAAGGGAGCGCGCTCGACGTCGCGGCAGGAGCGGGGCGGATCGCCATTTGGCTCGCGCGCCGGGGCCTGTCGGTCACCGCGGTCGACATCTCCCCAGTGGGGTTGGCGCTCGCGCGCGAGGCAGCATCCGACGAAGGCGTGACGATCAAAACCGTCGCGATGGACCTCGAGCGTGAGGTGCTCCCAGAAGGGCCGTTTCAGCTCATCACCTGCTTTCACTATCGGCAGCGCGCGCTCTTCCCCATCCTCGCGTCCCAGCTCGCCCCCGAAGGGGTCATTGTTGCGGAGCTCTTGACCGTGAAGAACCTGGAGAAGCAAGCGCGTCCAAGTCGGCGCTGGCTCTCGGAGCCGAACGAGCTGCTGCGCGACTGCCCCGCGCTTGAAGTGCTGTTTTACCGCGAGACCTGGATTGACGGCCGACACCTCGCTCGATTGGTCGCGAAACGCCCTCTTGCGGCTTAACTGTAACGGATGTCTCCGCTCCACGTATGGAGGGAAGTGGTATCTTGCGCGCAATGGCCGATGAGCGGAGCGATGAAGAGCTCATGCGGACGTACGTCGAGGACGGCGACGCAGCGGCTTTCCGTGTCCTCTTCGAGCGATACGGTCCGCAGCTCCTCCGATTGGCCCGCCGGCATCTTCGCAACGAAGACGAGGCCAAGGAGATTGTTCAGCAAACTTTCTTCAAGCTTCATGGCGCCCGGAATGACTTCCGCCAAGGGTCGCGTTTGCGTCCGTGGATCATGACGATCGCGATGAATCTGGTGCGTGAGCAATGGCGTAAACGAAAGCGCCGCAAGACCTCGTCGATGGACGTCGATGATCGGGCCGCGCCCATGCCAGAACGGGGGTCGATCGAGACCGCCCAACGCGCGCAGATGCTCCGCGATGCGTTGAGCAAGTTGCCGGATACGCAGCGCGAAGTGGTGGAGCTTCATTGGTTTCAAGAGCAGCCGTTCAAGGAGATCGCTGAGATCGTCGGCAGCACAGAAGGCGCGGTCCGCGTGCGGGCGCACCGCGCCTACAATCGGCTCCGTGGTTTGCTCGAGAAGGAGCTGGCATGAGCGACGAACGCGATCGGCGGCTCGAGCCGCTCTTGGGTTCCGCGGATGCGGGCGCAGCGGCGTCGTTCGACATGGACGACCTCTTCAAGGGGCTTGAGCAACAAATCGAAGAGAAGCGGGCCAAGCCGCTGACTCGGCTTCGTGAGCAGCCAACGTCTGTTCGCCGCGGGATCGCGGTGACCGCGCTGCTCGGGCTCGTTGCCTTCATCGGCCTGGTCATTCCACGTACCGACATCTCGCAGGTCACGGAGTGGTCCTTCCTGGCGGCCGCAGTGGGGATGACGCTGCTCGGCGCGATCGCCACGTTCGTCGCGCTTCGTCCTTCTCACGTTCCTGAGCTTCCGACGCATCGTGTCGTGTTGCTGAGCGCGCTCGCGGTCTTGGCGACGGTCGTGGTCGCGTTCCTCCCCGCGCCGCATGAACACGTCATGACCGCGCCCGCGGACGCCAACGCGCTCAAGATGGCGATGCCCTGCATGTTCTTCGGCCTCGTCATGGCGTTCCCCGTTTACTTCGTCATCCGGATGCTGGATCGGAAGAGCCACCTCAGCGCGGTGGTCGGCGGCAGCGTCGCGGGGCTCATCGCGAACGTCGCGTTACAGCTCAAGTGTCCGCTTCACGACACGCACCACTTCTTGGTGGGTCACACTTCCGTTCTCGTCCTGTTCTTGCTCGGCACCGCGGCCATCGCGTGGTTCGAGCGGTCCCGCGCCTAGCGAGCGACATGAGGGCGCCCGCGTTTCAAGGTCGCGTCGTCGTGACCCAAGAGCGCTTTCCGATCGCCGCGGAGTTCCGGATCGCGCGGGGCGCCAAGACCGCGGCGGACGTCGTGGTCGTTCAATTGCTCGGCGACGATGGCCGAGCCGGGCGCGGCGAGTGCGTCCCCTATGCGCGCTATGGAGAGTCGCTCGAGCAGGTGATTCGCGACATCTCCGGGGCGGAGTTTCGGGACGCGCGTTCGCTCGCCGCGGCGCTCCCGCCAGGCGCGGCGCGCAACGCGCTCGACTGCGCGCTTTGGGATCTCGGTCGCGGATCGAAGAGCTGGTGTCAGACCCTGGGGATGATCCCCGCTCCTACGCCCACCATGCAGACGCTCAGCATCGCTGCGCCGGCTGTGTTGGAAGCGCGCGCGCAGAACCTGACCGGTACGCTCAAGCTGAAGCTCGCGGGCGATGCCCTGGATGGCGAGCGAGTGCTCGCGGTGCGGCGCGGTTGTGACGGCGCCGCCATCGTCGTGGACGCGAACGAGGGGCTGACCGAGGAGCGCTACCTCGAGCTCCTGGCGACCTTCGAGCGCGCGGAGGTCGCGATGATCGAGCAGCCGTTTCCCGCGGGGAAGGACGCCTGTCTCGCGCGTCTCCCGCGGCCGATCCCGATCGTGGCGGACGAGTCTTGTCACGACCGTGCGTCGCTCCCGGGGCTCGTGGGCCGCTACGACGGAGTGAACATCAAGCTCGATAAGACCGGCGGGCTCACGGAAGCGGTCGCGACGGTTCGCGATGCGCGCGCGCTCGGGTTCTCCATCATGATCGGCTGCATGGTCAGCACGAGCTTGTCGATACGGCCCGCTCTCGCGCTCGCGCAAGCCAACGCAGACCACGGCGCAGCGGAGTGGGTCGACCTCGACGGGGCGCTCTTACTGGCGCGTGATCGTGAGGACCCGATTCGGCACCAAGGTCACGTCCTCTATCCCGCGTGACGTTCCTTGGGGGGATTTTTCGATCCCCCTCTCTCCCGTTGGTCGATTCACCCCAAACGTTCGCTAGGCGTGAGGCTGCGCGCGAAGTGCGCGACGCTCCTCGACCAATCGCTTCGCTCCCCATCTCGCGTCACCACGTCGCTTGCTCATCGTCGGCGCGCGAACGCGAAGAGGCCAAGCACGAACCACAACGCGACGCTCGGGCGCGTTCCTCTCGAGACGGAACACCCGCCGTCGTCGATCAGGTCGGTTCCGCCATCTGCTCCCGCGTCAGCGCCCCCATCGATGCCGCTGTCTACGCCGCTGTCTGTGCCGCCGTCCGCGCCCGCATCCGCGACAGGAGGCGGACAGCTCGGGACTCCCTCGCCAGCGCCGCCTTCCCATTCCGCTGGGGTCGCGAGGTAGAACAAGTTGTGCAGCAAGAGATAGTCGAGCCCGTTGAACTCCGCGCCCTCGCTCCCTTCGCTCCCAACGTAGTGCTCGTCGCTCGCGCGGATGAACCGATTGCTGGTCGTCCAGCCGTGTTCGAGCGCGGGTCCAGGCAAGGGGGAGCGCGGGATCTCGCCCACGGGAAGCTCGTTGAGCATGGCGCGCGCCGCGGTGTTGAGCCGCTCGCCGGCTTGGCAGAACCCGACCGTGTCGTTGTGCAGCGCCTGCAGCAGGAGCGGGTAGAGCTGCCATCCATGGGTCTCCGCGATCGCCGTGAGGTCGGTCATCGTGGTGTCGCCGAAGCCTCGCCCGACCGCCGCGATGGTCATCGCCATGTGCATGTTGTCGGGGTTCATATAGAAGAGCGAAGCCGGGGTCCGGGCCGTGAACCAGAGGCGCGGGACCGCCCCTGGATCCGGCTGGTACGCGCCGTCCGTGATGAACGAGATCATCTCGACGATGCCCGTGCCGTACGCCGCGGCACCCGCGCCTCGAGCCACGTCGCGATCCATGCACGCGGGGTTCTTGATGATGTACGCGGTGGGTTCGGATTCTGCGATGTGACGCGTGATGCGCTCGGCGATCTCGACCGCCATCGCGCGTAACGGACGTCCTTCGATCACGAGGCCGCGGTCCACGTAGCGCTTGACCAAGGCGAGCCCCATGAGCACGTGGTAGGCCTGGTCCTGGCTCATTTCTTTTTGCGTCTCGGCGTCGAGGAAGTCCGAGGCGACCGCTTCCATGCCTTCGAAGCGCGTGTGGAAATTCGCCGGGACGTCATCCCGGATGAAGAACCCGTTGAGAAGCTCTTCGCTCGTGCACGGCGCGGGGAACGAAGCGTCGGCGACACGGTCGAGACGCTCAAGCGCGATGAGCGCTTCGTAGAGCAGGCGCTCTGTCTGATCGCGGTCGCCGGTGTAGCCCGGGAAATCAGCGGCTTGGTCGAGCATCCCGAGCTCGGAGGCGAGGACCCCGATGTGCCATCCCAGCCGGATGGTCGCGTCCGCCCAGCGGATCCGCGAGATGGCATCGCGACGCTCGCTCGCCGGGATCGCGTCGCCTGGGCCGGTCCCGCGCGCGATGAAGTCGCTTCGAAGACGCGTGCGGAGCTGCTCGTACTTTTGGAAATTCTCGCGCGTCGACTGCGCGCTCACCGGCGCAGAGGAGAGGGCGACCACAGCAACGCAAAGAGAGAGGACGGCAGAGGAACGCATCGCGCAGGCATAGCGGAGCGCGCTCCTTTCGGAAAGCTCAGGGCCTGTAGCGGTGCTTCCATCGCCAGACGCGGAACCGGATCGGACCATGCCGCCGGATCGACTCGTCGGTGAGACCGAGCAGCCCCATGTGCCGCATCGTGTCTCCGCCGTTTAGCACGCCGTCTCCGGAGGTGTCCGCGACCAGCGCGCCGATATGGTCCCAGGAGCGCGGCATGTCGCGTGAGCGGGCATAGTCGATCGCGATCATGTCGCCGGGTTTGACATCGTCACCGAAGCGCAACGTGATCGGCTCCCCCGCGGCGGTCGTGGTCGTGCCGGTCCGGGTGAAGCGGAGAGGAGGAGTGACCGCGCGCGCATGACGACTGATCCCGCTCACGCTCACGTAAGGCATGCGTCTGCCGCGCCGGAAGACCCCCGCGCGTCCCGCGGCGCGCTGGGCGGCGATCATGACGTCGGCGCAGTCCACGCCGACGTAGCGATCAACCTGATGCGGCGTCGAACCGAAAAGGAAAGGGACGCCGAAGTAGGAGCTCATGAAGCCCAAGAAGTCGTCGCCCGAACGGAAGCTGACACGCGCAACGCTCTCGCTCAGTCCGAGCCGGTCGCGCGACTCGAACCCCGGAGTCGCCACTCGCGCGCCGCCGGGGAGCTGGACGTCCGCTGCCAAGAAGATGGTGCCCGCGCCGTTGGCTTGCGCGCTTCGCCTCGGTAGACCGCGGGTCTCGGGGACCCCCGTCAGCACAATCGCGTTGCCGGAGAACTCAACGCGAGGGGATGCTTGGAGCGGCGCGACGTCATACTCAAGAGGATCGATTCCGCGCCAGCGACCGTGTCGCGGACCGCCGTAGACGACGTTGCTGAAGGTACGGGTGCCGGGGTTCTGGACGCTCTCTTCAGCATGGTGAAGCCGCGGGAGAACGCGGAGCCACGTGACGCGGCTTCCAGGTGGGAGCGCTTCGTTGTGCTCTGGCGTGCCCATTCGGACCTCCGCGCGCGACTCTTCAGAGACCTTCGGCGCGGTGTCACTCACCTGTACGAAGATCGACTGCGCATGCGCACCGAAGGAAAGGGCCGACACGCAGGAGAAGCACAGCGCGAAAAGAAAACAGGACGAGCGCGACATCTGTTCTGAAGAACGTCTGACGGACCGAAAAGGTTCTTGGGGAGCGCGTCCTTTCTTGGGTTTTCTGCCAAAAGACATGAATTAGCGCCTGAAAACCGCGTCATGGTCGGTCCCAAGGTAGCCGCCCCAGGAGACGCGCGACGGCGCCGATCCCAACGCGACACGCAGCAAACGCCCGCCCTCGGCGTGGTTGGTGGGCACGAACCACTCAGCGAGACCGTCTCCATCCGCATCACCCGCCCATCCTGTGGACGCGCTCAAACCCGCTTCTTGGTGGAGCACGTCTTGTGAATCGGCGGCGACGTCGAGGGAGATGAGCGAGAGGCCGCCTGGCCCGCCGCGGAAGTACGACGGGTCGGACGTGACGAAGAGCAGCTCGTCCTTGCCGTCGTCGTTGTGATCGATCGCGATGGGCGAGGTCAGGATCAACAGCGGCGCGACGGAGCGCTCGAAGGTCATCACGCCCGACGTCGCGTCAAAGACACGAATCGTGGAACCGGTCCACGCGGGAAACACGCCGCTGTGCGTGATGTGCGCGATGTCGAGATCACCATCGCCATCGAGGTCGCCGATCGCGGGCGTGTTGTTCGTCTCCTCGTCGCTTTGCGGGTGCGTCCAGACGGTTTCCTGCGTGGCGCCAGAGATGACGACCAACCGCGCGTCGAACGGTGCCGCGATCAGATCGAGCGCGCCGTCTCCGTCGAGATCCGCGAGGGATGGAGGCGCGACCAGTCCGCGGTTCCGTTCGCTCACGATGAGCTCTTCCGCGCCGACGAGCGAACCGCCGAGCAGCTCCTCCTCCCGTACCACGTGCAGTCCGCCCGGGAGCGTCTCGCCTCCCGAGCCAAAGAGGACGTAGTCACCGTCCGGCCGTGTCCACCGAACCAAGGACATGTAGGTCTCGCGCTCGTCGGGGATCCCTACGCGCGCCAGCTCTTCGCCCGTCGCGCCGCTGAGCAACAAGAGCCATCCGGGAGGACGGTCTGCGCCCGGGCCGCGCTCGTTGTCGCCTCCATTGGGGAGCAGGAGGTCGTCCACGCCGTCGTCGTTTTGATCGTCGACCACCAAGCCGGTGTAGAAGTTGTAGATCCCGACCTCGCGGGCATCGCGTCCGTTCGGTCGGTACCGCCAGGCTTCGTCGCGGGTGGCGGCGTCGATCGCCAAGAGCCAACCGTTTCGTCCGCCAACGACGTGGAGGTCGGGAGCGTCCGGTCGCGTGATCACCATCGGAACCGTAAAGAGCTCTTGGCCGGTCGCGAACAGAGCGAGCTCCGTTCCATCGCGCGGGTCGATCGAGATGGCGCCGCCGAAGCTCCCCTCACGACCGAACCCAAGGAGCAGCTCGCCGTCGAGCAGTCGGGGGGACCCAAACGTGCCGAGCGGAAAGTCGGTTGACCAGAGCGGCGGGGGGACGGCGGCATCAGCGTCCAGTGCGTCAGCGTCTGCGTCTGCTGTTCCCGTGTCGCCCGTGTCGCGCGCGTCGCCCGTGTCGCCCGTGTCGCCACCATCGTCATCCCCACAGCCGAGCACGAGGCCGAGGCAGAGCAGCAACGTGAGGCGGCAGGTCACCTCGCCAAGATGCCACGTCACGCGTCCCTCAGAGGTTCTAACTCGAACGGTCATCGCACTTTTTCCGACTGCGCAGCAGCGTCGACGTTGTCACGTTCTCCTCTGTCAGCGCACCGGAGGATGGGCTCCTGCTGACGAGAGGACTTGTGAAAATGTTGAAGAAGATGATTTTGGGCGGGCTCTTGGTGTCTCTCGCGATGGTGAGCGGCGTTGCGCTCGCGCAGGCGGGTTTGACCACGGACGGATCGACCGCGAATTTCGGGGTTCACAGCCTTCGCGCGGGCTTTACGCCAGATCCGAAGGAGATCGCCGTCACCAGCGGCGGCTCTCTCGACGCGAGCGGGATGAGCCTCGGTGCCGGTTGCCGAGGACACGTGACCGCGCAGCCTGACGCGATCGTTCGGTGGCGTGGGAGCTCGAGCAACCTCCGCATCGGCTTCCGCGCGAATACCGCTGGCGAAGACACGACGATCATCGTTCGGGATCCTCGCGGCCGCTACCACTGCCACGACGACGTGAGCTCGGACAACCGCAACCCGATCGTCGACATCGCGAGCCCGCGCGCCGGTCGCTACCGCGTCTGGGTCGGCAGCTACACCGCCGGTGAGAACGTCAGCGGCAAGCTCCTCATCACCGAGCTCGGCACCGTCACGCCATGATTGAACGAACGTGATCACCCGATCATGAGAGGGCCCGCGAGCGCGGGTCCTTTTTTCAATTTCGAAGGGGAGAAAAGAACAACCGCGATTCGTAGTTGGTGGGGCTTGGCGACGATGCCTCGCTTTTCCAACGCTCCCTCCCCAAGGCAACAAGATCCATGAAGAAGACTGTCCTCGTTATCGCGCTCACGCTCATCGCGACCACTGTGGCTGCTCAAGCTGCGCTCACGACCCGCGGCACCGACGCGAACTACGGGACGCACAGCTACCAGGCCGGCTTTACCCCCGACCCCGCCGAGATCACGATCACCAGCGGCGGCAGCATCAACGCCGCGAGCGCGAACAGCGGTTGCAACGGATTCGTCACCGCCAACCCGGACGCGATCATTCGCTGGCGCGGTCAGAGCGAGTTCCTTCGCCTCGCGTTCCGGCCCAACGAGGCGGGTCAGGACACCACGCTCGTCGTTCGCACGCCTGGCGGTCAATACATCTGTAACGACGACACCGTGGGGCTCAACCCTGTTGTCGATCTCAACAACCCTGCGGCCGGCGCGTATCGCGTCTGGGTCGGAAGCTACGAAGCGGGCACCAACACCCCCGGCAAGCTCTTGGTCTCGGAGCTCCGCAGCACGACGCCCTGAGCGAGAACGATCCCGAACGAAACGAGCGCGACCTGATTGGGTCGCGCTCTTTTCGTTTAAGGCGCGGGTGTCGCGTCAGTGTTCTCGGCTACTGGCGCGGGGTAGCCCTCCATCAAGGCGTTGTGGAGAACCTCGCCGAGCCGCAGGTATCCGCGGCGCGTGTAGTGGATGTGATCGGGCTGGCCGTAGCGGGGCTGCATCGCGACCCAATCGGTCATTGAGAGCGGGCCGCCGGAGAAAGAAACGAGGTCGAAGAACGCGCACCCTTGCTGGACCGCGACCCGGTGTTGCACCTCGATCAACATCGCGGTGCGCGGTCGGTCTTCATAGGTCTCATCGTTTACCCGGACGGGACGATCCGAGGGGCCGATGAGCAAGCACGAGGCGTTCGGCACGGTCTCGCGGACACGTGACACGACCTGGTTGAGCTGCTCTTCGTATCGCTCGATCGGGAGGTCGTCGCCGCTCTCGTTGGTGCCGTAGGCGAGCACGACGAGATCTGGGTTTCGTCGCGCGAGGTGTTCGCGATACATCTGGTCTTCCCACATCAAGTGGTACCTCGCGCGCGAGCCGTTGATCCCGACGGTGTCGACGATCACTCCGGGGTTCTGTCGCTCCACGGCGACACCAAAGAGCCGCACGTTCCCGCCGCGGCGGACCTGGACCTTGAAGCGGTGCGGGCCGTCAGGGACGCGGTAGGTCGCGTAGCCGGTGCCGCGAGACGCAGCCTGCGTGCTCACTCGCTCTTGCCGGCGACCATCGATGATGACGTCGAAGTCACCTCCACCAGGCTGCTTCAAGTAGTAGAGATCGAAGAGGCTGGCGTTTTGCCCCACGCCGTTGCGCGCCGTGGAGACCATTCCGAACGCGCCCGCTTGGTCGCTCTCGACGAAGACGCCGGCGAGACCGAAGTGATCGACATCGGTCGTCAACGTGCGGACCTTGGTGGAGTTCCAGCGCCCGTGGTTGCTCTCGATGTTGACGCCGAGGTGGCGATAGCGACGCCAAGGATGGACGGGCAGCACGAACCCGTGACCGGCGTCGCCAAAGCGCTCTTGAAGCTTTTGCCGGATGACACCGGTGAAGAGATCACTCGCGACGTGCGACGCGCCGAAGAAGAGCAAGCGCGCTTGTCCTTCTCCTCGCTCTGCGCGCTGAAGCGCCGCGTGCAGTTTCGCCATCGACTGCCCGTCGCGATCCTCGAGCGCGATGTTCACGCCAGGGACGTCAGGCAGCGCAGGCGCGAGGACCCGCGGGCCTTCACGGAGCACGGGCTCGGCGATGTAGCGACCGCTCGTGGTCACGGGGACATCGGCGGGCGCTGTGACCGCGGCTTGCGGCTCTGGTTCGGCCGGGGCTTGACCGGTGACGGGTTCCTGTCCGAGCGTCCAGGCGACCACAATCGCGACGCCGAGGAGAACGATCGCGATCGGCGAACTTCGAAGCTCTTTCATCGTCTCAAGAAGATCTTCGGGTGGCGTCATCGGGTCAAAATCGCGCCCAAAGCGCGTCGTGGATGAGACGCACGATGCGTCGTCTTTGTTCTCTGCGAGATGCGATCAGTATGACGCATCACGTCGCGTTCACCAGCGCGGATCACTCGCGCTAAGAAGCGTGAGTTAAACGCAAACGAGCGTGCTCCACAGAAGCACGCTCGTCGGCTGTCATAGATTGACGATGGTTGGATTGACGATGTCTAGCGCGGCGCCATCCGGAGCGCGCCATCACATCGGATCACCGTGCCGTTGAGGTAGCCGGTCTCGACGATCATGCGGACCAGGTCGCCGTACTCTGCCGGGTCGCCCAAGCGCGCGGGCTGCGGAACGCCAGCGGCCAGTGAGGTGCGGACCTTCTCGGGTAGGCTGGCGAGGAGCGGGGTGTCAAAGATGCCGGGCGCGATCGTCATGACGCGGATGTTGACCTTCGCGAGGTCACGCGCTGCGGGGAGCGTCATGCCGACCACGCCGCCCTTGCTGGCTGCGTACGCGACCTGTCCGATCTGACCTTCGTAGGCCGCGACCGATGCGGTGTTCACGATGACGCCGCGATCGCCGTCGACCGGCTCGTTCTTCGCCATCGCTTCCGCCGCGAGACGGAGCACGTTGAAGGT
>CALJDU010000028.1 GCA_938024995.1 uncultured bacterium
AGTGGGCACCTCCGGGCGCGGCGAGACATGCGCAAAGAGCGACATCGATTTCTTCCTTCTCGATCCAGATCCCGGCGACGACGAGATCCGCGAGTGGGAACGCCTGCTCGACGTGACGCTCATTGGCGTTGGCGAAATCGGCGGCGGCCACGGCGAGCTTTGGATCGCGAACGATGGCCGATGTTTCGGACGAAGCCTCATCCAACGCGCGTTCTTCTTCGAGGGCGACGACTTCAAGACAGCGTCCGAGCAACTCCTACTCGGCCGAAGAGCGCGCCCTCTGATTCACCCGAGTGAGGACAAGGTGATGTGTTACGGCGACACCTACTCGCGGAACCACCCCGATGTGTACCGGTACCCCGTGTCGACGAGCGGTCAGTGACGCCTGGGCATTGCAATCGGTGGGTACGAAAAGGTCACTCAGGCAGGTGCGGAGCCAGCGACGAGCGAGCACGTTCTCGTCGCATGAGGAGGTCTTGAGGTCGCGCGTTGCCATCGTCGATTTCCGCCTCGACCACCGCCTGACGTGAATGTCCCGCACACCGGCGACTCCCGCGCAATCTATCTCCATAGAAAGTGAATACAGCCTGTATACACTTTGATTATTTCGCACCTCGGGAACAAAACGTGTTTTCTGCAAAATACGTGTCATCTCATCGCGTACATGGTGAGCACTCGATCACCGCACGCCTACAAGCACATGTATTCATGAGACAAACGCCGCGAGTAGTGTAGCACCTTCGTGTCCCTACGTTCTTTTTGTCGCTTTGCAGTTTTCGCAAATGCGAGAGAGGAATGTATGACGAATAGGATACGTAGGACGTTTATCGCAGCCGTGCTCGCGGTGGGTCTCATCGGATGTCTCACTGAGGGGGTCGCTCCCGCTGAGGAGTCACTTCGGGAGTTCGCAACGCTGGAGCGGGGCGAGCGGGGCGAGCGGGGCGAACCTCGCGACCCTCGCCACGAAGACCAAGAGTCGTTCGACGTGTGGCAGGGGTTCTCGCACTATTGGAAACGCAAGGGGGTGGGCCTCCGGGTCCCGAATCGACTGAGCGAGTTTCAGAGCTTTATCGAGCATCAGCCGCCCGCCGATTCCGAGTTCCATATGGGACAGGCGACTGGCGTGGACGGGAACTTCATGACCCCGCGCGGCTACTTCGCGCACGTCGATACGGATGACCTCTTTGTGGAGCATGGTGAGGCTCGCTTCGCGTGGCTCGACCAGGTTGCCAATTTCGGCGTGCCGGAAGCCCGCACCACCCGACAGGCGCGGGTCTCTGTGCAGCTCCCAGACGGAGACCGCGATGTGGCGGAGATGTTCTTGCGTGGTCTCGTGTTTCAACCGCGCTGTGACGAAGCGAACCAGCCCAATGGTGACTGCAACGGAGATGGTGTCTGGCCGGTCGCGTTCAGCGCCGACATCGATCGCTGCGATATCGACGTTGGAGGTCGCTTGACGTGTGTGGTGACCGTTCAGCTCGACCGTGGCTGGACGCCGCTCGACGGCGGCTTCCAGACGCCTCCTCCTCTGGTCCCGTTCTTCGGAACGATCGGCTGCGAAAAGGACCTCAACCAGCGTACCAACATCGACTTCCGCATCATGTACACGGTGGTCGCCGGGAGCAGGGACGAGCTCAGAGTCGAGCGACAAGATCCGTTCGTCCGTCTCGCGAACACCCATGACGACGTGGAGACGAGCGATATGCAGAGGATCACGAAGCCGCGCGACGCGAACGTCTTCAGCGCGTTCACGCGGGTCGGCTTCGAACTCGAGGGCACGGACGATCGCGGCCGTTACCTCGTTGGTTGGCAGTTCCGAACGAACGTGGACGATCGCGGGACGACCGCGGATGTACACACGGTCGCCGACGTCGCGGCACCGTGGATGACGACCATCGCGTCGCCTGTTCGCTATGACACGCGCACGACCACGCTCGTGCTGCTGGGATCGAACTCTCGCGTGAGTCAGACGTTCACCGAAGGAGAGATCTGCATTGACTCACGGGAAGGCGACGGAGAGGGCGACGGGGAGGAGCAGATCTGCGAGTTGGCCTCCGGCTTCTCCTGTGAGGAGGACGAAGGACTCGAGAACGAGGCCTTCACCATCGTGGGCCTCAGCAACACTCATTCGGTCGATTGCCCCCCAGGTCCGTGTGACGAGGAGTGCTCGTACTTCGCAGGTTCGACGGCGTATTACGAGTGGTGCATCGCGGAGTGCAACGCCGCCTGTGGTGGAGACACCTGCAGCGACGGCGTCCACAACGGTGATGAGTTCGGCGTCGACTGCGGGGGGAGCTGTCCCGCTTGCTTCTCATGTGCGGATGGAGTGATGAACGGCGATGAGACCGCGGTCGACTGTGGCGGCAGCTGCGGTCCGTGCACAGCAAGCTGCCCGACTGGAACGTGCGGCGGCGCGTGCGGGTTGTGCGCAGGACAAGAGTGCGCGACCACAGCAGATGAATGTGCCGACCACCTCATCTGCTGTCCCGACGACTTCAGTGGCAGCGGGGTCTCGGTCGTTGGCTCCTGCGCACACCCCTTGGACTGCAGCGGCTAGTCTCTCGCGAGAACATTGGAGACGCGTTCGTTCTGCTTGGGCGAACGCGTCTCTCTTTGGGCGTCCGCGCTCGACGCCATGATCACGCACGCAGGGTTCTTGTGTCTCGCTGTGTGTACGACTAGAGGCGGAGAAATGAACAAGCTTTTGTCTCTCTCCCTTCTCTTCGCTCTCGCGTGCGGTGGTTCGACCGTCGAGCCCGTGTCCGCCGTCGACGAAGCCACTTCGGAAACAGATCTCTCGACGGTTGAAATCGTCGATGTAAACGTCGGCCCTTGGGTCGTCGCGGCGTTTTCGTTGACGGACCAGACCGGAAGCCAGGTCACCGTCGATGCAGACGGAGCCCTTCAGGTCTCAGGTCAATCAGGCGAGCAGTCGCCGCAGTTCTTCGCCGACGGTCGGGTGGAGGTGGGCGGGGAGCTCGTCGCCATGATGTCTAGCGACGGGACCCTGCGGCGGGCGAACGGGGCCGTGATCGCGACGGTCGGAGAGGACGGATCTACAACGGTTGGCGATCAGTCTTTGAGCTTCGCGCAAGACGGCTCGCTTGTCGGAGGGAACCCCGATCAGCCGATGACACTCTCACCCGCCGATTCTCCAGCAAAGCGACTCGCGATGTCCGCCCTGCTGTTGATGATGACCATCGACGAGGCCGAGTGAGTACGACCTTCCCGCGCTTCGCTGCGCTTGGCGGCTCCGAAAGTGCATCTGAAGCGCGTCTTCTCTATCTTCTTCGCCATGCTGAACTCCGCGCTGCGCTGTGCTCGTTACGCGCTCTGTTGCGTCGCGCTTCTCGCGTGCGGTGACGACGATACCGCCCTCTCCGACACTGGCGCGAACGATACCGATTCGGTTAGCGACACGGGCTCGCAGAGTGATAGCGGGTCGGACGGAGGGTCGCCGGACGTCGGAGACGCCGCAGCAGACACCAATGAACCGGCCGACACCGGCGAGACGCCTCCGAACGACGAGCTCCCTCCCGAGCTCGCCACGAGAACCCTGGTCCTTCTGCACGCCGACACGTTCGACGACCAAGACGACTTTCAGAACCCGACGAGGCGATCGTTTTGCAGCGGAAGCACGCGGCGACCGGAGTGCGACGACATGCCCGCGGGGTGGACGGGGTACTCGGTCGCGGAGCGATGGCACCCAGAGGACATGGGCGATTCGGTCGAAGCCGGTCTCCAGATCAACAGCGCGAACCCTCGAGGCGGAAGCGGCAAGAGCCTGGTCATCTGGGATGAGTCTTACGGCACCCCGAGCCAGTGGGGTTCCGACGCGATGCTGAGCAAGCGACTCGACCGCGCTTACCGCAATGTGTACGCCGAGTACTGGATGTACTTCCCGGAGGGATACCGCTGGCACCACGCGGGCGAGCACGGGATCAACTACGCGAAGATCCTGCGACTCAGCCACGTGGACGCGGGCGACTACGCGTTCTCTTACGGTGGCGACGGGACCAACGACCCCGTGATGATCGTCAACACCCACCTCTGGTTTGTAGACCGGGACGGCACACGTAGTGAACGAGGGGCTCTCACGGGAGTGTCGCGGTGCAGTCCTCGCGCGACCAACTACCGTTGCGGGGATTGGAGCGGCAGCATCCGCGGCGATGTCGAGAGCGTGGCGGTCTACGGCGATGGCGAGTGGCACAAGGTCGGGGCGTTGATGTCGGCCGGTTCACCCGGTGGCGAAGACGGCGTCGTCACGCTTTGGTTCGACAACGTCCAGGTCGTCGAGACGCGGAACATTCCCTTTCTCGCGACCGGAGTGTCGGCCGATCGACAGATCAACACCGTCACCTTCGGCGGGAACCAGCACAACTACCCGGAACCCGAGGAAGCGCAGTTCGAGCAGTGGTACGCGATCGATGACGTGCGCATCTTCGCGGTCGATCCCGAGTAGCCTGCTCGTCTGCTCGTCTGCTAGGCGGACACTCTTGTTCTGGTCGCCTTACTCAACGACCCGAAACACGCGCGTGACCTCGCTCCAGTTGCCGGCGTTATCGCGAACGCGAACGACGAGCGTGCGCTCTTCTTCGTCAGCGATCGGTGCGTCGAGCGTCAAGGTCCACACTCCGTCGTCGCGGTCAAAGAGATCCGAAAGCTCGGCGCCTGCCGCGCGTCCGTTGACCATGAAATCCGCCGCGACGCTCATCGAGTCTTCGTCGAGTCCAGAGTAGTAGTCGAACGCGCCGAAGCGGATCACGTCGATGGGTTCTGCGACGCGCCGGGTCGCGGGCGAGCTGATACTGAGCGTGGGGCGAAGCTCATCGAGGAACCAGCCGTAGCCCGCGCGCTCTTCATCGTTCGCCGGCGTGATCGGGCAGCCGAGATCGATCCATCGTGCGAAGAGCATCTTCTCATCTTCGCTGAGCGGAGGGACGTCTGAGCCGGGCGGCGGCATGATCTCGCCGACGTAGTCGATGTCGGCTTCGTTCGCAGTAGCGCCTTCGGGGAGCGTGCTCACGTCACCCGGCGTGGATTCGGTGGGATGATCTTCGTTGGTCCAACCGTCGAGACGCCGGCCGAAGACCTTCCACGCGAGCAAGCTGCGGCGCGATTGGAACATGCGAACGTAGCGAGAGGCGTTCGTCTGGCGCCAGGTGCCGTTGTGAATAATCGGTGGGATGCCCCAGCGCGCGCGTTGATCGTTGGCGAGTCGATTCCACGTCCCGTCGAAGTCATCGACGAGTTCATCGTCGTCCAAGATGAGGTTCCCATCCGCGCGCCCCGCGCTGTTGTGGCAGCTCACGCAAGAGCGCTCGAGGATGGGCTTGATGTCGCGGTGAAACTCAACGTCGGTCGCGCCCACGTCTTCTACGCGAATCGCGGGCTCGCCATCGACGCGCGTGAGCATGGGGGTCTGGTTGGCGAAGTCGGGAATGCGGTACGCGTCGGTCGCGGCGAACGTGTCCTCGAACGCGAGTGGGGTCTGCGAGTGTGAATGGCACCCGCCGCAGTCCACGCGAACTTCACCTGGGCGGACCGTGTGCCAGGTCTGCGAGGCGTTCAGGACCAGCCCGTTTTCGTCGAGCGTCTGAAACGTAAAGGGCGTGTCGCCAGGCACCAGCGCAAGGAAGCTGGTGTCGGGGTCGCCTTCGGGATCGAGGATCGGCGCTCCATCATCATCCACGTTTCGAAGCGGCCACTCGCCGAGCACCCGCAAGCGCTCATTGGCGTGACTTCGGAACGCGACGTTACCGCCGGCGTTGTTGCCGGGTCCGTAGCTTCGGTGCGAGTTGGGCTCCATGGCGACCAGGCGAACCGCGTGAATTTCGCTGTCGTCATAGCGACCCGAGTCCGAACCTTGGGTGACCCAGTTGGACGACGCTCCGTTTTCGCTCGTGTTGAACGGGTCGAGGCCGTCGAAAGAGTCCTCGCCGATCGCGGGAAAGGAGTCGCGCTTGTAGAACGAGCTCGCTCCGACGAGACCGTAGGGCGTGCCTTCTGGGAGCAGCTCATGGCGGTCACCGGCGTTGGGCAACCATCCCAGTTGGAAAGGCTCCTCGATGCCGTAAACATCGACGTAAGGGACGACCGCGCGCGGCCACATCTCGTTGTACTCCGGACGGTTGAGGATCTCGCGCAGCTGCTCGGGGCGGTCGACGGCGCTCCCGCCATCCATGATGTAGAGACCGGCGTCGTAGTAGGGCAGCGGAGTCGGCCGACTGAGGTTGTTGGCCGGACCCGGCGTCCACACGAGGAGAAGCTCATTGTGCGGCGCGGCCGATGGCTGCGTGACCTTGCCCATGTACGCGCCGGTGTCGGGATCCAACTCCGATGCGCTGTCGCCCCCGTTCGCGAACTCGGTAAGCGTTTGCAGACCCTGCGGAGAGAACGCGTGACGAGTGATGCGTTGGTTCCCGTTGTTGTACCAACCACCCGGGAGCTCTGGGTTGGAGGGGTGCCGCGGGTCTGGGTTTCCGAAGGCAGGTTCGTCCGGCGAGCGCCACGCCGGGAAACGGAGGAAGCTCCCGAAGCCGTTGTTGTTTTGGTTGTAGTACTCCTCGACCACGATGTGACCGTCGGAGAGCTGCGTTTGAAAGTGGAACGCGGTCGGCGCGGAGAAGGCGCTCATGAGCGGTTCCCAGACGCGACCGTCCGGCCTGATCGCCCACAGCCCCCAGACCCGAACATCGCGCACGCCCTGCGCTTCGTAGCTGCTGAACATCACGCGCCCGTCCGTCAGGATCGTCGGGTGAAGCGCGCTTCCGAGATTGATGTGCCCGACCATTTCGACGTTCTCGCCGTCTTCGTCCATCACGAAGAGCTGCAGGTTCGGAAACGTGAAGGACGCGTTCGGCAAGAAGCCGTTGCGGCTCGACGTGAACATCACGCGCCCGCCGGGAAGGGGACATGGTCCGAGGTTGAAGATGCCGTAGCGGAGCGAGTTCGTCGCGCTGTCGGTGCTCAGGTGATCGCTCGCCCAGTTTCCGGCCGCGGTGTTGGGCGTCCACTCTTGATGCGTCAATCGCGTGATCTCGCGGGTCGCGAGTTCCATCCGGTAGATGTCGGAACCGGCGCGGGGCGCGTCTCGTCGTTGGTAGTTGAAATCCGTGACGTCCGGGAAGTACGCGTAGTAGACGCTGCGCCCATCAAAGCTCACGTAGGGATCGGTGACCGCGCCATCGCCGCCTGCGACGAGCACCTCTTCGCTCCCGTCAGGGTGAAGGAGCATGAGGTCCGACCCCGCCTCGATGTTGATCGGGTCTTTGACTTCCGGCATGTCCACGCGCGTGTCGTCTCCGAAGCGAGGCATCCGAACGTAGACGATGTCGTAGTAGATGCCGGTGGGCGTCTCGGCGGGCGTGCCAGGAGGCGGTCCGGAGGGAGGCGCTGGGTCGCCTGCGGGTGGAGGTCTCAGCCCACCGTTGGGAAGCGTGGATGCATCGCCGCTTGCATCGGTGGTGCTCGCGTCTGCGTCGCGAGTGGTCGCGTCGCTCATCGACCCATCAGAGTCCGACATCGAGTCGTCGTCGCCGCAGGCCGCGACGCTGCTGATCACTGCCAGACAAACGAGCGCGCGCGCAACGCGTAGTGAACCACTCATGTTCGAAACTCCTTCGCGCAGCCGCTGCGACGAGCGCTTCGAAAACTAACATGAGGGCTCGCGGGACTTTTCTTTCCGTTCCAACGTCCGATGGTCAACGGTTGCGGCTCTTTCCACCATGCTAGCGTCGCCGCATGACACGATGTCTTCAGGCAGCCGTACTTGCGACCTACCTTCTTGTGGGCTCGGCGTGTGGCGCTCCCGCTCGTGTCGTGGAACCGCAAGCTGCCGAACCTCAGGAGCCGCGAGCCGCGGACCCCGTTGCCGTCACTCCTGCGCCAACGGAGACGCGCGCGGTGTCGACCCTAACGAAACCGCGTCCGGCGGAAGCATCACGGAGCGGCGTCTTCAACGAACTGAGCGTGGCAGACACTCTTTCTGCGCTCCGTCAGCGCGTCTACGCGATTGGTGAAACGACCGGCGAGCTCGCGGAGTGGGACGCGATCATCGAAGAAGCCGCCCTTCACATCACGAGCCGCATGGAAGACTCCGCGAACCTCGCAGAGTTGATCGTCGCCGACGAGCGCGGCTTGACCCCGCTCATGGTGGCGAGCCGCAATGGTTACCACCGGATCGTGGAAGCGCTGCTTCAGTTCGACGACGTTCGCGAGCACATTGGTGACGCCGAGTCGAGCGGACTGACCGCGTGGCAGCTCTCCAACGTCGCCCAAGAGCTCACGGCCGGGGCGCTCAACTCGTCAGCCGCGCGGAACCCATTTCGAATCATCCCGCTTATGGTCAAGTCGCCGTACTACGCCAACCTGGAGTTCTCTCCGTACCATCGCACGCGTGCGCTTCTCGAAGCGGCCGGCGCGGAGAAGAACATCGAGGGTGTTCGCGAGATGCTGTTGGGTCTTCCGTTGTGCCCGGACGACGTCAAGGCGGCGGTCCGCGAGAGCGACGACATCCTGACGACGCTACGCGAGCTCGTGATCCCCGGCGGTCCGTACGAGGTGGTGAGACTCATGGAAGCGCTCCAGAGTCAGGCGCAGCAGTAGCGATGCTCACCGCTCACCATGTTCGAGAACTTAGATGAGCGGCGTGCCGCAGTCTTCGACGGCTCCGGCGGCGAACGTGATCGACCACTCAAAGATGAAGCCGTTGTCGATGCCCCAGAGGTCGGTCACCGCGAGCGTCCATTCGCCGTTGAGCTGCGTTCCGATAAGCATGCTCCAGTCGTCGGAGGCATTGTAGTCGCCAGGCGGAAGCTGGTCGGTATCACCACCGTTGCAATCCGTGACCGTGGGCAGTCCTCCGCGATCGGCGAACTCGAACATGGACGGGCGTGACGCCGTCGGGGTCCAGCAGTACATCGCGCCGGTGCCTGCGATGGGCGCCTCATCGTCGTCACAGTCGTTCGCGCTTCCGAGGTAGACCTCGCCGCCATCGCGGCCCGCGAACTCTTGAAGGTGGAAGACACGACCGTCCGGCGCCTGAAGATCGATCTGCAGGTCGCGCACCCACGAGTGCTCCATGACCACGCAAACCGAGACGATGTCGCTCACCGCCTCGAAGCGTCGCCCGCCTTCAAACCCAACAAAGTTGAGCGTCGAGACATACGGCTCGCGGCACTCACGGGTGGTACCGGAGAAGATGTCATCGAACTCGTAACAGCGCGCGGTTCCCGCGCAGTCGGAGTCCGTTGAGCAGTCGCCGGAACCCGTGCCGTCGGGCAACGGAAGCGGTGAACTGAGAGGCGTCTCGACTTCGCCACAGACGGGGCACGGACCGATGCCGGAGCAGTTGGGATCGGAGCAGTCGAATCGCCCGTCGCAGTCGTTGTCCACGCCATCGGTGCAGGTGGCCTCGGAGTTCTCTGGCGTCGGAGTGCAGTCGCCCGTGCCCGTATCTCTGCGGACGCTGGTGTCGATGCCGCTTCCGCCGTCACCCGTTCCGGAGTCCGTCAAGGTTCCGCCATCACGACCGGGTCGACCGGGGGAGCAATCACAGGCGCCTAAGACGAAGGCGCAGACGAGCAGAACCTGACAGGGAAACTTGGTGATCACAGCGACTCCTTAAGAAAGCTAGGACCGTTGAAGTGCGTCACGTGCCTATAGTCAAGTCGCGCCCGCGCGGTCGCGAGCCGCAAACGCGATAAGCATCCGATATAACTTAGCAATCACTCGCACGTGGATTCGCGTACAATTCGGTTGACGACGGGCATCGGTCACCCAACGCGAACGCGGACGCGAAGGCGCGTGGGGCAGAGAGCGAGCGGCGTCAGCCCCGATCGCGTGGACAACATCGTAATTCTTACGATGGTTCGCGCCGCTCGAATCCATAACGTGGATGCATGCGATCAACGATGGGTGCTTGGGCGATGTGTGCGGTTCTTCTTTGTGCCGTAGGGGGCTGCGGAGATGACGACATGGAGGGCTTCGACACGATGCCGGACGTGTTCGACGCGGACATGGACGGTGGAGAGGACGACGGCGGAGAGGGGACAGACTCGGGGCCCATGATCGACTCGGGAACAGACTCGGGTCGCGAAGACACCGGGAGCGAAGACACCGGGAGCGAAGACACCGGGAGCGAAGACACCGGGAGCGAAGACACCGGGGGCGAAGACACGGGAACGCCCGACACGGGGAGGCCTGACAGCGGCCCCGCCGACACGGGAACGCCCGACACGGGAAGGCCTGACACCGGAGCACCGGACACCGGTCCCGCCGACACCGGTCCGTGTCCCCTTTCCGACGACGCCGACGACTGGCGTTGCACCTACGAGCGCGGCTCACCCTCCATGTACAAGTGGTCCCGCGTCACGGCGCGGAACACCTGCGGCGAGACGGTCGTCGTCGAAGAGTGCGACTGGGGTTCACGTTGCTTCCAGAACGACGATTACAACGACGGCTTCCCGGAGTGCGCGCGGTCCATCAGCGAAGAAGCGGCGGACAGCCCGTTCTACGACTACGGCTGCTTCTCGTTTTCGGAAACCGTCATGGTGAAGACCAATCTCGAGGTCGACTGCCGGTGTCGCAACCTCTCCGAGGGCGGAATGGGTGTGGGCTTCGCGAACCCGATGACGATGGAACGACCGGGGAACGCCCTTGCGAACTGTCAGAACCTCGGAGCGCTGAGCCTCGATACAGAATGGGGCGTCGAGCCAGGTTCAGGGCCGCACTTCTGGACCGGCTACCCGGCGAGCGGGGCGAAGTGGTACGGCGGCTGGCTCGACCCCGAAGAGCGCGAGTTCTACGCCTTGGTGCTCTGGACAAACTCCCTTCACCGCAAGTCCGGCTCGATCGTGTCCTACGATCTCGACACCGGAGCGCGCCGCGTCGTCACCGGCATCTACAACGATCGCCGCATGGGTCCGATCAACTACGGGTCGGGTCACCTCAGCCCCAACTCGGTCTCCGCGGGCCCCGACTTGCAACCCTTGACCGGCGCGAACGTGATGCGCGTGACCTCCCGCGAGACGTTGCTTACGCTCGGAGTCGGAACGACCGGAGAAGGGCAAAACCGCTCGGTCGAAATCGTGGAGACCAACACTGCGACTGGTGCGCGCACCCTGTTCTGGCAAAGCGAGACCGATGAGCGTCACCCGGTGGACGCCGACTTTGGTCAGTGCCTGAGTCACCAGTACGGCACCAGCCGCGTGCGCGAATCGCTCGCGATCAACTCACGCGCGTTCGCGGTTGGCCCCGATGACAAGATCTACATGTCGTTCCGGCAGACCTACGATGGCGTCGGGATCATGGAGCTCTCCGCGGACGGTTCGAGTTGTCGCGTCGTCGGTCGATGGGGCGCGCGCGACTTCCGCCTCGGGCGCGATCCAGTCGTCCCCGCCCCCGCGGATATCGGCACCGGGTTTACGCCGACGCTGTCACCGCTCTATGGAATGATGGTGCACGAGGGTGGCGTCTACGCGGTGAACACCTGGGGCGACCTCATCCGCTTTGACCTCGTGACCGGAAACCGGATCTTGGTCTCCAGCGACGACGACGGCTTCAACGGGATCGGAGAGACGACCATCGTCTACGACGACACGCGTGACTACATCTTCGCGATGGGAACGGTCGCTCCCTACGTTGGCGCGGTGATCGACCCCGTGACCGGTCGACGCGAGCAGATCTTCGGCGACACCAGTCTGATGGGGACGCCGCTGATGACATCTCGCTACGACGTCCGCCGAAGCGTCACCTCTCCGCGTACGACTACCTTGGCGGACGCGAACTACATTGGATACGGGCCGTTCGCGATCGATCCCGACGACAACGACATCGCGTGGTTCGTCATGGATAGCGGCGCGCTGTTGAAGTTCGAGTTCTCGACCTTCAACAACTACATCGCCAGCTACTGATCGCAGAGCCTCCGCTGGCGTTCTGCCGGCGGAGGCTCTGGAGACCTTCGTCTCAGGAGACGAAGGTCTTCGTTGACCCGTGAGCGCTGTCAGCGAGACGCGCTCGGCCTGCGCGTTCTCACCGACCGTCTAGGAGCTGAGTCGATCGGCGTGGCGCTCAACAGCCATGCGGACAATGGCGAGGTTGCTCTGCGCCTTCATCACCGCGAGGTACAGGAAGGTCTGGTTCGAGATCATCTTGATCAAGTGGATCTGCTCATCGAGCGTGATCAACATGTCTTGGATCGTGCCCGAGATGCCCAGCGTCTTCATGATCTGAAGCTTCTGCTTCACGAGCTCACTGTTGTAGGCGCTCGCGGCGGCGAGATCGAAGTCGCTACGAACGCTGTGAGTCGCGAGCGGCATGCCTGAGCCGAGATCGACCAGGCTCGCCGCGACGAAACCGCCGGCGGATCCTTCAATGGATTTGAGAACGTCTACAAGCTCTTGCTCGGTGGGCATCGACTTCCTTCTTTCTTCGACGGCGTGCAGCCGCGCTACAGTTTCGCTCGGGGTAAGACTTGAATCGGGGGAACGGCTTAGCATGTCCGGCGGTCCCTCGACGCTCCCTTCCGGTGCGCGCTCCGATGTTGGGCTCAGCGGCGGCATGGCGAGGAAGACGTCGCTCTGATCGTCTACCGCGACCCCCGCGTCATCGAGTCGGCGCATCGCCTCCATCACAAGGTAGGTGATCGACTCGTTCACATCCTGATGACGGCTACGGCGGCTGAGCGCGTCCACGCGCACGTCGCTCCACCCGAAAATTTCGATGGCCGCTTCGTCGCCGATGACCTCGTTGGCGGTCGCGTGCCGAAGCTCGCCGCGCACCACACCCAAGCAGCCTTCTCCCATCGGCGACGTCACGCGAAGCAAGCACGTCGCGCGCTCCGCCTCGAGTATCTGGAGGATCGAGGGGAGCGTGATGTTGCGAAATTGGCCGCGTACGCTCGACTTCACGCGTTGCGCGAGGACGCGCAACATGGCGTCGCAATCGAGCGGTGTCTGGAAGCACTCAATGAAGAGCTCGTCGAGCACCACCTTATCGGCCGCGCGGTTCGTCGGGCTCATCGCGAACGCGACGACCTGAGGCCTGTGGTTGGTCATCCACCACAGAAGCTCCAGTCCGCTGTCGGTATCGGGCCTCAACTCGACCACGATGGCGTCGACATCGTTCCGCCGCACCGACTCAAGCGCGTCTGGATACGAAGACGCGTGCAAGAAGGACATAGGGAGCCCCGCCACCCCTGCACACTCGACAAGCTCCTCGTGAAGAGCCGTATACTGGTCGACAATGAGAACGCGACGCGTGGTCACGGAGACCACTCGCTCGCTTCATCCTGGTTTGGGATGAACTTCTGCATCTTGAACCTAAGGGTAGCTCCTGCTCGAAAGACGATTACACCATGACAGCCCTTGGCTCAGCTGGCTGGTGCTTTTTGTTCACGCAAACACACTGAATGGGGGACACGGCGGCCGGAGTACTGATCTTCTCATCATCCGAGGACGGCGCCGGATCGCCCGCGAGCTGGGGACGCTTCGCACGCACCTCGGAACAACTTCCGTACACTCGCCGTTGGGCCGTATAGATGGATGATGAGCCGCTCGATGTCACATTGCGCAAGACCAAGAAGTGGGGTGTTGTCCTCTTCTGTGGTCTCGGAGGGCTCCTGAGCCTCTTCGGCGCTTTCGTCGCCGGCGTTCTCGCGATCGCGATCATGTCGGATGAACCGCAAGAGGCGAAGCCGTTCGTGATCGCGGCCCTCGTCTTGGGTGCGGGAGGACTCGGCGCCTTGATCGCGGCCGCCTCTCTCGCTGTCTTTGCGTAAACGGCGGCGGCAACGCGTGGCCGTTGCGCGAGGACGTCTCGCAGGCGTCTAAGCGAGCGCGGTGATCTCGGAGATCCGCGGTCGCAACCGGCCGGCCAGCTGATCGCGTCCGTACCGGGTCGCGTCGATGACGCTGCTCGAGAACATGTAGGGATACACGGGTGGCTTCAGCCAGTGCACGGCGGTGATCAGGCCGCGATGAATCGGCGAATCCACGACAAGCGCGATGCCGCGGTTCCACTTCGCGTCGTGCTCATGAAGCGCTTCCTGGAGATTCGCGAAGGCGCGCCGGTGTCGAGCGTCGACTGCAAACGTATCGAGCCGACGAAGATCAGCGACGACGGTGTACGGCGCGTTGAGCGTCTCGACGTGCTCGACGCAGGCCGCGACATATTCGGCGAGCTCAGCCTCGGAGGGACTCCGCGGGTATGTGTGAAGGAACACGTTCTGCTCGGGAAGTCGCCGAACCCACGGATGAAACCCCTCAACGAACTGCATACGCGATCAAGGTAAGTCCTTCGCGTTCCGCGTCACGCTCGAAAGACCCGTCGCACGGAAAACGGAGCGCGCCCGAGCCTGCGAGCGGGCTAGAGCGGACGAAGGGTCTCGCCTTCCACGCGATGCCAATACCAATTGCCAGGGTGGTCCTCGATGTCGCCTCCCTCGTCGCCGTGCGTGATCTCCGGAACGCTCTCGTGCCATTCGAGCGCGCGGCCGCGGCTGCCCGGCGGATAGATCACCGGGCCGTTGTGAACGGCAAGGACGGGCGAGGCATCGGGAAGGATCGCGACGCCGAAGTGCTCCTCCTCGTAGTACTCGCCGCTGTGGGGAATCAAACCTGGCGCAGCCGACTGCACGACATAGCGCGTTCCGGAGAGCTGGGTTCCGTTCGCGCGGTGGGCGGCGAGGAGGAAGCGACTGCCAGTTGGGATCTCGAGGAAGACGTAGCGGACCGCTCCTTGTTGAGAAGAACGGAAGTGCATTCGGTATTCGCCGATGTTGTCTTCGTTCTCGATGTCATACCCAAACGAAAACGAGAACCCGCCGTTGACGTGGACCTCGTGACACGAGCTTGGGAACCGTTTCTGCACCACCCCGTCGCCGCGGGCGATGCTCTCGATCAGGTCACCCGTACATCGACGTTGCGGGAGCGAGGACTGCGTGACGAGCCACCCTCCTGGTGCGCCGCGGTCTTCCACAGGACGCCCGATGAAGAAGCACGACTCGTCCTGGTCGGGGCACAAGTGAAGGAAGCGCGCCTCCGCTCGCGCGCGCATCTCGACACCGCCTTGGTTCGTCCCGAGTGCAAAGACCTCAGCATCCTCGCCGATCGTATAGACGTGGTTCCGATCCACACCGAACACCACGACGGGCGTGAGGTGAGCGCCGCGTCCCCAGCCCGCGAAGAGGCGCGCCGCCGGAACGGTCGGACCGGAGAGCGTCAGCCGGACGGAGTCGCCCATCGAATACATGTCCTCGAGGTCAACGACGCGAACGGAGCGGCGACCGAGGTCGAAGTCGTCAGGCTCGCGATCCTCGTCGACCGACAAGCGCCGCGCGACTTCGAGCAAGCGAGCCTGCAGCGCCTGAGCCTCGGCCGCTTCCGCTTCGGCATCTTCCGCTTCCGCTTCGGCAGCCGCCGCTTCAGCCCCTTCAGGCTCTCCCTCTTCAGTCTCCGCAGCGGCAGGAGGCGTGGTCGGCGAGACCTCTTCTTGGGTCTCGGGAACTGCGGTGGTCGGAACCTCTTGTCGCGCGACTTCCGACGACGGCACGGCACGCGGTTCATCGCACGCGACGGTGAGCACCAGTAGGAACGAAACCAAAAGCGAACAACGGGCAACGACTCGAAGACAGGGCATGAGGCTCCTCGGCGCTCACTACACCACACCGAGAAGAAGCAAACGAGACACCTGCGTCTATTCCTGAGCGACGCGGCGGCACGACTGGGCTGGCGTTCCCTCCCGTCCGCTTGGTCCAAGTCGGGGAGGCGCTGGAAGCGCGAGGCGCACACACCACGATCCAGTCCGTCTGCGGCGACGAAGACTCCTCCGCGGTCGACGGTCTCCTCGCGCAGCTCGCCAATGCGCTGAACTCGCGGCCGCGCGCCGACTAGTCGGCTCTTAGAGCGCAGACCAGACCTTGCTGTTTGCGTCGGACGTGTAAACACGAGTCCGTGAACGACTCCGCTTCGCTTGCCGCGCTGACCACGATCGCGCTGACCGCCATTGGATTATTCATGGGCTGCGGCCCAGACGCTTCTCGACGCGTCTCACGCGTCCCCGGCGGAACGGAAGCGCGATGCGACACGGACGACTTCGTCCGTGCGCACGAGTGCGTGATGTGTCCCGACGGACCGCGCGTCGACACCACCGAAGAGTCGCCACAGTCCGACGCGTGTTCCGACGCGTTCGGCGTGACGTGCGATGTCTTCAACGAGGCGTACATCAAAGCGTCCAACGCGGAGCGCAACGACCACTTCGGCAAGAGCGTCGCGTTGTCGTCGGATGGCTCCACGCTCGCGATCGGCGCGCCCAACGAAGCCAGCACCGCGGACGGGGTCTGCGCCGACCAAACGAACAACGCCGCGCCCGGATCGGGCGCCGTGTACATCTTCCGCCGAAGGGACTCGCGCTGGACGCAAGAGGCGTACATCAAGGCGTCGAACGCGGACACCGGAGACGGGTTCGGAGATCGCCTCGCGCTCTCGCAGGACGGTTCAACGTTAGCGGTCGGCGCGTTTGGCGAGCGCGGGGTCGCGACCGGTGTCTGCGGCGACCACCGAAGAAACGGTCGCGAGGAGAGCGGCGCGGTCTACGTGTTTCAGCGGACCGAACAAGCGTGGGCACAGCAGGCGTACCTCAAGGCCTCCAACTCGGACGAGCTCGAGCTCTTCGGTTCGAGCGTCGCGCTCTCGTCCGACGGTTCCACCTTGGCGGTCGGCGCACGGACTGAAGACAGCAGCGCGACCGGCGTCGGCGGCGACCAAGCGGACAACGCGACCGCGCGAAGCGGCGCGGTCTATGTCTTTCAGAGACGCAACGCGACGTGGCGACAGCAGGCCTACGTGAAAGCGTCCAACACGGGGCGACACGACCAGTTCGGGAGCAGCGTCGCGCTCTCCGCGGACGGCGCGACCTTGGCCGTGGGCGCGCCCGGAGAAGCGAGCTCAGCAACGGGCGTCGCCGGCGATCAGAGCAACGATGACGCTGCGGAGAGCGGCGCGGTGTACGTCTTTCGATGGTTCGGCTCGATGTGGACGCAAGAGGCTTACCTCAAGGCCAGCAACACTCAGGCGGCCGCCAAGTTTGGAGGCAGCGTGGCGCTCTCCGCCGACGGACTCACGCTCGCGGTCGGAGCACACCACGAGAGTCGCGCCGGGACCGGGATCGACAGCGTGTCGACGGGGGAGGCCCTCGAGAGCGGCGCCGCTTACGTCTTCCGGCGCGGCGCCCTCGCCTGGACTCAAGAGGCGTACCTCAAAGCGTCCAACCCCGACCCCGACGACTGGTTCGGCGTGAGCGTGACGCTCTCCGCAGACGGCTCGACATTGGCGGTGGGCGCGCCTCGCGAAGATGGCTCGGGGACTGGCCTGGGCGGCGATCCGGCCGACAACGAGACGTACTCCAACGGAGCGGCCTACGTCTTCGCGCGCACCGGCTCGACCTGGTCACAACGCGCCTACGTCAAGCCGTCCAACAGCGGCGCGAACTTCTGGTTCGGGCAGAGCGTCAGCGTCTCTTCGGACGGCTCGGCGATGGCTGTGGGTGCGCACCGCGAGACCGGCGCGGCGACTTGCATCGGCGGCGACCAGACCAGCAACAGGGCATCCGACAGCGGCGCGGTCTACGTTCGACGCCTTCGCTGAGCGATGCCTCTTGAACGCGTGAGCTATTCGCCGCGTGGCGTGATCGTCGCGTTGATGGAGACGTACGCTGGAGTGCCGCTCTCGTCTTGCCCGCGGAGCGTGGCGACGATGCGACCGGTCGCGGGCTCGACCTGCGCGACCGTCGCGGTGCCAGTGATCACGTGGTCAACCACGTCAGGATCTGTGATCACCACCTCGAGCGCCGCAAGCTCGTGCTCACCGGGTCCGGCTGGTGTGTTGAAGATCACCCCCCAACCACCGTCGGCGTAGAGGTAAAGCTTCCCTGAATCGAATCGGGTGTCCGGGAGCTTGGGCGCGGAGGTGACTTGTGCTGCTCCGAGGCGAATCTCCAGGCCCTCGGCCATGGGCGCTTCGGGTGGCGCTTCGACTGTGTTCATCGGCGCAGTCGCGGGTGCCGTCGCGGTGGACACAGTTGGGGTTGGAGCTGGCTGCACCGACGGACCGCAGGCCAAGCAAAGGAGACTCAAGGTGAACGTGAACGTGAGGGTCTTCATCCCGCGGATGTTGAAGGACCCCGAAGAGAGACTCCACTCCGAATTGGACCGCGTGATGACGAATCATCACCTCTGCAAACTTGGTTCAACACAACATACGGTTTGGGGGTGAGCTGGCCGAAGATCACTCCTCGTGCGGTTCTTCCTCGGTCATCGGCCCAGCGCCTCCGTACTCCTGCCTCGTCGCCAGCGATAGCTGGCGCGCTGACGCGATGTCTCCCAAGAGCGTCGCCCCCTCCGTCGCCGTTCGCTCGTAGGTCGTCAGGTCGACCGAGTACAAACCGAACGCGGGCTCGTACCCTTCGGCCCACTCAAAGTTGTCCATCAACGACCAGTGGTAGTAGCCGCGGACGTCGACCCCGTCTTCGCGCGCGCGCCAGATCTGTTCGAGCGACCGAACGACATGCTCCGCGCGCCGTCGGCCGGTCCGGGTCGCGATGCCGGACTCGGTCACGCTGAGCGGGAGATCCGGCCAACGTTCGGAGAAGTCCTTGAGCACGTTGTAAATGCCCGGCTCGTAGAACTCGTATCCCATCGACTCGACGAACTTCGTGGGGTCCGCGGGAGCGACACACGCGCCGAAGTCGAAGTCACCAAAGCACGGCGTGACCATCAGAACCGGCACCAGGCCTGGGCTGCTCGTGACGCCCGCGCGGAAGTAGTACTGCACGCCCAGCCAATCGAGGCTGTCGCGCCAGTCCGGCTGCATCTCGTCGAGCGTGCCGTCGAGGTCGGGGTCGAACGCGCCTTGGCGAAGCGCCTCGACGAAGAGGTGGTGGTAGACGTACTCCACGCGTTCCGCAGCCGCGATGTCTGCGGGGTCATCGCTCACGCGTCCGCGGCGAGCGGGGAGCCACTCCGCGACGCTGAGCGAGAGACCGACTTCGGCTGCGACGCCGTCGCCGTCAGCGTCGATCGTGTCGGCTTCCTTGATGGCGCGGTAGAGCGCGACATGGGCGCGGATGTAGTTCCGCACCGTCGCGATGAAGGCCTCGAAGTTGCCGAGCATCAAGTTGCGGCCGGGCGGAAAGATCGTGAGGCCGTAGCTCGCCAGGAGATAGTTCACCGGCTCGTTGAGCGTGCACCATTCATCGACGCGATCGCCATAACGCTCCGCGAGCAGACGACCGTGCTCCGCCAGCTCCTCGATGATCTGGTCCGCGCCCGCGCCGTGCCAACCGCAGAGATCGGTGTCGCTCACGCCATCGGGACAGGTCGACTCACGCTCACGCGGGTCGTCCACCCAGGTCGGGCTCGAGAAGTGATGCACCGTGAGCATCGGCTTGATGCCTTGCGCGACCAGCGCGTCGATCACCTCGCCGTAATGAGCGAGCGCGTCTTCATCCACTGCGTCTCGCGTGGGCTCGATCCGCGCCCACGAAGGATTGAAGCGATAGGCATCGAGGGACATCTCCGCGATCAACGCGACGTCATCGACCTGGCGCGTGTAGCCCTGCACGGCCTCGCCGACGAAGGTCCCTTCGCCCACGCCGCCTTCGGCTTCGGGAGCGGTCCACACGTACCAGTCCGCCGATTCGTTCTGGTCCTCGATCTGCGCCGCGGCCGTGGCGACGCCGAAGGTGAACGAGCTCGCGCCCGCTGTGGTCGAGATCGCGCCCGCGGCGGGAAAGTCGATCGTGACGGGCGGCGGTCCAGAGTCGACCGCGACGTCTTGCTCGGCGTCCGCGACGTCCGTGGTCGCGTCGGCAGCGTCGGTTGCGTCAGTCGCGTCTCTCGTATCGGTCGCGTCCATCCCTCCATCGGACACGGTGTCGTCGTCGCCACACCCGAGAAGGAACACGAGAAGAAGAACAGCGAACCCACGCAAACGCATGCGTCATCGTATTGGCAGGCAGTTCGAACGAAAAGTACTACTCACCACCCGTCGCGTCGTTGTCGACCCAACCGACAACGTGCGACGATCATCGGATGGAGGGTCACGTACAGACCTGACGGCTCACGGTACGGCCGCTCTTTGTCGCGTCGTGCATCTCAAGGTACCGGAAGCAGTGAGGTAGCGCGCTCCGGCAGTTGTGCTTTCGACGCGATCCCGTGGCAGTTTGAACGAGCTGTCCGGAGTGTGCGGCAGGTCAGGAGACTCCCAACAATGAGAATTTCGCGTTCGATGACTCGATACACCGTCGCTTTCCTCTTCGCGTTCAGCATCGGCTGCGGAGACGACGACACCGCGACCGAAGACGCGGCTGCGGACACCACATCGGATGATACTGCCGCCGATGCGACGCCTGAGGATCTTCTCTCAGGCATCTACAACGTCGAGACCGTGACCTGCGGCGGCGAAGTGACTCCGATCATGGTGACCGCGAAGGTCACGTTCGACGGCGCTTCCTACCTTGAAGAGTGGACGTTCGCGGACAACGACTGCGAAGTCACGTTGGCTGGAACGGTCGAGTCGACCGGAGACGAGGTGACGCTGGTCGACGTGGACGTAACCTGCGGCGCGGCGTGTGGTGCGTTCTGCGACCCGACGCATTGCTCCGCAGACCAGGTCTACCAGTACACGCGAACCGGCGATGAGCTCTTGCTCTCCTTCACGCAGCAAGGCGATGAGTTCTCGTGCGGGCCGTGCGGTGATGGTGTCGCGAGCACCTATCTCCTGAGAGAGACCCCATAGTCGGGACCGTCGAACACCCATGACGCGAGCGGGCCTCACACGTGGATCGCGTGAGGCCCTTTCGCGTGTGCGCTTCGGCTACCAGCCAACCATCTCCGCGACCAGCCAATCACGGGTGCTGGTCCCGGCCACGCGCGCGGCCCCGTTACCGAAGGCCGCGCCTCCGGAGTGGATGCCGATCAGCCAAGGTGTTCCGCCAGAGCTGAGGTAGTAAACCGGCCCGCCGCTGTGACCGCCGGTGGTGTCGCAGTTGTGCGTGATCGAGAGCGCCTCGACGTCGGTCATGCGGCAGTCCATTCCCCACAGCTCTAAGGGCTGGTTCTGCGTGCCGTTCGGTCGCGTTCCCGGGTAGCCGTGCTGACTCACGTCGCGATCGCCGCGAAGCGACGACGTGGAGCGACTCGACATGTTCATCGTCGGGATCCCAGCGGGCGCGCTCGACAGACGCAAGAGACCGAAATCGTGACGTGCGCGGTTCGTCCCAGAGGTCCGCCAACCGTTGCTCCGCTTGCGGCTCGTCACGTCGCGACAGACCGATCCCGTCGGGCCGTTGAAGCACATGGTTCCACGTGAAGGAGCCCCCGGAACGTTCGAGTAGATCCAGGCGTCGGGTCCGCGGTCGTAGATGCAGTGCGCAGAGAGCGCGACGTAACGGCTCCCGATCAACGTCCCGCTACAGGTCATCGAACACGTCGCGAAGCCGTCGCACGACGCGGCTCCTTGCAGCTGGATCGTGTACTCGCCGATGGACGAAAACGGAGAGGTGTTGCTCGCGGCGCCCACCGCCCGCCGGCCATCCCCGCCGAGGACGCGCGGCAGGGTCACCTCGCCCTCGTCGACCAGGCTGATCCCGCCAGTCGCGAGACCCTCTTCGTGGACCGCGAGGCGGTCGAACGCATCCGAGATCTGTTCTGCAAGCGCGCCATCCAGCGCCTCGGCGTAGTACTCGTGGCCATCTTGGTCGATGAACACACCGGCGAGCTCATCCGCGACCTCACGGTCCACCTCTGTGTACGCGGGCGGGCTCACCAAGTGCGACACGCGCGGCGCTTCCCCGAGGTCGATCAAGGCGCGACCGTGGGCATCGATCGAGTCCCCCCCGCCCGCGCACGCACCGGCAAACACTGCGATCATGCACGTGTAGATTCCGATTTTCTTTTTCATTTTCTTCGCTTTCTTTCCGCGCTTGTTGCGGACTCAAGAAAACTAAGAGTGAGAAGTGCGACCAACCACTCGCGCGCGATCCGAACGAACTCTCCGGATTCAAAAAGAACTCAGAGCACAACACTTAATCCACTCGCGGGCAGCGCTCTGCGTTCGCGATCCCGCCGCGTATCCTTGTTGTATTGCAGTGTTTCCCGAAGGCAGAACGCCCTCCCTTTTCGAAACTACTACAAGTGAACTAGCCACTGCCTGATTGAACGAACACCAAAAGTCACATGCGCATCAGTACTTCGCGACGCCGACACCGATTTCTTCACAAAGCGCGATCACGCGCTCCTCCACCCGGTTCTCCACCACAAAACAGTCGTATGAGTCGCCATCGGAGGCGGTGATGAGCAGGCTGTACCCCGCGGCTCGAAGCTGACTCTCGACCGACTCCAAGATCTCATTCGCCGGGTCATCCGCGACCGCTTCGAGATTCACTTGCGCGGCCACCTCACCCAGCTGCTCGGTCAACATCGCCATGACGTCGTCGACATCGAGCTTCCAGTCGCAGATCAGCGCCTTGCCGTGCTCATCCAAGGTCGTGATGAACGTCCACTCCGTGAGGCCGGAGGGCGAGGCCGCGGCGTCCTTGAGTGACTTCCAAGTCTCCGGCGGCAGGTGAAGGAGCGCGCCCAAGTCGTCCGCTTCGTCGTTGTTCATAACGAACGTGTACCGACGACCGGCGCGAAAGACCATCGCCCGACGATCCTCCGCGATCCGGTCAGTCCGGTCGAACGATATGGAGCGGTCGCTCCTCAGAAAGCGTGGCGCCGAGATCCGCCAGCAGCTTCTTCGCGTGCGCGCGGGTCCAGTCCCGGTCGTTGAGCCGGTTCACGTAACGCTCGCCCTTGGCGTCCACCCAAAAGATGACGTTTCGGCTCTGCACGACTTTGGTGCAAGGGCGACTCGCGAGGCGAACGAAGAGCCTTCGGCTCTTGGTCGCGAGGAAAACCTCCTCCGCTTTTGGGAACTCATCGGTCTCGATATGAGCAAGACGACCGTCACTCGCGAGGAAGAGCCGCTTGAGCTGCGGCAAGCGCAACGAGGCGAGCGCGCGACCTTCCGAGCGCCCGTCGGCTGAGTAGTCCATGAGCTGAACTTGCAGCGTTGAGAACGAGTAGCCGCGCTCCGGCTGCTGCGCGTGTAGCGCGAGGAGAAACGCGCTCTCCACCCAGCCTCCGTTCTTGTTCTTTTGCCAGTCGCCCTCGGCCGTTTGGTGAAAGTACGTCCCCAGCGTCGCGAGACCTGACACCGCGCTCCCCAGCAGAAACGCCGGGTGGTCAGGCAGGAGCGCTCGCGCGACCGCGAACGCCGAGGCGTCGCCGATTTGCTGCGCGCGCTCTTCGTCTACGCGAACGTTCGCGGTGTGAAGGAAGCCACGATGAAGATGCAGACCCTGAAGCGAGACCCACCCTCGCACCGGACCGAGGAACTCTTCCTTCTTGCGCGACAAGCTCTTCAACCGCTTGCGCTCTTTCTCCGTGAGCGTCTCCGCGAGCGAGAGTCGAATGAACTCCGACCACTTGGGATCGGATTCCGATACATGGTCCGCGAAGACAAGCTCCGCGCCCTCTTCGCCCTCTCCGATCGCGCGATAGAGCTGGTCCGCCGTCCCCGCGTCATCGAGCACGGGGAGCGCCAACGCCTTCGGCTTCACGATGGGCTTCGCGAGGACCTCTCGAACGAGCTCGGCGATCTCCGCACTCCCCGGCGCCTCGGCGAGAATCACCTTCTTGGTTTTGCGGTCGAGCGACTTTCGTAGGTCACCCGGGATCGAGAAGGCGTTGAACCACGGGTCGAAGTGCTGCATCAGCGCGCGCTCGAACGCCGCCTTGAAGACCTTGGGGAGCGCTCCGTTTGCGGACTCCAGTTCGCGCGACTCGAGGTAGCGAACGGACTCGCGATACTGATAGCGAAGGAGCGACTCGAACACACGCGGATCGGGAGGTCGCTGCGCGATCCGCGACAGGCGCTCTTTCATCTCTGCGTTCTTCACCCAGAAGCCATCGCTCAGGTGAAGCGCGAGCAGCGCCGTGTCGACCGGGTGCTCGTCCATCGCGATCTTCGGCCACTCGCTCCCCTCGTCATATGTGTACCGCCTGGACGTGAGGCCTGGTCGGTGCTCCGCCAGGGTCGCGCCGAGGTGAACGAGGGCCTGACGAACTTCATCATCGCGGGTGAGACCGAACGCCTCGCTAAGACCGAGGTAAGCGACCGTAAGCGCGCCGTCTCGCAGCGCGCGATCGGCAGTAACGAGCGCCCTCCCCGCTTGTTGTTCCGCTTCTGCGATCGCTTTCTTCGTGGGCAACGTGGTCTCGTTGTTTGAGCGCATCTTATAACCTCCGGCCGCGCTCAGGTGATCGAGTTGCGTGAGGCGGAGCGTCTGCGGGACGACGGCAATGCTGAGTATTTTCGAGGAGCCTAGATGGCTGCGAATCGCGTGAGGCGGACGGATGAGCGCGGTCGGAGGTTATGAGATGCGCTCAAGAGGTGTTTACGCGGTCCGACGAAACGCGCCGCCACCTCGGGGAGCGTACGAGGTAAAAGGAGCGCGGTGCATCTCGGAAAGCAGACAACCGATTCCCACGTCCGCGGCCTCAACGGGGTCGCGCTCCTCGTTTGCGTGTTCGCCTGTCTGCTCGCGTGTGACGACCCACGTGCCCGCGTCTCCCGTTCAACCGCCGGCGCCGCCATCGAGAGTGTGGAAACGGTCGAGAACCGAGTGAGCCGCGCTCATGTTCTGTCGCGCTCCGAAACGTCGCCCTCCGAGGAAGCGCTGGCCTCCGTCCCGCCAGATCCCGGCGGCTCTGAAGAAGCGGAACCCACGGAAGAAGCGGAGCCCACGGAAGAAGCAGAACCAACGGAACCAACGGAAGAAGCGGAGCCCACGGAAGAAGCGGAGCCCACGGAAGAAGCGGAGCCCACGGAAGAAGCGGAGCCCACGGAAGTGGAGCCCACGCGAGCAGATCCCACAGAACGACCGACCTCCATCGCTGTCACTCACTCCGCACCATCCCCGCATTCTCTCATCTCGACCCCGCTGTCGGCGCGCCTCTTCACGACTGACTATGACGAGGACCGTGATCTCACCACGATCCTCACCGCACACCTCGGGCCCGACGGTTCACCCGCTCGCGCTTCCACCCTGCGACAAACCAACGGACGCGTTCGCCACCTATCGGCGCTCGGGATGAGCGACCAAGCGGCGATCGCGTGGTGCGCGCGAACGAAGAGCCGCCAAACCATCTACGCCTTGATGTGGCTGGACGCGCGGGGAGAACGAGTGGGTCGCCCGGTCACGCTCGGAATCGGTGCAGACACTCGCGAGGATCGGTGCGAGGTACGTCTGTATCGCGACGGTGACGAAGCCGAGTACCTCGTCGCGGTCCGAAAAGACATCGGCACGTCTCGCGTGTGCCGGCCGCTGGGCGGCGAGCGCAACGAGCCAGGCTGCGAGGACGGAGTCGTCGAAGAGTGGGTCGAGCTCAACGGGGAGACGACGTTACGAAGCGTCGACGATGCGCATTGGAACGGTGAGCTCGGACCGGTTCTCAACTTCCCGACCGGCGACCTGCACCCGCAGGTGATGGACACCAAACGACAACTTGGGGTCGAAGGCGTTCTCCAGGTACGACTCGAGACCGCCCCGACCGCGTTTCTCCACACGTGGAAAGAAGACCTGGTGATCTCGGGTGGACTCCTCGGCATCCGCGCGCGCACCTGGTTCCACGCGGGGAGCAGTGAAGACGAGTCCAAGCTGACTCCGTTCCGGCATCGATTCACCTGCACCGAATCGTCCGCGCCGAGCGTCGAGTTCACGTTCGATGTCGAGACCGCGATCGTCCCGCACATCGTGGACGAGGATCCGCCAGCAGGAGACGAACCTCCGCAGGCGCCCCGTACCTTTTCCTTCACTCCAGGTGGAACGACGTACGCGAACTGGGAGAACCTCTTGCCGGGCGGCCCGTACGCGGCATCCGCGTGGACCGGTAGCACCCTGCTCACCGTTGACGCCGACGGAAAGCTCCAACGTCACGTCTGTCGCGACCATGCGTTCATTCAAGAGAACCTCTCGGTTCCCGGCACGGACCGCGCCCGCTGAGAATCGGTGCGGGAGAGGCTTGCACCGAGACCTCGGTTTAGTGATGTTGGTCCGGTGAAGGCCACAATCGCAGCGCTCATTTTCAGCCTGTCGCTCGCTTCGGTGGCCCCCCCAGCGGTCGCCGCGCAGGACGAAGTCGCGCGGCAGCACTTCCGAACCGGGCGCGCCTATTTCGAGCGCGCGGACTATCGGAACGCGCTCCTTGAGTTCGAGCAGGCGTTCGCGCTGAGCGGGAACGACACGCTCCTCTACAACATTGCGCAGTGCCAATACCGCGTGGGGAGCTACCGAGACGCGGTCGTGATGATGGAGCGTTTTCTCGCGACCGACGCCGCGGATGCGCAACGCGAAGAAGCGGCGGAGCAGCTTGAGGAATGGCGCGTGCTCGCGGATCAACGCGATGCAGAGCAGGCGACGGAAGTCGTCGAGGAAGAATCGGACGTCGATCCCGACACGGACGAAGCGGACGTCGAGCCCGACACGGACGAAACCACTGAGCGAGACGTCGCGGTTCTCGAGGCCCCCGTCGTTCCACGAACAGCGGACGACCCGCGCGGACTGAATGTCCCTGCGCTGGCGGCATTCGTCGTAGGCGGCGTTGGGCTCGCCACGTTCGGAACGTTCGGCGCGTTGGCGCTCGCGGAAGACCGCGACCTCGCTCAGACCTGCGGCGCAGACACGACGCGTACATGCAGCGACGACGCGGTCTCCTCTCTTCGCACCAAGAGCGTTGTGGCTGATATCGGCCTCGGGGTCGCGGTCGTGGGCGTGACGCTCGGCGTCATCTTCTGGGTGACCGGTCGAGACCGAGCGGAAGCGGAGGTGGCGATCGCGCCTGCGGTCGGTCGCGGGTTCGCTGGGCTCAGCGCCGGGGGGCGGTTCTAGTGCGGTGCGCGTGGCTTTGCGGGTTCGTGGTGGCGTTGGCTGGATGTTCGCTCGTCTTGGACCCCGGTGATCACATGGGCGGAGACGTGGACGCAGGCAGAGCGGACACCAACGCAGACACCGCGCCCGACACCGCGCCCGACACCCAGCCCGACACCCAGCCCGACACTGAGCCCGACACGCTGCCCGATACGGCGGTCGACACCACGCCCGACCCTTGTGACGTCGACCGTGACGGCGTGCGCGCCATGGGTGAATGTGGCGGCGAGGACTGCGACGACGAAAACCCGGCGGTGTTCCCCGATGCGCCCATCGTTTGCGGCGACGACGTGGTGAATCGGTGTGGCGAGACGAGCGACATCGATATTCGCGTCGCGATCCTCGACGACCGCGCGCCCGTGGGGTCCATCTCGGTCGCGGTGTCCACGGACGAACGGATCATGGTCGCGGTCGGACGCGGCACCTCCGACGCCGCTGGTGAGGTCGAGGCCTTCGTCGTCGCGGGCGACACCTTGGCCGAGCTCTGGAACGCCTCAGAGATCATCGATGACGACTTCCACCCGACGTTCGCTCCCGGCGTCGCGACGCGGCGTGCCGACGAGACGTTCCACCTCGCCTTCCACTACGCCATGTCCGGTGGCGCGGCCTCGCCGGCGGACGAAATCGGAGTCGTCGGCGCCTTGACCTATCCCAATGACGATGACCCCAGCGTTCGCACCATCACCTTCGACGCTGCGGCCGGCGGCTCGGTGCTGACCGGCGAGCCGACGATCATCGACGACGCAGGAACAGTGGTCTGGTCACGAACGACGGATGAAGGGCCGACCATCATCCAGCGGGGCGGCGACGTCATCGCCGAGTTCGCGGAGCGCTGGGATTGGGGCCCGGCCATCGTGGCCGGCGACTACCTGGTCCGCGGTGAGTACGACGGGGACCTGCGCTATGTGCACTTGCCTTCTGCTACCCCCGTGAGCTCGGGGTACCTCAACTCAACCGGCCGGATCGCGGCGGTTCGTGACGGCAGCGACCGCCTCTTGCTCACCCGTCGCGACCGGTTCGTCCCGCGCCGTCTCTTCTTCTCTTCGCTGCCCTGTGCAGAGACCTGCAACGAGCGCCTGGGGATCATCGGAACGCTCGACTTCCCCGGCGGCTCGGTCGTCCGCTCCCCCGCGATGGTCAGCGTGCGTGATGAAGTCGTCACGGTGGCTGGCGTGGACGAACGTGGACTCTTCCTCAGCCGCGCCACGTACGACTTCCGACTGCTGACGAACTCCTACATGGAGCGGCAGCGCGTGAACATCGCGGAGTATCCGGAGGCCACCTTCGATACGGACGTCGACGCGGTGTACATCCCGGGCCCGGATGGTGACGGCTACCTGCGGGTCGGGGTCGTCGCGCACACCAAAGACGATCTAGACGACCCGGCATCCGAGAGCTTCGTTCGTTATGGCTCGATCCAGATCTGCGACGCGCCGTAACGCCAACGAGGTTCGTGCGCGTCGTCATGATCTTGCGCCGCTGTTGATCATCTTCGATCGGGACGCGCGTTAGCGAGTTGACGCACTGCGTCTGAGTGCGCCGGCGTGTCGCTTCTCGCGCACACCGGAAAGCTCACGATCGCTCGCGTTTTCTCACATCTGCGAGATCGGCACGGCGTTTGCTCTACCTGTCTGCAGCGAGCGAGCGAAGCAACAGGCTTTGCTCAAGGGCTTTCCTTCGAAAGCCTCGCTCGGCCGTAGTTGCACGTTTGGGATCTCCACCCCGAGCGCGACGCCGACGTCCGTCCTGATGAGAACGCAATGAGAAACCAATGAAACACTTTTCCCGTGCCCTCCTGTTCCTATCACTCGTCCTTTCCGGTCCGCTCCTCGCGGCCTGCAACACGGGCTTGCCGACGGTCAACCGCGTCCAGCCCAACGCGATGCAGAAGAGCGCGTTGCTTCAAGGCGAGTGGTACTTCCTCCAGACGGTGATCGATAGCGCGTACAGCGCGTCATACACGTTCGTCGGCGAGCAAGGCACGACGGACAAGATCCGATGGGAGGTCACCGAAGACTTCCTGATCGCGCGCCGCACCTACGAGTACATCGACGGGGCTGAGGGCGAAGGCATCGCCGGCGCAACGGAGACTGGCGCGATCGTCGCGATGTACCGGATCGAGAAGCACTTCGACATTCGCCGCGCCTACAACCCGGTGACCGGCGAAGAGCAGAACACGCTCGTCGAAAACGACTTCGATCGGCCCTGGTACGACCGCGAGTTCATGCGGGTCGACTGGTCCGAGAGCGTCATCTCCAACAACGACTTCCTGGTCGGCGCACGTCTCTTCGACGGCATCGAGAGCGAGTCCGTCTCGTACTTCATTGAGCCAGGCACGGGTCACCCGCACGAGCCCAAGTTCGTCCTCGCCGATGATGAGTCGGGGCTTGAGTACATGGACATCGTCAACAAGATGCTGGTGCGGCCCACCACCACGTTCCTTGAAGGCTTCGGAGAGATCCCGACGTGTTTCCTCCTAAGCCAAGGCCACCTCGACTGCGCGCCGGGCGAGCTGACGATTCGAAACTCGTTCCGGCGCGTCGACGACTCGCGGGACTACGAACCGATGGAGTACACGGGGGATCGGCAGGAGCGCTTCGGCTACTTCCTCTCCGACCGCGTGGGCTACGACCCCGAGTACGGCGTCGTCGAGAGCGCGCGCCTTCGCTTGGTCAACCGCCACAACCTCTGGCAGACGAGTCACGTGCGTGACGACGCCGGGGACCTCGAGCGCTGCACCGCTGATGCCGAGTGCTCCTCGGCCGGAGCGGGATCGAAGTGTGACCTGACATGGGCCCGCGTGCGCGGTGAACGTGATGACGGGGGAGCCTTCCTCGGCGCCTGCACGATCCCCTACCGCGAGCGGGACGTTCGCCCGATCGCCTACCACCTCTCGAGCAACTTCCCCGAGGACTTGATTCGCGACGCGGAGGATGTCGCGCGCAGCTGGAACGTCGCTTTCGTTGAGACGGTCGCTTCGCTGCGCGAGACGGAGTGCCTCGCGCAAGACGGTGCGGATCCCGCGGTGTGTGGCGCGGAGCGCACCCGCGAGGACGCGCAGGACATGTTCGTGCTCTGCCACAACCCCGTCACCGCAGATGACCACGGCGCGTGTGGTGAGCCTGGGACCTCCGCGGAAATTGGAGACCTTCGCTACAACCTCCTCGGCTGGGTCAACGAAGCGCACGCGCGGAGCCCGCTTGGCTACGGTCCTTCTTCGGCGGATCCGGAGACCGGCGAGATCATCATGGGCAACGCCTTCCTCTACGGCGCCGCGATGGAAACGCTTCAGTCGTTCGCGCGTGACATCGTCGCCCTCCTCAACGACGACGTGAGCGAAGAAGAAGTCGCGAACGGCGACGTCGTTCGCGCATGGGTCGAGCGCATGGAAGAGCCCGGCGGCGCGACTCGAACCGCCGACAGTCACGTCACGAGCATCGACGGGACGAACGTCGACCGCGTCGCGGAAGCGATGGACTTCTCCTGGGTCTCCGACTTTGCGTCGGGCGGACCTCAAGGGATGCCCTCCTCGCCGGCCGAGTTTGTCGCGCGTGCCGAGCACGCTCAAGAAGCGCTCGCCCGCGGAGGCGCTTTCGGTCGCAACGGCGGTGAGGGAGGACGCGCGCGTCTTCAGAACCTGCGCGACACCGAGATCGAGCGGCTCCTCGCGGGTCCCGAGATGCGCGCCGCTGCGGGGATCGACCCGGACCTCGACGTGAGCGACGACTCCGTTCTAGAGCAAGCGTCACCGCTTCGCGGAATGAGCTTGCGACGCCTCGGCGCGATTGAGCGCGCGCACCAACGGATGCACGAAGAGGGTCACTGCGTTCTCCACGCCGACTTCGCCGACGAAGGGATGCTCGGGCTCGCCCGCGCCATTCGCCGCACGGTCGAGACAGGCGAAGGCACCATGGAGTGGTACGGCCAGACCTACAACGTCTTGGACGACGACGGGAGCATCGACTACGCGGCCGTGCGCGACATGCTTCGGCACCCGATCTTCCACGGCGTGACCGCGCACGAGATCGGTCACACGATCGGCCTCCGCCACAACTTCAGCGGCAGCTACGACGCGGTCAACTACGCCCCCCGCTACTGGGAGCTCCGCGACGATGGTGACATGGCGCCGCGCGCGTGGGATCCGATGACCGCAGCCGAAGAGCGAGGACGCATCACCGAGACGCAATACTCGACCGTGATGGACTACGGAAACAACTTCGTGGTTACCGACGCGCGCGGGGTCGGTCACTACGATCGCGCGGCCGTCAAGATGGGCTACGGCGACCTCGCCGAGGTCTTCACGAACGCGCCCAGCGCGCGACAGATCGCGTGGTGGGGTTGGATTCAGCAGTCCGGTTGGCCCGTACCGCTTCGACTCAGCTCCTTCCTCGGAGACGCGCCCTCGGCCTACCAGTACACCGACTGGCCGGTCGAGATGGGCGGACGCGAAAACCTCGAAGCGCGCGCGGACGTTCCCTACTCGAGCCTGGTCTCGGAAGCCTCGCTCGCGCGGCAAGGCGTCGACGGCGCGCTCGTCGATCCTGAAGGGCGCCCGATGGTCCCCTACATGTTCTGCACCGATCACCAAGCAGACCTCGGGCCCGACTGCCAGCGCTACGATGCCGGTGCCGACGCCTACGAAGCGGTCAACTCGATCGTCGACAACTACTGGAACTACTACGTGTTCAACGCCTTCGGCCGCGGTCGCGTGGGCTTCTCGGTCGAGAGCTACGCCAACCGCATTCACGGTCGGTACTTTGAAAAGCTGAAGAGCGCGAACCAGATCTACGCGCTCTACCGCAGCGTCTTCGAAGACGTCTTCGGCGGCGTCGCCGAGACGAGCGGCTTCTACACTCGACCCGACGGCATGGGCGCCTGGACCGCCGCGGTCGGCTCGGCCTTCAACCTGTTCACGCAGGTGATCACCAACCCCGAGCCCGGCGACTACGCCGCGAGCGGTCGCGGTGACGGAACCATGGCGATGATCGAAGGCTTCGGCGGCCCCAACACCATCGACAGCTTCGAAGGCCGCGGGCTCGAGACGCGCTGGAACCAGGACGAAGGCTTCTTCTGGTTCGAGAACCTTCAGCGAGTCGGCTTCTACTACGACAAGAGCCTCGCGCTTCAGGTGCTCCTCGATCCGCAGACGAACTTCTTGGGACGCGATACCGCAGCCGACGTTCGGAGCTACCAGCTCAGCTTCTACACCACGTTCGGCCCGTCGACGGAGTCGCTCATGCGCGGCCTGGTCGGCGCGGACTGGGAGAGCATCTCGCCTCGCTTCGATGGCGGCGACTTGGTCTATCCCGACCCGCTCAGCTTGGCGGACCTCGACGAAGGACTCGAGGGCCTTCCGGTGGATCCGAACGCCTCGTTCTCCATTCAGCTCGCCGCGGCCGTCTACGGCATGGCGCTGATCCCGGAGACCTACGACCGGAGCTTCTTCCAGCGCTCACGCATCTGGCTTCAGAACGGCCCGGAAGGCGTGACGCCGGCAGAGGGAGTCGACACCGTCAGCTTCACCGATCCCGAGACGGGCCTCGTGTACATGGCGGCGAGCTACCCGGACGAGAACGGACATGAGCAAGGCGCGGGCGCGCAGATGATCCGGCAGGCTCAAGCTCTGCTTGAGTTCGGAACGCGCGCGCAGATCGCCGACTTCATCGACAACCTGAACATCGTGCGGCAGCTGAGCTGGCAGCTCGAGTTCGGCTGACGTCGACTCAGACAGTGATGGCCCTCCGTGATCTTGTGTCGCGGGGGGCTTTCTCTTTTTTCCTTGGAGGGTCTTTTTCGAGACCCTCTCTCCCTTCGGTCGATTCACCCAAACGTTCGCTCCGCTCAAATCTCGCTCCCGTGAGTTCGCCGAGGGTCTCTCTTCCCGCGCGCGCTTTGCGAACTCCCGTGAGCTCGGTTCCGAAGTCTTCGTCTTCGGGGGTTCTGGTCAACGTTGTGCCGGGCGCTCCGCTGCCTTCGGTCGATTCACCCAAACGTTCGCTCCGCTCAAATCTCGCTCCCGTGAGTTCGCCGAGGGTCTCTCTTCCCGCGCGCGCTTTGCGAACTCCCGTGAGCTCGGTTCCGAAGACTTCGTCTTCAGGAGTTATGGTCAACGTCGGAGCGGATCGTTCGACTGCTCACAACATGGCAAGATGTCGGTGATGCGCGGCCCGCTCCTTATGTCTCTGCTGATCTTCTGTAGCGCGTGCAAAGAGGAGCCCGTTGTCTTTGGTCTCGGCGGCCCACCTTCGGTTCGCAGCTGCGAGTGTCCGGAAGACGAGACCGCTTCCGAGCTCCACGTGATCGACGAAGCGGGTTCGCGTCGCTTGATCGACCAGCCGCACACAGGTCGCATCTACGGCATCCAGGGCGGGTTCATGACTGGCCTGCGCGTCGAGGCCGCGTTCGCGGATCGCGTCCCTGAGTGCTTCCGAGCCACCGTCGAGGTTCTTGATCGCGGCGAGGTCGTTCGCTCCTACAACACGCCGCGCCCTGTCAACGTCCTGGACGACGACGAACAACGCGCCGTGTTGGGAACGCATTGGGACACCGACCTTCTCGACGGCGTCTTCGACGTCCGGGTCTCTGGAGGCGGACGGGAAGAAACCGTCGAGGACGTTCACTTCGGCGTCGGCGGGCTCTCGAGCTGCGCGTCCACCTACCCATGCGGGCTCCCCGCGTGGGCCGGTGACGCGTGCAGCGTCTCACGCGTGTGTGGCGACGCGGTCACGGAATGCATCGGCGGTCGACTCGCTACCTCGGCCCACATCAGAACCGTTGGGAGCGGGACGTGCTTCGTCGAAGACGAATCACAAGCGTTCGTTCAGGCGATCCGGGCGGTGCGCTTTCAGAACACGCTCCCTACGCCCGACCAGTCACTGGTCATTCTTGAGTTCACACGGGACCCCGCGGTCTATGTGTCGTACGCCTCGTGCGTAGCGGCACCCGCGACCATCAACGGCGACGTTCGTGAACCGGCGATCACGTGGCCCACGACGTGCGATGGACTGTCCGCGGCGTACCGACTGGACGAACTCATCGACCGCCAGCTCGAGTGCGGCGAGGAGTTCACTCTGAACATCGAAGGCGAGGAATCGGTCTTCACCCTCGAGTGCCCCGAAACCGTCAGCTGAACCCCGTGAACGCGCCAGGACACGCGGCTGGGTTCAGCTGATCGGCGCTGACCCGCGTAGTTCACGGACGTGCAGCCGACGTACGAGAACACGCCCCCATGCGGAACAGCACACTCGTTCGCCCACCGTTAGACCGGTTGGCACAGGTTGCCGCTGGACGAGACCTGTCACCGGACTTCGCCTCGCGGAACAAACGTTGCACAGTCACGTCTCATGACCGGAATACACCCAGGCCATCTTCTCCTGGCCGCGCTTGCGCTCGCGGTAGTGGACGGCTGCGGCGGGAAGACTGGACTGACGGTCCCTGAGTTTGACGCGACCGTCGGGTTCGACGCGAGGCCCGACGTGATGGACTCCAACGTGATGGACGACGTACTGGACTCCGCGGTCCCGGACACGATGACGCCGGACGCGCTCCTGGTGGACACCATGCCCGACGTGATGCCGGACACCATGCCCGACGCGATGCCGGACACCACGCCCGACGCGATGCCCGACGCGATCGCTCCGGACTCTGGCGAAGAGTGCGTTCCGTTCCGCTCGCGCGCGGAGCTCGCCTCGCTCGACATCTTCTTGCTCATCGATAGCTCGGGATCGATGGACACCGTGCTCGCGACTGGCGGGGAGACCAAACGAGACGCGCTCTACGGCGCGATCGAAGGGTTCTTGAGCGCACCCGAATCCGACGGTCTGGCCGCCGCGCTCACCTTCTTTCCGATCGAGGACGAGAGCGTCGATCGCTACTGCAGCACGGACCGCGACTGCCGCAGCGAAGCGGGCGGCGGAGAAGAAGGCGACTGCTACTTCCCGAACGTCTGCACCGGGATCGACCGCCGGCGGATCTGCCGCACGAACGCCGACTGCCCTGACCCCGGGAGCCGCTGTTACGACTACGGTCGGTGCGAAGGGAGAACCGATTTCTTCTGCGAGTACCGCGAGGGGTTTGAGTGCGAGCCTGGTCTCGCGTGCATCGACTTAGGGATCTGCCAGAACCGAACGTCGTGCGACATCGGGGAGTACCGGCGACCCGCGGTGCGACTCGGGCTCCTCCCGGACAACGGCCCTCGACTCATCGAAGCGCTCGCGACGCGCGACACCCGCGGCGGTACGCCGACGCTTCCGGCGCTCACCGGAGTTCATGAGCGCGCGCAACGGCGGTCACGCGAGAGCCCCGGGAGCAAGGTCATCGTGTTGCTCGCGACGGACGGCGTTCCGGCAGCGTGCGACGACAACCTGGGCGACCCCTACGAACCGGAGCCGGATCGCATGCTTGGCATCCCCGCTCCCGCCGCGATCGCGGAAGCCGGTGCGCGCAACGGGGTAGAGACCTTCGTGGTCGGCGTTTTCGACGAGAGCGAAGAAGAGCTCGCGCGAGAGAACCTCTCCGCGCTCGCGCGCGCAGGCGGTACTGACGAGGCGCTCATCGTCACCACCGACTTCGACGTCAGCGGTCGCTTGCTCGAGGTCTTCAATGACGTCCGCGAGTCAGTGCAGACCTGCGTCTACGCGATCCCAGCGGCGGGCGCGGTTCCGGATCCGCGCGATCTCAATGTGCAGCTCGTCGAACGCGGCGGAAGCGAGCGGCCGATCTCACGAGTCGAGAGCGCTGAGGACTGTCGCGGGGACGGTTACTTCTTCGAGGGCGACCTGACGCCCGGCGACCGGCCTGGCTACGTGGAGCTCTGCCCCACCAGCTGCGACTTCGCCGAACGCGCGAACGTATTCGTCCAGATGCAGTCCGACTGCGAGACGTAGCGGAGCACGCGGAGAACAACAGATCTCGCTGTTCTCAAAAATCGCGACGCGCCCACTCGCCACCCCAATGGACCTGCGCGCCAACGAGCCATGCGCGTATTCGTTAGAGAGCAGACGTCACAGTGAACAGCCTTCGTAGAAGACGCCGCTGAAGCCTGCGATTCCCGGCGCTCCATCTCCGGCGCCAGCGATGCCCGCGGCGCCTGCGGTGAGCGCGTCAAGCTCGACGCCGACGACCGTGCTCTCGCAGAGGAACGCTGCGACACTCGAACCGCCCGGGCCGCCCGCTCCCGCCCCGCCAGCGCCGCCTTCTTGACCCGTTCCGCCTTGGCCTCCGATGTATCCGCCCGGTCCTCCCGCGCCGCCTTCGCCGCCGCGGCCACCCGGTCCTCCCGCAGCGCCCGACCCGCCATTCGCGGCGCGACCGCTCTCAAAGCTGCAGTCGCTGACGGTGATCGCGGACCCAGAAACAAAGAGCGCGAAGGAGCCCCCTCCTGCCTGTCCGCCGCCGCCACCAACGCCGCCGCAACCGCCCGAACCACCAGCTCCGCCGCCGCCACCCGTTCGGCCCCAGCCTCCCGCGTCACAACCCGAACCGCCTCCGCCGCCACCGGAGCCGCCGACGCCATGCGCGCCCGTGACGCCATCGTCGCCCGCTTGTCCCTGGAACACTCCGTCGACCACCGCCCCGCGAACGGTTGGCGTCGTCGCGGCCGTCCCGACCGCGGCCGGGCCGGAAACACACACATTGCCAGTCCCTCCCGGTTCGCCTTCGCGATCGATCGGACTGACGCAGCTACAGGCGTCTCCCGCCCGCCCGCCGGCACAGGTCTCGAGCGCAGGAGGAGGCGAGCCAACGGTCGCGTTCTCTGTGTAGGTGCCGCAGCCCATAGCGTTGTCTCCGCCGCCCAGTCCTCCCGTTCCCCCGCGCGTCCGCTCGATGGTCGCCCCTTCGCAACGCGTCACCGTCCCGACCCCCCCGGGCGTTTGATCACCATCCTCTTTGTCGCCCGCGTCCCCGATGCCACCGACCGCGCCGTTTTCGCCAGCCGCGCCCACCTCCCCGTTTGCGCCAGGGCTCCCCGCGCCAGAACGGACCACGAGGTCGCGCAGGATCAACCCGCCGAGCTCTTCCACGACCGGGCTTGAGTCGGCGACGCGTACTCCGTAAACGTCCACGCCTGTCTCGGCGCCCGCGGTACCGCCGCGGATGGTGAAGCCCTCGAGGACGGTCGGCGCGCTGATCCCTTCAGCGACGACCGCTTCGATACGGCTGTCCGCCACTTCGCCGTTCTCGATGATCGTCTCGTTTCCGACCGCGCGCGACCAACCGTCGTCCGCGTCATAGTTCCCATAGATCGACACGCCGTTCTGGACCTGCACTCGTTCCTGATAGAGACCTCGAGACACCGCGACCGCGTGAACGCGTCCGGTCGCGACACCTCGCGCCACCGCCACAGAGGTCGCGTGCTCGATTGTTCGGAACGGCGCGGTCGGTGTTCCCTCTCCTTCATCGTCGTCGCCGCCCTGCGCGACGTAGATGCAGTACGCCATCCGGCCGAACTCATCTTCGAAAAACATGTTCTCGTCGCTGCAGCGCTCCGGAAGCGGCGCCCCCGCGTCGACATCGGCTCCCCCCGTGTCGACGGCGCCGGTGTCAGCGAGCGCGGTGTCCATCACATCGAAACTGGAATCCGTCACGCCACCGTCGGTCTCCGCGTCAGGCCGCGGCGCGGTACGGGTGTTCTCGGCGCACCCAACGAAGGTAAGCAGAAGCAAAATCGGAGCGACTCGGATTCCCATCCAGCGAGTCTACTCGGAGTTCGCAGGGCGTCGGGAAGAGACGCGCGACCTCTCACGTAGAAGTGACGATGGAGCTAGAGGCGATCCTTACGAACGCGCTCACGAGGCAACGTCGCTCCGCGATCTTCCTTGGCGCATGGCTCGTTGTAGGCGGCCTCGCGGGGGTCTATGCGATCGGTCAGGAGCGCGCCATCGCCGCCGCTTGCCCCATGCTCTTCGTGGTCTTCGGGGTCGCGTTGTGGTTCGCCGCGCGAACGATGAAGACGCGCGTCGGCGAGGCGATCCAGAAGGTTGTTCATCGCCCCGACGAGATCGACCAGCTGTGGGTCAACCGTCGCGCCGGCAAACACATGTGGCACCGGATCGACCTGCGCGGCGACCTGCCTCGGCGCGGCCTGTCGCTCACCTTCGTAGGAGTGAGCGGGCAGTCGAGCGACCTCAAGATCCGCTCCCGCATGCTCGCGTCGATCCTCCCAGTCCTCGAAGAGCGCTTTGGTGAAAGGCTCGTGGGCCGAAGACCACCAAGGTCTGCGGAAGGCTCCTCGACCCGCGCTGTCGTACTCTCTCCCGATGATCACTCACGTCGTCCTCTTTCAGATGAAAGAGCCAAAGCATGAAAACACTGTCGCGATCGCTGACGCGCTCCGCTCCATGGAGGGACGCGTCGCGGGTCTCGGGTCGATCACGGTCGGTGTCGACGTTCTTTGTTTCCGCACCTGCGGCGCCATCGCCGCGAGTTCTCCGCTTCGCTCCGGAACCCGCGCCTGAGCGCCTGTGCGGAAACGACATCAACCGAGGCGCTCGCGCGTCGGAGCTGTGTTTGATCACGACCCATCAGGACGCGGACGCGCTCGCGACCTATCAGGCCGACGCGATTCACGGCGAGGTCAAGCGGCTCATCGGCGAACGGACCACGAGCGTGACCGTCGTCGACTTCGAGACGTGACCTCGCAGCAACTCGAGCTTCGGCTCCAATTCCGCGACCAGCCTGCAAGGGCGACTTCTTCTAACTGCGGTCGCTCTTCAAGAAGAAGCCTGAGACGCTCGCGCGGACGTTTTGACCCGCGGCCGCCGAGACCGGAGAGACCGCGTGCGGTGCGCCGCCAAGGATCACCAAGCGGTTCGGTTTCGGCATGACAAAGCGTCCGGCCCCGTGCGCGAGAAGTCGTTCCGAATACGACTCGTTTTCGAACCGGTAGCCCATGATGTCGAGGTCGTCGTCGGTCTCATCCGCGATCAACAGCTCGCCGCCCCAGTGCGCGTTCCAGTGCGGGTGCGCGTAGTAGATGAACGCGCCGGCATAGAGGTGACTGTCGTCTCGATGCCAAGAGAGCCCAGTGCCATGGGGGTACACATACGCACGTGCGCTGAGCGCTTTCCACTCATCGCTGACAACGCTCTCGTACGCTTCCGGGTTCGACAGCAGCGTGAGGATCACCGCGTCGAGCGCCGTGTTGCTTGGGAAGCGATCGGGACGGTTGGGATCGTGCGCGAGCTCTTCATCGCGCGGCGGGGTCACGACCTCCTGCCCGGCCAGGGGGACTCCGTCATCGAGCTTCCACGCGCCCAAGGTGCGCGTCACCGGGCGAAGCTCTGCGAACTGAAACTCGGTCCAGAGCGCGATCTGATCTTCTTCTTCCAGAAAGTCGTCGATGATCGTGAACGACGGTGTTGGCGGGTTTCCCATCGCGCGCGAGCCTAGCGGATCTCGTCTCGGGTGAGCCCGGTTGTGAGCCAGCGTACGAGACTGGGTCAATTTACGACAACATGGTAACATTGCGACGTGGTCAAAAAACTTCGCTTCAAGTCCAGTGAACTTGATCGAACGAGTCCCTTTGATCCGCTGGCCACGCGACAGTCGCTCTCCGCTCCTCGCCACTCGCACGCGCCGCGCCGTGGCGCGCTGTTCGGCGACCGCTACGTCCTCCGAGAAGAGCTCGGCCGAGGGGGGATGGGGGTCGTGATGGAAGCGTACGACCAACAAGCGAGCCGAATGGTCGCCATCAAACTGGTTCCGTCCGGGTCGCCTCGCAACGCCGTTCGCTTCGCTCGGGAGGGCGAGATCCTGAGTCGCCTCTCCCACCAGAGCATCAGCCGCGTGCTCGACTTCGGTGTCGATGCGGGCCACTTCTTTATCGTCATGGAGCGTCTTCATGGTCGCAACGCGCAGATGGCGCTGAAAGACGGCCCGCTCTCCATCACTGGGGTCGTACACATCATGCGCGAGGTGCTCGAGGCGCTGACCTACATCCACGCGCACGGCGTCATCCACCGCGACCTCAAACCGAGCAACGTGATCCTGCTCGACGAGCGGCACCACTCCTCCCGGATCGCCTTGATCGACTTCGGCATCAGTCAGCCCGACGGCGGAGGCCGGCTCACGACAAAAGGAAGCGTGGCGGGAACGCCCTCATGCGTCGCACCGGAGTACCTCGACGCGCCGGAAGAGCGCTCCTCTGTGATCGACGAGCGCGTCGATGTGTACGGCGCTGGGCTCCTCTTCTACACGTTGCTCTCTCGCCGAAACCCGTTCGCGCGCGACTCTGCCCGAGAAGCGTTCGAGGCGATCCTCACGTCAACGGTCCCCCCGCTTGGGACGGCCTACGACCGCGCGATCGCGATGGCGATGCACCGTGACCGGGATAGACGGTTCAAGACGATCGCTGCGTTCTCGAACGCGCTCGCGCTCTAACAGACGCGATTCGGGAGGCTGTCCGCTTCAACGGTGCCCTTTGACCGACAACACTGCCGTCCGCCTCAATCGACCAAGGCTCCTGTGTCCGCTGCTCGTCGACGTCGTCAGCCTTCGAGCTTCTCGACGATCAGCGCGACGAATTCCGGTCCGGTGAACGCGCGGTATTCGTGCGTCTCCTCGAACCACTTCACGATCCCGTCGGCTTTGCCTTCCCGCATCTTCGACTTCACGGTCGAGTGACCGTTGGTGAGCTCGACCAGACGCCCGATCACGCCCGCCGCCGCGGGATGATCACGACCATAGCGATCACGGAGCCAAGTGAGGAGGAAGTACACAAGCGCCGGATCCGCCTCATCAATCAGCCGGGACGCAGTGCTGGTCGTCATCGTCCCGTTCTCGAGTCCGTCGAGGAGGTAGAGCGCTTCTCGCTTCTCTTGTTCAAACGCCATCGCTCCACGTCTAAGACGCCCGAGAGAAAACGTCGAGCGCCCAAACTCGCTATGGCGACGCGCTCACCAGAACGAACGCCGGCGCCGGCGGTCGAGGACACGCGAAGGGAAGCGCGATCTCATTCGACGGAGCGCGCAGCCGAACCTCGGTTCCGGTGACGAGAAACTCGTTCCCTCGTCGCGTCGTTTGGATCGAACGACCGGACGCGAGCGCTTCCTGTCCGATCTCTGGGCACTGGGTACGTCGCGCAGGTGCGAGCCCGACGAGGCGCGCGGCCACCTCTTCCAGTAACTCGTTCTGGACCACGCGCCCCAAATGCGACGGCATCCCGTGGATGTGGATCGCGTGAAGCGGCGATGACATGGGGCACCACTGCTCGAGCGTCTCCCGGAACGTCGTCACCATGCCCAACGTGGTGAGCGCCTAGTTCGGAACGACGAAGCGCGCCGCGATCGGGAGCACCAGGTCTCCCTCGAGCGCGGGAAAGCGCGCCTTCATCGTGTCGACGAACTCTTCCTGCGTCGCCGGCGCGGCGGCGATCACTTCCGCCGCGACGACCAAATACGCGCGGGTCGCTTCGAGAAGCGCGACGCCACCCGGAGGTCCGTGGCCAACCAAAACATAGGTCTCGGTGTTCGACGTCTCGATCAGCTCGCGGAGCAGCTCTCGCCAGGACGGGATGCGGAGCGTGCCGACGAAGGGGTGATAGCCCTTCGTCGAGAGGTCCTGAACGATCAGGACGTTTTGCTCTGGCAAGCGCACGACGAGTTGACTGACATCTTCGCCGCTCGAGACCGGCTCAAACGCGAACGCGACGCCGCCTAGGATCTCGCGACCTGCGGTCTGCTCGTGCTCAGGAAAACGCGCGAAGTCCGTGACGGCGTCACCTACCCGCGCGACGTGACCATGACGATGTCCGCGCCACCGTCGCTGCATGTCGGCGATCGAGTCGGGAAGCGCGTAGGTCGGGAGGTCGGTGAAGTACTCCAAGCCAAAGTAGTGATCCGGGTGCCCGTGCGAGATGATCACGCGCTCGATCGGTTTTCCGATAGCGTCCGCGAACGCGCGAAGCCGCTGCGCGTCTCGTCGCAGTAAGTGCGTGTCGATCACGACGAGCCCGCTCGGACCTTCGATGACGTGGGTCGCGGTTCCGACGCGGTCGACCCGCGACACCAAGGTGTGCACCCGGACCTCCCCGAACTCGCGCGTCACGACCTCTTGGTGGAGCTCCGGAACGACCTCGAGCGTCGCTTGCGGCGACGCGTTCGAGGAAGCCTGTGGGCTCGACCCGCATCCAGTCCCGACCGCGATGACGCTCAACGCGAGCGCGACAACGAACGCGCGGGCACGTGACCCAGTCGCGTTCTCGCCCGCCGACAGAACGTAGCTTCGTTTGTCGCTTGTCATACGCCTACCGTTTCCTCGATCGAACACCCGCGTACGGGATGCCCGTCAGGTCGGCGATGTCGCGGTCGTACGTCGTCAGATCTGTGACCGAAAAGTCAGCGAAGTTCGGCTTGCCGCACGCTCGCGCGAGGATCTTCATGAGCTCGGTGGTCGCGTCGAACCAGGTGTGAAGCCTCTTCGCGCTCTCTTCGACGATCAGCCGCGCCCGAAGGTTCTTCTTCTGCGTCGCGATCCCGACAGGACAGTTGTTGGTGTGGCACGCGCGCATGCCGAGGCACCCGATGGCTTGGAGCGCGGCGTTCGACACCGCGACACCATCCGCGCCGAGCGCGAGCGCCTTGATGAAATCGCTCTCGGTGCGCAGGCCGCCCGTGATGATCAGCGTGATGTCGGACTGACCTCGTTCCTCGAGATGCGCGCGCGCTCGAGCGAGCGCGATCATCGTCGGGACGCTGATGTTGTTCTTGAAGATCTCGGGCGCCGCACCGGTCCCGCCGCCGCGCCCGTCCAAGATGATGTAGTCCGCGCTCGCCTTGAGCGCGAAGTCGATGTCGGCCTCGATGTGCTGCGCGCTGAGCTTGAACCCGATCGGGATCCCGTCAGTCGCTTCGCGCACCTCGTCAGCGACGCGCTTGAAGTCGTCCGTGGTGACCAGGTCGTCAAAGCGCGCGGGGCTAACCGCTGGCGTCCCAGGCTCAAGCCCGCGAACCTTCGCGATCTTGCCGACGACCTTCGCGCCGGGGAGATGTCCTCCTGTTCCCGTCTTCGCGCCCTGCCCACCTTTGAAGTGGAAGGCCTGACACTTCTTGACCTTCTCGATGTCCCAGCCGAAGCGCGCGCTCGCGAGCTCATAGAAGTAGCGCGAGTTCGCTTCTTGCTCCTCGGGGAGCATCCCGCCCTCGCCGGAACAGATGCCGGTGCCCGCGGCTTCCGCGCCCTTGGAGAGCGCGATCTTCGCCTCTTCGCTCAGCGCACCGAAGCTCATGTCGCTGACGAAGAGCGGGATGTCCAAGCGCAAGGGTCGCGCGGCCCGCGGACCGATCACCAAGTCGGTCGCCACGTCGTCCTCATCGCCGAGCGGGCGCGTCGCGAGCTGTCCCGTGAGCAGCTGAATCGAGTCCCACTCCGGGAGCTGGTGGCGAGGGATCCCCATCGCCGTGACCACGCCGTGATGACCTGTCTTCGAGAGACCGTCCCGCGCTAGGCGCTGGATGTAACCGTTCTTTTCCTCGTCGGGGCTCCCGTGGATGTCCTGGTACAGCCCGAGGTAGACCTTCCGGTCAAACGGTTGTGGGTGGACCTCTTCAAACGCGAGCACGTCGGCTTCGAAAACGAAGACCGCGTCCTGATCCGGATCGATCGTCGCGTCGAACCGATGAAGCGCCTCGGCGTTGTTGTAGCTCGAGACGCCAGAGTCGACGCGGTAGTCCCAACCATGGACGCCGCAGATGAGGTTGTCTCCATCGACGTGCCCATCGGACATGAGCGCGCCCCGATGGAGACAGCGCCCATAAAGGACGGAGACCTCGTCGCCATAACGGATCACGACCAGATCGGTATTGGCGACGAGCGCGTAGGCCGGTGCGCGGTCGAGCAAAGCGCTCCACGTCGCGACCTTCACGCGACCACGTGAGGGGTTCGTGGATTCACTCATGCTCTTCGCTCCCTGCTAGCCTGCTAGACGCCGACGTCGTCTGTGATTCGGACCGCAGAGATCTTGTCCCCGCGAAACTCCATGATGCACACACCGCCGACCAGCGGGACATCACCATAAGCAAAGGCGTACTCAACGGCGCTGATGTTCTCCCCATTCGTGCATGTCCGAAGGTCAAACACAGTTTGCGGCGCGTCTGAGATGTGGCTTCGGTAGAACTCTCCGAGCGCGGCGGAGCCTTCGTATTTGTAGCGGCTCCCGCTCGGCTCCCGAACCACCGCGTCGTCCGTGAAGGTCGCGAGAATCGGCTCGACGTCCATGCGGACCAGCCGGTCGATGTAGTCCGCGAACAGCTTCGGGATCTTGCTGATGTCACCTTGCGCGACGGCATCGCGGAAGGTGTGGCCCTTCGTGTACGGCCAAGACGAGTGGTAGGTGCGGAGCTCGCTGATCTTGCCACCGGCGACGTCGGCGACGGCCACGAAGGGCAGATCGACACGGCCGTCCTCAGTCGTGATCATGAGCGCGGTGTCGTGCACCAGACGCGGTGGCTCACCTTCACGCGCGGTGATGTCTAGGCCACTGGTGTACTCACCCTTGAGCTCACGGAACCACGCGCCAGTGTCCGTAACCCACGCGGAGACTTCGTCCCGACCTTCGATACGGCCGCCGCGCTGCGCGTGGACGCGAGGGGTCCCTTCAAAGCACGACAAGACAGCCTCGGGGTCTCCACGGAGCAGCCCACTGACGACGTTACCTAGTTCGCTCATTACTTCTCTCCTGAAAAGCCAAGGCTATCGCCCGTCGTACACAAGACGACCTTCTGGAAGCTGAACGGTCTGTTCGATAACGTCGAACAATGAGCTCTTGAGTCGAGATGGATCAGGATCCATGAGACACATAGTTCGATTTGACTGACCAATCGTCTCAGTATGCGCTCGCGAATCTCCCGCGCGCGGTCGTGTTTGCTCGGGTGGTTCGGAGTGGTTCGTTCCGGGCCGCCGCCCAGTCTCTTGGGATCTCCCCCGCCACCGTGAGCCACCACATCAAGGTGCTCGAGGAGACCATGTCCGTTCGGTTGCTTGAGCGCTCCACGCGAAAGATGGCGCTCACGTCGGCCGGTCGCGCCTTCTACTCCGAAGTGCGAGCTGCGCTCTCCTGCTGGGAACGAGGCGTGAACGCCGCGGAGCGATTCAAGGAGGCCGCGTCGGGCTGCATTGTCGTGACCTTGCCAGACGCCCTGATCCGGTCGGTTGTCGTTCCTGCGGTGCACGAGCTCGTGCGAACGAACCCCGACGTCACGGTCGACCTACGCGTCAGCACGAAGCAATCGGATCTCCTGTCGGAGGGGATCCACGTCGCGCTGCGCTCGGGACCGCTCTCTGACTCTTCTTATGGTTCACGGCTGCTCCACCGAGGTCATCGCGCGATCTTCGGGACACCTGGCCTCCGCTCCGATTGGCACCCGAAGCATCCGTCAGATCTGTCGAGCGCACCTTGGGTTCACTTCAAAGCGCACCGTTTGCCGATGCAGTTCACCGGCGCCGGGGAGCAGCACTCGTTGACGTACGAACCAAAGATCAATTCGGACTCTCCGCAGGGCGCGGTTGATCTCGCGGTGGACGGGCTCGGCTTCATCGTGCTCCCGCGTATCGTCGCGAGCGCGGCGCACGATCTCGTGCCGGTGCTTCCTGACTGGGTAGGTTCCGAGATTGAGTTCCACGCGGTGACGCCCTCCCCTCGGCCGACCGACCGTAAAGTGCAGCTCTTCATCGAGCTGTTGGCGGTCGCGTTCGCGAACGCGGAGAACCGAGCGCCGAAACAGTAAATGCGGAGCGCTCAGGCAGGTCGTGCGCGACCGAGAGACGGCTGCGGACCGATCACGAACGCGGAGGGGGAGGAAGGCAAACGAGGCGCGAACGAGCACCCCGTGCCTCGGCAAGCGCAGTGTACGGAGCAGACCCTGCCCTCCGTCTCCAGCCCTTCGAAGCGAAGCTCGAACGCGATCGGATGGTCGGCCTGAAGCCGGAAACACGCCGCCTCGATCGCGCTCGGGATCGCGTAGAGGTTCTCGGGAGACTGATGCACCGAGCGGAGGTCCGTCACGACTTCGACCGAGAGCGGCACGGGCGCGCTCACGATCCGCGGGAGCGCTGTGGGCAGCCGCTTGAGGATGTCCTCAAAGAGCTCCGGACAGAAGTCCTCCAGATCTGAGTGCCAGCCGCCCCGTTCGTGCACGAAGTCGTACGCGAGCACCTGAAGGGAGACGCGCACCAGCGACAGCTGCGCGAGGGTCTCCATCACTTCAGGTGACAGGTCACGTAGATCCGACATCGTCAGCTGGAGCGCGGAGACGAGCGGCGCGAGGTCCGGCTGCGCCGTGAGGTTCGCGAGCCCAATCGAAAGCGACGCCCAACCGTGCGAAACGAGCAGGTCAAGCAGGACCGCGCGCTCTTCCGAAGTGCTCACGCAGAGCTGGTCGTGCACGAAGTCGGAGTTGAGCATCGAGCGCGAGAGCGCGCGCTGAACCAGATCGAGGCAGAACGGTTGGGGAGGCGCCATGCCATGAAGCTAAGGACGCGACGTCCTCTCGCGACTTACACCGGCCTTACAGCGCATCACCCGGGAGAATCAGCGCTCTTCACGCTCATCCACTCGTCCGGTTCGCGACACGTCTTGCGGATCACCTTGGCGGGAACAGCGCAGCGTGGCATCGCGTCGACGTGAGCAGCGCTTCCAAGACGTCCCTCGAGCGCGCCCTCGACGAGGTGCTTGCGCTGCTCCACCCCGCGCAGGACATTCTCAACGGGCGACCGCGCGAGGACCGGGTTCCAGAGTGGTGCGTGGAGCGTGGATGGGACGCGTTTCTGTCCGAGCTCTCCCGCGCCGACTTCCTCGCGGCAGAGCAAGATCCCGCTTCTTGGTTCGCGCGGAGCGACGCGCCATCGTCCCTTCGCGAACTCGCGTCTCGCGCTGCGTTCATCACAAGTCCGCGCGACTCTCCGCCGGCGGCGGTCGTGTCCAAGGCGCCGCGCCACATCAAGCAACGCAAGTGGGCTCAGCTCAGCGCGCTGTGCGTGATCGCGGCGCACCGCTTTGAAGGCGTCTCACGGGTCGTCGACCTCGGGTCTGGGCATGGCCATCTCACGCGCGCGTTGGCGCGGACGCTGAACTCCGGCGACTCCGTCGGCGTCGACTGGGACGACGACCGGATCGCGCGCGCGATCGCGTTGAGCGACGCGAACGATGACTCAACCTCATTCGTACGCGGCGACGGAACGGCAAACGCCGGTGAGCTGCGGAGCGGTGATCTCGTGAGCGGACTGCATCCCTGTGGCGCGCTCGGAGATGCGTTGATCCGGAGAGCCCGCGACGCCAAGGCGCACGTCTTGGCGGTAAGCTGCTGTTACCAAAAGACGCCCAGCGACCGTCAACCGCTCTCGACGCAAGCACGTGACGCAGGCTTCGTGATCCCGCGCGCCACCCTCGGACTCGCGAACCTCTCGCCGCGATCCTTTCAAGGCAGCGGAACGTTGAGCGACAAACGACGCGGTCGACGCACTCGTCTCGCGCTCCGTCTCTTGCTCGAGGCGCGCGGACTCACGCTCACGCCCGGAGACGAAGGGCGCGGGCTGACCAAGGAAAAGGTGCGACACGGGCTGGAGGTGATCGCTCCGCTCGCGTGCGAGTCACGTGGGCTCACGCTCCCGACCGCCTCGGAGATCGCGGACGCGACCGAGCGCGCGAAGAGAGCGCATGCGCAGATCGCGCGCTTCGCGCTCCCTCGTCACATCTTGGCGCGCGTCCTGGAGCTCGGCGTGGTGCTGGACCGAGCGCGTTACCTGGAGGAAGCGGGCTGGCGCACCGAGGTCATCGCGGCGTTTCCGAAAAAGGTCAGCCCTCGCAACCTCGCGATCGTCGCGCGCGCCCCGACGAAGAAGTGAGCGGGGCGATCCCGCTCGCGTTCGGCGCGAGACGCGATCCACTCGTGTTCGGCGTCGATCTCACAGCCTGAGGGACCGCTCCCAGTTCACGGCGACGAGCGTCGGATCAGTCGGGTCGACGAAAACTTGAATGACCCGGCCGGGAACCAGGATTCCGACGTGCGCGGTCCGCACGGACTCTCCTGTTTCGACGCGGACGACGCCCGCCGCGGTCGTCACGTCGAGCTCAAGGTAGACCTGACAGGTAAACTCGTTCGCTCTTCCGATGTCTGCGAGGGCGATGATAGTCGCCTCACGAGGTTCTCCGCCGACCCAACGGCGCTTCCTCTTCAGCTCTTTGCGCACCGTTCGCGCGCGCTTCACTTCATCCGTATTGGCCGCCGCATCCGCCGCGCGGACCATTCGCTCACGTTCCTCCCGGGGACGTGTCCGAAACCAGATCGCGAAGAGCAGAGCGACCGCGCTGAGAGCTCCGAAGCCGGCCAGCGCCCACCATCCTCCCCCTTCGGACAGCGCGCGCTTGCCGCCGTATCCGCCCACCGCCACACCGGCGACGAGGCTCGACCATGCGGTGACCCGCCGCCAAACCGGGGCGCGCGCCATCGGCGCTGAAGAACTGGTTCCAGTCACAACCATGATCTTGAGTCTACGATCCGCGTCGATGGATCCTTCCCAACGCGGGAACCTAAGGATCAATCCCAGCGCGAGCTAACGTGGATCCCGAAGCGGCGCACGGTACCTTCGCCCCGACCGCCGAGGTTTTGTACGAGCAGCTGGTACTCGCCGTTGACCGCGTCGTCGCGATAGATCGAGTGATTGATGAAATGCGTCGGGAGCGGCCCCGTCATCGCGGCCCCATCCCACAGCGTGACCGCTTCCTGTCCGGTCGGGGGCTGAACCCTAATGAACAGCGCGCTCGGATCGTCGTGCTCGATGATCACGTCAAACGCGAGGTCCTCCGGCACGCTCGCTTGGCCATACACGGTGAGCGGGAAGATGAGCGGCTCGGTCGAGACGCGCGGAACCTCCGCGTCGAGCACCACCTCGAAGTGGTCTCGCATCCAGCCATAGTTGCAATAGCCTTGGCCGTAGACGCTCTGCGCGATGCAGATCAGCCCGTTGTTGCAATCACGGTCGACGTCGCAGTCCTCTTGGACCCCCGCGATGTTCCCGATGTCGCGGCATTTGCCGAACTCAAACCCGCTCGGTTTTCCTTCGCAGCGTTGTTCAGGGCCGCAGTCGTCGCTGTTTCTGCAGTCGTCACGCGTGTCGTCGCTCGCGACCTCGCTGGCGGCGACCAAGCGCTCAAGCGTCCGCGGACCGACCCAGTAGAGCGACGCGAGGTGCGGCATCGTCAGGACGGGTCGCGCCGCGAGGATCGAGGCGATCGCGCGTGAAGGAATGCTCGCTTCCATCATCGCGTCGTCGCTCGCGCGGTTGACGTACGCCAGCACCCGCTCCGCCTGGGCAAATGAGAACGTGATCCCGTCATAGGTGCCCAGGGTCGTGTCGTCGCTCGGGAGGTAGTCGCTCTCGGACGCGAAGCCGACCAATGTGTTGAGCGCAGATGGGCCGACGTAGCGAACGGCGTCCACCTCCGCGATCGAGTCGAAGAGATCATCATCGCGCGTCCCGAAGACGCCGTCTCCGCCATCACGGTGCGCGACCAGGTTGAGCGCCGCGCGCCGGTTGAGCGCGACTTCGTCGTCCAAGAACGCGAACGTTGCGGCGTCTCCGTCGTTGAGCAGACGCAGCACGCCGTGCCCTTCTCGCGTGCCTTCGAGCGCAAAGGCCGCGGCCCCGGAGTCATCTTCGAGGGCGTCGTCCACACCGACGCAGCCAAGCGCAAGAGAGAGAACGGAGAAAAGGAGGAGCGTGTGTTTCATGGTCTACCGCTGAGCAACGAGCGTGCCCGGCCTCGCCTTACGTGATCTCCATGCCTTGGGCGAGCCAATCGGCGGATTGGGTGGCGGAGCGCCGGCGGGCGGCACTTCCTCTTACGTTCTTCTCGAGCCGCTTCTACTGGGTGTGAGGTGGACGAGAGGAAAGCGGCACGGTCGTTCGTGACCAATATTCTCTGGAGGGTCTGTTCGGACCCTCCCTCCCAACGAGCAAGTAGTTGGGAGCCTCCCTCCTACGTTCGCTTCGCTCAGCGGATTCGCTTCGCGAATATTGGAAAGCGACGAAGGAGCGCAGAGCGGAGCGAACATGGGAGGGAGGCTCCAAATCATTTACTTGTTTGGAGGGAGGGGCGGACAGCCCCTCCAAGAATATCGCTGCGGGGTGTACGTCGAGCTCGACGTACGAAAAGCGGCGGTCGGCGCGCCCGTCTACATAGGCCACGCGGCGATCCGACTGACCGACGGCACTCTCGTCATGTTGGCTCCGCCAAACTCCGCGGAGGCTCTGCGGACGCAAGAGGAGCGTG
>CALJDU010000029.1 GCA_938024995.1 uncultured bacterium
CTCCCTCCCATGTTCGCTCCGCTCTTCGCTCCTTCGTCGCTTTCCAATATTCTTTGTTTCCGCACCTGCGGCTCCATCGCCGCGAGTTCTCCGCTCCGCTCCGGAACCCGCGGCTGAGCTGCTGTGCGGAAATGATATTCTCTGTTCTATGGATCCGTTTTGGAAGCAGCTCTTCACCACTGCAGAAATGCGCGCGCTCGATAACTCCGAACGCGCGACGCAGAGCGCACACATCGCGGGCGTTGACGCCTCCATCGCGGCCGCCACGGCGGCCCGTGCAGAGCTAGGGGTGCGGACAACCGAAGCGAAGGTCATCGAGCTTGAGAACCGCCTCTTTGGTCTGGGTCTCTATACGCGAACAATCCTCCAGCTCCTTATCGAAAAGGGAGTCCTCACGGAGGAGGAGTTCTCCACCCAAATGCGCGCGCTCGACTTGCTCGACGGCAAGGAAGACGGTCGCTGAGACATCTCCGCTTCCGAGCGGATTCAGTCGAGCGCGCCATCAAGCGAGCCGTCGTCGAGCCACGCGCTCAGCTGGGCGCCCGCTTCTTCCGCGTGCTCCGCGAAGCGCGCATAGAACGGGTGCCGCGAGAGCGTCGCGCTGTCACCGACGACCAGTAAGAACTTCCGCGCGCGCGTGATCGCGACGTTCATGCGCCGGATGTCCGAGAGGAACCCGACCTCGCCGGCGTCGTTGCTCCGGACCAGATCAACGATCACCGCGTCCTTTTCGCGACCTTGAAATCCGTCGATCGTTCCGACCTCGAGGCCCTCGGTCCGCTCCATGACGAGCAGTGATCTCAGGACGCGCGCTTGTGCTTCGTAGGGCGTGATGAGCGCGAGGTCAGCGGGAGCGACGCCGCGCGCCAACACGCGCTTCACTTCGCGCGTGACCCGTTCAGCTTGCTCCACGTTGCGCACGCTCGGGTCGTCCTCTTCGCGGGAGTCTGTGAACCCTTTACCCGCGGTATCGAGGAACACCCAGCTCCCCGGCCGAAGCGGGTCGGCTTGCGCGAGCTCGCGATCGGCGACGCTTTCGTCCGCGACGAGCTTGCCTTCGTACATCTCGTCGGACGGGAAACGCATGATCGCTTCGTGCATGCGGTACTGGACAGTCAGCATCCGCACGGACTCGCTCGCGCGCGTCGCCAGGCGCTCAAAGAACGTGGTGCCGAGGCCTTCTTCCGCGACCTGAGGATCGATCACGGTCGGCGGGAGCTGACGCGGATCTCCGCCCATGATGACCCGCGTTGCGCAACGCATCGCGATGAGCGCGATCGGATCCGGCGCCTGGGTCGCCTCATCGAGGACCACCAGCGAAAAGGGCTCCCCCACAAGCGCACGTGACATCGCGCCGACCGACGTTGCGCACACGACCGGACAACGCGCGAGCACCTTGTGGCGAATCGCGGCGACCTGCCCACGCGCGTCCATCTCGAGTCGACGGGCTTCCCGATACAGCTCACGACGCTCGCCGCGATCCATTTGGCCGCGCGCGCTCTTCTTTTGGATCTTCCGGCGCAGCTCTTTCGCGTCGCGGATCCACCGCTGCGTCATGCTCCACTCACGCGTCTGCCGCATGAGCGCGTCGAGCGTTCGCGAGGTGAGCGCTTCCGAGACGCGCGCGGGGTGACCCACCCGGACGACCGGAACACCCGCCGCCGAGAGTCGCTCGCCGAGGTTGTCGACCGCGGTATTGCTCGCCGCGGTACAGAGCACGCGATCGCCACGCGCCACCGCGCGCCGCGCGACTTCCACCAGCGTCCGTGTCTTGCCGGTCCCAGGTGGTCCGTGGACCAACGCGACGGTGTCGGCCGAGAGCGCGTGCTCGACCGCGCGGCGTTGGTCGGCGTTCAGCGCCTCGTCAAAAAAGTCAGCCTGACCGATGTCAGCGTCGAACGTGGGCGCGCGATCCGCGAAGAGCACATCAAGCAGCGCGCGTTCTTCATCGGTCGGTTCGGCGGGCGGAGCGAGCGCCGCGTCACCGCGATCGAACGTGACCTCGGGCGCCTCCCGATCGAGCACGTAGGCACCACGCATCACCTCCTCGGGGAGCTCGTCGTCCACCGCGATCCCGAGCTTCGTTCGCGTCTTCCGCGCGACCACCCCGCGAAACGAGTCGTCGTCATGCGCTTCGCTTTCACCCCGCCAGAGCATCACGGGCGCGCCTTGCCGGACGCGGAGATCATCTAGCGATGCTTCTCGCGTGGGGACGAGCCACAGCATCGCGCCCCCGCCCGGGGCGACGTCGAGATCATCCACCACCAAACCGTCGAGCGCTAAGCCGCGCCGTACTCGATCCGGCAGCGCGATGCGTGTTCTCTCTTCCGCGAACCGCGCCCGCGTCGCGATCCGTTCGCGCGACCAAAGCAACTGCAGCTTCTCAAGCGACTCGACGACACCTCGATCCAGCCCTGGCTTCCCGCGTCCCACGTCTGAATGGCGCCGCTTAGGCGAGCACCGCGAGCTTGTCGCGGTGGCGCTCCTGCAGGTCGTTGTACTCGTCTTGCGAGAGCCCAATGATCGGTACCAGACGCCTAAGGTAGTTGGTCTCGGACAGCGAGAGCTCACCATCGGCGGCGGCGATCTCGACCAGCGCGTCGAGCACTTCGATCCGTCCGTCGCGATCACAAAGCTCGCGAATGTCACGCGCGAAGAGCTGACCTCCCTCTGCAGAGATCGTCGCCACTTGTTTTTCCAAGAGCGCGCAAATCGCGGTCACGGCGCGTTCGTCCAAGATCGCTAAACGCGAGAGCTCGGCGCGGATCATCTCGCGTTCCTTCGGATCGAAGTCGGAGTCCGCGTAGGCCACACAGGTCAGCAAGCCCGCGATCGCGGCGACCAAGCGGACGGTGTCATCGTCGACGTCAGGCAGCGCCCTCGCGACCTGTCGGGCCAGCTCGGTCTGATGCGCGCTCTTTGGCTTCTTCTTGAAGAACACGACGCGAGGATAAGCCGGACTCCGCGAAGACGCCTACCGCAACCGTTCACCGAAGGTCGCGACAAGCCGGTATGAAAAGACTCCACCTCCTTCTCGTCGTCGCATTGCTCGCGAGCGGCTGTACGCTCGCTCCGGTTCGAACGCCGGTTCGCGTCCGCGCCGACGTGGCCCACTTTGCGGAATGTGTCGCGGTGTCGATGCCACACTTGAGCGCCAATCGCTGGAACGCCGGCGAGGTTCCTGAGGCGGTTCGCCTTCGTGGTTGGACGCCGCTCGGCGGAACCGCGGTCGACCGCGAGGCTGGGATCTTGCTCTGTCGCTGACCGGGAGGGGAGAAATCTCGCTGACCGACGGAAGTAAAAAGGCGTCCTCAAGAGGACGCCTTTTGTGCGCGATCGAAGGGTTGGGGAAACCGGGGTGTCGGGGCATCGACCGCGCACTCTCTGAGTAAGGTGAATGCTGCACCGCGTCAAGGAATTAGTTACGCAGTGCGGCGTATAGCAAACTCCCAACGCATCGCGTCAGAAGCCCAATTGTACGCAAATATGGACACCCAAGTGGTGCGTTCCACTTCCCTTCACACTCATGTAGGTCGTTCGCGCCATGGTCACGCTTTGTAAAACGGTCGCGGAATCATCCTGGTTCCAGAACTTCGTCACCGCCGTCATCCTCTTCGCGGGCTTCTTGGTGGGGTGCGAGACCTACCCAGGAATCGTCGCTGAGTACGGGGACATCATCCACATCCTCGACACGATCATCTTGGGGATCTTCGTTGTGGAGATCGTGGTCAAGATGGTCGCCGAGATCCCGAAACCCTGGCGGTACTTCTACGACGGTTGGAACGTCTTCGACTTCGTCATCGTCGCCGGCGCGTTCATTCCGTTCATCTCGCAGTACGCGACCGTGTTGCGTCTGCTGCGCTTGCTCCGCGTGCTCAAGCTCGTCCGCGCGCTGCCACGGCTGCAGCTCCTCGTTGGGGCGCTGCTCAAGAGCATTCCATCAATGGGCTACGTGTCGCTCCTGCTCCTGATGCTCTTCTATGTCTACGCGGTCGCGGCCGTCTTCATGTGGGGCGGCAACGATCCGGTCCACTTCGGGTCGCTTGAGATCTCCCTCGTATCGCTCTTCCGCGCGGTCACGCTCGAGGACTGGACCGACCTGATGTACATCCAGATGTACGGTTGCGCGAACTACGGCTACGACGGAATGGCTGAGATGTGCACGCAAAGCGCAGCCTCCCCGGTCGCGGGCGCTCTTTTCTTCATCTCGTTCGTGCTTGTGGGCACAATGGTCTTCTTGAACCTCTTCGTCGGCGTCATCTTGAGCGGCATGGACGAAGCGCAGAAGGAAGCCGACATGTTGAACGAGGCGGAACAGCCCAGCGCCAAGCTCCTCGACACGGAGCTCTCCAAGTTGCTCTCGCAGCTCAGTGATGTCCAAGAGCAGCTTGAGCGAATGCAGTTCGCCGCGAAGCAGCACCCGGTCCTCGCGGAGCTTCGCTTGGCCGAAGCCGATACTGCGGAAGCAGCGGAGTGACGCCGCGCGGTCTGATCGGGGTCCTTCATCTCCCCGCGATGCCCGGCGACCCGGGTTATCGCGGTGGCGGGTTCGGCGCGGTGGAAGCTCGCGCGCAGACCGACGCGCAGGCGCTCGTTCGAGGCGGCGTGAGCGGGCTGATTATTGAGAACTTCGGTTCCGCTCCGTTCATCAAGGGAACGGAAGGTGATCGCACCCCGCCACACCACGTTGCGATCATGGCGACGCTCGCCCGGATGGTGAAGGACAAGTACGCGCTCCCGGTCGGGATCAACTGCTTGCGAAACGACGCGGTCAGCGCGATCGGCATCGCCGCCGCGACCAATGCGGACTTCGTTCGCGTCAACGTACACACCGGTACCTATGTGACGGACCAAGGCATCATCGAAGGCGAAGCCGCCAAGTCGATGCGATACCGCGCGAGCATCGGCGCGACCGTCTCGATCTACGCCGATGTTCTCGTGAAGCACGCCTCTCCGCTGACGAACTTGTCCGCGACCCGCGCGACCAAGGAAGCGCTAGGCCGAGGCGGCGCGCACGCCGTCATCGTCACGGGTGGAAGATCGGGAGGCCCCGTGGACGTTCATGTCGCGCGTGAGGTGCGAGCAGCAGCAGGCGACAAACCCGTCATCATCGGCAGCGGGCTCACGCCCGACAACGCCGCCTCCTTGGTCGCGTATGCGGACGCCGCCATCGTCGGCACTTACTTTAAAGAGAACGGCGAGATCGATGCACCGGTGGATGAAGCGCGGGTTCGCGACTTGGTGGAGTCGACCCGCGGGCATCTCTGGAGCTAGCGCGTGAAACGGGGGTTCCGAGTGGAAGGAGTTCATCGCTTTGTCGCCTCGGCGTTCGCTGTGGCGATGATGGCGATGATGGGGTGCGCTGGAGCGAGCCCGACCGTGGCGCCTGAGCCGCTTGAGGAGCCGCGCGCAGCGGACGCGGTGAACGACGTGAACGACGAGCCGAGCGCGCAGGCCAACGCGGTCGGCGAAGCCGTCTCCACTCAACTCAGCGCGGCCGATACGGGAGCCGCGATCGTCAACTTGTTGGAGGTCGTTCCGTCGCAAGTCGTCGTCTCGACCTCGACCGGGCACGCCCGCCGCGGACCTGCGCGCATGTTGGATGGCCGCCTTGAGACCGCGTGGAACTCCGCGTCGGGTGACCTTCGCGGGTGGATCGCGGTCGCGATTCCGTCGGACGCTCGCGTGGACCGGATCGAGCTCATCGGAGGCTTCGTCCGGAACGAGCGCGGTCGTGAACTGTGGAGCCAGAATCACCGCATCACGGAGCTTGAGGTGCGCAAAGACGGCGTCGTCCTTGGGCGGCACACCCTCGACCCGGACTCCCAAGCCTTCCAGGCGATCCCCATTGAGAGCACGGGTGGGGTGTTTGAGCTTCACGTCGTGGACACCGCGCCCGGATCACGTCGCACCTTCTCTGAGGTTTGCGTGACCGAGCTCCGCGTCATGGGGACCCCCGGAGCGGCGCGCGGACGCGTTCAACCACGCATCGGATCGCTCGCTGGCGCGATCGACGAAACGGTCTTCATCTCGCCGCTCGCGTCCGTTGATCGGAACGCGCTTCGCGCCGACGCTGAGGGCCCCTTGCCCGAGCTCCAAGGGCCGTACCTTGTTGATGTGCACCCCTTCTCCGGAATCCGGCTGCGGCATGACGAGGGAGAGATCAAGTGGTGGGTGTACTGGGCCGACCTCACGCGCGACCAACAGCTCCGTGAAGCGGCCGAGGTTGACGAAGACCCCGACCCCGACTGTGACGCGCATCAAGCGTGCGCGCCGGTCCGCGTCGCCCGGGTGTCGTATCGCGAGGGCCGGATCCCGGTCGTCGACCATGACGTCGCCCTCCCGGTTCCCGAGCACTGTCATCAAGACGAACCCAACCGGGAGGCGATCGACCGCTTCGTCTATCGCGACTTCGACCAAGACGGGAAACGCGAGGCTTGGGTCGAAGGAGCGTGGGAAGGGTTCATGATGTGCGGGCTCGGAGGTCCTGAAGGGCGATACGGGGTCATCCTCGACGCGGACACCCTACGCGTGCAGCTTCAGATGACGCAGAGTCACCGAGAGCACGGCGGTGAATGCGCCGAGCGTCAAGAGGGTCGGTACCGATTCCGTGACCAGGATGGCGATGGTCATCCCGACGTTCGACGAACTCTTCAAGAAACGACGCCGATCGAGGACGACGATGGGGAGTGCGAAGTGAGGACGACAAATACGACCTCCACCTTCCGCTACGACCCTTCTGTCGACAGTTGGGTCGAGTAAGCGCGCTCGCGGCACCGCCGGACGTGACACGCCCCGATCCGTTCTTTACCCTCCGCGGCGATGGCTGGAGACTCTAAGAAATCCGTCGTAGCCGCGCTCGCCGGCAACACGTTCGTTTGCATCATGAAGTTCGTGGGTTTCGCGCTCACTGGCTCCGGCGCGATGTTCGCCGAGGCCATCCACACGCTCGCAGATGTCTTGAACCAGGCGCTCCTGCTCCTCGGCATCGTGCGCTCCGGAAAGGACGCGAACGCGAAGTACCAATACGGCTACGGCCAAGAGCGCTTCGTGTGGGCCTTGGTCAGCGCGGTCGGGATCTTCTTCTTGGGCTGCGGCGTCACGCTCATGCACGGCATCGACTCGCTCCTCGCGGAAGAAGCGCACGCGCCGACGGGCAACCTCACGATCGCCCTCGTGATCTTGGGCATCTCGCTGGTGATCGAGGGCGCGGTCTTCATGATCGCGTTCTTGGATCTCCGTAAGTCCGCCGCGGGTCGTCCCTTCTTCAACTATCTCCGGGTGGACGCCGATCCCTCTGCGGTCGCGGTCTTGTTGGAAGACGCCGCGGCGTGTCTTGGCGTGATCTTCGCGCTCATCGCGATCGGTCTGACCAAGCTCACCAACGAATCGTACTGGGACTCGATCGGCTCGATCGCGATCGCGCTCCTGCTCGGCGCGGTCGCGATATGGCTGACGTTCCGAAACAAGGAGCTGCTCGTCGGCGCATCGGCGCCCGAGCACAAGACCCAAGCGATCCGCGACGCGATCAACGCCGATCCCTCGGTCGAGCGCATCGCGCAGATCAAGAGCAAGATGATCGACACCGAGACCTACGATGTCCTCATCGAGCTGGAGCTCGATGGGGAGCAGCTGACGGAGCACTTCGAGCAAAAGCTCCGGACCGCGTGGGACGCTGGCTTCGCCGACTGGGACGCCTTCTACGCCTTCGAGAAAGACTTCGCGGACGACGTCGTCGAGTACGTCGGCGACAAGATCGACGAGATCGAGAAGAAGGTTCAGGAAGCGGTGCCCGAGGTGAAGCACATCGACGTGGAGCTAGACTAGTTTTTGGAGGGTCTTTCGGACCCTCCCTCCCACGTTCGCTCCGTCAGTATCATTCGCTTCGCGAGCTCGGCCTTCGGCCGATTCACCTCACCGTTCGCTTCGCTCCGCTGCGCGCGCAGTGCGGGACGGTCCCTCCGTGGATGCTCATCAGCGCCCTGGATGCTTAGGTGGTGATGGGCGGCGTTCGACTCTAGACTGATCTCATGAGCGGCAAGAAGAAGCTCGCGTTAGTCGGCCTTGCGTTCACGTTGATCGCGGTTCCTGCCTTCACGCTCGCGCAGCTCGACGACACCGACCTCGCGGGGATGCGCGAGGTCATCAGCGCGCGTTTCCCAGACGTGGTGTGGGTCGACGCAGATCGCACGGCGCGAATGATGCGACTGCCGGAAGCGCGGCGCCCGCTCTTGGTCGACACGCGCGAGCCAGCCGAGTTCGCGGTGAGCCATCTGGAAGGCGCGCGTTGGCTGGACCCGGATGAGCCCGACTTCAGCACGCTGCCGACGCCCGGAGAGCTCGGCGACCGTCACGTGATCGTCTACTGCTCGGTGGGTTACCGCAGCGCTGCGATCACCAAGAAGCTCGTCGAGCGCGGCTACCGTGCCTGCAACCTCGAGCGCGGGCTCTTCGGATGGGCCAACGAAGAGCGACCGATGGTTGGAGCCGAGCCAACCAAGGTCCACCCTTACGACGCGACCTGGGGCCGTATGGTTCGTCCCGAAGTTCGCGCCGCGCTCGACGAGTAGCGCGCTAGTTAAACGAAAGACGCGCCCCGAGAGGCGCATCTTTCGTCAGGTCAGCTCGACTCTCTGCCGCTAGCCTCTAGCCGCTTTCCAGCGCCGCTTCACCTCCCGGTTTCCGTTGAACGAAACCCGAGTTCGCGAAGCGAGCGATACTGAGCGGAGCGAACATGGGTGGGAGGCTCCAAATCATTTACTTATTTGGAGGGAGGGGCGGACAGACCCTCCAAGGAATACTGACGGTCATGGGGAGATCCTCTAACCTCGCGAAGCGTGAAAGTCTGTCCGCGCTGCC
>CALJDU010000030.1 GCA_938024995.1 uncultured bacterium
CGAACACGCTGTGGTGACGACAGCACGGAGCTCGGGTGCGACGACGACGGAGGCGATATGCGTGGGTCCTCGCTCCGCGTCCCCGTCGAAGGCGAGACCTTTCTTTTCCTCGACAGCTTCGACGAACCCGGACCGTTCACGTTGACGCTGCAGTTCACGCCACGCGCGGTTCCGGACGCGGGACCCGAAGACGCCGGGACCGACGCGGGAGCCGATGCTGGAGCCGATGCCGGAGGGCCAGACGCGGCGCTCCCCGACGCGGACGTTCCGGACACCCTGGACGGCTCCGATGCGGGCGCCGATGCGGGCGCCGATGCCGGTGACGCGAGCGGAACCGTCGAAGGCGACAAAGGCTGCGCGGTGTCGGTCGGCCAAGAAGGTGCGCCGCACGTGTTGTGGTGGGTCCTCGGCATGATCGCGCTTCGACGGCGCGTTCGCTAGGCGAACCAAACAAACGCGCTCGAGACGGCGCTCAGCGAAGGGCGGGGTTCATCGCGTAGGTGCCCATGTGACTCGCGGTTCCCAAGACGTGTCCCTCCATCGCCGCGCGGGCCGCGGCCGCGTCGAAGTCACCTTCTAAACCGAGCGACACCACGTCCAAGGCGAAGAGCTGGAAGTGGTAGTGGTGAATGATGCTGTCGTTCCACGGTGGGCACGGCCCGTCGTATCCGGCGTAGACACCTTCCATGTCCGCGTCTCCCGCGAACCAGTCCGTGTAGCTGTTGCGTCCAGTGACGCCGTGGGTCGTTTCGCCGAGCGGCTTCCCCCGCGGCACGACGCTCTGCGAACCCGCGCCCTCGGGCAGGCCCGTGCTCGACGCGGGGATGTCGACGAGCACCCAGTGGAAGAACTCGACCCGCGGAAGATCAGCCGGCACGGTGCGTCCTTCTTGGTTCACGTCATCGCCGACCGAGGGAACGTCCGGGTCGACCAAGATGAGCGCGAACGACTTGGTGCCTTCCGGCGCGTCCGCCCACTTCAGCGCGGGGCTGACGTTGCCCGCGAGCGCGAACGGACCGTCTTCGCCGGGCTGGCCAAAGGCGAAGCGTGACGGGATGGGGGTGCCAGCCGCGAAGCCAGGAATGTGAAGGGTAAAAGTCATCGAGTCCTCATGAGTGAGAACGCAATGTGCCACGTATGGTCGCGTTCCTTGAGGGGGATTTTTCGATCCCCCTCTCTCCCGTTGGTCGATTCACCCCAAACGTTCGCTCCGCTCTCTGGCTGCGCGCGAAGTGCGCGACGCTCCTCGACCCACGACGCTTGCTCATCAAGTGGAGCGATTCCGCTCTCTCGAATCGCGGACTCCTTCACTGAAGCCTGCGCATCCATGCGGCTCGCCACTCTACGGCTGTTCTGACGCGGGGTTGTAGCTGATGGTCATCGTCCTTCCGATCCGCGCCGAACCGGCGGTTCGCGACGAGGTTGGACGTGAAGGTGATCGCCGCCGCGGTCGACGAAACCGTGATGCACGCGACGTAGACGTTCCCGAAGACGGGCCACATTTCGCTCAGCATCATGGGGACGAGAACGAGCGCAGGTGTGACGAGACTGAGCAATGAGGCGACGCTCGGTCGGGGGACACGTCGTACGGCTGGCCAGAGTCGCGCGCGGTCAACGTCGACCACGCGGATCGTGGGGAAGGGCGTCGCGCCGGCGACGATGGCGTCGCGCATCTCCCGGTCCGCGATCAACACGCTCTCGTCTCCAAGGTCGGAGGTGACGTGGAGCACGGTTCCGATCGGCACCAGGCTTCCCGTTTCCAAGAGGTCCACTTCGCCTGTGACGAGCTGAGCTACGACCTCGCGCCCAAACAAGCGGACGCAGGAAGACGCCGTCGCGAAGCGCAAGGTTGAACGAGCGAAGCGCGGGTGGATGTCCTTGAGCGCGCGCCCCATTCGCGCCGCGATGAGCCGCGGCTTCGCAGTGTCGCGAAACGACGCACGGGGATCTTCTGGAAAGACCAAGTAGCGCGGTCGCGAGAAGCGGGCCGCGACGCAATGAAAGAGAAACCCGAGGGCGGATCCGAGCACCGCGAAGATGAGCAAGAGCCAGCCCCACTCTTCCGCGGGCTCGACGATGAGGTGATGACGAAATGTGCCCCTCGCGTGGTGCAACGAAGAGCTCGCGCGGTAACGACCGAAGAGCGATGCGCTCGCGCAGAGACGGTCGCGTCGTTGTTCGACGCGGAGGTCGCGGAGATCACTAGAGCGCTCTTGGGCGAACCAGTCTTTGACGCAGCGGGTCTCTCCTGCGGGGACCCGCATCGCTCTCGCGCGGCGAAGCTCGATCTCTTTCGAGTAGGTGACGTTGGCGACGCCCCAGGTGAGCTCCGCGCGGTCGCCTGCGAACCCGATCGGCAAGACGAAGACCTGGGTCCGCAACAGGTGCTCAAGGTCGACATGATCCGCGACGACCTCCGCGGGTCGCCGGCTCTGTTGACCGAGTTGGAGCGAGAGCGTTGCGTCTTCGGGGTCAAGCTGCGCTTCGCCGCGCATGATGTACCCGAACGCATAACGATGGTTGCCCTGGCGGACGAGCATGTCCCAACGTCGGAGAGGAACCGTCACCGCGACGAAGACCTCACGTCCGTTGCTGGTCACGCGGAAGGGCAGGCCAAACCAAGTGTGGAGATCGACGTCTTGCACCTCGACCGCCTCGACCCTGTCGTCCCTGACGAGGCGAGCGTAGGAATCTTCGGGTGCGTCTGCGGAGGCAGGAGCCGAGAGCAAGACCAAGAGAACCGTCAGCGCGCCCCGAAGCATCATGTGAGTTGGACAGCGTCACCCTTGAGAAGTTCGTCGTCGCTCTGATTACAACAAAATGAACGGTGATTCATTTTGTTGTGGCTTCGGCTCAGCCGCTTCCATACGCTGGTCGCGTGTATCCAGTCCTGCGCACCAAGGTCGACCCAAACAGCCCCGCGTTTGCAGAGAACAAAGAGCACAACCTCGACACGCTTTCGCGGCTCGCGAAGGAGCACGCGAAGGCCAACGCGGGTGGCGGCGAGAAGTACACCGCGCGACACAAGCGGCGCGGCAAGCTGCTCCCGCGTGAGCGCATCGAGCTGCTCATCGATCGCGATGGCTATTTCTTGGAGGTCGGCGCGATCGCGGGACATGGCGTTCCGGGCGAGATGGTCTCGAGCGTGGTGGGCGGGGTCGGTCTCGTCTCTGGCGTGGAGTGCGTGATCATCGCGAGCGAGGCGACCGTGAAGGGCGGCGCGATCACGCCGATGTCGATGCTCAAGCAAGGGCGCCTCGCGGAGATCGCGGATCAGAACGAGATGGTCGCGGTGTCGCTGATCGAGAGCGCCGGCGCGGACCTGCCGAACCAAGACAAGATCTTCGTTCCCGGCGGCGCGGGCTTTCGTGATCTCACCAGGCGAAGCGCGAAGCGGATCCCGACCGTCTGCTTGGTCTTCGGGAGCTCGACCGCGGGCGGCGCGTACCTGCCCGGCATGAGCGACTACGTCGTCATGGTGAAGGAGCAAGCGCAGGTCTACTTGGCCGGTCCTCCGCTCGTGAAGATGGCGACCGGCGAAGACACCGGACACGAAGAGCTCGGCGGCGCGGAGATGCACGCCAGGGTCAGCGGCGTGAGCGACTACCTGGCGGAAGACGAGCACGACGCGATTCGCTTGGGCCGCGAGATCGTCTCGCACCTCGGCTGGGAGAAGGGCGCGAAGGTCGCGCCGCGCGAGATCGAAGAGCCGCGCTTTGACCCCGAAGAGCTCTTGGGTATCGCGAGCCACGACGTTCGCGTCCCTTTCGATCAGCGAGAGGTGATCGCGCGCATCGTTGACGGTTCACGCTTCTCCGAGTTCAAACCGCTCTACGGCGGAACGCTCATCACGGGCTTCGCGCACGTGCACGGCTATCCGGTTGGCATCATCGCGAACAACGGGACCCTCTTTTCGGAAGCGGCGAACAAAGGCGCGCAGTTCATCCAGCTCTGCAACCAGCAGCACATCCCGCTCTTGTTCTTGCAGAACACGACCGGTTTCATGGTCGGCAAGAAGTACGAGCAAGAGGGCATCATCAAGGCGGGCGCCAAGATGATCAACGCGGTCAGCAACAGCAGCGTCCCGGCGATCACGATCATGACCGGCGCGAGCTACGGCGCGGGCAACTACGCGATGAGCGGGCGTGCCTATCGGCCTCGCTTCCTGTTCACGTGGCCCAACCACCGCATCGCGGTCATGGGCGGGAAGCAGCTCGCGGGCGTGCTCGAGATCATCCGCCGGCAGAGCGCCGCGAAGAAGGGCATCGAGGTGAACGAGATGCAGATCGCGGGCGAGAAGATGTTGATGGAGAAAGCGATCGATCAGCAGAGCGATCCTTTCTACGCGAGCGCGCGCTTGTGGGACGACGGCATGATCGATCCCCGCGACACTCGCACCGTGATCGGGATCAGCCTCTCGGCGGCGTACAACGCTCCCTTCGAGGGGAGCACGAGCTGGGGCGTGTTCCGGCACTGATGATGATGAAGCGGATTTCAAAAGTCTTGATCGCGAACCGAGGCGAGATCGCGCGCCGCGTGATGCGCACCTGCGATCGCATGGGCATCGCGACCGTCGCGGTGTTCTCGGACGCCGACGCGGACGTGCCCTTTGTCCACGAAGCCGGCGAGGCGGTTCGTATTGGTCCCGCCGCGGCGAGCGAGAGCTACCTCGTCGCGGAAAAGATCATCGCCGCCGCCAAGCGCACGGGAGCGGACGCGATCCATCCTGGCTACGGCTTCTTGTCCGAGAACGCCGCCTTCGCACAAGCCGTCGAAGACGCCGGCCTCGTCTTTATCGGACCCACCTCCGACGCGATCGTGCAGATGGGCGACAAGAAGGGCGCGAAGGCGATCGCCGAGTCGTGTGGCGTCCCGATCATCCCCGGTCGATCGGACCTGAGCGACGCGGAGTTTGCGGACGCAGCCGTTGCGATCGGCTTCCCGGTCCTGCTCAAGGCGAGCGCGGGCGGGGGCGGAAAAGGAATGAAGAGGGTCGATCGCAAAGAGGACGTCGCAGCGGCGCTCGTCAGCGCGAAGCGGGAGGCAAAGAACAGCTTCGGCGACGACCGGATGCTGCTCGAGAAGTACATCGAGCGTCCCCGGCACATTGAGATCCAGGTGCTCGCCGACACGCACGGCAACGTGATCCACTTGCTTGAGCGCGAGTGCTCCATTCAGCGTCGTCATCAGAAGATCATCGAGGAGTCTCCATCGACGGCCGTGAGCGACGCGCTCCGCCAGAAGATGGGCGAGACCGCGAAGGCGCTCGCGCGCACGATCGACTATCGCGGTGTCGGAACGGTCGAGTTCATCCTCGACGAGCGCGGCGACTACTTCTTCCTGGAGATGAACACGCGCCTGCAGGTGGAGCACCCGGTCACCGAAGAGGTCCTCGCGCATCTCAAGCTTGACCTCGTGGAAGAGCAGATCCGGGTCGCCCGCGGTGAGACCTTGCGGCTCACGCAAGAAGACATTGTCCCGCGCGGTCACGCCATCGAGGCGCGGCTCTACGCCGAGAACCCCGCGAACGACTTCTTCCCGGAGACGGGCACGCTGCTCGACTTCGCGGTGCCGGCACGAGAAGGGCTGCGCGTGGACGCGGGTGTCGCGTCGGGCTGCGAGATCAGCGTGCACTACGATCCGATGATCGCGAAGGTGATCGCGTTTGGTGATGATCGCGAGATCGCGGCCTCACGTCTGTCGCTCGCGCTCACGGGAGCGAGCGTGCTGGGGGTCGTGACGAACCGCGCGTATTTGTGCGCGGTGCTCGCCCATGACGCCTTTCGCAACGGGGACACACAGACCGATTTCATTCCGCGCTACGCACCTGCGGCGGATCCGCCAGGCAGAGAAGAGGTCGCGCGAGCCGCGATCCTCGCGACGTGCCTGGGCCGGGCGGCGCGTGAAGAAGCGCGGCCGCTCAAGGTGCCGAGCGGGTTCCGCAACAACACCTTCGCGAAGCAGTGGGTGGACTACACACATGACGGCGAGCACGTCTCGGTTGCTTATCAGCGCGATCGTTTCGTGGTCGGCGACGTAGAGCACCACGCGAGACTGATCCGCGTCGATCGCGAGGGAGGCGCGCTTCGCGTGACCTTCGAACTCGATGGTCATCAGACCCAACATCGGGTCGCTCACCGCTCGGGAGTGATTCACGTGAGCGGTAAGACAAGCGTCACTCTTTACGAACAGCCTCGCTTTCCGGAGCGCGTGGCGGAGGTCCCGGCGGGGGCCTGCGTCTCTCCGATGCCCGGAAAGATCGTTTCGGTCGATGCGAAGCCTGGGGACACGGTCGTACAAGGCCAAGCGCTCCTGGTGATGGAAGCGATGAAAATGGAGCAGACCATCACCGCGGCGTTGAACGGAACGATCGAAGAAGTGCGGGTTTCCATCGGAGATCAGGTCGACGCGGACGTGGTCTTGATCGTCATCACGGCCGAGGCCGACGCGCCGTCAAAGATCTGACGAGCGCTAAGTCGCTGTTTTGAAAGAGGTTTGTCTCATGTTGGGGCGAGCGATGTTCTTCGCACGGCGTCGGGTGAGGGAGAGGCCGGCGTTTTCCGAGACTTTCCACCTCATCAAAGCTGGCACGTTGGTTGCGTTAGCCCAGGGCCAGAAAGATTTTTCGGTGCGCTTCTGTGCATCGAGTGACGCGGACAGGCCATTGCGCCTCAAGCGTTGACAAGGCGGGAGCGTTTTAGGACAAGACCCTTCCGCTCAGTGGGTCTGCTCCCGGACCCATCGCTGGAGCCCTTGCAAATATGAAGCTGTCTTCCATTTTGATCGCGTTCGCGCTGGCCTGCCCAGTTCTCGCGCACCACTCCCTCGCCGCCGCTCAAGACGCTCCCGAAGCGCCTGCGCCCGAGGTTCCTGACGCCCCGGAAGCGCCCGCGGCTCCCGAGGTCGAGACGCCCGAGGCGGATGACGCGCCGGCTGCGCCCGAGACGCCCGAGACGCCTGAGGCTCCCGAGACGCCCGCGACGCCCGAGACGCCTGAGGCGCCCGCGACACCGGATGTTCCCGAAGCGCCGGAGACGCCCGCGACTCCTGATGCGCCTGCGACGGATGCTCCAGCAGCTCCAGCCGCACCGACGTCTCCCGTTTCTGAGCCTGAGCCCGAGCTCGCCGCGCCGGCGCCTGAGGGCCCAGCCGCTGCGCTCGATGGTGCGGGCGACGCCGCCGAAGAGGCCGCCGACGAGATCGCCGAGGAGACCGAGGCTGCGACTTCCGATGTCGAGCAAGACCTCGCTGACGCCGCCGAAGAAGTGGGCGGGGCCGACGCAAGCGGAGCGGCACGTGGCGAAGGTGGAGATGCTGACCTACCCGAAGCGCCCGACACCTCCGATCGTCTCGCGAGCGCGAACCCGGTCGTCGAAGGTGTGCAGTGGTCCATCCCGATCACGCTCAACACGTCGATCACGACCCGAACCCTCAACCCCAACGCTCAGCTGACGTATGACCCGACGTTCACGTGGGGAATCAGCGCGGCGCCGCGTTGGCAGTTCAAGAAGGTCTCAGGAATGTCCTTCGGTGCGCTGTTCAGCATGAACCAAGAGCTGACCGAGTCGAACCTGACCGCACGTGAGCGTCAGCTCACCTTCAACAACCTTCGGTTCGACCTCACATACGGACTCCCTTGGCGGCCGGGTGGCGTCAGCTTCACGCCGTCGATTCGACTGTCGCTCCCGACGTCGACGGGTGCGCGAGGGGGTGGGAACATCGTTTCGCCGTCCATTTCGCTCCTCGCGATTAAGGCGTTCCCCGTTGCCAACGGTCTCATCTTTGGTGGTCAGGCGGTCTGGGGCTCCTGGATTCAGAGCGACGCGGCGCAGTACCGCGGAGCCGCGAACTTGGGCTTCAACGACACCCGTTCCGAGTGTGCCTTGGTGGATGGCCGAGAGGCGGAGATTTGTCCGAACGGCTCGCTCTGGCAGCACCAAGCCGCCGGCGTCTTGTTCGTCACCTTACTCCCTATTCCTCGGCTCGCCTTCTCGGCGTCTCTGGTGGCGCAGTGGTGGCGTAACCCCTACCTCAGCGACGTGAACCTCGACGACGTTCCTGGCGTCATTCGCGACGTCAATGAAGACGGAGTCTTGGAGGACAACAGTCGCAACAACCACTGGACCACGTTCACGTCCTTCACGATGAGCGTGAGCTACGACTTCCTTCCGTACCTCACCGGCACGTTCAGCTACTCCACGCTGGCGATTTTCCCCGACTCCGACGGTGGGCGTGAGCAGATCTTCTACAACGAGAACTCCACGATCGGGATCAGCCTCCAGTTCCGCCCGGCGGGCTTCTACGGCGCGCGTCGCGCAGCACGTGAAGCGGCCGCCGAAGAGGCAGCGGAGCAGAACGCGAACTGACGTCACAGAGCAGCTCGACTGTTCTCAAAACGAGGCGCGCCAGTCGGCACGCCTCGTTTTTCGTTTAAGCCGATTACGTGAAGTGGACTTCGGGTGGTTGCAGCGACCCGCGAGAGGACCTAAACCGCTCGCGATGACCGCGAACCAGCAAGTCCTCGTCACCGTCACCGGCCCTGACACCCCCGGCATCACTTCTGCGCTCACAAAGGTGATCGCGGACAAGAAGGCGGAGCTCTTGGACATCGAGCAGGTGGTCGTGCAGTCCCAGCTGACGCTCTGTCTCTTGCTCGGCGTGGACCAAGGCGACACGGTTCTCAAAGACCTCCTCTTCACGGCCAAGAGCATGGGCCTGGAGCTGTCCTTTCGCGCGCTTCCGCCAACCGCTCACGAGCCATCGTTCTTCGATCCGGAGATGCGTCGCTACGCGGTCACGGCGATCGGCGATGGGGTGAACGCCGGTGGGGTGCACGCGATCACGCAGGTGCTCGCTGAGAAGAACGCGAACATCGAGACGATTCAGCGCCTCAGCAACGTAGGGCTCAGCTCCTTCGAGGCGATCGTGTCCTTCCGCGGAACCGACGATGAGTCCCACGCGCTTCGTCGCGCTTTGGTGTCGGCGACTCACGATCGCGACATCGACGTGGCGGTCCAGCGGGAGCGTCTGCTTCGACGCGCCAAGCGGCTCGTCGTGATGGACATGGACTCGACCCTCATTCAGATCGAGGTCATCGACGAGCTCGCGCGCCTGCACGGCGTGCTGGATCGGGTCGGGAAGATCACCGAGCGCGCCATGGCCGGTGAGCTCAACTACGAGGCCAGCCTGCGCGAGCGCGTGCGGCTCCTGGAGGGCCTCCCGTACGCGAAGGCGCTGGAGCTCGCGAAGAACCTCCCGGTGACCGATGGCGCGCCGCGCCTCCTCGCGGTTCTCCGGACGCTTGGCTACAAGACCGCCGTCATCAGCGGAGGCTTCCTCTTCGCCGCGAACACGCTCAAGGAGCGGCTCGGGCTCGACTACGCCTACGCGAACTCTCTGGAGGTCAAGGAGGGCAAGCTGACGGGCCAGGTGATCGACCCGGTCGTGACGCCGCAGCGGAAGGCCGACCTCTTGGACGCGATTTCACAGCGCGAAGGGATCGCGCTGGAGCAAACGATCGCGGTCGGTGACGGCGCGAACGACATGACCATGCTGGAGCGCGCTGGGCTGGGGATCGCGTTCCACGCGAAAGCGAAGCTCAAGGCCGCGGCGGACACGTCGGTGAGCGCGGGTGGTCTCGATCGCATTTTGTACCTGCTCGGCATGCGTGGGCACGAGGTGAGCGAGCTGGAGGCGGACTCGATTCCGTCGATGCCGCTCTAGAGCGCGATTCGAAAGAGGTGGGCGCGCTTCGCCGCCTCTTTCGAATCACGCTCTAACGTAACGACTCGCGCAGATGTCCCTTGCTCGGTTGCGCCGCGTTGATATAGCGGAGCATGCGGTTTTCGTTTTTCGCGCTCCTGGTCGTACTCGTCGGTTGTAACAACGCTCAGTCCGAACCGGCGCAGGGGACGAGCGCGTCCTCGTCGTCGTCGATGAGCTCGTCGATGGAGGCGTCGTCGATGGGCGCGTCGTCGATGGGCGAGTTGCCCGACGAGGAGACCATGCTGGAGCGCGCTCGAGCGGCGGGTCATCGCCTCGAGATCCCGGTCCTGCCGTACACCGCGCCGACCGACCCAATCGAGCGTCCCGCTGGCGTGGCGCGACCGGCCTTCGAAGCGGGCATGTGGGTGCGCTACCGCGTGGCGTGGCAGCAGGGCGGCCGCTCCACCATCGAGTACCGACTCATCTCACGTGAAGACGACGCCTGGTGGCTCGAGGTGATCGACCAGCGTCCCGGCGGCACCCGGATCGTCAAGATGACCGTTGCGGTCGGCGATCGAACCAACATCGATGACGTGGAGGTTCGCTCCGTCACGATCAAGGCGGGCTCGCGAACGCAGGAGATCCCGGCGCGCGTCCTCCCCGGCTTCCAACCGATGCTCCGTCAGTGGCTCAACCCGATCTTCTCCACATGGGACCAAGACGACGACGGCGAGACGGTCGAGGTTCCCGCGGGCACGTTCACGGGCGCGGTGAAAGCGGCGCGTGAGATCGGAGTCGCGCCGCGGACCATTCAAGCGGACGTCTGGTACCACAACGCCGTGCCGATGACCGGGATGGTGCGTTTCCAACCGGAAGGCAATGACGCGCACTCGCTCGAGGTCGAGGGCTTCGGAACGGGCGCGAATTCGCTCTTCTGATTGCGGCCCGCTCCGCTTCAGGGCTTCGCGAGACCGAGGGCGCCGGCGCGTTCGGTGCGAAGCTCGGCGAAGGGGCGGTCCCACACGGGGCGCGCGCTTGTGTCCCAGGCGCGGACCGGAAGCAGATCGCGTTCCGCCAGATCGCGAAAGAGGAGCGCTTCGTCGTCGGGTTCACGAGAGAAGCCGAACGGGTTTCGAGCGCGCGCGTCTTGGAGCTGTCCGTACTTTGAATCGTTGTCCGCGATCAGCGCGAGGAGCTCGTGACCGCGCCGGAACGAGTAGGCTAAGAAGGCCTCGCTAAACGGTCCATGAGTCGCTCGCTCGGTCGGCGCGCGGCGAACCCATTTCGCCCAGTCGAAGCCGTAGATGAAATCGTGAATGTAGCGGAAGCGGATCTCGCCGTTCTGTCCGTAGAGCGGCTGGACCCGCGCGAGCAGATCGGCGGGCACGCCTCCGCGCAGCGCGTCCGCGATGACCTCAAGATCCCAAAAGATGTTCTCCGGGAAGTTGTCCGCCATCGATCGCGTGATCTCGGTGAGCCCGCGCGCGACCTGCGCGTCGCCTCTGCTCAGCGCGCTGATCGTGCTCGGCGCGCGTCCGCTGAGGGAGAGCCCGCGCGATATAAAGTGGTCAAGCTGCGTGAGCGTGTCGCGGGGCTCGATGTTCAAACGAACCGCTCCGCCAGCAGCGCGATGCCCATGAGGGTCGCGCCCCACCAGATCGCGCGGTGGAGCCACAGCTTGTACTCGCGCTGCGCCGCGAACTCATTGGTCAAGGCGCGCGGGCTGATCTGAAGCATCTGACGATGACACCACCACACGCACAGGAGACTAGGGGCGATCAGGACCAAGGACAGCATCGGCGACCGGACGGCGGCGAAAAACCAAGCGTAGCCCCCCGCGGTCATGAGGATCTCGACCGTGCGGCGCGCCCTTGCGTTTCCGAAGAACACCACGACGGTTCGCTTGCCGCCCCGTCGGTCGCTCATCTCGTCGGAGAGCCCGCTCGCGATCGCGCTCGCTAAGCAGAGCGCGGCGAAGCCTGGGAGGACCCACCAGAGACGAAAGCGATCGTCGCCGAGCTGGAGGTAGGCGTTGAACCAAGGGAGGGCGACGCCGACCCCGAGCGCCTCCAGGAGCTCTCCACCGCCGCGGTAGTTCATCCGGAGCGGCGGGAGGCTGTACGCGACGAAGACGGTGAGGAGCCCGACCGCGTACGCGCCCATGCGCGGTCGGTCGAAGAGCTCGCCGCACTGGTAGGCCCACGCGATCGCTAGCAGACCCGCGCTGACGCCGCCGATGAAGAGCACTCGCGCCGGGAGGATCCCGTCTGGAATCGTCTTCTGACTTGTCTCCGGAAACATGCGGCGCTTCAGCGCGTCGACGTCGCGATCGAAGAAGTCGTTAAGCAAGACGATGAACGCCAGCTGAAGCAGAACGAACACCGCGCCTGCGAGCGCGCTGTTCCAGTTCACCTCGGCTGCCCCGACCGCGCCGAGCGCCTGACCAAGGAACGCGGGCACGAGGAGCTTTGGCCAGCTCGCGGGCTTTAGCGCTGTGAAGAGACGAAGCACCCCTTCACGAAACCCGATCAGGTGATCGTGTCAAGCGCAACGACTCGGAAGGTGGGTTTGCGCTCATGTTCACGTGCGACCAGACGCGCTTGGGATCTCCGCTAGACTGTTCACGATGGGGACGTTGCCGAAGGATCTGCTGAGCCGAACCGCGGAGGAGTCGACGCGGTTGATCGCGCTCGCGCAGCTCGACGCGGTGTGCGCGGAGACGGCACAGCTCGCGGACGGGGTCGACACGGGCGCGCTGCGCGACTTTCGGGTATCCGTTCGTCGCTTGCGAAGCACCGCGCGCGCTCATCATGCACACGTCGGCGCCGCGATCGGGAAAAAGGGCGCCCGCGTTTTACGGAGCGTTCAGCGAACGACGGGAGCCGCGCGGGACGCCGAGGTCGCGCACGCTTGGCTTCGTTCGCTCAAGAAGGAGGTCGGCGCGGATGTGCGCGCAGGCATCGCGCTCATCACCGAGGAGTTGACGTCGACCCACATCAACGCGGAGGCGGTCGAACGCGCGCGCAAGCGTTTCCTCCGTGAAGAGCCGGCGCTACGAAAAAAGATCGAGGTGGCCGAGATCTCGCTCGTCTCGGGCCTCCGCGGGACATCGTTCGGTGTGGTCCTCGGTGGTCTCGCCCGCACTCATGTCGCTGACCTCGCCGCGCGCCTCCTCGAGATTGAGCACGCCGACGATGAGGTCGGCATCCACGACGCACGGATCGCTGGGAAGCGCTTACGCTATCTCTTAGAGCCGGCGCTCGCGACGCACCCGGCGACCGGTGCGACCTTGAAGCGACTCAAGCGGCTCCAGAACGCGCTAGGGGACTTGCATGACACTCAGGTGCTCGGGGATCGCCTGAGCGCGCGGCTCGCGAACGCGCGCCCTCGGGGGCGCAAGAGCGCGGACGCGCTTCGTGGTCTGGTCGCGCTCGCGGACTACGTCGAGCACGAGCGGCTCTCGCTCTTCGCGGGGGTGGTCAGGGACCACTTCGGGGGCGCGATCCCGGAGCTCGTCAGGGAGGTCGACGCGCTCGCGGTGGTCTTTGAGTCGGCCGGCGACGAGGAAACGGAGCGCAAGTTCTTGCTTCGAGGGAAGCCGCGAATGCGCGGCGCGAAGAAGAAGGAGATCGAGCAGGGGTATCTCCCCGGCGATCGGCTCCGCGAGCGCCTCCGGCGCGTGACCAAAGGCGACAAGCAGACGCTCTTGCGAACGATCAAGCTCGGCGCGGGCGTGAAGCGGATCGAGGTGGAAGAGCAGCTCTCCGAGGAGCTCTTCGCGGCGCTCTGGCCGCTCACCGAAGGGTGCCGCGTCTTCAAGACGCGCTACACCGTGCGAGACAAAGGGCTCGTCTGGGAGATCGATGAGTTTCACGATCGCGATCTCTATCTGGCGGAGGTCGAGCTTCCGTCCGCGTCGATCGATCCGCCGATCCCGAAGTGGCTCGCGCCTCAGCTCGAAGCGGACGTCACGGACGACGGGCGCTACGTGAACCTGAACCTCGCGCGCTAAGGACGAGTCGAGCGGTCTGCCTCAGGATGTCTGCTGGGGCAGCATGTTCCAGATCGCTTTGCGGTGAACGTCGCGGAGCTTCGCCGCGAGGTCTTCGTTGCTGATGTCTGCGAAGTGATCAACCAGCTTCACGACGCCGCCCTTGCGCAGCACGAGGTCGACCGCGTCAGAAGGCGCGTCGTACTCCACGCGTTCGATCTCGTCCCAGGTCACCAGCCAGATGTCGGACTCGTCGCTCTCGCTCCCGCGGTGGTACGCGATCGCGTCGGTTCGAAGGAGCAAGAAGTCTTCGCGTCGCATCACCCGCCGCAGTCCCAGGATCGCGAAGAAAGGTCCGGAGGCGGTGAGCGCGAGACCGATCGCGAGCGCGGCCCGTTCGAGCGGGGTGGAGACGCGCCCGTCTTGATCGAAGGGTTGCTCCGGCGCGGCGACCATCATTGGGCGAGCGCGATACCGCGCGTACGGGTCGCGCTGATCGATCGTCGCGATGGCCCACGCGACGACGAGCGCGCCGATCGCGGTCGGGATCATGGCCGGCAAGAGCGCGCGATAGAGGCGCTTGGTTTCATCGCGACGGAACCACCCAACGATTTTCCCGTTGCCCGCGAGGAGCGCAGCGGCAGATGAGCCCTCTCGTTCGTGGTCCACGCTTGGACTCTACCCGTTGGCGACACGGCAGCAATGAGTCTTGTGAGAGATGATCCTCGGTCTAAGCTGTCGCCTATGGATGCCAAGCCCGCGAGCGCCTCGTACACCGAAAAGACGGAGATCGTCCTTCCTCAACACGCGAACGCGATCGGGACGGCGTTTGGCGGGACGATCATGTCGTGGGTCGATATCGCGGCGGCGGTCACCGCGCAGCGTCATTGTGGGCGCGTCGCGGTCACAGCATCGCTTGACCGTTTGGACTTCCTCGCGCCGATCCGTACCGGGGATGTCGTTCGCCTGTGCGCGCGAATGAACGCGGCCTTCCGTTCATCGATGGAGGTGGAGGTCTCGGTGGAGCGCGAAGACCTCTCCGGAGCGCGCGTTCTCTGCGCCCGCTCCATCCTCACGTTCGTGAACATTGGAGACGACGGTCGCCCCGCGGCGGTGCCGAAGCTGCTCTTGCAAACAGAAGACGAGCGGGATCGAAGCGACGCCGCCCACCGCCGCCGAGAGGCGCGGCGACGTCGCTCCGATCGATAGCGAGGCGTCGGAGCGGCTGGCTCGCGAGTCGCCCGCGCGTTTGGTAAACGCAGAACATGAAGAAGACGCGGGTCGGGGTCGTCCAGTTGAACACCAACGCGGATGTCGAGCGAAACCTGGTGCAGGTTGAGGAGACCGTGCGGGAGGCGCGCGAGCTCGGCGCGGAGCTGATCGTGGTGCCGGAGTCCTTTGCCTACCTCGGTCCCGATCAAGGGAACCTGACCATCGCAGAGTCGCTCGATGCCGGCGGACCGGTGCTGACGCGGTGCCAAGAGCTCGCGCGCTCCACCAAGAGCGAACTGGTGCTCGGCGGGTTCTGGGAGCGCGGAGAGACGCCAGCGCGTGTTCGGAACGCCTGTGTCCATTTGGCCGCGGATGGGTCCATCAAAGGCGTCTACCGCAAGATCCATCTCTTTGACGTGGACCTCCCAGGTGGGCCGCGGCTCATGGAGTCGGACACCGTCGAAGCGGGGACGGAGTGCGTCGTGACGGATGCTCCCTTCGGCCGGCTCGGGCTCTCCGTCTGTTACGACCTTCGTTTCCCTGAGCTCTATCGAGCGCTCGTCGATGATGGCGCGGTCGCGCTCGCGGTGCCCGCGGCGTTTACGCTCACCACGGGGAAAGACCACTGGCACGTCTTGCTCCGCGCGCGCGCGATCGAGGCGCAGAGCTATGTCCTGGCGGCTGCGCAAACCGGACACCACTTCGGCCCGCGTCGCTCTTACGGTCACGCGATGATCATCGATCCGTGGGGAACGATCTTGGCGCAGTGCGGAGAAGGGGTCGGCGTCGCGGTCGCGACGATCGATCCAGAACGCGTGACCTCGATCCGCGCGAGCCTCCCCAGCCTAGCGCACCGCAAGCTTTAGACCGCAGGAGGCCAGCCAGTGGGTCTCAGCGCGACCCGAAGTTGTGCGCGGTACTCTCTTCGTTGCGATCGGTCGCGGGCGGTGGCGCGGGCGAGAGCGCGGCGATCTCTTGATAGAGCGCGTCGTCCATCTCCACGTTGACGGCGTCGAGCGCCGGCCGAAGCTGCTCGACGTTCCGCGCGCCCAAGATCGGCGCGGTGACCGCGGGGTGGTGCATGACCCACGCGATCGCCAGCGACACCGGGGAGACGCCGCGCTTCTTCGCGAGCTCGGTGAAGCGCTCCGCGATGTCCATGGCCGATCCGCTGTCGTAGCGAATCGCGTACATCTTCACGTTGATGATGCGCGCCTTCTTCGGGCGACGGCCGCGCCCGTACTTGCCGGTGAGCAGGCCGCCTCCGAGCGGCGAGTAGGGGAACACGGCGAGGTTCTCGCTTTCGGCGAGGGGCAAGATCTCGACCTCGACCTGGCGCTTCACGAGGTTGTACATCGGCTGATGCGCGACCAGGTTTGAGAAGCCGAGCCGGTCTTGGATCCCAAGCGCTTTCGCGGTCTGCCACGCCGAGAAGTTGCTCACCGCGGGATAGAGGATCTTGCCTGAGCGAACGAGGTCCTCGACCGCGCGGAGCGTCTCCTCGAGATCGGTCGCGTCGTCGAAGCGATGCAAGTAGAAGAGGTCGATGCGATCGGTCTTGAGCCGTCGCAAGCTCGCCTCGACCGCGCGCACCAGGTGATAGCGCGAGCTGCCGCGCGCGTTCCCGTCCTCGCTCATCGGGAAGTACGCCTTGGTCGCGAGCACGACCTCGTCACGGCAGGGGGCGATCAGCTCCCCGAGGATCTCCTCCGAGCGACCTCGCGAGTAGACGTCGGCGCAGTCGAAGTGGTTGATGCCCGCTTCGCGGCAAGCGTGGAACATCTTTGCCGACGCGTCTTCGTCTGCTTCGTTCGCGAACGACATCGTCCCGAACGCGAGCCGTGAGACGCGCACACCGGTCTTTCCAAGGAACACGTAATCCATGCGCGGAGCTTACCTGTGTGTGGCGCGAAGCGAGCAACGCAAAACGGCCGCGCCGAAGCGCGACCGTCTTCGTGTTTCGGGCTCGCGCTTACTGAACGATGGACTCGAACTCCCACTCGAAGTTCCGGGTCTGACCGTTGCGCGTCATCGAGAGCGCGATCGCGGGGATGGAGGTGTTGATGTGACCCTGCTGGTTGCCGAAGCACACCATGCCGCCGCCGGTCTGCACCGTGACGACGCCGGGGACGAACTGCGTCTGAGTTTCCGCCCGCTGCTCCCAACGACGACACGCGCCGTTGCGATCGCGGCTGGTACACTCACGGATCCACGTACCGGTCTGGACCTCTTGTGCGACGAGGCCGTTGAACTGTTGCATCTGCGGCGGGTGCTGCTGCACCGTCGGTCCGGCCAAGCGAACGTTCTCGCCGGAGGTCATCGTGACCTCCCAGTTGCGGAGGTCTTCCCAGCCGTTACCGATCTCCATCGATCGAAGCTTCACGTCAAAGCAGACGGCCTCGGCGTCCATGCGAACGAGGCTCGCCTCATCATCCAGCGAGCCCGCCGGAAGACCGTGCTGGTTCTCCTTTGAGGGGTAGCTGTGCGGGACGCGGTTCTGGTCGATCTGGCCGACCTGCATCGGGTGCCGGATCGTGGTCGTGACGGTCCTGTTCGTGAAACACGCGACCAGCGTGAAGAACAACACCGCGCCGGAGCAAACCGTGGCGATGGAGGTAAGGGATCGGTTGTTACGCATTCTGTCGGGGTCTCCTCGGCCGTGGTTCTACGACGACCGCTTCGATCAAGGGGATCATCGTGTGACTGACCGCACGAGGATCCAAAGCTTCAAGGTTGAGGTTCTCTTCGGACCGAGGAGAGAGCAGAACCCATGCCACTTTCGTCTGCCTATTTCTCACGTTCCACCGCCGCGCAGGCACACACCGTGAACACGAAGCCGGTCGATCGTTGAACAACGTTCACGCATGGACGCCTCTGGGTTTTTGCTTTTCCGCGTTCACTTCATCGGTTTAGACCGCCCACGACGAGAGACATTCAGATCCGCGCGGTTGGATGCTTCACCTCTGCTGCTGCGGGTCTCTAGCCCGCGACAGGGGCATATGAGAGGCTCATTCCCATGGTCACGATGACTCCACGGCACGCGAACTGGAGCGCTCCAATCGTGTTGATCGCGCTCACCCTCCTTGAAGTGGGGTGTGGGGCGCGAACCGCACCGGGAGAAGAAGCGCGGGATACAGGGACCGACCTGGGCACCGACACCCGAGTGGACGTGGGTCGGGACACCTCGGTCGAGATGGACGCGACAGATGCGATGGACGCGGACGAGCCAGACGCGATCATCACCACACCAGACACCGGGGTGGAGATCGACGCCGAGGCGTGCGGCGGTGACTGTGACGACGAGCTCTTCTGTACCGGCGAAGAGATCTGCACCGCGGACGGCTGTGTCTCGATCAACCCGCCCAACTGCGATGACCTCGACGAGTGCACCGTCGACAGCTGCAACGAGCGGCGCGAGCGCTGCGACCACGTGGAGGTGGATCGCGACGAAGACGGAGACGGAGTCACGAGCTGCCGCGGCGACTGCGACGATCGCGATCCCGACACCTTCCCCGGAGCCCCGGAGGTCTGCGACCTACAAGACGACGACTGCGACGGCCGGATGGATGAAGGCGTTCGAAACGAGTGTGGCGACTGCCGCCCGGATTGCAACGTCGTCACCGTCCCCGGACGAACGGGTTGGGACCTTGAGCGCGACGCCTCGGGAGTGGAGGTCGCGGGTGACGGCGACCTGCGCTTGAGCACGTCGCGGACCGAGACGAACTTCGGCTGGATCTCCAACACGCGCTTCGGCACCGTGACCAAGCTCGACCTTCGAACGGGGCTTCAGGTGGCGGAGTACGACTCGGTCTTCGTGACCGACGACAACAGTCCGCAGCCCCCCGGCGAGCAGTGCTTGACCGATTTTCGCGGAGGCAACTGCCCCTCCCGCACCGCGGTCGATCTCCGCGGCGCCGTCTATATCGCCAACCGCGCGTTCCAGTCGCAAGGGACGGTGACCAAGGTCGCGGGTCGCGAGGAAGACTGCGTCGACCGAAACCGAAACGGCCGCATCGACACCTCGCAAGACCGAAACGGAAACGGCGTCATCGAGCGGGACGTCCGCGGCGAGTTCGTGGGCCAAGACGACGAGTGTCTGCTCTGGACGGTGGACGTCGGTCGCGTTGGAAGCACCCCGCGCGCGATCGCGGTCGACGCCCGCGGTTTCATTTGGGTTGGCCTGTACAGCGAACGACGCGTGCTCAAGTTGGACCCGAGCGACGGCGAGATCCTGGACCTGGTATTGCTCCCGCGCATGCAGCCGTACGGCGCCGCGATCTCGGGCGACGGCACGCTGTGGATCGCCGACGCCTTGAGCGGACGCATCCAGTCGATCAACACGGAGACCAGCGAGCCCGGATCGATCGAGACCGTCAACACGCGGGAAGACTGCGAGGCTTCTTATGGCATCGCGATCGACACCGAGGACCGCGTCTGGTTGGCCGGCTTCTCGTGTGAAGCCGCGTTCCGCTACGACCCGCGAACCGATCGCTGGTTCGCGGTGTCCTTGCCGGACTCTGGAGGCACGCGAGGAATCGCCGCCGACGACCGTGGGTACATCTACGTGAGCGCGTCACACACCTTCTTCAGCTTCGATCCAGGTGGACCGATCGGCGCCGGGGATGAGATCACGCGCGTCACGCGGTTCCGAGGAGAGGACGGCGGAGACATGACGATCTTCGGCTCGCTGGAAGATCCGATCGCGGGACGCGGCGCGGTGGGCGTTGGGCTCGACTCGAACCGCAACATCTGGATGGTCAATCAACTCAGCGCGACGGTGACGCGGGTCAACGGGCGAACCGGAACCGCGACCTCGTTCCCGGTGGGCGAGCAGCCCTACACCTACTCGGACTTCACCGGCTACGCGCTCCGCACCTTCACCGCGCCCAATGGCTACGTGCGCGAAATTGTCGCGGCCTGTCCGGACGGACGCACGGAGTGGGAGCGCTTGACCGTGAGCTCCACGACCCCGGCCGACACGCGGATCGAAGTGCGCGTTCGCGCCGCCGACCGTGTGGATCAGCTGCCTGATGCGCCGTGGTTCGGTCCCTTTGACGGTTCGCCGGTCGACCTGATGGATGTCCCCGCGGGCGTCTTCCTTGAGGTGGAGGCGATGCTCGTGTCGAGCGAGCGCGGGACCTCACCGCGGCTTCGGCGGATGACCGTCCAGTACAACTGCCCGTAGAAGACGACGGTCCCTAGCGGCGACGCGCGCGTTCCGGCGCGAATGACGTTCGGCGGCTCGCTTTTCGCTTGTCTGCGTTTTCGCTTATGTTGCGGGCGCGCTGACGTCGGTGACGTGCGCGCAGGAGAAGATGAAGATGGCGAAGATACCCAGGAACAGCCCCATCCTGAAGATGGTGCGATCCGCGAGCGTGTTGGTGATGGTCGGGATGGCGCTGGTCGTCGTGAACGGATTGGGCGGCACAAACGCCTACACCCCGCCCGGACACGAAGGCTATGTCGCCCACCAACCAATGCTGATCGGTCAGCGTGAGTTTATCGGTGTGCAGCAAGGACCGACCTCGACCGGTTGGCGCTGGCGGCAGTTCGCGACGAACATCGACATGCGCGTCAACACCTACTCGGAGATGATGCAAATCTTCGCGAGCGATAACCTCGAGGTCAGCTTCGAGGCGCACGCCCGTGTGCGGCTCAAGCAGGGCACGGTTCGAGATGTGGTCGAGCAGTACAGCTCGGGCGATTGGTACGCCAACAACGTGCGTAGGCCCTACCGCACCGCGGTGCGCGAGATCGTGCGCTCGCGGGAAGCCTTTCAGATCAAAGACCAGAGCGAGGAGATCGCGGCAGAGATCCTTGCGCGCCTGCGCAGCGAGTACGAGGGGACGCCCTTTGAGTTCCTCTCCATGTCGATCGGCAACATTAACTACCCCGAGTCGGTCGAGCAGCGCGTCGTCGCGAACCTGGCCGCCGAGCAGCGACGCCAGCGTATGGAGGTGCAGCAGCAGATCGCGGTCGCAGAGGCTTCCATTCGCGAGATCCGCGCACGCGGCGCGGCGGAGGCGCAGCACATTGAGCAAGAGACCCTCACGCCGCTCTATGTTCAGCATGAGGCGGCCGAGCTCTATCGCACGCTCGCCGATGACACCGCGGATGACGATGGCGTCGCGCAAGCGCGCGTAGTCGTCGTGCTCCCGACCCGGGCCGACCGTGCCGGCGTCCCCCGTATCTACGAAGGAGAAGGACGATGAACCGCCTCTTCACCATCTGCCTCATGGTCGCGTCTCTCAGCGCGTGCACCAACAGCACCACGCCCGAGGGCTACGAAGGTTACCTCTATCACGAGCCCCTCGCGTTCGGAGAGGCGTACTTCATCAAGAGCCTGACCGGCCCGACCTCGACCGGTTTGGTCTGGCGTCAGTTCCTTCAGAACGTCGACGTGCGTCCCAAGAACTACACCGAAGAGTTCCACATCCTCAGCTCCGACAACCTCAACGTCGGCTTCGAAGCGCATGCGCGGATCTCGATCCGCACCGGCACCGTGCAGAAGCTGGTCGAGGAGTTCGGCTCCGGCGACGTGGTGAGCGGCACGAACATGCCTGAGTGGTACGTCCGCGCCGTGCGTCAGCCGTTCCGCACCGCGGTGCGCGACATCGTTCACGGTTACAACGCCTATGACATCCAGGCGCAGACGCAGACGATCGGCAACGCGATCCTCATGCGGTTGCAAGAGCAATACGCCGACACGCCGATCGAGTTCCAGACGATGAGCATCGGCAACCTCGCGTACCCACCCGCCATCAACGCGGAGATCCAGCGCAAGCTCGCCTCCGAGCAGGATCTCGAGCGAATGGATCGCGAGCGTCAGATCGCCGAACAGCAAGCGCAGATCACGGTGACCAACGCGCGTGGTCGCGCTGCTGCGCAGAGCATCGTCAACGAGACCCTCACGCCGCTCTATGTTCAGCACGAGATGCTCGAGGGCTTCAGTCGCCTCTCGCGAAGCCCGCGCGTGACGATTATCTCAGCGCCGACCAGCGAAAACGGGTCGTCGCCGGTGATGCTCGGCCTCGGCAATTAGTTTGGAGGGTCAATCGGACCCTCCCTCCCAACGAGCAAGTAGTTGGGAGCCTCCCTCCTACGTTCGCTCCGCTCAGCGCTCCTTCGTCGCTTCTTTCTTTCTTGGAGGGGCTGTCCGCCCCTCCCTCCAAATAAGTAAATGATTTGGAGCCTCCC
>CALJDU010000031.1 GCA_938024995.1 uncultured bacterium
CGTCGCTTTCCAATATTCTCTGGAGGGACTGTCCGCCCCTCCCTCCAAATAAGTAAATGATTTGGAGCCTCCCTCCCATGTTCGCTCCGCTCTGCGCTCCTTCGTCGCTATCCAATATCGATTTCCGCACAGGCGCTCAGGCGCGGGTTCCGGAGCGGAGCGGAGAACTCGCGGCGATGGCGCCGCAGGTGCGGAAACAAAGAATACTGAGTTCGCGCGTAGTATCGTTTCCGCATAGGCGCTCAGGCGCGGGTTCCGGAGCGGAGCGGAGAACTCGCGGCGATGGCGCCGCGTGCGGAAACAAAGAATACGAACTGCATGCGCTACTCCCCATACTCAGACGATGACCTCCTCACCTTGGCGTGCCAGTTCGGGGCGAAGCTGCTCAAGGTCGCGACGGTGACCGGTGCGCTCGACGATGGCGAGCCCGACGAGGTCGCGGAAGACGCCTGGCATGAGTGGGCGTGGTACGAGATTCAACAGCAGCTGGCGGTGCCCGCTGATGATGTTCCCGACCTCAACGTGCGCGCGAAACGCCTCAAGCTGCCGGACGTGTTTCGGGATGCCTTCGTCGCGGCGCTCAATGGGGACGAGGAGTTCGTCCCTCCGAGAACACCCGAGTCGAACTAGCGCGCCGTGATCACGCCTGGTAAAGATCAGCGTTGGCGATGAACGACGAAGTCGACCCTCTACGGCCCTCCGCGCCTCCGCCCAGTCCCGACGGCGTCGACCAACGCCGACGCTGGGCGTTCTTCGCGATTTGGGGAATCGTCGTTCTCGGCGTCGTCATCACGTTCCGGGAAGTGCTCATGCCCTTCCTGCTCGCGGTGATCGTCGCGTACGTGCTCGCGCCGGTCGTGGAGCTGGTGCAGAAGCTCGAGATCGGTCGCGGGAAGCACCTGCCCAAGTGGGCCTCGGTGATCATCGTCAAGGTCGTGCTGGTCGCTTCGATCGTGACCTTCTTCGTGGTCGGCGTTCCGCGCCTTGTCGTCGAGATAGAGAAGCTCACGCGTGAGATCCCGGAGACGGTGCAGACCGCGCGGGACGAGTGGCTGCCGACGCTTGAGCAAAAGCTGCGGCAAGCGATGGCGCCGTATGAAGAGCCGCTCACGGAAGACGAGGACGCGGCGGCGGAAGGAGACGTCGTCGCCGAGGCCGAGGCAGAAGCGGTTCCGGAGGTCGATGACACCGGCGCGATTCACGTCACGCCAAACGCAGAAGGCGGCTTTGAGATCACGCTCCCCGAGAGCGGCGTGATCGTCGCGCCCGATGGGGATCGCTACCGGATCACGACCGCGCACCGCGAAGCGGAGACCCGCGGCGACCTGACCGCGTCCGTGACCGAGGCCATCCGGAAGTTCACCGACAACACGCAGGCGACCGCGGTCACGATTCTGAAGACCGCGCAGACCGTGGTGCGCTGGGTCGTCCGGAGCGTCTTCCTGTTCTTCATCATGCTGATGCTCTCGGCGTACTTGCTCGTCACGAGCGAGAGCATCCTGGCGTTCTTCCGCTCGCTCGCGCAGCCGCGTCGCCGTCGGAATTTTGACCGTCTCGTCATGCGGATCGATCGCGGCTTGTCAGGCGTCGTCCGAGGCCAGGTCGCGATCTGCATCGTGAACGGCGTGCTGAGCGGCATCGGTTTCTATCTGCTGGAGCTTCGCTACTGGCCGATCCTCGCGTTGGTCGCGACGGTGCTCAGCATCATCCCGATCTTCGGCGCGATCTTGAGCTCGATCCCCGCGGTCGTGATCGCGCTCCAAGATTCCTGGACCACCGCGGTCTTTACGCTCGTCTGGATCATCGCGATTCACCAGATCGAGGCGAACCTGCTCAACCCGAAGATCATGGGCGACGCCGCGAAGGTTCACCCAGTGCTCGTCGTGTTCGCGCTCTTGGCTGGTGAGCACCTCTTCGGCCTCGCCGGCGCGCTCCTCGCGGTGCCGGTGTTGTCCATCGTGCAGAGCCTCTTCCTCCACTATCGCGAAGTGATGCTCGGGGTGCCGACGCCTGCGCGCGAGCGACGAAGCGCGCCGCCGCCCGCGCCTTTGCCGGACGTGGTCGGGGACGTCGCTGAATAGAGCGAGCGAGCCGTATGCGAGCGGACGCTAGCGGAGCTCGACGACGACGGCGGTGATGTTGTCCCGCCCGCCGCGGCTGTTGGCGAGCTCGATGAACTCGCTGACCGCGGCTTCTGGACCGCTGCTCACGATGGGCGCGATCTCGTCTTCCTCGATGTAGCCGTGAAGGCCGTCCGAGCAGAGCAAGAAGACGTCACCTGGGCGCACCTCGATGAACTTGGTGTCGACCTGGACGTACTCGCGGCTGCCGACCGCGCGAGTGATCACGTTTCGGTGTGGGGAGACAGCGGCTTCATCTGGGGTGATGATGCCTTCACGGAGCTGCCAGGCGACCAACGTATGATCCTCAGTGAGCAGGCTCGCTTCGCGGCTGCGCACTAAGTAAATGCGGCTGTCGCCGACCTGCGCGGTGACGGCGTAGGTGCCGCACATGGCAAGCACGGAGAGGGTGGTCCCCATTCCCTGTTGATCGGGCTCGTGTTGCGCAATGCCGAACACCATGTAGGTCGCTGCCTGAACCGCGCTCTCCAAGATCCGCTGAGCGGTGTGGATCACGTCCGGATCGGGACGTCCCTTGCTGGTGGTAAGCGCCGTGAGCGCCCCTTCACCGCGGCGAACCATCCCGCGGACGGTGTCGACCGCCTGTTCGCTGGCGATCTCGCCTGCAGCGTGCCCCCCCATGCCATCCGCGACGATGTACAGACCTTGTTCATCGTCGAAGAAATAGGCGTCTTCGTTGAGTGACCGAACCTGCCCGACATCGGTCAGGCCGGCTCCAATTCGCATGGGTTGTGGGGAAATCACGACTGCCCGGATTCTAGCCATATCTGAAAAATTGGCTCGTTGTTTAACCCTCTACCACAAGTGCGGCGGATGCTCACGGCCAGGAGTGTGCGATAGTGGAACAAGTTGTGATGTGGTGAGTTGAATCTTCGGAATCCATGACCATCTCAGTCTTAGTGGCTCATCAAGCATCCTCACGTGCCCGCGCGTTCGTTCTGGCCTGCGGGTTCGCGCTCGCGGCGCTCTCGCCATCTTCTGCAGACGCTCAGATCTCTGAGGAGCAGCGGATCAACATCGCGGAGAGGCTTCAACGGTCCGCCGTCGTCGTGCGAGCCGGTCGCTCCAGTGGTTCCGGTTTCCTCGTCGGGAGCGAGCGGCTTGTCATCACCAACGCGCACGTCGTCGGGAGAGCGCGGACCGTTCAGCTGCGGATCGGAGACCGAACGGTTCCGGGGCGAGTCCTCGCCGTGGACACGCGTCACGACTTGGCGGTTGTTGAGCCGGTTGACGATGTCGACGCGCCTCCGCTCCCGCTTGGCGACCCTGACCGCGTCCGCGTCGGCCAAACCGTGCTCGCCTTCGGCAGTCCGTTTGGCCTCGATGGAACGCTTACCCAAGGCATCGTCAGCGCGCGGCGAGATGTCCCGAGTCGGGACGGCTCGCAGATCGAGGGGATGATTCAGACCGACGCGCCGATCAATCCCGGCAACTCAGGCGGACCTCTCACGAACTCACGGGGCGAGGTCATCGGCGTCAACACGGCAATCATGAGCCGCACGGGCGGGAGCCATGGCATCGGGTTCGCCGTCCCCTCAAGTTACGTCAAGGACTTGCTCCAAGCGGTGCGCGAGCGACGCGAAGGAAGCGACGAGAGGGAGCCGCGCTCCGCAGGGAACTCTCCGGCGAACGCGGCACCCGAAGAGGGCGAGGTCCACGAGGTCGAGGTTCCCGACGGTCCGGTGTGGCTGGGGATCTTCGGTGACGACTACCGCGCTCCCGGTGTCTCCGGGGTACGTGTCGAGCGCGTGATTCCGGGCGGCCCCGCGGCCGCGGCGGGACTTCTCGGTGCAGGGGACCCCGCGCCCAGTGTGGTGCGGCGACTGGGGATCCGGTGGACCGGTCACATCATCTTGGCGGTCGATGGCCGTCCGGTTCGCTCGATGGACGACCTCCAAGCCGCGCTCTCCGCCCGCGCTCCGGGAGAACACGCGACGGTGTTCGTCACGGTGGGACCCGGGCGACTGAACGGCGAAGCCATGGTGCAGCTCCGCGCCCCGCCGGAGCCCGCGGAACAGCTCCGCGCGCCCGCGCCACGGCGTCATCGTTGAGGTCCGAAGCGCACCGGCAAACTGCCTGAAGCGAGATTTGAGCGAAGCGAGCGCGTGGAGGAATCGACCCAAGCTCGAGAGGGTCTCCAAGAAAGCTCGAATCGACACGACAGCGCGGTAGACCGTTCAAAAAGAACGCCTATAGTCGCGCCGTGAATGCAGATGATCTGAAGCGCGCGCTCGCCGACCTCCTGGCGCGCGGGGAGCTCGCGGGCGCCCTCCAGCTCGCGGAGCCGCATCGCGATCCAAGTGATCGCGAGATGACGCGGATCTGGCTCGACCTTCTCCGGCTCGTCCCAGCACACCCCGATGGCTCTCGTGACGCCGCGGCCGCCGTCGCGCGTTTTCCGGATCCCGAAATCGTGGTGGCGGCGTGCGCGACATGGATCGCCCGCGCGGAGCGTCGCGGGTTCGATGAGCCACCTCTGCTTTCCGAAAACGACGCCAGCCGCGCGGCGGACGCGGCGAAGAGCTGTCTCCGCGCGCACCCTGGTCACGCGCTCGCGGCTTACCTCCACATCAACCGGGCGAACGCTCTGCGGATGTGTGGTCCCGACCGAGACGCGGAGGCACGAGAGGCCTATGAAGCTGCGCTCGAGGGCGATCCCGATCGCGGGTGGTGGTGGTTTGATCTGGGGACGCTTCACAAGTGGCGAGGACGCTTCGCGGAGTGCGTCGAGGCGACCGAAAAGGCGCGCGCGATTCTGGGCGACAAGCGCCCCGTGCTCTTCAACCTCGCGATCGCGAAGACCGCGCTCGGTGAAGGCGCGGCGGCGACGGAGCTCTGGCGGGCGCTCAAGATCCCCGCGACGGTGGGCGAGCACGGGATGCCGCACGTCGAGGGAATCCCGCCGCTCTCGGTTCGGGTGCTCTCCCGCGAGTCTGGTTACGGGACGCAGCGCGCGCTCCCCGACGGAGCGGTCAGCTTCGAGCTCCTTCAAGTGGACGCGCTCTCTCCCTGCCACGGGGTCGTGATCACGCCGAGCTTTGGCGACTGTCCGGTCGACGTGGGCGACGTGTTGCTCTTCGATGTGAACCCGGTCGCGCGGGCCGAAGACGGGGCGCCTCGTTTCGCGGTGCTCGAGGTCTTGCGGAAGTCGTCGCAAGCGTCCCATCGCTTCGTAGCGTTCGCTCCCGAGGAGACCGCGACCGAGCGGATCCAAGAGGTCTTCGGCGAGCACGCCTTTATCGTGAAGCCGACGCTTGAGGAGGTCCGCGAGCGACGACCGAATGGGGAAGGGCGCGCCTCTGCTCGTGGGGTGGGACCGGGCGTCGCGGGCTTGGTCTACGGCAAGCTCGCGGGTCTCTCGCTCAAGGATGTCCACGACGGTTACCACGCGCTTGGGAACCACAAGGTCCGCATCGCGATCCCTACGCTCTTCGAGGAGGGCGGCGACACCAAGCGCGCGGGGACGGAGCACCAGGCGTGGCGAACCATTGAGCAGCTCGCGTTGAAGCGGGCGGCGCGGGCTGAGTCGTGAGCGACTCACCGCTCCCCTCCGCGCAGCACACCTACGATGACCTCGAGGCGCTCGACGAGGCGACGCTCCACCATCGTCGCGAGCTCGTCTTCTTGGTGTGCGCGGGGCTCTTCCTCGGCACGCTCGCGATGCTGAACATCCTCGGGGTCTCGCGCTTCCTCAAGCTCGACTTCACCATCTTCGGGATGACGATCCCGATGCCGCTCGCGGTCGGCGTCTTGCCGTATCCCGTGACGTTTCTTTGTACGGATTTCCTGAGCGAGCTCTACGGGAAGAAGCGCGCGAGCCAGGTGGTCTGGATGGGCTTGGTGTTGAACGTGTGGGTCGCCTTCATCCTCTACCTCGGCGGCGCGCTCCCGGGGTTCGAGGCAGCGGGAGAAGAAGGCACCGGCGTGTTCTTCGAATTACGAACGCTCGCGTTCAGCGCGATCAGCGCATCGATGATCGCGTACCTCCTCGCGCAGCTCGTCGACGTGCACGTCTTTCACTTTTGGAAACGCCTCACGAACGGACGTCACCTCTGGCTCCGGAACAACGGGTCGACGCTCGTGAGCCAGCTGGTCGACACCGTCGCGGTCATCCTCATCACGCACTACATGGCCAACGGCCTGCCGATCGACGAGACCCAGCCGATCGCCTCTCAGCTCATGACGTTCATCATCGCGGGCTACACCTTCAAGCTGGTGGCGGCACTCGTGGACACGGTTCCGTTCATGCTGGGAGCGGCTTCGCTGGCGCGCTACCTACGGCTTCCGCCTCCAAACGGCGGTTGAGCCGACTGAAAGCTCCTGATCGGGGAGCGTGTTGGCCGCGGCTCGTTCTGCTCTCGTAGAAAATCGTGCTGAGAGTGAAGCTCACTCTTGTGGGTTGGCTCGCACGTCGTGGGTCCCGTAAGTCCAACCTTCGCCAGTCGCTTTTCTTCAGCCCCCCGATAGCGCTATCCTTCAGCTGATTGTGAGGAGGACGAATGTCTCGTGCTAGAGCTACGGTAGTCGCGATTGTCGCCATGATCGCGATGTGGGGACGTCCCGCCGACGCGACCGTGATGGTTGAGGTTCAGCTGGAAGACATGATCCGTGACGCGCACGGGATTGTTCTTGCACGTGTCACGCACACAGGTGTGCAGATGGTCATGAGCGAAGGCTCGATGGACCCGCACACAGTGACCACCCTCGAGGTCGATCGATGGTTGAAGGGCGAGGGTGAGCAGACGCTTCAGCTTCGCGAGCTGGGCGGTGAGTACGCCGACCCAGAGGGCGGAATGGCTGGAATGGCGGTCGTTGGCGTCCCGACCTACCAGCCGCGGGATGAGGTCATCGTGTTCCTCGATTTCGATCCGACCGACCCGCATCGCTACTTCCGCACCTTGGAGATGACCCAAGGCAAGTTCAACGTGGTCCGCGGCCTCCCGGGCGTACCGGCCCGGGTGCAACGTGACTTGAGCGGCGTCGGTTTCGCGAGTTGGTTGGATGGCCAGATGTCGATCGACCACGGCGGGATTCAGGCGATGCTTTTGTCTGATTTCATTGACCTGGTTCAGGATACGCAGCGCTTCATCGATCCCAACACGGGTGGAGTCGCGCCATGAGTCGCTTTCAACTCGCCGCGGGCTTCGCGCTCGTCCTTGGAGCCGCACACCTCGCCACGCCAGCGCCGGCCAGTGCTTACCAGTGCCTGACTGGCTCATGTCCAAAGTGGTGTGACCTACCCGTTCCTTACGCGATCACCGTCACCTCGGCCGATTTGGACGAAGCGACGTGCCTCACCGAGACGCGACGCGGAATGGATGACTGGACGGGCCTCAGCTGCACCAACCTCACTATGGTCTACAACGGTCGCTCCAGCGGCACGGCGGGGCGCGGCGACGGGCAGCATTTGATCGGCTGGCTCGAGAGCGGTTGGCCGCACGGCAGCAGCGCGATCGGCGTGACCACGCCGCGATGGAACGGACGCAACTGTCTCATCGAGGCGGATATGCAGATGAACGGCCAGAACTTCACGTGGATCACCGGCTCCGGCTCAGGATCCAACGTGAACACGTATTCGATCGCGCTCCACGAAGGCGGTCACTACATCGGCCTTGGGCACAGCAGCGCGAGCGGCAACCCGATCATGTACTTCGCGTACCGCGGAGGCATTGGAGCGATCGGCGCGGATGACCAAATGGGCATCTGCACGCTCTACCCGGGGAGCGGTGGTGGCTCGACCGATTGCCGAGACGTCGGCGTCGACTGTCCCGCCGGACAGACGTGCGACACCACCAATGGAAACTGCGTCGGCGGAGACACCCCGCCACCCCCGACTCCGGGCGAAGGCGGCGTCTGCGATCCGTGTCCGTCCGGCAACGGCGACTGCGAGTCCGGTGGCTTCTGCCTCGCGTACTTCATGGGTGCACCGGGGGTCTGCGGCACCGCGTGTACGTCCGACAGCGATTGCACCGAAGACACCCGAGACCGCTGCATCAACGTGAGCGGGATGGGCCAGTGCGTTCGCTTCAACGGCGACACGCCCGACTGTTCGGGCGCTCCGACCCCTCCGCCGGATCCGCCCGACCCCGACTGCGTCAACGACACCGACTGCATGCCGGGTTTCCGATGTGCATCGGGCAGCTGCGTGGAAGAGATGACGACGCCTGAGCTCGGTGAGCTTGGCGATCCCTGCGCGGACAGCACCGAGTGTCGGTCCAACCTCTGCGCTCCGGGCCGCAACGTCTGCACCCGCAGCTGTGATTGGTTGAACACGACCTCCTGTCCCGACTCGTTCTTCTGCGACGGCGACGCAACAGGCGCGTGTGGTAGCGGTCTCTGCTTCGCGGGAACCCGCGGCGTGGCGACCAACGGCCAGTCCTGCACCGGCGACACCGACTGCACCTCGCTCTACTGCGGTGGCGGCATCTGCGGAATGCCATGTGCTCCGGGCCCGGACGCGGAGTGCGCGTCCGGTCAGACTTGTCAGGCAACCGGTGGATCCACCACGTGTGGCATCTGTGCGGATGGCGCCGAGCTCGGCGAGTGGTGTGACGACAACGCCGACTGCTTGAGCGGCATCTGTGCGGTCCAGGGCGGCTCCAACTGGTGTACCGAGTTCTGCTCGGGGGACTGCCCAGATGGCTTCGAGTGTCAGGCGGTCGGCGATGGAGACCTCTCGGTCTGCGCGCCCAACGATGGGCCTCCGCCGCCACCTCCCGGCACGACGCCTCCCGGCAGCTCGCTTGAGGGTGGCTGTGGTTGCGTGGTGCCCGGCAGCACCGACACTGCGCCGAAGCCGTGGATCCTCCTCATCGTCATCCCCGCCATCGTGTGGTGGCGGCGCCGACGACGCTGAGCCGAGACGGCAACATGAAGGAAGGTGGCTTCGGCCGCCTTTTCTTTTGGCGGTGACTTAGAGTTACCCCTTGCGATCACGCCCCGCGGTCCATACACGACACCTGCGATGCGGCTTTACGATCATGTCCGTCCGTATCGCGGCCGCGTCCTTATCGGCGCGGTTCTGCTGCTGCTGACGAACATCCTCGACAAGGGGATCCCCTGGCTCCTGAAGAACGCGGTCGACGCGCTCTCCGCGGCACAGTGGTCGGAGGTCACACGCTTTGCGCTCTACGTGATCCTGGTCGCGGCGGGGATGTGGATCGTTCGCACGTTCTCCCGGGTCTACGTCTTCAACGTGGGTCGCGACGTCGAGCATGACCTCCGTAACGTCGTGATGGAGAAGATCCACGCGCTCGGCTCGACCTTCTTCGCGCGGATGCCGACCGGCGAGATCATGAGCCGCGCGACCAACGACCTCGCGCAGATCCGCTTGCTCGTCGGCTTCGGGATCTTGAACGTGGTCAACGCCGGGTTCGCCTACGTCGGCGCCATCGCGTTGATGTTCGCGCTCTCTCCGGAGCTCACGCTCTACGCGCTCATCCCGTACCCGCTCATCGTCGTGTTCGCGCAAGCCTTCGGCAAGACGCTCTACCGCCGCAGCCTCGAGTCGCAGGAAGCGCTCGGCATGTTGGCGGAGCGCGCTCAGGAGAACCTCTCCGGCCTACGCGTCGTTCGCGCGTTCTCTCTTGAGGAGCGTGAGCTCGAGCGCTTCGAGGAGGTCAACCAAGAGGCCATTCGTCGCAACCTGAGGCTCGTTGTGCTGCGCGGCTTCATGTGGCCGATGCTCACGCTCATTGGTTCCTTCGCGACGCTCATCGTGATCTGGAAGGGCGGCGGCATGGTGATCGCGGGGACCCTCACCGTCGGAGAGTTCGCCGCCTTCCACGCATACCTCGCGCAGCTGGTCTGGCCGACCCTCGCGTTCGGCTACTTGCTCGCGGTGGTCCAGCGCGGCCGCGCCTCGTTCGCGCGGGTCGCGGAGATCCTGGAAGCGACGCCCGAGGTGGCGCAGCCGAGCGCTCCCCGGCCCGCCGCGACTACCGGCGGTGTCGAGATCGACGGGCTCACGTTCGCGTATGGCGAGACCGAGGTGCTCAGCGATGTCTCGTTCGCGGTCGCGCCGGGGCGGTCGCTCGCCATTCTCGGGTCGGTCGGTTCCGGCAAGAGCACCTTGGCGGCGCTGCTTCCGCGCTTGCTCCCGACGCCCACGGGCGCGGTTCGGCTCGCGGGCGACGACGTCACCACCCTCGACCTTCCATCGCTCCGCGCGCAGATCGGCTACGCGCAACAAGACCCCTTCCTCTTCTCGTCGACCATTGAGAAGAACATCGCGTTCGCTGGGGAAGAGCCGAGCCGCGAGACCATCCGGGACGCCGCGCGCGAGGCGATGATCTTGAGCGAGATCGAGGAGCTCCCGGACGGTTTCGAGACGCTGGTCGGTGAGCGCGGCGTGCAGCTCTCGGGTGGGCAGAAGCAACGCGTATCGCTCGCGCGCGCGCTGCTCAGCGATCCATCTGTGCTGGTCCTCGACGATCCCCTCAGCGCGGTCGACGCGAAGACTGAAAAGGCCATCCTCGATACGCTCGACCGCGTCAGCCAAAAGCGGAGCGTTTTGCTCATCACGCACCGGGTCGCGGCCGCTGCGCGGATGGACTACGTGATCGTCCTCGACGAAGGCAGGGTGGTCGAGCGCGGGACACATGACGAGCTCTGCGCGGCGAACGGGCTCTACAAGCGGCTGGCGGAGCGCCAAGCGCTTGAGCAGGAGCTGTCGACGCTGTGAGCGCCGCGAACCAGAAGAACGGGAAACGCCAAGCGCGGTCCGCGAACCTGCTCGTCGAGCAAGATGTTCAGGAACAGAGCTACGACCTCGCGTTGTTGCGCGGGCTCTGGCCGTACCTCAAGCCGCACTCGCACATCCTCGGCGTGGCGCTGCTCTTCATGCCGATCGCGTCGGTGGCCGCGGTCGCGCAGCCGTTCCTGCTCAAGTCAGCGATCGACGCGACCTTGGTGACCTCGTCGGCCGACGCGCTTGAGAACATCGTGCTCTTGTTCTTCGGCGCGATCGTCCTGCAGTTCTTCGCGCGCTTTGCGCAGACCTACCTCATGCAGCTCGCGGGGCAGCGCGCGACCGCGGGCCTGCGCCGTTCCGTGTTCGAGCACATTCAGCGACTCGCGGTGGGCTATCTCGACCGCACCCCGATCGGGCGCGTGGTCACCCGCGTCACCAACGACATCGATGGGCTCACCGAGCTCTTCGCGTCCGGCGCGGTGACGGCGATCGCGGACCTCGTCACGCTCGCGGGCATCGTCTGTTTCATGCTCTATCTCGACTGGCAGCTGAGCCTCGTGGCCTTCGCCGCGCTGCCGCCGCTCGCCGTCGCGATCAACATCTTCCGTGGGCACGCGCGCAAAGCGTTTCGCGGGATCCGATTCCGGATCGCGCAGCTCAACGCCTACCTCAACGAACAGGTGCAGGGCATCGCGGTCGTGCAGGCGTTCTCGCGAGAGGCGGAGTGCGCCGCGGAGTACGCCGAGATCAACGCCGCGTATCGCCAGGCGAACTACGACGCGATTCGCTACGACGCGCTCCTCTACTCGGTCGTTCAATCGGTGTCGGTCGCGTGCGTCGCGATGGTGCTCTGGTTCGCGGCCGCCCGCGCCGGCTGGGCGACTCAGGCGTCCGCGGCGGAGGTCGGCACCGTCGTCGCGTTCTATGACTTCATTCAGCGCTTCTTCATCCCCATCCGAGACCTCGCGACCAAGTACACGATCATTCAACAGTCGCTCGCGTCCGCCGAGCGGATCTTCTCGCTGCTCTCCGTGGATGAGCTCGACGCGGACGGGCTCCGTGAGCCCGAAGGCGAATCACCGGCCGATGACGTCGCGATCGCGTTCCGCGGCGTCGAGTTTGGCTACCGCCCCGAACACCCTGTGTTGCGTGATGTGTCGTTTGAGATCCGTCGCGGCCAACGCGTCGCCATCGTGGGCGCGACCGGCTCGGGCAAGACGACGGTCTTGTCTTTGCTCCAGCGGCTCTACGAGCTTCAGTCCGGCGAGGTGTGGGTCACCGGAGACGAGGTGCGCGCGGTGTCTCGCGCGGGTTTGCGTGGACGCTTCGCGAGCGTGCCGCAGGACGTGTTCCTGTTCAGCGGCACCGTCCGCGACAACCTCGCGCTCAACGATGATGTGAGCGATGAACGCGCGATTGACGCGCTCGAGCGAGTCGGCGCCATGTCGTTCCTCGAAGAGCGCGGGGGGCTCGACGCCGAGATCGGCGAGCGCGGACAAGGGTTCAGCGCGGGGCAGCGACAGCTCCTGTCGTTCGCGCGCGCTCTGGTACGAGACGCGCCGCTCTTGCTTCTCGACGAGGCCACGGCCAACGTCGATAGCGAGTCGGAAGCCGAGCTGCAGCGCGCGGTCAGTGAAGTCCTCGCCGGTCGGACCGCGCTGATTGTTGCGCATCGACTCTCCACGATTCGCGATGCCGATCGTATCTTGGTCTTCCACAAGGGCCGGATCGTCGAGGATGGCGACCACGAGAGCTTGCTTTCTGCGGGCGGCGTCTACAGCCGTCTTCACCGCCTTCAGTTCGCCGCCGATCCGGGACAGGCTGAGCTACAGGATGGCGCGACAATACGGTAGACTTCGCCGCTCGCGCGATGTCGCGCATTGAAGGGGTCGATGTGGAGTCTGCGCCCGTCATCTACGGGAAATACCAACTGATCGAGCTCCTCGCGCGGGGGGGCATGGCCGAGGTGTTTAAAGCCAAGGCGCATGGCGTCGAAGGCTTCGAAAAGATCTTGGTCATCAAGCGGATCCTCCCCGAGCTCTCGACCGACTGGGAGTTCGTCGAGCTCTTCATCAACGAGGCCAAGATCGCGGTCAGCCTCTCGCACGCGAACCTAGTGCAGGTCTTCGATCTGGGGAAAGCCGACGACCGCTACTTCATCGCGATGGAGTATGTCGCCGGACACGATCTCGCGACCGTGTTGAGGCGCGGTCGACGTCTAGGTCATCCACTTCCGCCCGAGCTGGCGGTCTACCTCATCTCCGAGATCGCGAAGGGGCTCGACTACGCACATCGTCGACGTGACACCGAGATGCAGCCGCTTCACATCGTGCATCGCGACGTCAGCCCGCAGAACGTGCTCCTCAGTAACGAGGGGGAGGTCAAGCTGACCGACTTCGGGATCGCGACGACCCGCCTCTCGCTCAAGGTGACCGACACCGGCACGCTGAAGGGCAAGTACGCCTACATGTCTCCGGAGCAGGCGCGCGGAGAAGACGTCGATCACCGCACCGACATCTACGCGCTTGGGGTCGTGCTCTATGAGGCGCTGGCGGGACACCACCCGTTCGCCGGTCCTTCTCCTTACGAGACGCTCGCGGCGGTTCGTGAGGGCAACACGCGCCCGATCGAAGACTTTCTGCCCGACCTCCCCAAGGAGCTCCGCGACGCGCTGAGCTGGGCGCTCGCGCCCGCTCCCGAGGACCGCTTTCAGAGCGCCGGGCACATGTACGAGGAGCTCATCCAGTACCTCTACTCGACCCGCCGTCGGGTCGGGGCGCCGGACCTCGCGCGCTACCTCAAGACGATCGCGGACGAGGCCGAGCGGCAGGAGCCGGAAGAAGACCTCCGCGCGCTCTTCGGTGGCGGACCGACCCGAAGCGGCAAGCGCGGCGCTTCGTCCGGGCCGCGGCCGATCATCACCCGCGCCCAAGCGGAGCGTCGCGAGGTGGCAGCGCTTCAGGTCTCGATGGCGACCGATGAGCCGTTTCCAGAGCGTCGGGTGAGCGAGCTCATCCGCTTCCTCGGAGGCGCTCTGGTCACGCAGAGCGAAGACGATGGAGAGCGCCGCTGGGTCGCCTTCTTCGGGGTCAAGCGACCCGACGGACGTGAAGCGTTTACCGCCGCCGACTGCGCGAGCAAGATCGTCGCGGCCACGCGCGACGCGGTCGACGTCTCCGCGGGCGCGACCACGATTCAGGCCGGCGTTGAGGTCGGTCACGTGATGGTCGACGCGGCCGGAGAACTGATCCCGGACGCGCGGACGGACCGTCTGATCGCGGACGTGAAGCGCCTGACGCGTAAAGCTCGCTTCGGCACGACGCAGGTCAGCCGCAGCGTCGCGGAGACCATCGCGCATCGCTTCGAGGTGCTTGAGGACGAGGGGCTTACGCTCGGAAAGCGGCTGCCGGTCGCGCAGGGGCGCATCGTCGGGCGCCGGGATCAGCTCCGGCGCATTGGTGAGGTTCTCGCCATCGCGACCGCCGGCGCACCGCGGCTCATCTCGATCGTCGGTCCGCCGGGAATCGGCAAGTCGCGTCTCCTCGAAGAGACCGCGCGCCGGATCCGGGTCGGTGGCCACGAAGTCGCGATGTACCTGACGCAGCTGCTGCCGCAAGATCGCGACATCCCGCTCTCCGCGTGCCGCAAGATGCTCCACGGGATCTTGGGGCTCGCCGACTTCGCGTCGCGGGAAGAGATGAAGGCGCAGACCGGCCGGCTTCGGGAGCTCGCGCTCACCGCCCAAGAGGTGCTCGCGATCGAGCAGACGCTCGGCGTGACCTCGGTCGGTGACGACTCCTCCCAGGACCTTCGTCTCCTCCGCGTCGCGGCGACCCGCATCGCGCAAAAGCTCGCCGAGGATCGGCTCACCGTGTTCGCCTTCGATGGCGTCGAGTCGATCGATAACGCCAGTCGCGCCATTTTGCGGGAGATGCTTGAGCGCCCGCGGGAGTCCAAGATCGTCTTGCTCGCGACCTCGCGCCCAGGCTCGCCGCTCTTCGATGGCCTCCAGAACCACGAGACGATCACGCTCGGTCCGCTCGACGACACCGACATCGGCAAGCTCACCGCGCAGCGGCTCGGGACCGATGAGCTCCCCCCGACGTTGCTCCGCGAGCTCTCTTTGAAGAGCGGCGGGAACCCGCTCTACATTGAGGAGTACCTGCGCGCGCTTGAGGACGCCGGCGCGCTGGAGGCGCCCGACGGTGGCGTCGTGACGTTTAACGAAGAGATCGCGGTGGACGTTCCGAAGACCTTGCGCGGCATCGCGGCGGCGCGGGTCGCCCGCGTCGACGCGGTCGGCCGGCACCTGCTCCAGATCATCGCGGTAGCCGACGCGAACGCGAGCGACGAGGTCCTCGCGGTCGTCTCGGGAAGAGACCGCGCGGAAGTCGTGGCGACGACCGACGCGCTGCGCGAACGCGAGCTCTTGGTCACGGACGCGACGGGGCATCACTTCGCGCACGAGGTCCTGCGCCGCGTTGTCTATGACGGCCTCCCGATCGAGGCGCGACGTAACCTGCACGGCGCGATCGGACACGCGCTGGCGGTCACCTATCCCGATCACATCGCGGACCTCGCGGAGCGGCTCGCGCGGCACCATCGCGAAGCCGGCAACCTCGACGAAGCAGAGCGCTACTGGGTCTTGTCAGCGGACCGGCTCGAGTCGGAGCGTGCGCTCTCGGGCGCAGTGGACAGCTTGGCGCGCGCGATTGAGGTGCGGCAGCAGACGCCGGGCTCGGACCACGGACAAGCGCTCCGATACTACCGACGCATCGGCGAGCTTTGCTTCCGGAGTCGCGGCCTGCGGCAAGGCGCTGAGCGGATGGCGTCGGCGCTTGAGCTGGCGGAAGCGCTCCGACGTCCGAGCCAGGTCGCGCGCTTCAGCATGCTGCGAGGCCGCTTCCTGTCGGAAGCGAACTCCTTCGCGGAAGGGCGCCGCTACTTTGAGCGCGCGCGAGAGCTCGCGCGCGCCGAGAACGATGAAGCGCTCCTCCTTGACCTCACGATCGCGACCGCGGACGCAGACATCCGCAACGGCGACTATGAGGGCGGGGTGGATCTCTTGCTCGAGGCGCTGGAGCTGGCTCGCCGACGTGACGACGAGTCGATGCAGATGCGCGCGCTGCTGGCGCTCGCGCTGGCCTACGCGGGGATGGGCAAAGCGGACGACGCGAACCTCGCGCTGACCTCCGCGCGCGAGCTCCCGAGCGCGACGGAGCGCCGCTACCTTCGCTGTCAGATCTGCAAGGCCGACTCCATCGTCGCGTTCTACGCGGAGGACCACGACCGCGCTCAGCGGGCCGCGGAGGCCGCTCTGGAGCTCGCGAAGGAGTTTGAGTTTCACTACGAGGCCGCGGTTAACGCGCACAACCTCGGCGAGCTCCACCTGCGCGCCGAGGGCTTCAAGCGCGCGTTCGCGCTCATTCGCTACAGTTACGAGACCGCGCGCGAGCATGGGCTGGTCAAGCTCCAGAACTCCAACCTGCGCGTCCTCGGCTTTATCGACGCGATGAAGTTCGGGAGCGAGAAGGGGCGCGAGCGGATCCTCGAGGCGCACAGCTATGCCGAGACGAACGGCTTCGTGTGGGATCTGATCCAAGCGAAGTACTCACTGGCGGTTGTCGACCAGCACCAAGGACGCTCGAGCGAGGCAGAGGCGCTGCTGCGTGACGTCGCGCAGCTCTCCGCTCAATACGGGCACGCGCGGCACGCACGCGCTGCGGCCGAGGGGCTCCAGCGACTCGCGGACGACAAACCGCTGGTTTGGATCTAGCTTCCTCCTCGACCGGTCGGTCGCTTTGCTCCCGATCTCGTCGCGTCACATCGCTCGCTTTCATTCGAGGAAGTGGAATTGAAAAAGGCCGCCCGTGCAGGGTGGCCTTTTTCGTCGCGGCTTGAGTCGCGAAACGGGTCGCGGTTCGCGATCGCTACTCGATGGCGGCCTCAACCGCTTCTTCCGTCGCGGTCGCGGCGCGTCCAAAAACCTCGCCGGTGGCTTCCGCCGCGTCGCCGGTGGCCGCTGCCGCCGCTTCGAGACTGTCTCCGGTGATCTCCGCCGCGTCGCCGATCGCATCGCCGGCCGCGGCGCCTGCACCCTCGACCGCGTCCGCTGCGCCCTCGACCGCGTCGCCCGCTGCTTCAGCGGCGCCCTCGACCGCGTCCCCCGCGGCCTCTGCGGCACCTTCTGCGGCCTCACCGACCGCGCCCGCGGCGCCTTCGACGGCATCGCCAGCGCCCTCAACCGCATCACCTGCGACCTCGGCGGCACCTTCAGCGGCTTCACCGACCGCACCCGCGGCGCCTTCGGCTGCTTCGCCGACTGCACCTGCGGCGCCCGCGGCAGCTTCGCCCAGCGCACCCAGCGCGGACGTCTCGCCTTCTTCCGCTTCGCCTTCTTCTTCATCCGCGTCCCCGGAGACCGTCGCGCCGGCGTTCGCTTCTTCCTCCGCGCGCTGCAGGGCCTGCTCGCTGCTCGACGACAGGTACGCCAGCGTCGCGCTCAAAAGCATGAACATGGCCGCGGAGATGGCCGTGAGCTTCGTGAGGATGTTGCTGGCGCCCGCGCCGCCGAAGACCTGCTGGCTCGCGCCACCCATGCCTCCGCCGAGTGAGCCCATCCCGCCGCCTTTGCCCGACTGGAGCAGCACCACGAGGATGAGGAAGAGACAGATGAGAACGTAGAGAACCGAGAGAAACGTGATCACGAAAAAACTCCGTTAGCCGGCAGCGGCGATGATCGCCAGGAAGGACTCTGAGGTAAGAGAGGCGCCGCCCACAAGGGCGCCGTCGATATCTTGTTCGGAGAGGAGGCTGGCCGCGTTGGCAGGTTTGACGCTCCCTCCATAGAGGATCCGGACCGAGCGCGCCAGGGGGGCGTCAAAACGGTCGGAAAGTCGCTGCCGAATACCCGCGTGGACCGCCTGTGCGTCGCTCGGGCTGGCGGTCCGACCTGTGCCGATCGCCCAGATCGGCTCATATGCCAGGATCACGCGGGAGGCCTCGTCATGACGCAGACCATCGAGCGCAGCGTCGATCTGCGAGAGGACGACCTTGAGCGTGTCCCCGGCTTCGCGCTGGGCGAGCGTCTCACCGCAGCAGAGGATCGGGACCACGTCGTGGCTGAGGAGGGCGGCGGCCTTCTTGCGAACACCTTCGTCGGTCTCTCCGAAGATCTGACGTCGCTCGCTGTGGCCGATGATGCAGTGGGAGCAACCCACGTCTTTGATGAGGGTAGGGCTCAGCTCGCCCGTGAAGGCGCCCTTGTCTGCGTAGTGCGTATTCTGCGCGGCCACGTGAACGCCAGAGCCGCTCAGGGCCTCGACGACGGGGAAGAGCGAGGTCGCGACCGGTGCCACGCACACGTCGACGTCTCGCTGGCTGGCGAGCCCGCTCTTGAGTCCGCGCGCCAAGGAGCGCGCCTCGGTCACGGTCTTGTTGAGCTTCCAGTTGCCCGCGATAAACGGTCTACGCTTCATCTGCTCTTCCTTCTTTGATCTCTTTCGACGCGTGGCTCAGCGCAGCGCGTCGACCCCCGGGAGGCGCGAGCCTTCCAAGAACGCGAGGGAGGCACCGCCGCCCGTGGAGACATGGTCGTAGCGATCCGCGAGACCCGCTTCCGTGACCGCGGCCACGCTGTCTCCGCCGCCCACGACGGTGAACGCGGGGGACACCGCCATCGCCTCGGCGATGCCTCGGGTGCCGAGCGAGAAGGCATCGTTTTCGAAGAGGCCCATCGGTCCGTTCCAGAAAACGGAGCCCGCGCGCTTGAGCTTGGCGGCGAACGTCGCGGTTGTCTCTTCGCCGATGTCGAGCGCCATCTGATCGTCGTCGAGCTCGAGCCCAAACGGGACAGCGTGGGTGTCCTCGAGCGAACGTCCAACGCGCAGGTCAGTCGGGAGGAGCACATCGACCGAGCGCTGCTCTGCCTTCGTGAGCATGCTCCGCGCGAACGCGAGCTTGTCGGCTTCAATGCGGCTGGCGCCCATCGCGTGACCCTTGGCGGCCAGGAAGGTGTTCGCCATTGCCCCGCCGATCAGGAACGCGTCCGCGCTCTCCAGGAGCGCTTCGAAGACGCCGATCTTGTCGCTGACCTTGGACCCGCCGAGGACCGCGACGAACGGCTTGGGCGCGGTCGCGCGCATCTGTGTCAGGACCTCAAGCTCACGGAGCATAAGCAGACCGGCGCAGCGCGTCTCGACCGCCGCGGCGAGCGCGCAGACGGAGGCGTGTTCGCGGTGCGCCGCGCCGAAGGCGTCGTTGACGTAGACGTCGATGTTGCGCGCGAGCTCCTGGGCGAAAGCTGCGTCGTTCTTCTTCTCTTCGGGGTGGAAGCGGAGGTTCTCGAGAAGCGCGACGTGACCATCGCGGAGATCCCCGACGACCTTACGCGCGCCATCTCCGATGCAGTCGTCCGTCAGGAAGACCTCTCCGCCTTCGAGCAGTGACGCGAGTCGCGCGGCGACGGGTTCGAGCGAGAGGGCCGGGACGACCTTCCCCTTGGGGCGCCCCAGATGCGACGCGAGCACGACGCGCCCGCCTCCCTTCACGCAATGCTGAATGGTCGGGAGCGCCGCGCGGATACGCGTGTCGTCGCTGATCTCGCCGCCCTCGAGCGGGACGTTGAAGTCCACCCGAATAAAGACGCGACGCCCCGCGAGCGGGACGTCGGCGATCGACTTGATCGGCATCTCAGCCCTTCTTCGCGATGATCCGAGTGAGGTCGACCATGCGGTTCGAGAAACCCCACTCGTTGTCGTACCAGCTCTGGATCTCGACGAGGTCGCCGCCGACGACCTGGGTCTGGTCCGCGTCGATGATCGACGAGTGTGGGTTGCCGATGTAGTCGTTGCTGACGAGCGGCTTGGTCTCGAAGCCAAGGATCCCCTTGAGCGGACCGCTCTTCGCGGCGGCTTCAAACGCACCGTTGAGCTCGGCGACCGTGGTGTCTCGCGCGACGTGTGCGCTGAGGCAGACGAGCGAGACGTTCGGCGTGGGCACGCGAATGGCGCCTCCGCTGAGCTTGCCCTTCAGGGAAGGAATGACGAGCGCGATGGCGTCCGCAGCGCCGGTGGTGGTCGGGATCATCGAAAGGCCGGCGGCGCGGCAGCGGCGAAACTTCTTGTGCGGCAGATCGAGGATGCGCTGGTCGTTGGTGTACGAATGGATCGTCACCATGTGGCCCTTCACGATGCCAACGGTCTCGTCGAGGACCTTGGCCACGGGCGCCAAGCAGTTGGTCGTGCACGAGGCGTTGCTGATGACGTGGTGCGCGGCCGCGTCGTAGTCACCGCTGTTGATGCCGACGCAGAACGTTCCGTCGATGTCCTTGCCACCGGGCGCGCTGATGATCACGCGGTTCGCGCCCGCGTCGAGGTGCATCTGCGACTTCTCTTTGGTCCGGAAGACACCGGTGCACTCAAGCACGACGTCGACGTCGCGCTCTTTCCAGGGGAGCTTGCTGGGATCGCGCTCGGCGGTGACGGGGATGAAGTCGTCGCCAACTTTGAGGCCGCCGTCGACCGCGCTCACGGGCTTGGAGAATCGACGGTGCACCGAGTCGAATTCGAGGAGATGAGCGAGCATCTCCGGGCTCGTGAGGTCGTTGACGTGAACAATCTCGATGTCGGACTGCGTGTCCGACAAGAGGATGCGCGCAACGCAGCGCCCAATGCGTCCGAACCCGTTAATCGCGATCCTGGTGGCCATGAAAACTCTCCTTGTCCCACACCTGGGAACAGCGGCGCGGACGATATCCTTGGGGCGTTAGCAGAGCAACTGGGAGGTGCAGCGCGTCACTTTCGCGATCAAGAACCTACGAGTGGCTTCGAAAAAGAAAACGCCACCACGAGGGCGGCGTCGATCGCATGTGAGCGACTCAGGAGTGGCGCTCTGGCTCTTCTTTGATCTCCGAGGTCACGAGCTCGAGGAGGGCGTTCGTGAACCCGACGATGTCGCCGCGAGAATGCCCTGTGGAGCGCAGCTCGCGATAGACCGACTTGGCGAGGATGCGGAGGGCCCGGGCGTCGCTGGGAGGCTTGTTGGTGGTCGTGGTCATCATCTTGGGAACAGCGTTACAACCGATTCGCAGCCAAACAAAGGTCCGAACGGTCATGGTTTTTCTGAACGGCCGGCCGAAAACATGAGGTTTTCGCAAGCGTTTGGAGGACTTCTGACGCTTCTCGTCCTCGCGGCCAAAATCGCGAACGGGTCTCAAAGCGGCGCGAACGGGGTGTTGTTATGACCGGTTGGACACGGTTTTGGCGATCGCGCGGGGCTACTGAGCGCTCTTGAGCGAGCGCTCGAAGGCGTCGCTGACCTGGATGCAGACCTCGCGAAGCTCGACCTCGCCGTTGTAGAGGACGGCGAGCGGCTGGACCGTGACCTCCTCGACCTCATCACGGAAGTCGTGAACGAAAACCCCGAGTCGCTGAAGCGCGTCGTGAAGCGAGGGGAGCAGAAGCCGTCGAGCGTCTCGATCGAGTAGCAGCGGCGCGCCCTGAAGCCTCTTGAGGGCCGAGGCGAGGGAATCGATGGAGCACGGGAGCAACAGGTGCGTCTCGTCGTTGCAGGCCGCTCCGTGGGGGTCCGCGAAGCCCAGCGCGAGGTGGGCGAGAACAGGAGAGACCGAGCGAACGTGGGCGCGCAGCAGAGCCCGCGGGGTGGCCTCGGCGGTAACCGTGACGCCGAGGATCCGAGCGCCGGCTTCACGCTCTTTCGCGAGCGAGGTCATCTGACGAAAGACATCGCGGACACGCGCGGCGTTGTCGACGCCATCGATGGCGAGATCGGGATGGTCCCAAATGCGGAGGTCGGGAGACGCGAGGGCGAGCCTGACGGGGAAGCCGATGCGCGCCGCTTCCGATGCCGCACGTGATGCGCTTCCGCAGAGCTCCTCGACGGGGAGCGGGAGATCGTATGCGTCGAGCGCGAGCTTGCTGGCGGGATCCGAGAGCGCGCGACGCGGACCGAGGATGACCTCCTCGACCCGGCGACGCTCGACCCCTTTGACGCGCGGCATCGGCGGACGTGCCGGACCGCTCGCGGCGAGACAGCAGAGCAGGGCGTCGCGAACATCACGTGCTTCCCCGGCGACCACGGATTCGACGGCGACGAGACCATCGGCGACGCTCGCGAGGGAGGACTTCGCGTTGCGCACGAGGATGTCTGAGAGCCAACGTCGGTCGAGCGAGGAGAGCGCGCGGAGCGAAGACTCCCAGGGGCGAGCCTCTCGATGCGCGAACACGACGAGAAGCGCCGCGAAGGCGCGAACAGAAGAAGCGACCGGAAAGCCGAGGTCCGGCAGGAGGCTGTGGAGCGGAGAGGCTGAGGATAGGAGACCGATGGGGAAGCCATCTCGCGCGGACAGATGCGTTACCAACACGTCGAGCGCGGGGACGTCCTGAAAGAGCCAACCATCGACGTCTTTGAGCGCGGCGAGCTCGGTGGCCCCGAAGTCCGCGAGTCCGGTGACCAGTTGCGGATCCACCGACAGGCCGAGCGACTGTGCCGCGCGCGACAGCGCGGTGGCGATCTCCGCAGAGCCGCAAGCAATGACGAACGTCTGCATGCCTCAGGAAGGATACCTCCCGCCTGTGACGAAAAACCAGAAAGCGGAGACCCCTTTTGAGGACCTCCGCTTTGGTGTGGCGTCTCGAACGAGTGCTAGCGGATGATGACCGGCTTCAGGATCACCTGACCGCTTCGGCTCATCACGTGGAACCGAACCATTCGGCAACCGTGTTGGGTCGCGAGCTTCTGGGCGTTCTTGTCGAGGCGACCGAGGAACTTGTCCTTCGTGATGTTGGAGACGTCTTCGCCGGCGGCCTGCTTGGCCGCGATGTACTCCGCAAACACGCGCTCTTGGTAGGCGCCGCCATCTTCAGCGGCGAGCTTCGCGGCGAGGACCGCTTCCTCGTTGTTGGCGGGCTTCGCAGCGCTCGGCGCGTCGGCGGCGCTTGGGCGGCCCATCCCTCCCAGGGACTGCGCCGCATCTCCCCAGGTGCCTCCCGTGCCGTCGTCCGATTGGCCCGTGAAGACATTGATGAGCTGATTGATCCGATACGCGAGGCCACCGAACTCGGCGCTCTTGACGTTGATGCGGAGGTCACGCCGGCCGTTGATGACCGAGAGAACATCTTCTTCGATCTGCTCGAGCGGCTTGAGGAAGGTCCCCGCGAGGATGAAGCCGTAGATGAGAATCGCGAAGGCGCCGAGCGCGGTGAGGATCAAGATGAAGTTCGTCACGTCGACGAGCGAAGACGCGTCGGTTCGGTTCGCGAGGACGACGTAGGCGGCCGGGACCGACGGGGTGTCCGGGAGCCGCGCGGAGACCGCGGTGTACTCGATCTCTCCAAGCTTGATATCGAAGACGCCACCGGTTCCGCCCGCGAGCGCGGTTTGGGTCCCAGCCTCCTGTGCGCCAAAGAGAACGGACTGAAGTGCCTGCGCGGCGCCAGACTCGAGGGACGAGCTGTAGATCTTGTCGCCGGCGACGAACGCGACCTCGTGACCCAGGACCTGCGACTCGGAAGAGGCGCGGCCGCTCGAGATGTCGTAGCCCACGAGCAACACGCCGACCATCGTCCGCGCGTCGTTCAAGATGGGCGACATCCCGACCTGGAGAAGCTTGTTCTCGTCGGTCCGGTTCCACACGTCGAGCTTCGCGGTGACATCCGAGATCACGGTTCGAAGCGCCGGGATCTCGCTGACCAGTTGACGACCGAAGAGGTTGTTCGGGTCGGCGTTCCGGGCGATGACCTTTCCGGTCTCGTCGAGGATCGCGACGATCTCTGGCATCCCGTTGGTGCCTCGCGCGGGGTCCCCAAGCCAGGCCGCGATCGTGTTGCTCGTCTCGTGCGCGCGCGAGCGTCGTCCTTGCTCATCGAGCGCGTGGAACACGTTGCGAGCACCGTTTTGGTTGGCGCGGTTCTGGACGTTGCCCACAAACTCGAGGCCGGACATCCGCCAGGACCGCTCAAAGAGCTGCCGGTCGTTGTCGATGCGATCGTCGACTCGCTGCGTCAGCCCTTCTGAGAGCTGCGAACGGACAACCCACCATGCGGTGAGCCCAACGATCAGAACCACGATCAAGTTGCCGGCGATGATCTTCAGCCGCATCGGCGTTTTCTCCCGTAAAGCCGCGGTTTCAAACGCAAAGAGCGCGCTCGAAGTCCCGGTAAACTGCGGAAAAGGTGGTATCATTCGGCGTCTTGTCGGGTCAAGCGACGCCATCAAGGAGACCTCCTCTTGGTTGAAGATGCGTCATCGCTTTGGGTCGTCGACCATCCGCTTTTCACGTCTCATGCCGCGGAGAGCCCGCACCCTGAGCGCCCCGATCGACAGCTGGCCGCGCGCGCAGGCATCGCGTCGGTCGCGTCTCAAGTGGTCCCGCTCGTTGCGGAACGACGAGACCTGTTTGGGGTTCACACCACCGGGCACGAGGCGCGGATGGAAGCGATACGCGGGGAGCAGGGGTGGCTGGATCCGGACACCTACTTCGCGCGCCGTTCTGGCGAGATCGCGCGACTCGCGGCCGGCGCTGGCGTGCAAGCGGTGGAGGCGCTCGTGACCGAACAAGCGACGCGGGCGTTCGTGCTCGTTCGGCCGCCCGGACATCACGCGCGACCGGACAACGCGATGGGGTTTTGCCTCTTGAACAACATCGCGATCGCGGCAGCCGCAGCGCGCGCGCGCGGAGCGGAACGAGTCGCGATCGTGGACTTCGATGTCCACCACGGAAACGGCACCCAAGAGATCTTCTACGCCGATGGTGACGTCTTCTTCGTCTCGCTCCACCAGTCGCCGCTCTATCCGGGAACGGGGCACCCGGATGAGGTTGGACGCGACGCGGGACGGGGCGCGACGCTGAACGTTCCGCTGCCTGCGAGCTCGACCCCCGCGGACTATGGCGCGGCGATGAGGCGGGTCGTGCTCCCGGCCCTGCGCGCGTTCGGGCCGTCACTTGTATTGGTGTCCGCCGGGTTCGATGCACATGCCGATGACCCCATCGGCGGGCAACAGCTCGACGCGGCGACCTTCGCGGCGATGACGAGTGCGCTCGCCAACCTCGCCCCCACCGCGCTCTTTCTCGAGGGGGGCTACGACTTGGTCGCGCTGCAAGACTCTGTCGCCGCGTGCGCGAAGGCGCTGCTGTCCTCTGCGCCGCTCACGCTCCCCGACTCACGCCCAAGAGACGTCGTCGAGGAGGTGATCAAGCAGCTCAGGTTGACGCATCCCTTGCTGAGCGAACACCAAGCACGCTGAACGCCGAGCGAGCGCCACACGCGTGCGTGCTCGTTCGCTACTCTGCGCCGGGTGCGGTGGCGTCGGGTGCGGTGGCGTCTTCGTTCGGGGCGCCCGCATCTTCCGGTGCCTCGTCTTCGGTCTTGTCCGCTTCGCCGGGCTCGTCCGTGGTCGGCGCGTTTTCATCTCCGCCTTCGACACCTTCTGCAGCGCCGGCGGCCGCTTCGCGTTCGAGTCGCGCGCGCTCGTCATCTTCGGCGGCGAGCATGCGCGCTTCGACGAAGACGCGCATGTTTCGGAGCGCCTTGTCGAAGTTCATCTCCGCGTCGTGAGCACGTCCGAGGAAGTAGTAAATCTCGGGGTGACGCCGCGCGTACTCTTCGTCGCCGCGGACGAGGTCTTCGAGCTGGTCGATCGACTCGCGGTAGCGCGACGGGTAGGACGCCGCGGTCTTGAAGAGAAGGTAGCCGTAGAGCATCCGGAGACCGGGCCCGCTGTGCATGCGGAGCGGGGACGGGATGTTCTCGGTGGCCGCCAGCGCGGTGCCGTACGAACCGAGGTCCACCGCCGACTGGACCGCGGCGAAGCCTTCCATGAGCTGACGTGCTTCACGCGGCGCGAGCTGCGGACCAGGGACGGGCGGCTCCGTGCGAAGAGCGGGCTCGCCTTCGGCGCTGATCAAGCGGGTGAGGACCTCCGCCGCGATCACCGTCTCGCGGGTCTCGCCCTCGCTGCGCGAACGCTCCACGAACGCGGCCGCTTCGGGTTTGCGGCCGTGCGCGATGAGCGACATGGAGAGCTCCGCGTAGGCACGCGAGGCGTCGGTACCTTCGCCGAAGCCTTCGACCGCGGTCATGATGCGGCCGTAGGGCCAGTCCTGCGCGTAGATGTTCGTGAGGTAACCCTCGTAGCGCTGGAAGCCGATGAGATCGCGCGGTGCCGCGAACTCGATGTGGGCGTTGTCGTCGGTGTTGAGCACCGCGGGGATCCGCTCGCAGTCGTTTGTGCACCCGGTGTCTGGATCGTTGTTGGAGTCCGGGTACTCGATCCACTCGCCGCCGCGTCGACGTCGCTCGATCCGCGTGTAGCTCAGGACCTCTTCCTTGGTCGAGAGCAAGGTCCGCGCGAAGGCGTCGTAGGGCGTGTGGATGTACGCCCGCTCGAGCTCACGTGAGATGCCCGGGAGCTCATAACCACGCGCGATCCGCTGGATGTCGAGCGGCAGCGGCGAGTCCGAACCGAGCAGCACCGTGTCGGAGCTGAGGTCTTCGGCGGAGAAGACGACGACGTGCTCGAACTGGGACGCAAAGGTTCGGTAGATGGTCTTGATGTTCTCGGGGCTGAGCTCGTAGAGCTGGACCCACTGGCAGTAGATGCCGCCTTCGCGGAGGCGCTGCTTCGTGATGCGGAAGTGGTCCGTCGTGAACAGGTCGCTGACGCCGGTGATCCACGGGTTGGACGGCTCGCTGATGATCACGTCGTACTGCTTGTCGGTCGACGCCAGGTAGTTGCGCCCGTCGTCGTTGATGACCGAGAGCCGATCCATCTCGACGAAGGGGAACTCATCCAGCGCGTACGTGAGGTGGTTGACCTCCTCGAAGAAACGCGAGGCGTCGAGGACGGCCTTCTCCAGCTCGATCACGTCGACGGAGCGAACGGGGAACTTGAGCGTCGTGCCGACCGTCACGCCGGAGCCGAAGCCGACCACCGCGACGTCGAGATCGGTCGCGCCGCGTGGGTGCATCAACAGCGGGTAGGCGCCGACCATGATCTGCGTGGGCATGTCATCGCCGTTGCTGGCGTCGACCTTGCCGTTGTTCTTGAGCGCGTAGTGGCGACCCCAGCGCTCGACCGTCACCGTCGTGGAGAGACCGTCGCGGTAATAGACGAGATCCGGTTCGCCCCAATCATCGCTGCAGGCGTCTTCCGCGAGGGAGACGCGGAACACACCGAGCGTCATCTGTGACGAGTTCCAGCGGAGGGGACCGTCCAGGCGCCAGCCACCGAGGTAGAGCCCAGCGCAGAGCGCGGGGACGAGCGGCGCCAAGATGTAGATCGCGACCGAGTGCCAAGCGGGTGGTTCGATCTCTTTGTCGTCCTCGTCTTTGACCTCGGCCGAGCTCGCGACGAGCATCATCAAGGCGAGGCCGAGGTTGAGGAACATCCCGACCAGGAGCGTGCGCTCCATCCCGAGGAACTGCATGAGCACGAAGCCGGGGAGCCAGGCGCCGATAATGGAGCCGATGGTGTTGCCCGCGTAGACCGTGCCGACATCACGACCGACCGACTCACCGCCGCTCGTGAAGATGCGGAGGGTCATCGGGAACATCGCGCCCATACCCATGGTCGCGGGCAGGGTGCAAAGCGAGGCGGTCACGAACATAAAGAACTGGACCAGGCCGATGCTCTCGTGGAGCTCCGAGACGCTTGAGACGAACGCGGCGAACGCGCACGGGATCTCGTCCTGGAACACGTAGTTCGCGAAGGTCGCGGCGGCGATGAAGAGCTGCACGGCGGCGAGCTGGAAGACCGGGTAGCGGCGGAGCACGACGACCGCGGCCAAGAAGACCGACAAGGTCACCGTGACCGTGGCGACGATGGTCGACAGATGTCCGGCGTGAATGATCGCGTTCACGATGGCAGCGGAAGCGGGAACCGCGGCGAGCACCAGAACGGGAATCGTGAGGTTGGTGTGGTGGGAGCCAAAGCTCTTCCGGCGCGCGCGGACCGCTGCCCAGACGACCGCGATGGGCAGGCAGAAGACGAGGCTCAGCACGAGCCACATGACGACGCCGCGCTCGACGCCCCAGATCCCGTTTGCGAGCAGCGTGAGGACGACGGAGAAGATCCCGACGGATTCCAGGACCCGCTTGTTGCCCACGACCGATGAGGCGAACGCGCTGCCGCCGGCGATCCCGATGAGGAACGTGACCAGGATCAAGCTGAACGAGTAGACCGACGACCCGATGGTCATCGCGAGCGCGCGGCTCCAGACGACCTCGTAGCAAAGCGCGGCGGCACCTGACGCGGCGAAGGCGACGAACGCGGCCTTCCGCGCGACCGCGGGGATCGGCATCCCGAGCTCGGGGAGCGCGTCTCCTTCGCTGGCCCAGCTGGCTTCCTCGTCCTCGTCCGCCGACTTTTTCTTTGGCGTCTTCTTTTTCTTGGACTTCGATGACTTGGACTTCTTCTTCTTCGACTTGGACTTCGTGTCCTCTTCGTCGGTGTCGCCCTCATCGTCGGGATCCGACGGGGCGTTGACCTCGTCCGCTTCCCCGTCGTCGCCGGCGACTTCCTTTGCCTTCGACTCGTCTTCCTTTCCGGGCAGGAACGAGAGCTTGTCGCCCTTTTTCCAGTCCGGTCCAAGGAGCACCCCGCGCAGTGCGAAGATGGCGACCGCGAGGACGATGTTCATGCCCACGGCGACGAAGTTGGTCGCGCTGACACCGACCGTCGGCATCAGGATGAAGCCGGCGAGGATGACGCCCGCGACGGCGCCGAACGTGTTGACGGCGTAGAGCGCGCCGACCCAGGAGCCGACATCTTGTGCTTCGTTTTGCCGGTTCACGAAGTGACGGGAGAGGAGCGGCAGGCTCGAGCCCATCAAGGTCGTCGGGACGATCAGGATCGGGACGACGCAGGCAAAGCGGGCGAGCATGAACCCCATCGATCCTGCGCCGAGCTCGTTCCGGAGGGTCGCGTTCATCCCCGCGAGCCAGCCGTCCGAGGCGAGCAAGACCGGGACGAGGAGGGCCCAGAGGCCAACCAAGAGCTCCACGACGGCGTACGTGATGACCGGATGCTTGATGCGGTCCGCGTACTTTCCAGCGAAGAAGGCGCCGAGACCCAGACCCGCCATGAAGACGGTGACCACGGTGCTGATGGCGACGCTGCTCGCGCCAAAAACATGCGCGAGCATGCGGGACCAGATCGACTGGAAAATCAGACTGGACGCGCCAGAAAGAAAGAACGCAGCGAAGGCGAGAAATCGGAGACTCAGGAGGACCGTCCGGTCAGTGCGGCGATGCCGCGAATATTGGAAAGCGACGAAGGAGCGCAGAGCGGAGCGAACATGGGAGGGAGGCTCCAAATCATTTACTTATTTGGAGGGAGGGGCGGACAGCCCCTCCAAGAATATTCGCGAAAGCGAACGTGGGAGAGGGGCCGCAAGAGACCCCCCAACGAAAATGGTCTCCGCCTGGCGGGGATGCGTCGGCGGACGGTCCGGTTACACTTGAATCATGGTGAGATCAACCGGACACCACTTCGCGAGCGCTGGACATGTCCTGTCCGCGTGCAGCGTGATCTGTGTTGCTGGGATCCTCTTTGTATCAGGCGCGACACACGCCCAAGGGGCAAGGCAAGCGCAGCGCACGAATCGGCTGCTGGAAGTGGGTCAAGGACACGCGGATGCCGGGAACCCGGGGAGCGCTGTCGGCTTTTTCCGAGAAGCGATCCAAGTCTCACCCAACGATCCGCGCGGCTACGTCGCGCTGGCGGAGGCGTATCTGACGATCGACCAAGTGAGCAACGCGCTCGAGGTGACGGAGTCTGGGCTTCGGCGCCGTCCGGGCGATCGCGCGCTCGGTTGGGTCCATGCGCGAGTTCTCATCTCGGCGAACGACCCTCGCGCAGACACCGCGCTCGCGCGCATCAGCCGACGCTACCCGAGGTTTTTACCTGCCCGCTGGGTCACCGCGCGACGAGCGCAAGCGAAGGGAAACTGGTCGATCGCGCTCGCGATGTACCGCGCGCTCGTACGCTTCGAGACGGACGACAAAAAGCGCGCCGAGGCGCGCCAAATGGTCGGGGCGTTGCTGCGCCTCACCACGCTCGATCCGCTGGTGACGCGCTGTGCTCGAGAGCCGACCGCGCTCGAACGCGCGCTCTGCGACCGGAACCGTTGAGCCCTATTGCTGAGACTGAAGCACCTGCTTGATGGCCTGGGTGCTCTTGTCGACGATCTTGCTCGCGAGCTCGAGCTCCTGTGTGTAGCGGTAAACACCAGCCTGGGTCGCGATGAGCTGCTCGGGTGACAGCTCGCGGCCACGACGCGCAGCGCGAATCGCTCGGTCGATGAATCGATGACCGCGCCCAATGCTCTCCGCTGCATCGGCCACGGCGGAAAGAATGGGGGAGCGCGTCTCGACGCTCGCCTCGGGGCTCACCTCTGCCATGACCTCACGGAAGCTGCCCGCCGACGGCGAACGCCGCGCGGCAGACGTGGTGTGACCCTCAACGGGGCGATGGAGGACGGGACGAATGGGATCAGCCATGTGGCGTCTTCGCCCTCGCGCGACTTCGGTTGCGACCCGCCAGAGAAAAAAGCTAGCCGCTCATCGCGGTCTCGTAGTGAGCGCGTATCTTCTTCAATGCTTTCGTGTGGATACGGCTCGCCCAGGATTTTGAGATCCCGAACTCTTTGCCGACCGACTCGAGCGTCTCTCCTTTGAAATAGAACCGCTCGATGAACGCTCGCTCGCGTGGGTTGAGCACCTCGAGCGCAGCGCGAATGTGATGTGCGGACTCCGCCGAGAGCAGGTTCTCTTCCGCGGTGTCGACCTCGTGGGTCGGCTGCTCCATCGCCGCGAGCGCGTAGCTCTGCGCGATATTGCTCAGCGTGTCGTCCAACGACAGAACCGTCTGCTTCACGTCGCTTCGGACCTGCGGGTTCTTGGCGCGCTCACGGCCCAAGATCTCCGTGATCTCATCCGCGCTCTGGGCGGCCCGAAGTCGCGCGTAGAGCCGGCGCGGAAGCGGCGCGTTGCGGCGGACGCCGTCAATGATGGCGCCCCGGATCCGGTAGTAGGCGAAGGTCGAGAACTGAACCCCGCGCTCCGCGTCGAAGCGGCTCCTCGCCTCGATCAACCCGCGGAAGCCGTCGGCGATCAGATCGTCTCGTGGGCCCTGAATGTTGAACTGACGAACAACCTTGTCGACGATGCTCAGGACGAGCGGTCGATGCTCTTCGATGTACGCGTCGTCAGACCCCATAGCGACCACGTCGATAGCATTAAATGACCCTCGTTGCCGATGCCCTCCGGTCGACCCGGCGAAGCGAGGTGATGGCGCTCCCGCTTCCTGCGGACGTGGCTCGTGAGGCATCGCGTTTACGAACACGGCGTGATAGCTCCGCAACCCATGGGACCGTCCTTGGCACGCGCGGATCGTCGGGAGCGACAAGCGCTCGAGCAGGAAGCTGCCGACAACGCGATGGTCACGGCGTACCCACTGCTGTCGCTTCCCGATCGACGCGCGCTCCTGGAGAAGGTGGCGAACCGACTCGACCCCAGCGTCCTGCTGCTCACGTTGAGCGATCTCGAAACGGATCGAGAGACCCGCGCCGCGACGGTGCGCTGGCTGGTTCCGCGCGCGTTTCGCACCGGCGAGCGGATCGAGGTGGTGATCGGTCGACACCGATTGCTCGCGTCTCCAGACCACATCGCCGTCGAGGTTCGCTCGCCGCGTCTGTTCGTCTCCGCGGAAGCTGTCCGGGACGACGAGGTCGCGCTCGGTTCGGTACTGGACGCGCTCGCGGCCACCCTCGTTCGTTACCGCCGCCAGCACGGCGAGCTCCCAAAGGAGGCGCGCCCATTCGCGTCGCTCTTCTGGGTCACGCCTTCCGTGGACTGAGATGGCGGTCTACACGAAGCTCACACGCGACCAGGTCTCCGCGCTCTCCGCGCGCTACGCGCTCGGGCCATGTCAGGAGCTGATCGAGGTCGCGAAGGGGAGCGTGAACACGAACTACCTCGTGACGTTCGAGAAGGGCGCGCGCTTCTTGCGCGTCTATGAAGACCAAGAAACGACCGGGGTCGCTTACGAGTGGGCGCTCCTGTCTCATCTCGTCTCGCACGGACTCGAGACTCCGCTTCCAGACCTGGCGCACGGGCCCGGCGTCGTCCGCTTGGCTGGCAAGCCGACCGCGCTCTTTCCGGTGGTCCCGGGTGACGAGAGCTGCCAGCCCAACGTCAGCGAAGCGCGCGCGGCCACGGTCGGTCGGTACCTCGCGCGGGTTCATCTCGCGGTTGCGGACTTTGGGTGGCGACGCCCCGCGCGCTTTGGTTTCGATCGGGTCCGCGAGCGCTTGGTTCAGATCCGCGCGTCCGGTAAGCGGGAGCTGCTCGCCGCCGCGGATGCCGCTGAGCGCGGACTCGATGCCGCCGAAGACTTGCCCCCGCTTCCCACTGGCGCGATCCACGGCGACCTCTTCCGGGACAACGTGCGCTTCGAGGGCGACGTGATCGCTGGGGCGCTGGATTGGGAGAGCGCAGCGGACGGAGCGTTCGCGTACGACCTCGCGATCACCGCGCTCGCGTGGACCTTCGGGAGCGCACTGGACCCCGCGCTCCTCCGCGCGATGGTCCGCGGCTATGAAGCGGTTCGGCCGCTCGGCGAGGACGAGACGCGTTCGTTTTCAGCGCTCGCGCGCGCGGCCGCCGCCCGATTTACGATCACGCGGATCACCGACTTTGAGCTCCGCGCCGCGACAGGTCCGCGCGTCGAAAAAGACTACCGGCGCTTCCTGATGCGCCTCGAGACCGTGACCGAGCTGGGCGATGCGTTCATTCGGCTCGCGCGTGAATGAACGCATCAGCGAACGAACCTACTGGTGGACGTTGCCGCCGAGGACGTCGTTGTCGAAGCGCGGGGTCTCCATCGCGGAGCCATCCGCCGCGTCGCGCCGGATGACGAACATCTTGCGGCTGAGCACGTCGTCGCTCTCGCGAACGAACACTGTCACGTAGTTGATGCCGCCGTGAAGCGGGACCTCGACGTCGAAGTTGGCGGAGGTCGGATCGCTGGCCTGCGCGTTGCTCTGGTAGTGCACCTTGCGCGCACCTGCGAAGACGTAGATGTCACGGACGCGGGTGTCGTCGCTCGCGCGTCCGCGGAGCCGCATGCTGCTCTCGCGCGTGACCAAGGTGTCGTGTCCGCTGGTGACCTCGATGCGCGGCGGCATGAGGTTGAGCGTCCAGTCGAGATGCCCGCCTTGGCCGGTGCCGAGGTCGCTCGCGCGGGCCCAGCCGGGACGGCCTTCGCCGAGGTCGACCCGAACGAACTCGCCCACCTGCGCTTCTCGGGTGACCGGGAAGGCGCCGCCCGCGACGCGCGCCATGATCGGCGCGTCTGGGGTGGGTGCCACGCGAAGCTGCGCGCCGTCGTTGACCGAAGCGTTCCCCGTCATCGCGCCGACCTGCGCGGTCGAGCGAACGAGCGGAATGATCACCTTCTGCGTGACCGATTCACGGAGCTGAAGGTCGTAGACGGACACCTCGAGCTTCGCTTCGTCCGGCTCGAAGTCGTTCAGGACCTCAAAGCTGAAGCGCACCAAACGCTCTTCGCCGGGCGGAATGTTGTCGATGCGGAAGCGGCCGTCTCGAAGGAGAACCCCGCGGCCGCTCAAGTTGCGGAGGCTGGCTTGGGTGCCGTACGTGCGACCGGTCCCGACGTTCTTCACGCGGAGGTACACCGCGGCTGTTTCGCCACGTGACACCGCGCCGTCGCCGTTGCCGGTGACGCTGTCCGCGACCTGGACCGCATAGGCGAACTGCGGGCGATCCAGCGAGCGCACAATGGTGCGGATCTGCTGCGCCTCCGGCGCGTGACCATGTTCTTCTTCAAACTCGAGCTTGATGATGTCCGCGCGATTCGGGGTGTCGCGAGGCACGCGGCAAACGCGCTGCTCCTCTTCGGTCGAGCACGTGCCCAGGGTCGTGACCCATTCCCGGGTCTCGCCGGGAGCGAGCTTGCCGAAGACCAGTTCGCGACCCTCAAAGAGCTGGTTGTCGCTCTTGGTCTTCGCGCGGAGGCGGAAGACGGGGTGCTCGCCGGTGTTGGTCACGCGGACGCGAAGCGAGAAGTCTTCACCCGCGGTCACCGTGTTGTCGCTGTGGTTGGTCGAGAGCTCCACGTTGAACGTGGTCGCGCCTTGATCCGTGCCCGCGTCCCAATCGACGCCCAAGCTGCTGAGTTCTCGCTCGGCGCGCGCCATCTGCTCGCCGCGCGTCTGCGCGATGACCGCCTGCGCGTCCTCAAGCATCTGGCGGCGTCCCACGCGGTTCTCCGCGACGCGCGCCAAGAGACTGCGCGAGAAATCCGTCAAGAACTCCGACTCTTGCTCGTTCTCTTCTCGGTCGTTCGGGCCGGCTTCGCGCAGGCGACGGCGGGTCTCGGTGCTGAGGTAGTAGCGCAGAACCGTGCTCGGCCGCGCCGACTGACGCGCGCGCTCGCTCGTGAGGTGCGAGCGAAGATCCGACTCGCGAAGGTAGAGCTGGTCCACGGTCAGATCCATATCCTCACGCTCGACGGTCATCGGCTCGATCGCGATGTCCGGCACGATGCCGACGCCCTGAATCGAGACGTCGCCTGGGGTCAAGTACTGCGCGATGGTCAGCTTGAGCGCGGAGCCGTCCTGGAAGTTGTAGAGGACCTGCACAGAGCCCTTTCCGAAGCTCTGGGTGCCGACCACCAACGCGCGGTCGTGGTTTTTAAGCGCGCCCGCGACGATCTCGCTGGCGGAAGCGCTCGCGCCGTTGACCAAGCAGACGATGGGGTAGTTCGGCTCGGTGCCGTCCGCGCTCGCGAACTTTTCGTCGCGTTGACGTGGGTCGTTCGAGGACGTGGCGACGATGGAGCCGCTCGTCAGGAAGGTGTCAGCGACGCGCACGGCTTGCTCCAAGAGCCCGCCGGGGTTGCCGCGCATGTCGAGGACGAGCCCACGCATGTTGCCCTCGTGGAGGGTCGCGAGGGCGCGTCGCATGTCCTCGTGAGTGTTCCCCTGGAAGCTGTTGATCTTCACGTAGCCGATGTTGTCCGCGAGCATTTTGCTCTCGACAGAGTCGATGTGGATCACCGCGCGCACGAGGTCGACCTGCTCTTCGCGGCCGTATTCACCGTTGTCTCGGCGGCGCTTTACGTAGACCGCGACGCGCGAACCGGGAGGGCCGCGAAGCCGGTCGACGGCCTCGGAGAGCGGCATGTTGAGGGTCGACTCGTCGTTGATCTTGACGATCCGGTCACCGCGCTGAAGCCCCGCGCGAGACGCCGGGGTGTTCGGCATCGGGCGCAAAATCGTCAGGTGACCATCACGGATCGAGATGACGATGCCCAAGCCGCCGAACTCGCCGCGGGTGTTCATCTGCATCTCTTCAAAGACGTCGGGCGTCAGCAAGATGGTGTGCGGGTCGAGCGTACGGAGCATCCCGTTGACCGCCGCGTACTCGACGTCGCGCAGCTCAACATCTTCTCCGTCGAGGTTGGTCTGGAGAAACGCGAAGACGTCGCGGAATCGCGACGCGAGCTTCCATGGCGAGTCGACGTCATCGACGCGGAACTCATGCGTGTCGCCCGCGACCTGAACCGAGAGCTGAGCGGCCTCGTCTTCGTAGTGAACGATGACCGGCGCGACGCTTCGCTGAATCGAGTTGAGCCCCGCGAGGAACATCCGGCGGTGGTTGACGCGTCCCGGATCCACGTAGTGGTCGTTGACCTCCAGGATGGCGCGGTTCAGCACCTGCAGCTCGGTCAGGTCATACGGCTCGCGTTCGGCATGAGCCTGCGCGCGAGGGGAGGGGTCGATGTCAATGTCGAGCCCGTTGGGCGGGAAGACATAGGTGAAAACCAGAGCGCCGGCGACCGTGGCGAGGGCGGCGATTGGCTTGACGACTTTCTTCAAAATGACCGGCTTTCGACGTTCGATCGGAGATGGCTTTTTCGCGAGGTCCGCGGGGCGAGTGTAGCAGCGCGGGGGACAGAAGAGGCCGCGCGGAAGCGCAGGGCGCAGGGTAAGAACCCAGGTTCTACACGGATCTTGGGGCGAGGCTCATCTGAATGACAGTCAACATCGCGGATTTGTTCCGAGAACCGACGTTGCGAGCGAGCGCGAATGATAGCGTCGCGACCCGTGAACGCTCTCTTTCGGCCCAATCGCACGCCTGTGATGATCGGTGTGGTCCTCAACATCGCGCTCTTCGCCGCGATGCTGGGGTTTCCGTATTGTCAGGGTCGAACGCGATCGCTCACCGGTCGAGACCACTTCGCGAAGGCGGTGGCCTGCTTGTACGGCGGAGAGCCGGCGGCGGACCCGGGCTTCGCCTTGCCTGAGGGCGAAGAGCTTCACTACGCCGCGCTCGCGATCTCCGACGCCGAATGGCCACAGCGCTGCCGCGAATCGATCGCGAAGATCGCGCCGGACGAAGCCAACGCCTTGCTCCCGAGCGTGAAGGAGTCCGAGCAAAACATCCGCGACGCGGTCTCTCGTTTGCTTGAACTGATCGACGAAGTTCCCCCGGCGCCTCGAACGGTGATCCCCGCCGACCCTCGCGCTGGTGTTCGACGCGTCGTGGCTGCGCTGGCGACCAATGCCCAGGCCGCCGACGCGAGCCGCCACCTGGAGGAGCCCGCGATCGTCTTCCCAGGTGAGCCCAACGTGGTGCTCCCCGAGCGGATGCCGCTCCGCGCGGGAGAAGGCGCCGAGGTCCAAGTGCAACCAAGCGGCGACGGCATCGCGATGGTCGGGGTGGACCGAACGGGGATCTCGCGCGCCATCATCCGTGCCGGCAGCGGGGACGTTCGGCGCGCGAGACGTCCCGCGCGCTTCGCCGACTTCGCGATGATGGGCGACGACGTCTTTCTCTTTTGGCGAACCCCCGATGACCGGTGCGGGGAAGGTCGGTGCGTGCATCGCGCCACGGGCATGGCGAAGCTGAGCATGTCCGTGCTGGATGCCCCGATCCCGCGTTGGCTGGCGGCGCATGTGGAGCTTCCCGTACGTGACCACGTCCGCGTGGATGAGGGGTCGATTCAGCTGATCGCGCGTGCCGAGGATGGGCGCGAGCTCCGAACGTTTCCGTTGAGCGCGCTCGACGAGGAAGGCGACCGTGACGCGCCTCTGGCGGCCACGAACGTGACGCCGCTTCCGCGCGCCGCGCGCTTTGTCGGCGACCATCTCGTGACTCTCGTGGCGGTCCCGCCGGACCCAGCAGCAGAGCCGGCGCTCGCGACCCCGCCGACCTATGCGCTTCACGTGGATGGCGAGGCACGTGGCGGCGTCCACGGGGAGTCGCTCTCCGCATGCGCGCCGTGGGTCGTCGTCCGCACCGCCGCCGGACCAGCGCATCTCGTTCATCTCGAGAGCGGTCAACTCGTCGAGCTCGAGAGCGCCGCCGCCGACCTGGCCTGCGACGACGAGGCGCTCTTCTTCCTCGGCGCGACCGAGACCACGCGCTGCACCCAAGACGGTTGTGAAGCGGGGCCGTCGCTCCCGGAGGCGCCGCGACGCGTCGTGGTCTCGAACGGTCGCATGGTCGTCGCGAAGGGCGGACCCGATCACGCGCCCATCTTGGTGGGCCCGCCTCGTGCGCTCCGCTTGGTGGCGCCGTGCTGGTCCAACGGCATCGGGTTCTGCGGTGAGCCGATCATGGCCGCGGGCGAAGGACGCGTCTTCGTGGGCGCGCGAGCCGGAGAAGACGTATTGCTGCTCGAGACGACCGACCAAGGCGAGACGTTCCGACGCGCGCGCGGTCTCCGTTGATCTCTACTCGAGCGTGATCGGGAAACGGGTCAGCTGATCGGGGCCGTCGAAGCTCGGGAAGCGCATGCCTCTCGCCGCGCGACGGATGCAGTCTCCACACTCACCGCTGCTCACCGCGGAAGGGCCGCGCAAGTTCACGCGGGAGACGCGACCGGTGCCCGCGATGCGCAGGCCAACGCGAAGGCGACCGGTCACTGGGCCGTCGCTGTCGACCAAGACCAAACAGCGGCGAATGCGCGGGAACGTTCCTTCGACGACCTCGTCGATCTGTGAAGCGCTCAGCTGCGCCTCGCCGCCCGAGCCCCCGAGGTCGAGCTCGCGGGTGACCTCTCCCAGGTCGTCTCCCGACTCCGTGATCCCGCCCATCCGTGGCCGCCCCCGATCGCCTGAGTCCATCCCTTGGCCCATTCGAGCGCCGCGTTTGCTTCGGCGCTTCTGCCTGCGATCCCGACGCCGTCGACGTCGCATCGAGGTGGAGTCTTCGGCGACCTCGTCGGCGGTCTCCTGAGGCGCGGACGCGATTTCCTCCGCGGGATCCTCAAACAGCCCCGCGCGATACGCGTAAAACGCACCCCCCCAGATGAGCGTCGCCACCACAAACCCACCGAAGAAGCCCTTCACGAAGGCGGGTGTACCACGTCGATCCCCTGGTCTCGCAGCGGCATCATCGCGGACTCCCAGGGATTACGCTGTTGATCGCGTTGGCCGGCATGGTCTACCGTCGCAACACCGTGCGAAAACGCCACCTTCACCTTGCTTGCGCACTGCTTTGCGGCGCGCTCTTTACCGCGCCGGCGTCCCTCGGCCATGCGCAAACCGCTCCTCCTGAAGAGGACCTCAGCGAGCTCCCTCCGGAGATGCGTGGTGGACTGGACCCGGAGCTGAGCGGCGCCGGTCGACAGGCGGATGAGCCCAAAGATCCGCTTCGGATCATTGGCGGCATTGGAGGCGGACTCTCGCTTCGCTTGGCGCGGAACCTCGACTTTCAGCAGGAGCGATTCGCCCCTGCGTTCCTCGACCTTTACGCGGGCTTGATCCTGCCCGGAGCGCGCGGCTTTCGTCACGGCTTCACGGTCGGCGTGTCGGCCAACCTCTCCGGTGACGGTTCCTTCTCGCTCGGCATGGACCCGTTCGAGCAGTTCACCATCACCCCGGGCTACATCGGGCGCATTCAGCTGGACGACAGTCCGGTCGCCGACTTCCTGCTGCTGTTGAAGGTGGGCATCCCGCTCACCGTGTCGCCGGACTTCGCGCCGGGGCTCGAGGTCGGGATCGGCGCGACCTATCTCTTCCTGACAGGTCTCGGCATCTACGCAGAGGTCTCCGCGTCGGCCTTCATGGGAGGCGACTCTCCCTCCGGCAGCTTCACGATTCACCCGCTCTTGAGCGGCGAGCTCGGTATCTACGTCGACTTCGAGGTGCTCCCATGAACCGTTCGACGAAACGACTTTGGCTCCGCTTGGCGGTGGTCGCGGTAGGTATGTCCTTCATCGTGGGTCCCGCCCCCGGCGAGGTGGGCGGCTGTGGCGAGACCGTTTCGGTTGCCGACGCCGAGAGCTTCTGTGTTGAGCGTGACGCCTGGCAGTGCCGACGTCGTGAGTTCCGCGGCGAGGTCACCGATGTCGACGCCTGTTTCGCAGCCATCCCCTCGGCTTGCGAGGGTGCCCAGTGGCCGTTCGATTGCACGCCGTTCCCAACGGTCCGCGCGACCCAAGCGTGCATCGACCAGCTCGCGATTGTTGAAAACGTCACGACCTCGATCGGCGACATCGCGGAGTGCAACCTGTGCGGCGCTCCCACACCTCCCGCGCCGCTCCCCGACGCCGGCGTGATGGACGACGCCGGCGCCGGTGAAGACGCGGGCGGCGACGACGCAGGCGGTGAAGACGCGGGCGGTGAAGACGCAGGCGGCGAAGACGCTGGCGGCGAAGACGCTGGCGGCGATGACGCTGGCAGTGATGACGGCGGAAGCGCTGGCACCCCGGACGCAGGTTGAGGAGAAGACCATGAACCGAATCCACAAAGTTCTTCTCTCCACTTTCCTGATGGCCGCGACGCTCTTCGCAGGGTGCGCGCTTGTCTCCAATAAGGCCGACTACGCGGACTATCGAAACGTACGTCTCGCGGAGAGCGACGACTCGCGCCAAGACGCGATGGCCGAGTACATCCAGCGCAACCCCGATGGTGCGTGGAGCGACGAGATCCGGTCGCGCCGCGAAGCCGACGAGCCCGTGCTCTACGAAGCCTCCAAGTCCACCCGGGCGGGCCTCAGCCGATACCTTGAGCTCTACCCCGAGGGCACGTACACGACGCAGGCCTCGCAGCGCCTCGCCGCGCTCTCGAAGGTTCAGCAGAACCGAAACGTCGAAGAAGAGCAGGCACGCGATGTCCGTGAAGACCGCCGCGACGACGTCCTTGAGACGCGTCGTTTGTGGGGCTCCCGTGCGGTTTCGTTCTGGAGCAAGATCCTGCTCAGCGTCGACAACTGGGGCAGCCCCATCGCCGAGGTCGCGCGCGAGAACGCGGACTTCTCGCAGGCCTTCGCGTCGAACCCGCGCCCGCGGTGCTCGACCGAGGAGTGCATCAAGTTCTACCAGATCAACTACGCGATTCCCGTCCCGGGCCGAACCCGGATCGACCGCGTGCTGCGCCTCTTCCTTCGTCTTCGTCTGACGGATGGGAAGCTCACACGCGCGGAGATGCTCCTCCCGAACCGCGGCTTTTCGCGTTGGTACGAGCTCGAGAACCGTGAGTTCGTGACCGATGAGGATCCCGAAGTTCGCCAAGCAGCGATTGAGTGGGCGCTCGGAAAGATCATCCCGATTCTTCGCGAGAGCGCGACCAACGCGCGCGGCATCGACGTCGTTCCCGAGCCCATCGATCCGCCCTCCGTTCGCGCACCGAACCAGGCCGACGAAGGCGCTTCGACGGTGGGCGGGGTGGAGATCAGCAACGCGGCGCCGGAGGGCGCGACCCCAGCGGAAGGTGACGCCCCGGCCGAAGCTCCGGCCGAGGCGCCCGCGGAAGAGGTCTCAGGTGAGATCATTCTCCCCATCGCGCTTCAGGGTCTGCAGACCGAGAACCTTCGCATCGTCGTCTTCGCGGCCGGCGAAGACGATGAGACCCCAGGCTACGACGGCTTGTTCATCGAGCTGGCGCCGCCCGAAGAAGAGGTCGCCGAAGAAGCGGCTCCCGAGTGACCGCCTCCCGCCGTCGCGTTCCCCTTAGAAGATAGAAATAGAACATGCCGAAGATGCTCGGGCGGCGACGCCTGCTCACGGTCACGCTCCTGGTGCTCCTCGCCGCGTGCGGTGACGACGACACCATTGCGGACTCCGGTCGGCCGGACACGAACACGTTCGACAGCAACGTCTTGCCGCCCGCGCAGCTGGGCGAGCTGGTCGTCTTCGAGGGCCACGAACGGATGGTGAACTCCGTCTCCGTGCCGCTCGTGGATGGGCTCGACCTGCGCTCCGCGACGATCCGAACGGAAGCGACGTCTCCGGTCGAGGTGGTCGAGTTCGAGTGCGGAACCGCGACATGCGGAGTCGTCCTCAAGGTCACGGACGCGCGCCCGAACCGCGGTGCACCGATCCCGGCCCCCATTGACTCCGAGAACCACTTCCTGCTCCTCGATATCGACGGCGATGTTTACCGCGGCCTCATGTCGGTGCGGCCGCTCGATGAGCTCACGAACACGACGGGCTCGCCGTCTGTCGTCACGGCGACGCCCATTCTCGCGACACGCGCCTCCTCCGTACCAGGGGGACAGTTCGTAGGAGAAGACGGCGTCGACCTTCCGTTCCGCTGGGTCATGTTCGGCACCGGCACGTTCGAGGCGGGCTTCGACCTTTCCGAAGGGCGCATGGGCGGCGCGCTCGCGGGCGCGGCAGGAGCCGCCGCACCGATGGGCGGCGGTGGCGCGGGCAGCGGCGGCGGCGGCGGCGGCGGCGGAAATGGTTACACCGCCAACGCGGAGGAGGATCTCGAAGACGAGACTCCGGGGCGAGAGGAGGAAGACGAGGGGGGAAACGATCCGACCGGCGGCGGGCCCTGGGGAGTCACGCGCCAGTCGGAGTGGGTACAGGCGCGGAGTCGACCCTCCGTCTACCTGGCGCTCATCTCTTGCGCCAGCACAGACCCCGAGATCCCGGGGTTCGTGTTCTGGTGCGTGGCGTCCAGGCAGGCCTCGCCCCTGGACAGCGGCGGC
>CALJDU010000032.1 GCA_938024995.1 uncultured bacterium
TCCATCGCAGATGGGCGCTCCCGCGCCACAACCGCTGTCCATGCTCGCGCCGCTCGCCGTGTCGAGACACGTCACGCAGCTGTTGGAGCTCAGGTCACACACACCCGCGCCGCAGTCCGCGTCCGCGAGGCACTCCACGCACATCGCGGGGCTACCGCTCGTGTCGCACGCACTGTCCGGCGCCGCGCAACCCGTGTCGACCGTACCGGCCGCCGCGTCGTCGAGGCACCCGACGCACATCGCTGAGCCGTCACAAACGCCGCCCGCGCAGGACGACCCCGCCGCGTCGTCGGTGTCCACACACGCACCGGCCGTGCAGACGTTCGTCGTGCACTCGTTGCCATCATCACACGCCGCGTCGGTCAGACACTCGAAGCACGCTCCGACCCCCGCAGCCCCCGATGGATCGCAGAACGGTTCGGTCGGCGAACACCCCGTGTCCGTTCCCGCGCCGCTGTCGAGGCAGGTAAGGCAGGTGCTCCCGGCCCCAGATCCCGAGCAGATCGGTGCCCCCGCGGAGCAGCCGTTGTCCGTGCTCGCCCCGCCGGCGGTGTCCAGACATGGAACGCAAGAGTTGCTCGTCGTGTCACACACGCCGCCAGTGCAGTCCGAGTCCCCGAGGCACTCCACGCAGCTGGAACCGCCATCGCAGATCGGCGTCGAACCGCCGCACCCAGAGTCCAACCCAGCAGCCGCGTCATCCAGGCAGAGCTGACAGGTCGTGACCCCATCGCAGACGCCGCCACCACATGAAGAGCCGGCGGAGAGCGAGGCGGTGTCGCACGCGCCAAGGACACACGTGTTGGCCGTGCAGTCGTTCCCGTCATCGCACGCCGCGTCCGCGAGGCACTCCACGCAGGTGTTGGACGCGGCATCACAGAACGGAGTCGCGCCGGCGCAGTCAACGTTCGCGAAGCACGCCGCGCACTCGCCTGCAGGTGAAGCGGACTCATCGCAGGCGAGCCCCGCGGGACAGTTCGCGTCTGTGCCACCCGACGAGGAGTCGCTGCAGCAGAAGACCCCCGCGAGACTCGCGACGTTGTTCGTCGTGTCGCACTCGTTCTGAATCGTCTGCGGCGCGCTCGTCGGATCGGACCCGTCATCATTGACGACCGCGAAGAGCGTGAAGGTTCCGGTCTGGTCCGGGATGGTGACCACGAAGCTCCCACTCCCGCCCGCCGCGACCGCCCCCGCCGTACCGGTGCCGATCAGTGTCCCGCCGGTCGCAGGGTTGCCGTTGTAAAACGCGATCGGAGTCGTCGAGAAGAACCCGGTGTCTCCGTCATTCGTAATGGTCACGTCGACCTCGAGCTCTCCGCTTCCGGTTCCGCAGTCATCGCCACGTGAGAAGCCGTCGATCGCGATGCTCACGTCGATCGCGGCGGTCGTCCCGGGTGGTGACGTCAAGAGCGACTCGTGCATCTGCGTCATGCCGCCGTTGAGCGGAGTTCGACCCGATCCCGACGGGAAGTCGGCGAGGATCGACTGTTGTTCCGCGGGGATCTGGCCGTCGTCGTAGATGTTGGTGACGTGATAGTAGAACTGGTTCCAGATTGGGCGCGCGGGCGTCCACGGATCCGACGCCGTTTCAAACTCGCAGATCTGAGGGTTGCAGGTGACGACGAGCTCGGACTGACCGTCACCGTCCGAGTCGAGAATGATCGGCCCCTCGAGACGAGTCGACGAAGAGCACGGAATCGCGATCTCAGGGTCTCCCGCCCCAGAACCTTCTTTGTAGTTTCGGTTCGTCGTGTTGACGTTCGCCGGGGCGTCCGCGATCGGACCGCCATACATAATGCGCAGCTCGACCTCGTCGCGATAGATGACCTCCGCGACGCCGTCGCCGTTCAAATCGAAGATGCTCGCCTTCGTCATCGCGGAGCCGTCATCGACCACGAGTCGCCACAACGGGTTGGCCGTATCGGTGAGGTTGAAGGCGTTAATCCGGTGTTGCGTGACGAAGATGATCTCCGGCAGATTCGTAGGAACGTCGGTGTGGAATTCACCGATGGTCGGGCGGCCGTGCCCAGTTGCCCCTGTCCCCGCCGCGTTAAGAACGCTCCACGTCGCGAGCGTTGTGTCCGTCGCGGGATCCCAAACCCTGAGCTGCGTGCTTCCTGTGATCCGATTGACCTGGACCACATCGAGTTGACCGTTCCCGTCCATGTCCGCAACAGCCGTGTGACCATCGTGCGTACCGTCGGTCAGCTTGATCGCGGTTGGCGTCCAGGGTGTCGTCGACGTGTCGATCGTGTAGACGGTGTCTCCGGCCGCAATCTCAAGCCCGTCACTGGAGTCCAGGATGTCCATCGCGACACTGAACCCACACTTCTCCGTAAGGGCGTTCCCGACGCGGTCCGATACCGCCCGTCCATTCATCATCAAATCGATCGTGGGCGTGAGACCTCCGGTGTATCGCCAGATCGTGTTCCCGGTGAGGATCTCCGCGGTCCCATCCTCGTCGAAGTCTGCGATGCTCGTCGCCCAACCGCGGCATGGGTCATTAAGCAGCGCCGTCTCGATCGGTGTAGCGAGCATCTGGAGAGGTGTGCTCGCTGCAACCGACCATGTTTCAGTCGAAGCGTCCCAGCTGGCGACATGCACGCGGATCATGCCAGCACCACGTGCGCCTGTGCCTTCCTGTGCGACCCACGTCACCTCAAGAGGACCGACGCCGTCGAGCTGTCCGATAGCGACACCTGGATGAAACACCTCTATCTGCGTCGTCGGGCTCACGATTCGGGACTCCGTCGCCAGCGTCGCGGCATCGATCACCGCGAATGTGTTGGAAAGCGCGCCTGGTGCGCGGTCACGAACGACGTACTCCACGTCACCATCACCATCGACGTCGGCGGCAGCGATCGGAGACCTCGCGTCCATTTGGACATCGGTCGTGTCAGTGCAACCGCGCTGCTGAATCGTGAACGCGCTGTCTGTTACGGGAACGGTACACATCGGCGCGGCGGCCCCCACGACGCCACACGCGGAATCGTAGAAGTCGACGTAGCCGTTACCGTCGTTGTCGATGCCATCCAAGCACGCCGCGCTCCCAGGAGCACCGTCGGCCAACGCGACATTCGTCACGCAAAGGCTGCCAAAGAGGATCGCGAGAAGAACCTTGTAAAAATCCACCATGAACACAAAGTGACGTAAGACTCCATCGGGGCCCAGCGTTTTGTTCCATTATTTCATACACTTAGTACAAACGGCGTGTCTGTTCAGCCGTACGGGTTGGGTCTTCGTAATCCCTTTGGTTGGATTCACCCTCGCCGACCTCGCGCATTCCATCTGCTCTTCGCGAACAACGGTGTTGGCGGGGTCACCAGCGACAGCAGTCGCCGTTTTCAAACCCAACGAAGACCCAAACGCCACGACGCGTCTGCGCTCGCCTGCACGTGCACGCGAACGGTGAGCAAGGAGGCGCTGAAACGGTGGCGCGAAGCGCAACGCAACACTGCCCTCGCGCGGGACGCGAAGGCAGTGATGAAGCGGGGGCTAAACGCGCGCTAGCCGAGCGCTAGCCGAGCGCGGCGTCCATGAGACGCTTCTGCTCGATTTTGTGCGCGGCCTTGGAACCCGTTGCTGGACTGGCGCTCTCTGGACGGCTCACGCAGCGAATCGGGCGCCCGATCGCTTGCTGATAACGCGCGTGGACGAAGTACCACGCGCCCATGTTCCACGGCTCTTCCTGGGCCCAGACGAGCTCCGCCCCGGGGTAACGCGCGACGGCGGCTTGAAGCTCGCCCGCGTCGAAGGGGTAGAGCTGCTCCACGCGCGTGAGCGCGATGTGGGAGAGGCCACGCTTCTCCCGCGCCTCGAGCAGGTCGTAGTAGATCTTGCCGGTGCACAGGATGTGTCGAGTGATCTTGCTGGGCTCGATCAAGGCATCCGGGATGACGCGCTGGAAGCTGCCGGTCGCGAGTTCGTCGAGCGTCGAAACCGCGCGTCGATGACGCAGCAAGCTCTTGGGGGTCATCACGATCAACGGCTTGCGGAACTTCCGGATCACCTGGCGTCGCAAGCAATGGAAGATCTGCGCAGGGGTCGTGAGGTTGACCACCTGCATGTTGTCCTCGGCGCACATCTCCAAGAAGCGCTCGAGGCGCGCGGAGCTGTGCTCGGGACCTTGGCCCTCGAAGCCGTGCGGCAGGAGCATCACCAAGCCGCTCAAGCGATCCCACTTGTCTTCAGACGAGGAGATGAACTGGTCGATGATCACCTGCGCGCCGTTCACGAAGTCACCGAACTGCGCTTCCCACGCGACGAAGGCGTCCGGCGAGTCGAGCGAGTAACCCCACTCGTAGCCGAGCACGCCCGCTTCGGAGAGCGGGCTGTCGTAGATCTCGAGCGGCGCTTGATCCGGAGTCAGGTGGCCGACCCGCGTGTAGCGACGACCAGTGGTCACGTCATAGATGACCGCGTGACGGTGACTGAACGTTCCTCGTCGCGCGTCCTGTCCGGTCAGCCGACAGGGGATACCCTCCGTCAGCATCGAGGCGAACGCGAGGTTCTCCGCGGTGCCCCAGTCGATGCCTTCACCGGTCTCGGCGATCTTCTTTTGCTTGTTGAGCACGAAGCGCTCGATCCGCGGGTGCGGCGTGAACCAATCCGGAACGGTCGTGAGCGAGTCAATCAACGAGACAAGCTTCGCTTTGTCGACGCCTGTGTCTGGCGTCGGGCACTCCGCGTCGCTGCCGCCACAGTAGACGGACCACAAGCCACCCATCGAGTCCGGCAAGAGCTTGTAGTCACCCTTGCGCGTCTCCTCGAGCGCCGCTTCGAGTTCCTGATGACGCTTCTCCAAGATCCGCGCGCTGTCTTCGCGCGTGATGCGACCGGTCCCGACCAGCGAGTCTTCGTAGATCTCGCGGATCGTCTTCTTCTCGTCGACCGCGGCGTACATGACCGGCTGCGTGAAGCGCGGCTCGTCGCCCTCGTTGTGGCCGTACTTGCGGTAGGTGTAGAGGTCGATGACGACGTCGCGGCCGAAGCGCTGCCGGAACTCCGTCGCCAGCTGCACGACCTGTACGACCGCTTCTGGATCTTCGCCGTTCACGTGGAAGACAGGGACGCGCAGCATCCGCGCGATGTCTGTGCAATACCGCGTGGAGCGCGAGTCCTGCGGGATGGTCGTGAAGCCGATCTGGTTGTTGATGACGACGTGAATCGTACCGCCCGTGGTGTAGGCGCCGAGCTCGCTCAGGTTGAGCGTCTCCGGGACGATGCCCTGCCCCGCGAAGGCCGCGTCTCCGTGGATCAAGATCGGCATCACCTGGCGCCGGAGCTCATCGCCGCGTCGGTCCTGCTTGGCGCGGACGCGCCCTTCGACGACCGGGTTCACGAACTCCAAGTGGCTCGGGTTGAACGTGAGCGTCATGTGCAGGTTGCGCCCTGCGGACGTCTGCCGGTCGACCGAGTAGCCGAGGTGGTACTTCACGTCGCCGGTACCGACCATCGCTTCGCCGTTGCGATCCTCGAAGCTGCTGAAGATCTCGCGGATGTCCATCTTGAGGATGTTCACCATCACGTTCAGGCGACCGCGGTGCGCCATGCCGATCACGATCTCTTCGACGCCGCCTTCGGACGCGGTGTCCGCCAGGAGATCGAGCATCGGGATGACGCTCTCGGCGCCCTCGAGCGAGAAGCGCTTCGCGCCGATGTACTTGGTGTGGAGGAACTGCTCGAAGGTCTCGGCGTCGATGAGCTTGCTGAGGACCCGGATCTGCATCTCGGAGTCGATCTCGAGCCGGTTGTTGGTCGACTCCATCTTGTTCTGCAACCAGAAACGGGCCTCCCGATCCTCCAAGAACGTGAACTCCGCGCCGATCGTGCGGGTGTAGGTCTCGTTCAGGCGGGCGATGATCTCGCCAAGCGTCGCGGTCGGAGGTCCGGCCATGTCTCCGGTGGAGAAGACCGTGTCCATCGCGACCTCGGTCAAACCGTAGCGCTCGAGCACGAGGTCGTTATCGAGCGGCTTGCTCCGGAGCCCGAGCGGATCGAGGTCTGCGTAGTTGTGACCACGCACGCGGTACGCATTGATCAACGCCGAGACGCGACCTTGCAGCTGCGTCGCCGCCCGGACCGCATCGGACGGCGGGAGCGTCTTGCTCCGCCGATCGACGAAGGGCACGTGCTCCGCCTCCAGCGGTAACATCGCGGACGGGAGCGACTCGTCGAGCTCGCCGACCAGGCGCTTCACGCCGGTTGCACCGTTCGGCTTCTTGGGCGGCGGAACGTGCTCAGGAGGCGCCGCGATCGAACCGGCGCTCGTCAGCTGCGGCCAGTCCGTCTGCGGAAGGTTTTGGAAGTATCGCTGCCAGCTGTCAGCAACAGAGGAAGGGCTGGCGGCCCAACGAAGAAACATCTCTTCGACCAGGCCCTGGTTCACACCGAAGTCACTCATGGATTCTCGCCTCTGGGCCTATCCGAAAAAGCTCTCGCGGGAAGCGCAGACCGCGTGTCTGCGGACGCAAAGGCTATCCGCTCACTTCGTCCGCGGCCAGCACGATTCGCTCCCGATCGCGGGACCCGCAGACCGACGAAAAGCGTGGGCTCGACGCAACACTCAGCTCAGCCAAAGACCACCAAGGCGTCGTCTGCTTTGCCCAGCACATCCTCGCGCATCAGGTTGATCTCGCTCTGGGCAAAGCGGCGCGCGGTCGCCCGCGGGCGAAGGTCTCCGTGGCCTCGGGCCCACTCCGCGTGACGGATGGAGAGCGCTAGTTCAGTTGCACGGCCAAGCGTAAGCGCGAAGCGACGCGCGGAGCGTTCCAGCTCGCTTTGCTTCCCTTGCGCTCCCGCGAGCCACGTCGCGGCGCTCGCGAATGCTTGGTTTGCGACCTTGGCCGCCTCAGCGAGCTCCTCATCAGGCGTCTCAGACCAACGGGCGATCGCGCGACCGAGGACGGAGAGGTCCGCGCCGCGTCCCAGGGCGCGCAGCGTGTCGAGCGAGAGAACGTTGGTCGTGCCTTCCCAGATCGGCAGGACCTGCGCATCGCGCAGCAACATCGGTAAACCGGTGTCCTCGACATAGCCCGCTCCACCAAACGCCTCGAGCACCTCCGACGCGATGCGCACGCCTTGTTTGGCGGTCGTCAGCTTCACGATCGGCGTCAACAAACGCAGCAGGCTCGCGTCCTCCTCGCTGAGCACGTCGTGCTCATCACGCCCGATCAACTCGACCACCTCGAACGCGAGATGAAACGCGCCGGTGTACTCGGCCCAGAGCTCGGCGAGCGTATCGACATGGAGCGGCTTCTCGTGGAGCGGAGAACCGAACGCGACGCGACGCTTGGCGTAGTCATTCGCGAGGCAGAGCGCGCGGCGCATCGCGGACACCGCGACGACCGCGTTCCAGGTACGCGTGATGTTGAGCATCGGGGTGATGTTGCGGACGCCGTTCACGGTCTCCCCCGTCACCAAGGTGGCCGGCGCGCCCTCCAGGCTGAGCTCCGCGGTCGGCACCTTCTTGGTCCCGAGCTTGTCCTTCAAGCGGTTGATCTTCATCGAGCGCAGCAGGCCTCGCTCATCTCGGGTCTCCACAAAAAAGAGCGCGAGCCCGTGACCACCAGGCGGGTTCCCCTCTGGACGACCGAGCGTGATCGCCATATTGCTCGTCGCCGCGGAGGTAAACCACTTCCGACCATAGAGCCGCCACTGCCCATCGTCGTCCTGGCGCGCGACTGTCTCGCTCCGCCCGACATCGGAACCACCGGTCGACTCCGTCATCCACTGCCCGCTGGTCCACATCTTCTCGGGCTCGCGGCTCGTCAACCTTGGCACCGCTTTTTCGATGAGCTCTTCGTTGCCTGACGCGAGCAAGGTCCGCGCGGCTCCATCCGTCATCGCGAGCGGGCACGTGTAGATGTCCGTCGACGGCGCGAAGAGGTACGCCATCGCGTACTGGTGCACGCGGTCAAAGCGACCGTACTTGTCCTCGTAGGCCGCGCCGACCACGCCGTACGTTGCGGCCAAGGGCTTCGCCTGCTTCCACACCTCGGTCAGCTCGATGCGGTCTACTCGCTCTCCCCAAGGATCGAAGTGAACGAGCGTCGGCTCGTTTTTGTAGTCCGAGAGCGAGAGCTCGTAGAGCGCGATCGCGTGGTCACCCATCTCCCGCAGCGCCGGCGTGATGGCCGCGCGGACGTCATCAGGGAGCACCCGCGCGAGGTAGCTCTTCAACAGAGCATCGTCGTCGAACTGGTTCTCGAGACGTGGTCGGGGCTGATTGAACGAGTCGTACACGCCTCACCTTCTCGCGGCCTCAAAGCCCATGCAACCGCCAAAGACGTACAAAACGCCTGAAAACATGTCCGATTCAACAAATTGAACACGTTCACCTTGACTCCCAGCGCGAGCGATCTTAGATCGAACGTGTTCAACATCGAACGTGTTCAAACACTCCTAAAGGACTTCGACAATGACCTCCACCTACTTCGCCCATGTCAGCGCCGCTTTCGCGGTCGTCGCGATCACGCTCACCGTCTTCCTCGCAAAGACCCTCAGCCGGAACGGAGAGGTGTTCCTCCGCGACGTCTTCGTCGACAAGCCCGAGCTCGCCCACGCGGTGAACCAGCTCCTGGTCGTCGGCTTCTACCTCTTCAACTTTGGCTGGGCGTGCACTCTCATCCAGCCCGACTACGGCGCGGCGGACACCGTAAACGGCGCGATCACCTTCCTCGCGAGCAAGCTCGGGAGCCTGCTGCTCTCGCTGGCCGCGATGCACTTCATCAACGTCTTCATCTTCCACCGCATCCGTCGCCGCGCGACGCTCCAGCAGCAAGCGCGTCCGCCGATCACGCCGACGCATCAGCTGCGCCCGATGAAGTCCTCTCCCTTTCCGACCGAAGCCACGGCTTGAGATGCGCACGTACACCATCTTCTACGACCCGCGCTGCGCGTTTTGCGCGTGGTGCCGGGCGTGGCTGGAGCGACGCTCATTCCTCACGGAGGTCACCTTCGCCGACTGTCATGGCGAGCTCGCGCGCAAGACCTTCGCGGGCACCGATGTCGCGGTCGGTCGCCGCTTGGTGGTCACGTCCAACGAGGGCGAGGTCTTTGAAAGCGAAGCCGCCTTTCACGTGGTGCTCTCCTTTCTCACGGAGTGGCACGAGTTCGGCCAGCTCCTGCAGATCCCGGTCGTGCACTTCTTCGCCGACGTCGCGTTTGACTGGATCGAGCAGAACCGAGAGTTCCTCGGCGCGTTCCTCCGGCTCCCGAACTGCGAAGGACACTGCGAATCACGCGCCTTGTCTGTCGCGACGCCGCCCTATCGCTAAGAGCGTGATTCGAAATAGGTGGGCGGGATCCGGTGTTGAGGTGGGTTCAACCCCGCCGTCCTCGACCCGAGGAATAGTAGAGCGATGGTGAGTGTGAGCGGATGGGCGGAGATGGGCCGACCCCGGCGGCGGAACTCGCCCACCTATCTCGAATCACGATCTAAGAGCGTATGATGCGGCCAGTGACCGACAAGCCCACGACGCGCCGTCGACGAAAAGACGGTGAGGCGACGCGCAAGAAGATCTACGACACCGCGCTGCGCCTCATCCGCGCGGACGGGTTCGACAAGGCCACCATGCGCCGCATCGCGAAAGAAGCGGGCGTGTCGCTGGGCGCTGCCTATCACTACTTCGCGAGCAAGCAGGCGATCGTCTTCGCGTACTACGAGGAGCACCAGGGCGCGCTTGAGCAGGCGATGGCGAAAGCGGACGAACCAAGCGATGGCTTGGGACGGCTCGGGTTGCTCTTTCACACCAAAGTGACGCTGCTCAAGCACGACCGCGTGCTTCTTCGGGGCATCGCGCGCGGCATCGCCGATCCCGAAGACCCGACGAGCGCCTTCTCGAGCGAGACCGCGCCGCTGCGAGAGCGCGCGTTTGCGCAGCTGAGCCACGCGGTCCGCGATGAACCGCTCCCGAAAGAGGCCGTCCCGCTGGTCGTCCGCGCGCTGTGGACGTTTCAGATGGCGACGCTCCTCTACCTCGCGAACGATGAGTCAGAAGACATGCAGCGAACGCACGGGTTGATTGATGGGAGCTTGGCAGCGCTCTTTCCGCTCCTCGCCTTCGCGACGACCCCGATGTTCGCGCCGGTGTTGGCGCAGGTAAACAAGGTGCTGACCGACGCGAAGCTCATCGAAGGGTAGGTTCGGGGACCGCAGGCGTATCTCCCTGCGTGCGCCTCTCCTTCTTCTTGTGCCTGTCCGCCCTCTCGCTCGCGATCGCGCCGGGATGCACGCGAGAACGAACGGTGACACGCGTGAGCGCCCCCGCGATCGCCCCGAGGCCCGTCGCTCCCCAACCTGCTCCGCCCAACGAGCCTGCGCCGAGTGCGGGCCTGCATCTTCACTTCGCGAGACAGTGCACCTGGGGCGACTGGTTCAACGCGGGGGCGTATCTCGTCGCCTGCCGATCGATCTTCGACGCCGAAACCGGCCGCTACCTCAGGCCCCAGCCCCGCCAGAGTCCGCTCTTGCGACTCGGCGAGAACACCGTCTGGAGCACCGGATACTGGGGCGACGACGAAGGTCCGGCGACCGTGCTCCTCCGCGATCCGTCCTTTCGAATCATACGTCGCGTCGCGCTAAGCGAAGCGATCTCACGAGCGATCGCGATCGGGGACGACGAAATCGTCGGCGTCGGGCGAGACAGCGTCGTTCGCGTACGCTTCTCGACGTCGACCGTCGAACGGGTCGCCCTTTCGTGCGGGGATCACGACACGTTGCTCGCGCTCTCGAACCGCCCCGGTGCGCCCGTGGCGTGTGTCACCCATCGCGACGGAGACACCATGCTCACGCGAGAGGGACGACCTCCGCAAGAGATCGCGGGGTACTTCGACGACGCGCGGATCGACTCACGCGGCCGGATCGTGATGGCGGGCGCGGTCGGACAGGGCGACGACCGTACATATCGGCTCGGATGGTGGGACGCGAACGGGCGAGCGCTGGCGACCGCCGAGCGTCCCGCGTCCATTCACGTCGTCGATCTCCTCGCGACCGGGGAGGTCCTCGCGACAGTCGGCGAACGGACGGAACTCATCTCGTTACGAGCAGGAGGGATGGCGGCGCGTCCTCACATCAGCATCGAGCGGATCCTTGACCAAGTCGAAGATCGGCGGCTCGTGCTTACCTCCGACGCGATCGAGCTTTGGGAGCGTCACGACGGAGCGCTTCGACGCGAGCAAGTGCTGGCCGTCGACGCGGAGAACGTCAACGCTGACGTTGTCCATGGGGCCTTCCTCGGAGATTACGTCGCGGTCCACCTCGACGACACGATCCGTTGGTTCGCCCCAGACCCAATCGAGGCGCTGACCACCCCACCTCTGTTCCTCGGGAAGCGCTTCACGGAATGCGAAGAGATGGAACGGGATGACGCGCGCGGTCGTGCATACGGCGCAGACCGAAGCGTCCCGATCACGCCGATTGATGTCGCGGCCTTTGTCTGCGACGACCTCACCGTGCGCGTCAGTCGCTCCGATGCCGCGGAGCTGCGGCGAGACGATGACGACGAGTGGGCGCGGGCGGTGATGGACCGCTACGTACGAAACGGTGCGGAACGCTTCGGTCAGTTCTTTCGCGCGGAGACGGGTGAACGCATCGTCGTCGGTCACTACTACGTCGGAGGCTGTGAACGAAGTCATCACATGGTGACCGCGATTGAGCGAGGCGACGTTCTCGAAGTGGTCCGTAACGTCTCGCGGCGCGTCCTGCTGCCGATCCCGACGAGCGCGCGGACCATCACGGTCGAGGAAGGCGCCTACGTCGGCGACCCCTCAGTTGGACTGATCGCGCCCTAGCAGTCTGCTAGCAGACCAGCTCGAACGACGACTGACGCTACTTTTTCCGCTTCTTGCGCGGAGGCGGCCCGATCACTTCATTCTTCGCGAGCGCCTCCATGATCTCGACGACGCGTCGGGCGCGGGTCTCCGCGCGCTTGGCGCTCTCCACCCGATGCGCCATCCCGCGCCGTTTGCCCGCCGAGAGCGACTTCCAAAACGTGCGCGCCGCCCGGTCTCCCTTGAGCGCGGCCTCCAGCTCTTCGGGAACGTTCACCTCTTCTTGGTCCGCGACCCGAAAGCGAACCTCCACCTTGTCGCCAATCGCGAGCCCGGCCGACTTCAAGAAGCGCTTACTGAGCATCAGGTAGTACTTGCCCCGGGCCGGCTGGAACGCACCTGCGATCGGATAGTCGTTGATCTCGGCATCGACGCGGAGCCGCGGATGCTTCTTGAGCGGGAGCTCGGCGTGAAGCGTCTTCGGAAGATAGACGACGGTGTAGTTGTAGGCATCGGAGACCGCGTGCTCCGTCACCTTGGCTTCAAAGGTGTGAGTAAAGAACGTCACGTACTTCCCGTGGGGTCCGACGGGCGGAAACGATCAGACGAACAGACTGGAGACGGAGTCACTGTGGTGAATCCGCTTGATGGTCTCGCCGAGGAGCCGCGCGGTGGACAGGACGGTGAACTGACCGCTTCGCTTCGCGTCTTCACGGAGCGGAATGGAGTCCGTCACGATCACCTCTTCGAGAGGCGACGCGATGATGCGCTCAACGGCCGGTCCAGAGAGCACTGGATGGGTCGCGGCGGCCATGACGCGCGCGGCGCCGGCTTCCTTGAGCGCGTGGGCCGCGTTGGTCAGTGTGCCGGCGGTGTCGATCATGTCATCAAGGAGGACGCACTCACGGCCCGCCACGTCGCCGATGATGTGCATGATCTCGCTGACGTTGGCCTGCGGGCGACGCTTGTCGATGATGGCGAGGTCAGCCCGGATGCGCTTCGCGTAGGCGCGCGTTCGCTCCACTCCGCCCGCATCAGGCGACACGAAGACAGGAGGGTTCGTGAACCGAGGCCGGAGATGATCCAAGAAGATCGGCATCGCGAAGAGGTGATCGAAGGGGACGTTGAAGAAGCCCTGAATCTGACCTGCGTGAAGATCCATCGAGACCACGCGGTTGATCCCGGATGCGCTCAAGAGGTCCGCGACGAGCTTCGCCGTGATCGGCGTTCGCGGCGCTGACTTCCGGTCCTGACGGGCGTAGCCGTAGTACGGAATGACCGCCGTGATGGCGCCCGCAGAGGCGCGCTTGAGCGCGTCCGTCATCACGAGGAGCTCCATCAGGTTGTCATTCACCGGCGCGCAGGTCGGCTGAATAATGTAGACGTCCACGCCGCGGACGTTTTCCTGAATCTCGGCGAAGACCTCGCCGTCACTAAAGCGCGAGATCTTGCAACGACCGAGACGTACCTCAAGGTAGTCCGCGATCGCGTCGGAGAGGTCGCAGTGGGCGTTGCCGGAGAACACACAGGTCGACTTGAACACGATGACTCCTCGGGCGGTCAGGGCGTCGCTGCGACGCGTCGGGTGCGTAGCAATCGCGCTCATGGGTGTCAACAGCGCACGCGCGAACAGAGGTAAGGTCGCCCCCTCCAGTTCGTCGAAGCGCCCTCTCCCCTCGCGAAGCGCGCCGAAGCGCACACTTCTTTCGTGACCTGCATGCCTTCTCGGCCTTCTTCTCACCGACACGAGTTCCTAGACGATCTGCGCGGCCTCGCTGTGCTCTTCATGATCGTCTGGCACACGGTCGATGGTTGGGTCGGGTCGTCCTACCGCGACGGCGCGCTCTTCGAAGCGCTGCGGCTCTGCGGTGGCCTCGCCGCTCCTCTCTTTCTTTTTCTCGCGGGGACCTCCGTCGCGCTCGCTCACGTGAAGGCGGAGCGCGACGAGACGCAACGCGCGACGCGTACCTGGGTCATCATCGCGCGCGGCGGGATCGTCGTCACGCTTGGCTACGCGCTCCGCGTGGGCCTCTGGTTGGTCGACGGTGGCGCGATCGTTCGTCCCGATGCCTACAAGGCGTGGCTGCCGATGGGGATCGGGATCGGGGTCATCCTCTTCGGTTTTCGATCTCTTCCGCGGAGTCGACGCGCAGCCGCGAGCGCGATCACGATCGGCGCGAGCGGCTACGGCGCGGGCGCGTTCTTCCTCTACCTCTTCGCGCCGACGCGGTTGACGAGCTTGATGCGCGTCGACGTTCTTCAAGCGATCGGCGCGAGCATCATCTTGATCGCCGCGCTGGCCAAGCCGCTCAAGCTCTCGAGTCGCCCGGCGCGATGTTTCGCGCTCGCGGTCAGCGTCCTCCTCGTCACGCGGCCGCTTGGCGAGGCCCTCCCCGGCGCGCTCCCCCGAGTTTTCGCGGGATATTTGGGTGCTTGGGAAGGCGGCCGAGACATCGCGATGTTCCCGTTGACACCGTGGTTGGCGTATGCGCTCGCCGGAGCGGGGGTCGGCGCGTGGCTCGCGAAAACGAACGCGTCCGCGCGGGCCGTTCTCTTGGTTGGCGCGTGTGGAGGCGCGATGGGCAGCGCGCTCAGCGAGGCCGTCCCCTTCGCGTTCAACATCACCGAGCGATGGGCGACGTCGATCCCGCTTGTCCGTTTCGGATACCGCGTCGGGCTCATCTGCATCTTGCTCGTCTTCGCGTTCGCGTGGTCGCGCACTCGGCTCGCGAATCGCGCGCCGACCCGCGCGCTCGGTCGCGCGTCGCTCCTGGTCTACATGGCGCACCTCCCGTTTGCTTACGGCGCGGTGACGCGTCCCTTCACGCGCTCCGTTGACCTCGCGACGTGGAGCGCGTGGTGTGCGGTCTTGATGATCGTGATGTGGGCGCTCGCGCGTGCGCGGCTCGGTCCGCTGAAGAAGATCGCGGAGCGCGTGACCAAGCCGTTGACCTGATGTCACGCGCACATCGAGAGCGTCGCCGTTCGTTTTCCGCGACGTGTCAATGGCACACGCTTAACGTGAGCTCGACTGCGCGGCGATCCGTCGAAAGCGTCGCGGATCAAATTTGCTGCCGCGAGTTTCCTACTCTTTTTTGGAAGACGCCGATGTGAATCCGCGCTCGCCTTGTTCCTGCACTGGAGGATGGGTTACACCGGCCTCCGCTTTCTGAGGAACGGAGACCCATGTCGACGATCACATTGTTTACGAACCGCGACACGTTCGCGCCTGCGTGGAAGAACGCACTGGCCGAACTTGGTTACGGGGTCCGCGTCACGACGCCGGATCAGATCAACACCGTCGCGCCACGTGACGCCATCATCATCGATGCTGATGCGGATGAGCTGAGCGAAGACGAGCTGCTCACCGCGATCGGTTTCGCGCGAGCGATCGGTGCGCACCCGATTGTGCAGGTACCGCGCAACGGCAAGCTCGCCGACGTCGAAGAAGTCATCGACGACATGTGCCAGGGGATGGTCGCCCGCAGCGACGCTGACGTGGTGCGTTTGGCCGCGAGCCTCGGTCGCCGAATCGACCAAGACCGCGCGAGTCGCTTCGAGTTCGTGACGGTCTCTCCCCGCGAAGGTGAGGTCCTCGCGATTCTCGGAGACGGTTCGTCCGCGTTGCTCCGCCGGCCGCTCCACAAGGACGACGACCGCACCGACATCGTCGCGATTACGCTGGACGACGACGCGCAGACCGCGACCCTTTCCCTGGTGTCCGGCTCGACCCTGACGCTCAACGTCAAGGACGTTCTTGCCCGGGCTCGCGGCCACGCCGATATCCCGATTGATGGGGCCCGTTTGGGCGCCCGGCTGCGCGAATTGCGCCTCGAAGCGGGCCTCACCCAGGCCGAGCTGGCCCGCCGCACGGGCATTCACCGCCCGAACATCGCGCGGGTGGAAGCGGGTCGGCACACCCCCTCGCTCGAGACCTTGGCGCGCATCGCGACCGCGATCGGCGTCCCGACGACGCGCGTGCTCTCCGAAGACTGAACGCTTTCGCGAACTGTTCCTCACGAGGCGGCCCACGGGTCGCCTCTTTCGGTTTAAGGCGTCTCTCTACCTCACGCTCCAACGCGACCGGTTTATGGTTCGGCGATGCTCAAGTTCGACGCCACCGAAGCCAGTCCCCCAAGAGACGCCGCGACCGTCGTGATCCTGCGCGACGCCGGGCACCTCGAGGTCTTCATGGTGAAGCGACATCCCAAGAGTCGCTTCATGCCCAACGCCTATGTCTTCCCGGGAGGCAAGGTCGACCTGGACGACGCGGAGCATGTCGCGCTGCGAGAGGAGCTGGACTTTGATCCGGTTGAGCGACTCGCGGAGCCCGCGCTCTCGACCGACGCGGCGGTCGCCATCTACTTCGCGGCCGCGCGTGAGACGCTTGAAGAGAGCGGTGTTGTGTTGGGCGCGGTGCGCGATGACGCAGACCTCGACGCCGCCCGACGCTCACTTGAAGGAGGCGCGTCCCTCCCGACTGTCGGCGCCACCATCGGTCTTCGGTTCAACCTCAGCGCGCTCACTCCGCTCGCGCGTTGGGTGACGCCCGCCGCCGAGCCGCGCCGCTACGACGCGCGCTTCTTCATCACCCGTGTCCCGGTCGGGACGATCGCGAAGCACGACGAACGTGAGACGACCGCCGATGCCTGGCTCCGCCCCGTCGAGGCGCTGGAGCTCTTCGCGCGCAAAGAGATCATGCTCGCGCCGCCGACGTTGCGGACGCTGGAGCTGCTTCAAGCGTTCACGACCGCTGACGAGGCGATCAGAGACGCGCGCAGTCGACGACCACCCTTGGTCGACCCGGTTTTCTTTCCGAACGAGGGAGCGCCTTACCTCGCGCTCCCAGGCGATCCCGATCACCCACGATCCGAACGCGCGCTCGCGGGGACGACTCGGTTCTGCTGGCGAGACGATCGCTTCGTCTAGCGAGCCGCTCAAGCTATTGGGATTGGATGTGGATAGCCTGGTGAAGCCCGGGGACGGTCTGGGGAAAACCCGGCGGCATTCCCCAACCCTAGGAAACCCATGTGGAAAACGCGGTTGGCGCTGGCAGGCGTCACACCGATCACGCATGGTCGCGGAACGCGCCGTATGGCCGTGGATGAGACGAACGTGAACAACGACGATTGGGACCCCGACGACTTCGAGCCTCCGCCCCCCGACGAGGGGCGGGTGGTCCTAGACGAGCGGCTGTTGGAAGCGCTCCTCGACGCACCTCCGGCGTCCACCCCGGACGCGACCCGCGCGCGACCCAACGAAGAAGCCGCTCCACCGTCGCAAGACGTTCAAGCAGAACCCGACGTTCAAGCAGAACCCAAGGTGCAGCCGCCGTCGCACGAACAGCCGCCGTCGCAGGCACAGCCGCCGTCGCAGGCACCGCCGTCGCAGGCACAGCCGCCGTCACAGGCACAGCCGCCGTCGCAGGCACAGCCGTCGCCACAAACCGCACCTTCATCAGCGCCGGTGATCGCGGGCGGCGTTCCGGCGGACGGTCCCGTGGTCACTCCCCGCGCGCCCAAAGCGGCGCGGGTGATCGCGTCGAGTCGCCGCACCGCCTCCAACGACGGTCCGCCTCCGATGGAGGATCCCTTCCCCGACTTCCCGATGGACCAAGAACACGGTCCGCGTTCCGGACGCGGCGGCGGTGGCTGGAAGGGCAAGGGCGGCAAAGGGGGTAAGGGCGGCGGACGCGGTGGCGGCAGAGGGGGCGGACGCGGTCGCGGCGACGACCGACGCCCACAAGCTCCCGGCGGACGGGTTCCGCCCAACGCGCTCGACGCAGAGCGGGCGGTCCTCGGCGGCATCCTGCTCGAGAACGACGCGATGAACCTCGTGATCGAGGTCCTCACCGAGGAGGACTTCTACAGCGACGCCAACGCGACGATCTATACGTGCATGCGGAAGCTCTTCGCGCGGAGCGCTCCGGTGGACTACGTGACGTTACGCGAAGAGCTCGTGCTCGGTACGCATCTCCACGCGGTCGGCGGTGACGAGTACTTGCTCTCGCTCACGAACACGATCCCGACCGTCGCCAACATCCAGGCGCACGCCCGGATCGTCCGCGAGAAGTCGGTCGTTCGCTCGTTGATCACGGCCTGCCACGAGATCGCGGCAGAAGGCTACGGCGACTACGGCGAGATCGAGCACTACCTTGACCAGAGCGAGTCCTCGATTTTCCGCGTCGCCAAAGAGCGACAGAAGAACCCCTACGAGCACGTCAAAGACGTCGTCATGCGGACCTTCGAAGAGATCAACGAAATGGCGAAGCGCGGTGACGCCATCACCGGGCTCCCGACCGGCTTTGATCGCATCGACAAGATGACCGCCGGCATGCACCCCGGTGACCTCATCGTCATCGCGGGTCGTCCCGGTATGGGCAAAACCGCGTTCGCGCTGAACGTCGCGGCGAACGCGTGCAAGTCACGAAAAGCCGGCGTGGTCGTCTTCTCGCTCGAGATGCCGAAAGAGCAGCTGGTGAAGCGCCTGCTGTGCAGCGAGGCGCACGTCGACGGAACAAGAATGCGGACGGGTCAGCTCACGCGCGACGACTGGCCAAAGCTCGCGGCCGCGGCCGGGGTCCTGAGCGAAATGCCGATCTGGATCGACGACACGCCTTCGATCAGCGTTCTTGAGCTCCGCGCAAAGGCGCGCCGGCTCAAGAGCGAGGCTGGTCTGGGGCTCTTGGTGGTCGACTACATGCAGCTGATGCGGTCAGGCTCGCGGAACGACTCACGCGAACAAGAGATCTCCGAGATCAGTCGTAACCTTAAGGGTCTCGCCAAGGAGCTCGGCATCCCCGTGATCGCGCTCTCGCAGCTGAACCGAGGTGTTGAATCACGTGGCGGCAAGGACAAGCGCCCGCAGCTCTCCGACCTTCGTGAGTCCGGCGCGATCGAGCAGGACGCGGACACGATCTGGTTCATCTATCGCGACGAGGTCTACAACAAAGAGACCGACGAGCGTGGGTTGGCCGAGATCATCATCGGGAAGCAGCGTTCAGGCCCGACCGGCACCGCGAAGGTTCGCTTCTTCAACGAGTACACGAAGTTCGAAAACCTCAGTCAGGACTATGGCGGCGACGCGGCCGGCGACTTCTTCGACGGCTGAGGCGGCGATCGCGACGCCGCGGTCGCGGAAGGCCCCCGCATGAAGGAAGCGATTCCGCGAGGCGGAGCGGCCCCTTGAAAAAAGGACCCGCGAAACACCTGCCCCGCGATATCCTCGCGACGCGAAAACGCGCCTCTGTCGGGGAGGCTTGTCTCTTTTCAAAAAGGGTCTGCGGGAAACATGCTTGGAAGAATCTTTGTCGGCGCGCTGAGCGCGCTCCTCTTGCTTATCAGCGCGCCGGAGACGGCCCAGGCCGGAGGGTTCGAGTACCCCGCGGCGGGAACGCGACCTCTGGGAAGAGGCGGCGCCTCGATGACACGCGCCGACGATCCGGTCGTGCTCCTGACCAACCCTGCAAACCTCGCCAACCTCGGCGGGATGCAGCTCACCTTGCAGTCGCACGTCGCGTTCTACAGCGCGTGCGTGGATCGCTCCGGCACGGTCAGCATGTACGCCTCCCCCGCGGGACACGATGAGACCGATCCGATCAACCGCGTCGACGGCGCGCTCGGCGAAGGCGAGACCGTCTTCGGTACGACCAACGAATCCGGCAATCTCGAGCACCCTGAGGTCTGCAACAGCGGACCTCCCGGCCCCGTGCCCGAGCTCGCGTTCGCGTGGCGCGTCAGCGATCAGCTCGGCATCGGTCTCGGTGTCCTCGCGCCGGCCGCGGTCGGCCACACGATCTGGGGCGACGACGTGCAGATCGGCGACCGTACCTACCGCGGCGTGGTCGACGGTCGCCCTTCCCCGCTTCGCTACAACTTGATCGAGGCCCAGCTCCTCATCTTCTTCCCGACCGTCGGTATCGGCTGGGCGCCAAACAAGATGATCTCCTTCGGTCTCTCGTTCGGCTGGGGCATCGGGCTCTTCGACTTCACCAACATCGCGCGCCCGGTCCGCGGCGAGGACTACGGCCTCGACGTGCTCACCGAGCTGAGCGCGTCTGATCTGTTCATTCCGCGCCTCACGTTCAGCGTGCAGGTACAGCCGCACGACAACCTCGACATCATGGCCGGCTTCATGATGCAAGGGAACGTGAACGCGGAGGGCGACGTGACGCTGACCTCCGGTTACTACCGCGAGGAAGCGCTCGAGACCTTGGTGATCCCCAACGCGCAGCTCAACGCGCGTCAGCCCTGGCAGGTCAACTTCGGTATTCGCTACGCCGATCGAAAGGTCCCGCGTCTCCGCAACCGCGGCACGACGAGCCAGGTGAGCGGTCGCGTCGAGGACTCCATGCAAAACGAGCGCTGGGACATCGAGCTCAACGTCGTCTACGAGTTCAACTCCCGCGTCGACAACTTTGACGTCGCGCTCCCATCGAACCCGGACCGCCCGGACGGAAACTGGATCATCCAGGCGGACACGGGTCTCCCGGCCGCGCTTCCCCGGTCACTCACCTTGCCGCACAACTGGCAGGACCAACTCTCGATTCGGCTGGGCGGTGACCTCAACATCATCCCCGGCACCCTCGCGATTCGCGCCGGTGTTTCCTACGAGACCACGGGCGTCGCGAGCGGCTACGAGCAGACGGATTTCATGCCCTTCGCTCGCGTCGGCGGGCACGTGGGCGCGACGCTTCGCCTCGGCCGCTTCGATATCTCGTTGGCCTACGCCTACCTTCACCAGTTCAACCGCACCGTGACGGACGAAGACGCGCAGATCCCGCAGGTGAACGCGGAGTCGACGCTGGCCGAAGAAGAAGGCATCGAGCCGATGTTCGGCGACCCGACGATCATCAACGCGGGCACCTACACCTCGCGCTTCCACGTCCTGTCGCTGGGGCTCAACTACCACTTCCAGTAGAGCGACCAACGGCAGCAAGCAACCCCGCAACACCTGCTCGATCAACGCGAGGAGCGGGTGGTTGCCACGTCAGCAAGCGAGACCGCAAGGGCCCGGAAACCGACGCGCGAGTGAGCGAAAGCGAACGCAGCAAGGAGGGAGCCTGGGTGCGCGCAGAAGCGTTTTGGGTGAATGCCGAAGCCAGAACCGATCACGTGCTCTGCGTCCGCTGAACAACGCAGCAAGCAAGAACGCAAGGGCCCGGAAACCGACGCGCGAGTGAGCGAAGCGAACGCAGCAAGGAGGGAGCCTGGGTGCGCGCAGAAGCGTTTTGGGTGAATGACGAAGTCAGAGGGTCTTCAAGAAAAGACCCTAAACAAGAGTGTATGCTGCGCGCCATGAAACGACTTTCTCTTCTCATCCTCGTCTCGTCCGCTGTCGCGTTCTCCGCCTGCCGAGCGAGAGACGACGCGCCCGATGATCGCGCGTACCGCGAAGCGCGCCGCGAAGCGATCGGGATGCGGCAAGAGGCAACCGGGATGGGCGTCGTCGTGAAAGCCGAACCGGCACGCGTCGCCCCCGCGGAGGGCGCGCGACGACAGGTCGCGGAGCCCGGCGAGAGACACCCCGGGCTCACCAACCCCGCCGCGGCCGCCGAGACCGCTCCCGCGACCTTCGCGATTGAGCTGAACACGACCAAGGGCAACATCGTGATCGACGTGACCCGCGCGTGGAGCCCGAACGGCGCGGATCGCATCTACAACCTCGTGAAGATCGGCTTCTACAACGACGTCGCCTTCTTCCGTGTTCTCGAAGGCTTCATGGCGCAGGTCGGGCTAAACGGCGACCCAGCGGTCAACCGCGTCTGGCGCGCCGCCAACATCCAAGACGACGAGCGCACCCAGAGCAACACCCGCGGGATGGTGAGCTTCGCGATGACCAACCAGCGCAACAGCCGCTCGACGCAGTTCTTCATCAACTACGGCGACAACAGCAACCTCGACGGGATGCGCTTCACCCCCTTTGGCCGGGTCCGGGACATGACCGCGGCGGACGCGCTCTACAACGGTTACGGCGAAGGCGCACCGCGAGGACGCGGCCCGGACCAGTCGCGAGTGACGCGTGAAGGCAACACGTACCTCCGCGCGAACTTCCCCGAGCTCGACTACATCCGCAGCGCGCGGATCCTTCCTTGATGCGTTGGGTGACGCTGTCGGCCGCGCTGCTGATGGCGTGCGGCGCTCCCGCGACTCCGGTCCCGGTCCCGTCGGCCGACAACATCTCGCCCGAGCCGGTTGCCGACGCGCCCGTCCTGAACACGATCGCGGCGCTCCGCGATCCCTCGCTCATGACCCAGCCTGCGCCCGCCGAGTTCACCGTCACGCTGGACACCACCGCGGGCGAGATCGTGATCGATGTCGTTCGAGAGCTCGCTCCGAACGCCGCCGACCGTTTCTACGGGCTGGTGCGCATTGGCTACTACGATGACGTCGCCTTCTTCCGCGTCGTCTCGCGCTTCATGGCGCAGACCGGGATCCACGGCGATCCTGAAGTGAGCGCGATCTGGCGCGAAGCCACGATCCGCGACGACATCGTTCGCCAGAGCAACGTTCCGGGCTCGGTCGCCTTCGCTCAGACGAGCCAGCCGGACAGTCGCACGACACAGTTCTTCATCAACCTGGTGGACAACAGCCGACTCGACGACATGGGGTTCGCTCCCTTCGGGCAGGTTCGCGACCTCGCATCGGTCGAACAGCTCTACGCTGGGTACGGTGAAGCGAGCCCACGCGGTCAAGGCCCACCGCAGCGCCGGATCCAAGAAGAGGGGAACGCTTTTCTCCGGTCGAACTACCTCCAGCTGGACTACATCCGCACCGCGCGGGTCACCTCACCTTGAACCGTCTCTTCCTCGCGGTCGCGCTCTTCGCGAGCTCCGGTTGTGGCAGCACGGCGCCGCCCGCTCCGGTCCCGGTCCGCGCGCTCGCCGAAGTCGCCGCGCCGGTCGCGGTGGAGCCTGAGCCGGTCGCGATCCCTGACAACCACAACTCGATCTTCTGGGTCGACATCGGGACGCTCCGCACCTCGAACGAGGGGAACGCGGTGCTCAACGCCTCGCGACGCTTCGCGCGCGGACACATGGCGCGACTGATCGATGACGAGAACGTCGACCCATTCTCGGCCGCCAACGACGCGGTCTTCTCCTCAGAGGGCTTCCAGTGGCGCTGGCTCATGACCGCCCGTTACGACAGCGACATCACCACCGAGTTCGTCGAGATGATGGATGTTCCGCTGGCGACCGGCGCCACCCCGCTCCCGGGTTCGTCCGTCCTCGCGCATCTCGTCGCGGGGAACACCCTGCGCACCATGAGCCCTGAACAGCAGACCAACGTACCGCCTGCGCAGCGCGTGATCGGCAGAGCGCAGGTCACCGATCTGATGCCGGTCGTGATGAGCGATGACGTGGTCGCGTGGTGGCACTTATCGCGGCCGGAGATCGACGCACCTCACGTCCCCAGCGAGCTCGCCGCGACCGCGAGCCTAGGCGCGATCCCTCGTGGCGGGATGGGATACGCGGTCCGAGTTGAGCTCCGCTACTCCAGCACCGAGCTCGCCCGAGACGCGCTCTCCGCCATCGCCCCAGTCTTGGATCGCATCCGAACGGGAGGTTCGCTCTTTGGGTTGGGCGAGGTCTTCGAGACCGCGGAGCTGACGCTCGAAGAGCGGACGGTGGTGTTCCGCGCGTGGCCCAACGATCACGAAGCGGGGGTGATCGTCGGCCTCGCGCTCTCTCAGTACGGCTCGATCGGCTCGTAGCCCGCGTGTCTCAGTCGTCGCCGTAGCGGAGGCGGTAGTCGTCACAGGTCGGCTCGCCCGAGACCTTGCTGACCACCAAGAAGATGTCCGCAGAGTCGTCGCTGCCGGAGCAGTCGTGGTTGATCCGAACCGCCTCGTCGGCATTGGACCCTGCTCGGCTGCAACACGCGGGCATGCCCATCACGGTTTCCACCGAACCCATCGTGCAACTGTGCTCGCGGTACGACGACTCGCAGCGGATGACCGCGCAGAGGTCGTAGTTTGAGCCGCTCGGGATGTTGAAGAGCTCCGCCTTCGGGAAAATGAAGCTGCCAAAGTCATCGCTGTCGTTGAACACGAACACATCGGCGTCCCCGGTCGGGAAGAGGCTCGCGGTCGCGGTCCCCGCCGGGTAGCTGTCGCCGTCGCTCACGGAGCCGAGGTTGTGCGCGCCGCCGATGTCCTCGTTGGGCTCAAACGCATCGCGGGTCGGCGTTCCAACACAGCCGCGGTCGGCACACGTGTCACCGCTTGTACAGCGGTCCCCGTCGTCGCACGCGCCGTCACGGTTGGACCACCCATTCGCGTCGCGCGCGGGATCGCACACGCCGCAGGCGTTGTCGGGCTCCGTGGTCAACGCCGCGACGCACGCCCCTTCGACGAGACACTGCGGTGAGGTGTCGCCCACGCACATATGCGTCATCGCTCCGGTGGAGACGCAGCTCGGGGCGCACGGTCCAGTTCCGCAATCAACCGCGCCGCCGATCACGCACATGCCGCGTCGACACTGGTCCATCGTGCAGCCGTCGCCGTCCGCGTCACATGAGGTACCGTCGGCTACTCCGTCGCAGGGCCCAGCCATCCCCGTGTCGGTGGGTCCCGTGTCCACGCCCCCGCCGGTATCAACACCGGTATCGACACCGCCGCCGGTATCCACGCCGCCGCCGCCGGTGTCGCCCGCGTCCATCCCGCTATCGCGCATCCCCCCGCCAGTGTCGCGCCCGATCGCGTCATCGTCGTCCCCCCTCGCGCATCCAAGCGCAGAACAAAGCGTGAGGACGATCAAGTAGAACAGCACAGCGCGCACGTCCGCAGCTTACTCTACTGCGAACCTCCGATCACTCCGACCGACCAGGAAGCAGCCAGCTAGATCGTCGTCGACGAAGACTCATGTCAACTCGGTCGTCACCTCCGCGACCGCCCCGGTCTGAATCGGCCCACAAAAGAACGTTCGAGAACACTCAAGAAAAGTTGCGTCGCTTTGCCTTCTCGTGCGTTCAAGAGGCATGAAGCGAATTTCACGACGCGCGTTCTTGAGCCGTAGCCTGACCGTGGCGGGCGGCGGGCTCCTCATTGGCTCTGGGATCGCCTGCGCACAGCCGGAACGAACCCATCTCGACCCCGCTCCTGCGGCGCGGATCTGCCGCGCGACCCAATCGGACATTGAGGGTCCGTACTTTCGGGCGGGTGCACCGGAACGCACGACCTTGGTCGACCGGAACACGGAAGGCGCGCGCATTCGGCTCAGCGGAACCGTCACCGATCGCGCGTGCCAGCCGCTCCAGACGACGATCGACTTTTGGCACGCCGACCACCTCGGCGCCTATGACGCGGTCGGCTTCTCTTTTCGCACCCGCGTTCAAACAGACGCCGACGGGCGATACAGCATCGACACCATCATCCCGGGTCGCTACCTCAACGGCTCGGCGTATCGACCCGCCCACATCCACGCCAAGATCCGGGCGGGTGGTCGCGAGCTGACCACCCAGCTCTACTTCCCCGACGACCCCCACAACGCGCGGGACCCGTGGTTTGGCGAGGATCGGCTGGTCGAACTCTCGGGTGAAGACGCGCGCTTCGCTTTCGTCGTCTGATTTCGTGACCGTGGTGTAAGCGCGAGGGTGGGACGCGCGTTTGCGTCACATGCACCTCAGAAACACCTCACCCCGCGCTCTTCGAGGCGCCGCCCTCTTTCTCCTCACCGCTTCTGTCTGCGCCTGCGGAGGGTTCGCCTCAAACCGCGTCGCGGAGACGGGCGGTTACGCGGAGTCGGCCTCGGTTGCGGACATGAGCTCGGGCGCCATCATGACCAACCCGAGCACGAATGGCGACCAGCACGCGCAGCTTGAGGAGAACGATATCGTTGACACGCGAGAGGACACCCTCGCCACGTTCTCGCTCGACGTCGACACCGCCAGCTACACGATGATGCGCCAGGATCTCCGCGCCGGTCGCCTCCCGCGTCCCGACTCCGTTCGGCCCGAGGAGTACATCAACTTCTTCCGCTATGGCGACCAACCCGCGCAGACCGAAGACGCCCCGTTCTCGGTCGCGCTCGAGTCTGCGCCGTCCCGCTTCGGCGCGGGAATGGGCCTCCTCCGCATCGGTGTTCACGCGGCCGAGGTCAACCCGCGACCGGCGGCCAACCTCGTCTTCCTGGTGGATGTCTCGGGCTCGATGAACTCCGCGGAGAAGCTCGGGCTCGTCCAGTACTCGCTCACGACGCTCGTCAACACGCTGCAACCTGACGACACGGTCGGGATCGTGGTCTACGCCGGGCGCGTCGGCACCGTCATCGAGCCCACCGAGGTCGCCAACCGCGGCGCGCTCCTTCAAGCGATCGCGTCTTTGCGCGCAGGCGGTTCGACGAACGGGGAAGGCGGCATCCGCGCGGCCTACGATCTCGCGTCGCAGCACTTCCGCGAGGGCGGCATCAACCGCGTCCTCATCTGCACCGATGGCGACTTTAACGTGGGGCTCACCGGAGACCCGCTCCTCGCCTTGATCGAACAGTACCGCGAGCGCGACATCACCTTGACCGCGCTCGGCTTCGGACGAGGCAACTTCAACGACCGCGACATGGAGCAGCTCGCCGATCGCGGAAACGGAAACTACGCCTTCATCGACAACGCGTCGGAGGCCCTACGCGTGCTCGTTCGTGACCTCCCAGGGACGCTCCAGGTGGTCGCCAAGGACGTCAAGGTACAGGTCGAGGTCAACCGCGAGCTGGTCAAGCGCTTCCGCTTGATCGGATACGAGAACAGGGTCCTCGCGCATCAAGACTTCAGCGATGACTCGGTCGACGCGGCTGAGATTGGCTCCGGTCAGTTCACCACCGCCTACCTCGAGTACGAGCTTCACGACGGCGTCGCGGCGGCTGACCCGCGCCAGCTGGTCGAGGTCCGCGTTCGCTACAAGGAGCCGGACGGCGACGAGAGCACGCTCCTCACGTTCGAGCACGGGCTCTCCGACTCGAAGGCGAGCTTCGAAGCCGCCAGTGATGTCTTCCGATTCGGGGCCGCGGTCGCGGAGTTCGCCGAGATCCTGCGCGGCGGCCAGCACGTCGAGCAAGCCGACCTGGACGGGGTCCACGACGTCGCCGCGCGAGCCGCGTTCTCGCAGGGTGTCGACACCCACGAGTTCCTTGAGCTAGTCGAGCGCGCGCGCGACCTTCGTTAGCACCAGCGACGCGCTCGACATTCGCCCGTCCTCGTTCGCGGGGCGGGCGTTCGTTTGGGGCGGCCGCTCGCCGGGGTTGTTATGGTCACGCAGTGTTCGCGCTGTGCATGAGGTGCCGCTTCCTACTGGCGCAAGACGAGAAGTGCGACGTGTGCGACGACCGCGTCCTCTCGCTCGCCGACGATCGAGACGCGATCTCAAAAGAGGTGTGGCGGACCCGGGACAGCAAGAAGCGTTCGCTCCTCCCGCCTGCCATCGCGACCGGGCTCGCCGCGGTCCTCGGCGCGGCAGAGGGTGGGCTCTACGGGCTCGGGGTCGCGGCAGGGGTCACCGCCGCTTCGTACGGCGTGCTCGGGCTCTTGTTTCGCTCCTCGCGTCCGCGTCCGCGCGGCGCTCACGGACGACCGAAACCTCCCGCGGCAAGCGCAACCGGGATCGTGTCTGAGGTAAAGGACGCGGAAGCGGACACGTTCGTGGCCGGCGCGGCGTCGTACCTCGTCTTCTCGCTCAAGAGCGCACACGTCGGGGTCACCCTGAGACGGGGCCGATGCCGCACCGTCGTCATCGCCTGCGACGATGGGCGTCGCGTCGAGGTCCCCGCGGGGCGGTGCCGGATCGAGTCACGCGCGGCCGAGCAGGACGAGCTCAACAAGGTCGAGGCCGCGCGCCTGCTCATCGACATCGAGCCCCATGATGACCTCGAAGAATCGCTGTTCCCTTTCGACGCTGCCTACCGCGTCGACCTCAGGCGAGGTGACCGCGTCGAGCTTCTCGGCGACCTCGCCCCGATCTCGCGTGACGACCCGAGCTATCGGGAGAGCGCGCATGTGGGGAGCCGATTCGTCGCGACGCCATGGTTCCGGATTCTCGCGCGCGCGTGATATCAAGCCGCATGATCAACTACAGCGTCCAAGACGACGTCGCGATCCTGATGCTCGACGACGGAAAGGCAAACGCGCTCAGCCACGACATGATGGACGAGCTCGCGCGCAAGCTCGACGAGGCCTCCTCGCAACGATCCGTCGTGATCGCGGGGCGACCAGGTAAGTTCTGCGCGGGGTTCGACCTCAAGTACATGATGCAGGGCAAGGAACAGGCGGTCGAAATGGTCTCGCGCGGGTGCGGCTTCATGGCGGACCTGATGCTCTACCCGAGACCGATCGTCATGGCGTGCACCGGCCACGCGCGCGCGGGCGGCGCCTTGATGTTGCTCTGCGCGGACCATCGTATCGGCGTCGGCGGCCCGTTCGGGATCGGCATGAACGAGCTCGAGATCGGCATCCCGCTCCCGACGTTCGCGCTCGAGATGCTCCGCTTCCGCTTGGACCCGCGTCAGCTCGCCGCCGCGACACTCGGCGCCACGATCTATGATCCGGAGGCGGCTCAGACCGCTGGCTTCCTCGACGAGGTGGTGACGCCCGACGCCTTGGTTCCGCGGGCGCTCGAGGTCGCGGCGAAGCTCGGCCGCTACAACGCCGCGAGCTACGCCAAGAGCAAAGAACTGATGCGCAAGCCGCTCGCTGATGCCATCCGCGGGACCGTCGAAACGGACCTTAAGGACTGGGTCCCCGGCGCGCTGTGACGGTCATCGAAACGGGCGCGCGGACCATCGAGCTCGCGGGCGCCGGCCCCAACGCGTTGAGCGTCGCGATGCTCACGCGGCTCGACCAAACGCTCGACGAAGCCGACGGCGCCCCCCTCCTCATCACGGGGCGCGGCGCGGCCTTCAGCGCGGGGCTCGATCTCAAAGAGCTCGCCGCCCTCACCGACGACGCCATGGCGACCATGCTCCGGCAGATGGAGCAGGTCGCGCTGCGGCTCTTCTTGTACCCCGGCCCGACCGTCGCGCTCGTGAACGGTCACTGCATCGCGGGCGGCTGTTTGCTGGCGGCGTGCTGTGATCATCGCATCGGGCGAGACGACGACGGTGAAGCGCGCGCGATCAAGTACGGGATGACCGCAGGTCGCCTGGGCGTTCTCTATCCGCCGACCGTGCTCGCCATTCTCAAAACACGGCTCCGCGCGGAGCACCTGGAGAGCGTGCTGCTGGGCGCCGCGCGCTTCGGCTCGCGACGCGCGCTAGAGGTCGGGCTGATCGATGAGCTGCGCCGGGAACCTTTGATGGAGCTCGGTGAGGCGTTCATCACCTCGCGGTGCGTCGTTCCGTCTACCGCCTACGCCGCGACGAAGCGACGACTCCGCGCGTCCCAGGTCACGCGCAGCGACGCCGACGAGCGCTACTTTCGCGAGGACGTGATCCCGAGCTGGACGTCCGCGGAGACCCGAGCGCGGCTCGCGGCGGTCGCCTCGAAGTAGCGCTACTGACCCGGGACGCGTCCGTGCTCGGTGATGCGCTCCGGGTGCACGCGGTGATGATCAACATCCGTCATCAAGATGATCGGATCGATGAAGGGTCGCTGCGCACGAACGGTGAGCGTGCCCAGTTTCACGCGTGACTGACCGTCGTCGGGGCCGTCCGCGATCGGCCAGCGCTCCCAGTCGGTGCGCCGAACGACGCCGAGGTAGACATCATAGTCGCCGGGCGGGTTGCCGACGGGGATCTGAACCAAGACGCGGTTCTCGATGATGTCGCCGTCCCGCCAACGGTTCGCGGGGTACATCCAGTCACCTGGGATGTGGTCGTAAGCGATCCGGCGCTGCGCGTTCTCGACGTGCAGGAAGAAAAACGTCTCCGCCTCCGCGGGCCCCGACGGGCGCCACCAGGTCGTCACGTAGAACTCGTGCTTCTCGCGCGCCTCGGTCTCCATTTCAGACCCGAGCAAGGCGAGCCCGCGATCGAAGGTCGCCGTCACGCCGCCGATCCCTTCGGGAACCGCGTCGAGCACCACCTCGCCCGGCACCTGCTCGAAGAGTGAGCGCTTTCGGAAGAGCGAGAGGTAGTAGCCGGCGCTCCGCGGCCAGGTCCGCACGTGGGCGTACTCGCGGCGGAACTTCGCGTTGTAGATCCGGAACTGATAGGCGTTAGACCCCACCGCGGCGCCGAGCGACTCGGGAACGGGGTTCGCTTGAAACGCTTGCGAGACACGCTGCGCGCGGCTCCCGTGAATGTAGCTCGTGAGGATCGCCCACTCGGGCGCGCGCTCGTAGAAGTAGTCACGCATCTCGGCGTCGAAGACGCGCTGGTTGCGATAGCTCTCGGTACGCGCGAAGGGGTGAAGACCGTAGCTGTAGCGCGCTCGCGCGACGCGCTGGTCCACCAGCCCGATGAAGTCGAGAAACGAGAGGTCCGGCGCGTGGTACGGCGTCGAGCCCATGTCCTGAAACGCGACCAAGCCACCCGGTCGCTCGTGCCGCATCAAGAACTTGCCCATGTCCGGGTGGTAGGTCCCGGACAGCTCTCCGCGCCCGTTGAAGCCGCCGGTGTTCTTGATGCTGAAGCCTAGGTTGAAGCCAGCCGCGGTCAGCACCGCGGCGAGACCGAGCGTCGTCGGGATGAAACGCATCCACGAGTCGCGTCGCTTCACGAAGAGGTTGAGCGTCGCGACGACCAGGTTCCGCAGACCGAGACCCGCGAGCGTGGCGAGGAAGGGGAGCGCCGGCAGGTAGAGGCGGTGCCAACGCATCTCGTCGGCGCCGACCTTCACGATGTACGCCATGAAGCCGACCACGATCGCGACGAAGACGAGCTTCATGCCGGTCTTCTTTCGGTCCGCGAACGCGAGGGGAGCCAGCAGCACGAGCGCGCCGATCTGGTTGAAGTCGAACATCTCGCGCAGCTTGCGGAGACCCGCGTGGATGACGAGCGAGCTGCTGCTCGTCTTGACGTAGAACGTGTTCGGGAAGAGCTCGCCGTAGTAGCTGTACCGGAAGGCGTGCGCGGGCGCCGTGATCACGAGGAGACCCGCGACCCAGAGGAGCGCGGGGCGATCGATCGCGCGGAGCTTGATCGCGCGCGCGATCAGGTAACCGCCGCCGATGACGCCGACGAGATGAATCTCCGGGCGCGTGAGACAACCAAGACCCATCACGACACCCGCGATCAGCGAGCGTCCGTTCGTGCTCTTGAGGAAGGACTCGCCCTCCTCGGTCGGGAGACCGGAGGGCGGATCAAGCACGCGGAACATCATCACGATCGCGAGGATCGGGAGCATCATCCCGAGCGGCCCTTCCATGCCGCTGGTCGCCCAGAGTCCGGCGGTGCTCGACGCGGCGAGCCACAACCCTGGCAGGGCGTAAGAGAAGTTCTTCTCAAACCCATGCGCGTGAACGACCGCCGCCGCCGACGCGACGATGGTGCCCGCGCAGAGCAAGGTCCCGAGGATCTCGACGACCTGAAAGAGATCGAGCCCCATCGCCTCGAAGGGCACGATGATGAACGTCCACAAGAAGGTCGTGGTGCCCTCAAGGTACTCACCCGCGTTGAAGACCAACCCGCGTCCCCCGATCAGGTTCTGCGCGTATCGGAACGTGATGTAGGCGTCGTCTTTCACGAAATCGAGGAGCGCCAAGATGCTCGCGACGAGGATGCCGAACGCCAACAACACCGGGGCGGCCGCGACCCACTTCTCTTTTCGGGTCGAGGGCCAGGCGCCGCGCGGAACGGTCACATCATTGGCTTCGTCGTCTTCATCGTCTTCGTCGTCTTCGTCGTCTTCGTCGTCTTCGTCGTCTTCGCTCTCGGGTTCAGCGTCGTCGCTCTCTTCTTCGTCTTCGTCGTCTTCGCCCGCGTCGTCGCCCTTCCCGTCATCTTTGTCGTCGCGCGCTTCCGATACGTCTTCGCGACGCGCGGTCCATCGACGCCAATTGAGCAAGAGCCCGAACAAGAGCGAGCCGAACACACCGCCAAGCCACCACTTCCACGGCCGCACCAACTTCATCACGCGTTCCCGCGCCATGAAGCCCGGTCCGAAGACGGTCAGCTCGGGGTCAGGTCCGTCTTCGACCAAGCGCATGTGCCCGACGTGGATCCGGTCATCGATCGAGGTCGTCCCCTCGACCTTCAAGCGCTCGTTGGTCTGCCGGTCGTAGATGCCAGCATAAATCTCGAGACGCTGCCCGGGGGAACAGTTCGCGTTGCGCGGAACCTGAAGCGCGACGTCCTGTTCAATGTACGTCCCATCGAACGTCGGGGGGAGATCCACGACCGCCCGACAGCTGCTCTCTTCAGACGCGAGGTGCACAAAGAGGAAGGCATCATCGGCCAGTCCCTCCGGCGCGCTGAAGTGGAGCTTCATCCGCGCGATCCCGCCGACCTCGACCGAGCGCGGCGCCTCCAACCCGTGATAGCGGACCCCCTCGGAGAGCTGGAGGTAGTCGTCGTCGTCAAGCGAGGACGGCAAGACCAGGAGCGAGATCAAAAGGAAGCGGATCAACGTCAATCTCTCGTGCGGAGGAGCCTAAGAACGCGAATGGCGCATGGTGCGGCCGGTTCGCGCTTCGACGCAAGCGCCATCCCGCGGTTCCGGTGACGAGGTCAAAAACAACGAAAAAGACTGAAGCGCGGCTGACCGAGTGACCCCTAACGCCGCCGCGTTAGCTTCAAGGTCGACAGCGCCGTCACGTGCATCGCGGCCGGGTCGCGCCATCGCTCCAGCTCAGATGACTCCGGCAGAATGTGAAACGAGTAGTCCGCGGGCCGAAGGGAGTAGTAGCTCATGATGTCGAGCACCGTCGGCGTGTCCGACTCTTCCATCATGTAGATGAAGGTCTCGGTGTTCCCAGACGCTCCGGTCAAGAGCACAAGAACGGGCGCGTAGTGGGACGCGAGGAGCTGCGTCACCGGGATCCGTCCAGCGGTCAGCGGGCGCCAGACTTGCGGGTCGATCAAGCGAACATCGACCTCGATCAGCGGGTTCGGATTCGGTCCGTCTGGCGGCCGCATACCAAACGCGCGGAGCCCGACGAGCATCTGCACGAGCGAGTGGGTCGCGTGCCATGGCGACTTCGGGCCACCCGCGACCAACCCGAAACGCGCGCGGGAAAGCGCGTCGTCTTGATCGATGAAACAGAGCGCCTCTTCGGTCGCGGACTTCACCAGATGAAGGTCCGGCCAGTCGTGTCGATCGTCGCTGCCGTCCGGGTCCACGGGGCGCGCGGCGGCGAGCAAGAGACGTGGTTCAACCTTGTTCTGATAAAGATGGGCGTCGACCGCGTTGAGCTTGAAGCGCGACTTGTAGAGCATCATCGCGCGGTGCACCGAGTGGGACATGGCGCCGTGATAGACGTGGTCTCCCGAGTGCGGCCGCCCGACGCTCACCACCACCGCCTCTTGCTCGAGGAGCGGATCATCTTCGATCGCTCCACGTGACAGCGTCAGCTTGAGGGTGCGCTCCACGCCCTGACCGAGGAACTGACAGTCGTAGGAGAGCGAGCGAGGCGAGACGAAAGCACCGGCGCTCGGTCGACCCGCCAACGAGCGACGCGCGCCGGCGTCACCAGCCGGCAACACCATCTCGGCGAGCTCTTCGAGGATGCGCGGGACGTCGCAGTGATCGGCGTAGACCACCGAGGTGATCCCGAGGCGATCCTGTAGAAACGACGCCTTCACCGGCGAGTGCTCGCTCTCATGCACGAACGCGAAGTGACTCCCGGGGCGTTGCCCGTGCGTGACCTGAACCTCCGAGAAGAGGTTGATGAGGTAGTCCTCGGTCATCCCCGAGCCCATGAAGAAGAGCGAGCGGCGGCGGAACACCTCGCCGAACGCGCGGCGAAAGTGTGGCTCAAGGTTGATGGCCTCTTGATACTCGCGGTGCCCGACGACGACCTGATCCAGCAAGCTCGCGGCGCGGTCTCCCAGGTCCGCGATCGGGAACCCTCTCGGCCCGCCGCAGTAGCCTTGGATCGTCCAGAGCGCGTGGCGGCTCTGCCAATCCAGTCCCCGGAGCACCTCGTGACAGTCCGCGATCCCGCGCCCCAAGATGTGGGGCTCTTGGTCGCGATGAAAGAGCAGCGCCGCTGAGCGATAGACGTCATCGTAGTTCGTCGTGATCACCAGCTCCCACGGGAAGCGCGCGAGCGCGACGGTCTGCTTGGGATGCGCCCCGAGCTCCTTCGGTTGTGACGAAGGCGTGAGCGCGTGACGGAGCAGCTCCCCTCGCTCCTCATGATCGAGCGTCCGAAAGATCGCGGTCGCGCGCCCCGCGATCCGGATCCGATCCCGCTCATCACCGTCGCCGTCGGGAGGCTCGATCCCAACCGCGCGACACAAAGACGCGATGAACGGAGCCCAGCCGGTGCACGCCGGAACGCTCATGCCGGCGCCGATAAAGGGCACCAGCTTGCCCTCCGCGTAGCGCGCGGCGAGCGCGGGTAAGAAGCGCTCTGGAGACGGCATCGCCGAAGGCTACCCGCTGACGTTGCGCGGCGACAGGTCGCCCTTGCCGGAACGATCTCCCTCGCGCCACACTCTCGCCGTGACTCGAAGCCCATTCGTTCCGCGCGCGCTCTGCACCGCGGCGCTCCTCTTGGCGCTTGCGTGTGGAGGCCCTCCGCTCGCTCTGGAGGTGCTGACCTACAACGTCTGGTTGATCCCGAGCGCGCGCGATCGGGCGGAGCGAGCGCCGTTGATCGCGACGGCGTTTGGCGACGCGGACGCGATCATCCTGAGCGAAGTCTTCGACGCGGACGGAGCCACCGAGATCACCAATGCGGCGACGCGCCGCGGCTACCACGCGACCAGCGTGTTGGGACACGACGTCATCCCGCGCTGCGAAGTTCGGCTCGGCCCGCTCGCGCTTCGGGCACCGGTCGCGCTCAACGGCGGCGTGATGATCGTCTCGCGCACACCCATTCGAAAAACCGAATCGCTCTACTTTGGTCGCGAGGCCTGCACCGGCGAAGACTGCTGCGCCGCCAAGGGCGCGCTCTATGCTCAGGTCGACCTCCCACGCGGCCGCGTGCTGCATCTCTTCGGCGCGCACCTCCAAAACCCAGACCCCATGATCGGCGCGGACGCGAAGGAATCGCGGACCAAGCAGCTCCACATGCTCCGGCGCTTCATGGACCGCGTTCTTGAAAACGAAGAGCGAGGCCCGGTACTGGTCGGAGGCGACCTCAACGTCCCGCGCGAGGAACTCGAAGAAGCGCTCACCATCTTGCGCGTCCCCTTGAACGTCGCGATGTCCGGCGGCCCGAGCTGGGGCCGCAACAACAGCTACTCGGAAGACGACGAAGGTGAGGGCCTCCGGCTCGACTACGTCTTGCCGACCAATGACTACGACCCGCCACGAGAAGCCGAGAACATCACGGGATCGGCGCGCGGCCGGATCGACGCCTCGCGTGGTCTGCTCGGGCTCCGGAGCGAAGAGCGCGACGTCGATCTCTCTGACCACCACCCCGTGGTCGGGCGTTTTCGCTGGTAAGCACGGAGGCGCGCTTTCTACCCAAGGCGCGCACGCGCTGAGGGTCCAACCATCATGACCCGCCGGGCGCTGCCGATCATCGAGATTCCAGACCCCTGTGATGTCCCGAGCAGCGAGATGGTCAAGCTCGACGAAGAAGGCCGTGTGCTCGCGTGTCACCAGTGTCGACACAACGTCTACGACCTCTCCAAGATGACGACCGACGACGCCTTCGCGCTGCTTGAGCGACACGAAGGGCGACTGTGCGTGCAGTTCTACGCGCGGGCTGACGGCACCGTGCAGACGATCGACTGCCAACCCTCACGCTTCGAGGCGCTCAAGACCCAAGCCACCCGGATCACCCTCACGGCGTCGGCGTTGCTCACGGGCTTCCTCGCGCTCTTCATCGGGCTCACTCAGGTTCGGGCTCAGCTACGCTCTGGCGATGAGTTCGCGAACGTTGTGGAGAAGCGACCGAAGCCGGTTCACAAACCGAAGCAACAGGTCATGACGCAGACGACGACGACCGAAACGCGGACCCCGCGCCGCTTGCGCGGGATGCGCCGGGTTGCCCCCCGCATCGAGAGCCGCGGACTGTGACGCGCACGCGTCTCCCCATCGTCGACGTCGCCGACCCGTGCGACGCGCCGACCACCGCCATGCTCGAGATCGACGGCCAGCGCATCCTCCACTGCTACGACTGCGAGAAGAACGTCTACAACCTCTCGCTCATGACCGAAGCCGAGGCCCTCGCGCTTCTCCGTGACAAGGGGAGCGGCGAGATCTGCGTCCAGTTCTATCGACGCGCGGATGGCACCGTTCAGACCATCGACTGCACCCCGAAGCGGCTCGCGCTCATCAAGGAACGTACGCGACGGGTGACTCGACGCGCGATTGGGCTCGGCGCGGTCGTCTTCGCGAGCCTCTTCGGGATGATGACAGTGCACCGAGATGTCGCCGGCTCCGCGAAGCGACTCCAAAAACCCGTCGCAGTCGCCCCGACGCCCAGCCCAGCGCGCCCCCCCGCACCGGTCATCGCGCCCGCTCCTCCAGACATCGATTCACGCCTTGAGCGCGCGGCTCGCGCGCCACGAATGAACGAGAGACCGCGAAATATAATCGTCGGACTTGTAGAGTATTAGAGCGGGCTGCACCGCCTCCGATTTGCGTTCGAGGCTTCGCCACACGGGATGACGTTGGGGAGCGAGAAATGGCGGTCGCGGCGTGTCGTACGAAGACTGACGACAGGCTGATCCAGCTACAGGCTGATCCAGGTCGGGTCGCGATCATCACTGGTCGGCGACGACCCGAGCTCCCCGGTCCGACCGCTGGTGACATCGCTCGCGGTCTGACCCATGCCCTCATCGAACTTCCAATTCGTGCGGAGCCCAGTCGTGTCCATCGGACCGCTTGGTTCGCTATCGTTGAGCAACTGGGTCGCGCTGCGCTCGATGCTCCACAGGCGCACGTTGTGGATGTCGCCACGGAAGCCGTAGACCGGGAAGAACGGCTCTTGCCCGATGTAAAGGTCACCGCCGTCGATGTCGCCGGTGGTCGCCCGCTCCAGCGAGACCTGAACTCCGTCCACATAGAAGCGGTAGTTGCCCCCATTGCGAGTGACCGCGACGTGGTGCCAAGCGCCGTCTCGAAGGTCGTCCCCGTCGGTGTAATCGATCGAGTTGTTGATCAAGAGGAAGAGCGTGCCCGGCGACGTCGAGGTGCTCGTCGTGATGCCAAACATCAGCCCGCGTCGCTGCCCGCTCCCGATGTCGCGACGGTTGCCAAAGATGGCGGCGTTCCGTGGCTGGTCGGCGTCCGCGCGGATCCACGCTTCGATGGTGAAGGGTCCGGTGCTGAAGTCCATCGTCGCGGTGTCTTCGGGGATGGTGACCTGGTCGTTCCCGTCAAACGAGAGCGCGTGGGTCTGCTCGCTGCAGCCCGAGAACATACACGTCGCGCTGCACACCTCGACGCCGCCGATGCCGCACGCGCGCGTGCTCCCGGGCTCGCACCCGCTGCCCATGCAGTCGCCCCAGCGGCCTCCGCCATCACAGGTCTGCGTTCCGCAATTGCCACACGCGCGCGTCTCGTCCGGCATGCACTCGCCGCCTTCTCCCTCGCAACCGCCCCACATGCACGCGGCGCTGCAGGTTCGCGTTCCGCCCAGTCCGCACGCCTCGGTCCCGTCCGCGAGACACTCACCTTCGCCAGCGCACGCGCTCCAGGTGTAGTCCGCGCGGCAGAAGCGCAGACCGCAGCGCCCGCAGGTCTCGTCGGTACCGGGTACGCACTCTCCCTCGCCGCTGCACGGGGTCCAATCGCAATCCATCCCGCACGTCTGCATGCCCCCAAGACCACACGAAGTCGTCGACCCAGGCGCGCAGGGACCCGCGCCCTCACACTCGCCCCAGGCGTTGTCGACGCAGGTCTGTGTTCCACAGAAACCGCAAGGCAGCGTGTCTCCGTTCGCGCACGCGCCTTCGCCCATGCACGCGCCGAATCGGCACTCCGCGTCACAGCTGCGCGTTCCCCCGAGCCCGCACTCTCCAGTCGAGCCGGCTTCACACTCCCCCTCACCCGCGCACGCGACCCAGCGGTAGTCCTCCCCGCAGCTCTGCATGCCGCAGTTCCCGCAGCCGCGCTCTTCGCCCGGAGTGCACTCGCCCGCCCCTTCGCAGTCGCCCCATTGGCAGGTCGCCTGGCAGGTCTCGGTTCCGCCTAAGCCGCACCCGTCGGTTTCTCCCGGTACGCATGGGCCTTCGTCTGCGCAGCTGCCCCACGTTCCCTCCTCGGAACAAGTGCGCGCGCCGCAGTTTCCGCACTCACGTCGCTCGCCTGGGAAGCAAGAGTCGTTGAGGCACTCGCCCCACTGACAGCTCGAGAGACACTGCTCGCTGCCTTCCGCGCACATCCGCAACGCGCCGGCCGCACAAACGCCTTCGCCTTCGCAACCGCCCCAACCGCCGTCGGGTCCGCAGGTTCGCGTCCCGCAGTTTCCGCACGGGACCTCCGCGCCGGGCGAGCAGGTCGTGTTGCACGCGCCCCATTCGCACGCCGGAGTACACGTCCGCGTCCCGGTTCCTTCGCACTCGCCGGTCGAACCCGCGGCGCAGTCGAAGCTCTCGTCGATCATGCCGTTGGCGTCGTCGTCCTCTCCGTTACACGGATCCGAAACGCGCGTGATCACCGTGGGCGGAGGGTCGTCTCCCGTCGCGCAGCCTCCGACAGCGAACACCGCGACCGAGAACAACAAGCCACGAGCAACAAGAGAAGAGAAGGTCACCGAGATAGGATAGCGCGCGGAATGCCCCTGCTCTACCGAGGCTGCTCGTTTGCTGGGCTATCGCTTCTGGCTCGCCGCGAGCGCGGTCACCTTGTTGATGAGCTCGGTCGCATCAAACGGCTTCTCCACGCAGGGAACGCGACGAAGGAAGTCGTGGTCTTCACTTCGATGCACGCCACCGGTCATGAAGAGTACACGCTGAAAAAGTCCACCGTCGGCGGCGACGAGCTTCTCCAAAAGCGCATCGCCCGTGGCTCCGGGTAGACCGAAATCGCAGAGCACCGCGTCAAAAGATTGTGACTCCGCTCTCGCGTTCTCGATCAGCATCACCGCCGACGCGCCGTCTCGCGCGGAGCTCACGACGAAGTCATCCGCGAGCAGCATCTCGAGCGTGGTCCGCATCATCGGCTCGTCATCGATCACCAAGACGCGCGGCTTACTCACGCTCGCAGTATGCCCCGACGTACGAGATCGTCCACCGCAAACCACCTGGGTCAGCCGAGCGCGCGTCGACGCCGTTTCATGGTCTACTCCAGCGATGACCTTTCCTCTTGGACTGCTCGGGGTGGACATCGAGCTCCGATCGGGCGATGCGCGCAACGGGATCTACTTGGTCGATCACGCTCCCGTCGTTGTCCTCGACGGCGTCCCGTTCCGCCTTAGCGATCCGACCGCGTACATCGGGGCGTGCTTCGACGAGATCGTCGCGAGCTTCGCGGAACACGGCCGGTTGGACGACGCGCTCTTAACCCTCGCGCGAGAGGAACGAGATCGCGCCGTTCATGACCCCTTTATCGACGCGAGCGCGATCGCGCCGACCGCGCTCGACTTTACGGACGGCGAAACACAGGGCTCGCCGGCGCGCTTTGACCCCGACGCCAGCAGTCCCCTCGCGCCGCTCCTGGAAGCGATCCGGGCCGAGCCGCTTGAGGCCGTCCTCGCCAAATGGGTGGGTGACCTGCCGCGCGGTGACGAGCGCACCATCGCGGAGCTGGGGCCCGGAGCCGGCCTGTTGGCGCGGCGACTCGCGACCCACGCCGACACCTTGGTGCTCGCGGACCGAAGCCTGCGCGCGCTCCTGACCGCGGGCGATGATCTCGCGGCAGAGCTCTGCATCATGGACGCGGATTGGTTCGGGTTTCGCGATGCCTCCCTTGACGTGATCATCGCGCAGAACGTGATCGATCTCCTGCGCGCGCCTTTCGCTTTTCTCGAGGACGTTTCGCGCGCGCTTCGTCCAGGCGGCCACTTGATCTTGTCGACGCCCGATCCGTGGGCCTGGCGCGGAGAACGCGAGGTGCTCGAGCAGCTCCTCAGCGAATGCGGTCTCACGCTGCGGCGCTTTGAAGACGACCGGCTCTGGCTCCGCGAACACTCGCCTCGGGAGCTCCAGGTGTTTCGCGTTCAGCTCGTCTGCGCCGAGAGGACGTGACGCGCGACCGTGCCTCGGTTTCTGCACATCGCCCTCTTCGCGATCGCGACCACGCTCCTGGCGTGCCAGCCGGCCCCGGACGCCGCACCGGAATACGAAACGTGGGCCAACGCTTCGCGCTCCTTCACGAGCGGTGAGGTCGACGCCTATCGCAAGTGGCGGGCGCTCGATCCCGAGAGCGAAGACGGCCGCCGCGCTTCCCAAAAACTGAGCGAAGCGGACGCGCGATACCGCCGCGGCATTGAGCTGCTCGAGCGAGGGGAAGACGGCGCGCGCGCAGAGCTCCTCGCGGGTGTCGCGATCGCGCCGATGAACCCCGCGCTCTATTTGCGACTCGCGCGAATCTCCGCGGAGCGTGGCCAGGAGCTCCGCGCGGCCGAGTACTACACGAAGTGGCTGACCGCGTTCCCCGCGCACGAAGACGCCGCGACCGTTCGCGGCGAGCTCCAGGCGCTCGACCCAGAGCTCGCGGGGATCTTCACGTCGCCGCCGGAACCCGTGACGCCGACCCTCACCGAGTCTCCCGCCATGCCCAGCTGGGCGGTCGCCACGTTCGGCGTCTTCGTAGGTCTCGCGCTCGCCGCCGCGCTCGCTGGTTTGTCGAACTGGTGGCGTCGGCGCGGCGTTTCGCTGGGCGAGCTCGCAAAGAAAAACCCAGAGCTTCACCCGGCCATCGCGTACCTGGTCGGTTCTCTTCGGCACGAGCTCCTCAAGCACCGCATCGGGGCCGCGGGGGACGCGATCGCGGCGCTCACGGAGGGTCACTCCTCTCGCGAGCAGCTCGACTTCTTGCGCTCGCGTCTCTTCTCCGGCGAGCCCCTCGCGGACGCCTGGGCGAGCCATCTCCGCGCGTTCGAGCGAGGCCTCAGTCACCGCGTCGACCTCACGCGCGATCGCGGTTTCCGGCGAGCGGGGCGCGCGATCAAGCGCATCGCGACCCTGCAGGAAGCCTCCATCGAAAAGAGTCGATCGGTCGCGCGCTTGAGCGAGGCGCATCACGAGCTGGTGCGCTTCGACGCCGAGCTGCGCGACCTGACCGCGGGCCTCGTCCGAACCGAGGTCGACCGCGCGTTGCTCGCCGAAGTAAAAACAGAAGTGCTCGGCGAGTATCACGCGGGTCAGGTCGAGCTGACCGACTTCGTGCTCGACGTGGAAGAAGAGACCGAGCTTGAGGTCTTCCGGATCGATCTCATCCTCATCCTCAAGAACATCGTTCGGAACGCGATCTTGGCGGTGGGGCGCGGAGACGAGCCGCGACGCGTGAAGCTCGACGTCGCGATCGCGCTAGAGCCCACCGGAGAGGAGCGCGTCCTGCTGCGAGTGCACGACACCAGCGCGGAGACCCTGCGCGCAGACACCTTGCTCGACCGACGGGTCGACCGCGGCCTGGGCTTGGTCGCCGCCGCGGTCAGTCGGTACGGCGGGTCGATCACCGTCGAGGACGGAGACGACGGGTTTGAGAAAGCGGTCTGCGTCAGCTTCTTTCGCGCGTTCGACGGAGCCTGATCCGCGCGCGTGGTAAAGAAGGAGCGATGCCGCGACAGCTCTTGGTCATCGAGGACGGTCACGAGTACGAAGAGTTTGCTCGCCTCTTCCTCTCGCAAACGTACGCGATCCGCGCGGCCCACTCCGCGGACGAAGCGCTCGCGTGCCTTGAATCGCAGGTCGCCGACGCGCTCTTGGTCGACCTTCGGTTTGAGCGGGCGCCCGTCGACCGCTTGCGCGGTGATCTCGCGGCGATGACGAAGCGCTTTCACGGAGACCGCGCGCGCGCGGTCCAATATCTCAAAGACCAACAGGGCACCTTGGTGCTCGCGGCGCTCCGCGAGGCCGGTCATGACTGTGTCGCGGTCTTCGTGCATGACTTCCCGCCGCGCCGGCTCACGAACCTGAGGAAGCTCTACGGTCAGGTGGAAGCGGTCCCCTCGTTTGACGCGCGGCTGATCGCGGAGGCGCTCGCCCGATGACGCCGACCCTCGCGAAGACACTGCTCCACGACATCGGCAAGTACGGCGCGCGAGCCGCGCGAAACTTCCGCGACGATCCACCTACGGCGTTGGTCCAGATGCTCGTTCGGGATCTCTACGGACGTGAGGGCGAGCCGACCCTGAGCGAACGCTTCGCGATCCTCGACCCGGGCGACGAAGCGCTGAGCGAAACACGGACCCATCTCCGCGCGATCGACGCGCTTCGCGCGGAGGTCACGAGCGGGGACGCGGACGCCGCGATTCGCGCCGCGAGGCACGCCCGCGCGATCGAAGAGGCTTTGAGGGCGCTCGCTGCTGCGCTGCCGGAAAGCGAGCCTCGCTCATGACGAAGCCGAAGCTCCTCGTCGTCGATGATGGGGATCGCTACATCGAGCTCGCGCACGCGTTGCTCCAAGACTACGACTACGCGACCCGCTGTGAGCTCGACGGGCCGTGCTGGGAGTGCCCGCATCAGCCCGGCTGCACGCTGACGCACGCGCACGACTGGGGCGAGACCCGAGACGCGCTTGCGAAGAGCAAGGACGTCGACGTGGTCTTGCTAGACGTCGTCTTTGACGTTCCGGAGGAGCGCCTCCTGGCCGGGAGCGGGACGGTTGAGGAGCGACGACGAAGACAAGGTCTCGCGATCTTGGCGCAGCTGCGTCGCGATCACCACGACGTCCCCGTGGTGTTGATGACGTCGCGCGACGAGCTGTCTTTGGACGCGAACGACGAGTCGCTCCTCGCGGACGAGTACGTCACGTTGGCTGGCGCGGACGCCTTCGATGCGCGCGCTCTTTCGCTCTTGATCGAACGGGTCCTCGCGCGCTCGCGATCCGACGCCTCTTCGGGCTACGTCTTTGGCACCGACAAGACGATGCGCGCACTGGAACGGCGCGCCCGTACCCTCGCCGTCACGAGCCTCCCGATCTTGCTCCTCGGTGAACCCGGAACCGGCAAGAGCGCGATGGCCGAACGCGTCATTCACGAAGCGAGCGAACGCAGCGGACCGTTCGTCGCGGTCGACCTCTCCGCGATCCCCAAGGAGCTGGTCGCCTCCGAGCTCTTCGGTTCTACCCGAGGCGCGTTCAGCGGCGCGGTCGATCGCGCGGGCCGGTTTGAACGCGCGAATGGGGGCACGCTCTTCCTCGACGAGATCGGCAACTTGAGCCAGGAAGCGCAGCGCATGTTGCTGCTCACCATCCAAGACCGCCGGATTACGCGGCTTGGCGAGAGCACGTCCCGACCGATCGACGTGAAGCTCGTGGCGGCGACCAACGCGGACCTCCCTCGTGAAGTGCGCGCCGGTCGCTTTCGCCCCGACCTTTACGCGCGCCTCAACCCGGCTGCGCGCCTCACGCTCCCTCCGCTCAGGAAACGAATGCGTGACCTCCCGGAGCTCGCGGAGACGCTGACCACCAAGATCTTCGCGGGGGTCGCGGATCGAGAGCTGCTCGCGCGCTACCAAGAACGCGTGGGCCTGCGCGGTCCGGTCCGCGCGTCCCTTTCGCTCGGCAAGCGCTCGCCGAAAGACGCGACTCAAGAAGGTGTCACGTTCGTCTTCTCGTCCGCGAGCGCGAAGGTCATCCGCGCGCACTCCTTTCCCGGAAACGTCCGCGAGCTTGAGCTCATGCTCGCGAACGCGTTGCTCTTCGCGCTCTCTGACGCCCTCTCCCTCGCGGAGTCAGGCCGCGCCGGGGGCGACGTCGCGCTCATCCCGGTGCCGAACAAGCTCGTCCGTGAGCTGATCGAAGCTTCCTGGATCCCGAGCGCGAAACCGTCCGCGCCCTCCGCGGTCGAGCCACGCGAGCACCTCCGAGACGTGTCCCGCGGGCTCGAACGAGACCTCTTTGTGAAGCTCTTTTTTGAGTGCGATGGAGACTTCGAGCGGATGGCAAAGAGACTTCTCCTGGGTGACGACGCCGCGAACGCCAAGCGGGTGCGCCTACGGTTCAATCAGCTCGGTCTCAGCGCGCGCGACCTCAAGAAGTAGAAAAGCTATCCTGAGCATCACTTTGCTACGAGGAGCCTTATCTAGCGAGGACAACAGCGAAAACAAACAAGGAAACGTTATGTTTTTAGGCGTATACGCTGTTCGCACGCAGGTGGCACATCTGGTGCAAACACTATCTTTCGTAGGAGACGCCATGACCCGACGAGAGAACAGCGTACTGACAGCCCTTTCCGAGCTTCAGAAGATGGAGGACGCGCGGATCGCGAACGAGACCGCCGTGCGAGCAGAACGTGCCGCGATGAAGCGCGCGCGAGAAGAAGCGTCGAAACGCGCGGCAGCGGACGCGCAAGCGCACGCCGAGCGGGTCGCCCACGCAGAAGCAGAGGCGCGTGTACGCGTGGAGCTGGACGTCGATCGTCAGCTGGGTGAACAAGCGGCCGCGGCGGACGCGCGCCTGGTCGCGCTGCGTGCTGAGCTTGAGCGTGTTCGCGCGGAACGGCTCGCGATTCATGAGCGCGCGGTCGCCGGCGCGATGGAGATCCCTGAGCCGACGCGTTCACACGCGAGCACCTTCATCGCGATGGGCGCATCGGCGATCGCCGTTGGCTTCGCGGTCCTCTTCTTCGCGCGACCGCCCGCCGTCGAGATCCGCGAGCGCGTGGTCGAGGTCCCGGTGCTCCAAACCGCTGCGCGAGCCCCTGCGCCCGTCCACGCTCCACCCGCGGAGGTTGAAGAGCCCGCGGCCGTCGAAGAGATCGCGACCGCCACGGCACAACCGGCGCGTCCTGTGCGCGCGAACCGCTCTCGCGCGCGGCAGCGTCGCGCGAAGCAGCGCAACAACATGCGAGACCGTCACGATCAGGTTCTTGGTAACCTGGATCGCTGTGGCGACGACCCGCTCTGCACTGGCGAGTGAGCTTCAGCCTGCGGCACGCGCCTTGCTCAACTCTTTGGTTCATGACGCGAACGCACACCCTGGCACAAACGGCTCTTCTGGTTTCCTTGACGATGATCGCGGCTTGCGCCGACAGTCATCAGTTCGAAATCCCCGCAGGATGCGAGGTCACACGCGCCGCGCTCGACTGTCCGCGCTTCGCCGTGATCGGGGCTCCGATCACGGTCGAGGTACGACACAGCGCGCCAGGCTGCGGCGCGGGTGACTTTGAGACCGAGCTCATTCGGACGGGCGAGCGCGAGTTCGCCATCTCCTCTTTTGTCTGTGGAGCGGAGCCCGCCCCCGGGAGCACCTGCTTCGAGGCGCGCGAAGAGGTCTCCCTCACCGGCATCGAGGAGCTCGGGATCTACGTCATCACGGCAGGCGACGCCTCTTGCGAGATCGACATCGGGCGCGCGTCCATTCCCTCCCCGACCCTTCCCAGCGAAGTCCTCAGCCTGGAGTGCCCTGCTTCTGTTTATGAAGACGAGGTCATCACGCTGGGAGTGTTCCACAGTGATGGTCAGTGCTGCGATGAAGCAGAGGCGCGGGTCAGCGTCCGAGAAGCGGGAGACATCACCATGCTCGATCCCCAGATCGTCGAGGCCTCCGGATGTCACAGCGGGCGCTCGTGTGAGGCGTACCTCAACCTCGTCGAGATCGCGCCGCGACCTCCCGGCTCGTACGAGTTCCGCGGGGCCCGCGGCAGCGACGTGTCGTGTGTCGTCGACGTGCTCCCGCTGTCGCCCATGGAGTGCGAAGTGTTGGAGCCCGACCAAGTTTTCGCTCCCCACGTCGTGCTCTTCCCACAACCGGTCGAGACCACGTTGCTCTCGTACGAGAGCGTCGGCTGCGGCTGTCTCCCAACGTCGACGCCGGACCGCGAGATCGCGATCTGCGACCTCGAAGAATGCATCTCTGAACCGTGCGTTGATCCTGGATATGGCGTTCACCTCCGCGAGGCGGCGCCCATCGGAACGTTCCGTCGTACTGGCCAGCGCGACATCGAGGTGGTCGAGACCCTCGAGGGTTGCCGACCAATCGAGGTGACGATGGCGAACGTCGTCGAGCCCCCCGCGGTCAACAGTGACGGCCCGCTTCCCCGCTGGCTCGCGGTGACGGTTCTGGATCACATCACCTGCCCCGACCCGCGCCCGCTCCCCGCGATGCGTCAGGTCGACGGAGGGCTCGAGGCCGTCTCATGTACGGCGAATCTCGACATTTGCTTCCCGGCGCCCTTCGAGGTCACCACGTACTATCCGCTCGGGACCGGTCACGGGGTCCTCGAGGTCAACGGAACACCGATCGAGTTCTGATGTTCGTTACGACGGAGCGTAGATGACCGCGATGACCCCCGCGCCGCCAAACGTTTGCGCCCGATCCTCGATGGTGGCGTACTCCGCGCTCGACCGCACACCGACAAACGGGAGCTTCAGGTGCGCCCGCAGGATTCGCGGGTCGACGTGCGCATCTTCGTAGAGGCGACGACCGCGCGCCAAGCTGTCCAGGTAGACCGCTGCGATCGCGACCCCTCCAGCCAGTCGATGCGTCACGTCATAAATCGCGCGCTGGAGGTCGCGACGTCCTTGCTGCGCATCGACGATCGCGAACGAGATCACGTCGCCGACTTCCACCGCGCCGAGGTGCAGCCCCGAACAGTCAGGGTCGAGACCCCCGATGTAGCGAACGGTCACGCGCTCTTCGCCTTCGCTTCGATGGAGAACGAAGACCTGCTGTCGTTCCTTGTCCTGCATCGCGCGGGTCAGCTGCTCTAGCGCGGGGAGACCGCCGAGCTGCGTCACGTAGGGCCCCTCAACCCCTTCGATCACGAGCTCGTCGCTGATCGGCACCTGACCAATCGTTGGCTCAAGCGCGAGCCGCATTCCGCCGTCGATCCGGAGCGCGAGTGATTGGCCCAGCTCAAAGTCCTGACCTGGGTTGGCGCCGCCCATTTGCATGGCGGTGTCCATCCTCGCACCGACGAACATGGAGTGACCGATGCCTTCCCGAAACTCCTCGAGCGCGGGCAACGTGGTCCGCGCGAAGAGGAACGCCGAGCGCGCGGGTCGGTGGCGCAGGCTCTCCCCAAGCATCCCGAGCTCGCTATCTTCGCGGACCGCGAGCGTCGACGGGATGTCAAGCGCGAGGAGGGTCACCGCGGCGACACCCTCCGTCTCCCCCGCGGGCGCCAAGATACCCGGGGAACCAACCACCGCGACGGTCGCCTCAGGCGCGCGTTCACGGATCCCTTCCGCGATCGCCGCGATCGCTTGGCCATGTGATGCGGAGCCAAACGCGATGACCGTCTTGATGTTCCGGAGCGACGATCCCGCCTCAGACATTGCCTCTTTCCCAGCAAGTCTCGCGTCTGCGTTGGCGGAAGAAGCGACTGATGCGCGTTCGCTCATCGCGCGGAGCATATCGGGAAAACAGCCGAAGCGTCCGGCTTGAATGAAGATCCAGCTGTTGCGATGCGAATTGAAGGTCCGTACGTTCCCGCGGTGGAACGCATTGAGCATCACGGCCGCGAGATCGAACGTTTCCAAAAGGCTGCCGATGAGGACGCCAAAAAGGCGCACGTCATCTCGATCGCGCGCCTCGCCTCTTTCCTAGGCGCCGTGATCCTCATCGGCGCGGGCTTCAGCCAAGGCTCCGAGCTACTCCTCGGGGCGGGCGGCGCGACCTCTTTGGTCTTCTTCTTCCTCGTCGCGATGCACGCCACGGTCATCGATCGCGAGCGCGCAAAGCTGGCGCGCCGGGATGTGCACGACCGTCACAAGAGACGCTTGACCGATGCTTGGCAAGATCTCCCAACCTCGGTGGTCGCGCCGGAGCAGCACCCCTACGCGGGCGACATCGATCTCTTCGGACCGGGTTCACTCATGCAGCGGGTCGACACCACGCACACCTTGCGAGGCGAGACCTTGCTCGCCGCTTGGCTTTGCGCACCCGCCCCCCGAGACGTCGTCAAAGCGCGACAAGCCGCGGTCCGAGAGCTCTCCGAAGACGAGGAGCTCTGTCGCGAGCTCGAGGTCGCGGGGCGGGTCCAAGGCAAAGGTAAGCTGGACGCCGCGCCCTTCCTTCAGTTCATCAGGCGTGAGCGGACGTTCCGCCGACCGTGGCTGATGCCGCTGATCCATCTCTTCCCGCTGACCGTCCTCGGTCTCTTCGTCGCCTCGCACTACGGATTGGTCGCGAGTCGCTATGCCTGGATCGCGCTCCTGGTGCAGACGACGTTCGCGCTGGCGATGTCCAAGGAGACCCTGCCCGCCTTCGAGCTCATCGCCGCCCGTCGCGGGTACGTCGAAGCGTTCGCCCGCTTGCTCAAGGTCGCGTACGCCGCCGACCTCAAGTCGCCGCTGCTGCTCGACCTCAAGCGCCGCGTCGCGATCGATGGACGGACGCCTTCGGCGTACATGGGGCGACTGGATCGCTGGGCCGGTTTCGCTGAGTTCTACACACAGTTCCCGGTTCACTTTTTCGTCAACATCGCGACCCTCTGGGACCTCCATGTCCTCTATCGCTTGGAGCGGTGGACCGAAGAGATCGGTGGAGGACTGGAGGACGCGCTCGATGCGCTCGCGGAGCTTGAGGCGCTCGCGTCGTTCGCTTCTCTTTTGCGCGACGACGACGACGCCACGCTCCCCTCGATCGAAGACCCCGGTCACGCGCTCAGCGCGGAGGGGCTGGCACATCCGCTCTTGCCGAGTGATCGCCGCGTCGCCAACGACTTCGTGATGCCCAACGCCTGCTCGCTCGTGATCGTCACCGGCTCCAACATGGCCGGGAAGAGCACCCTCTTGCGCTCGGTCGGGCTCAGCATCGCGCTCACGTTCGCGGGAGGTCCGGTCCTCGCGCGTGAGCTCTCCCTTGCGCCGATGCGACTGCGCGCCAGCATGCGCGTCGATGACGACCTCCAACGCGGGGCGAGCTACTTCCACGCCGAGCTGCAGAAGCTCCGCACCGTGGTCGCCGAGGCCGAGGCCGCGCCGCCGCTTTTCTTCCTTCTGGACGAGCTCCTGCGCGGAACCAACGCGCGCGCCCGACACATCGGAGCGCGCGCCGTGATCGAGCATCTGCTCGATCGTGGTGGTGCGGGGATCACGGCCACCCACGACATCGCGCTCTCCAAGCTGGAAGACGAACGCGAGCACATCCGCAACGTGCACTTCACAGACGTGATGCGCGACGGCGAGATGCTCTTTGATTACACCCTCCGGGACGGAGTCGTGAAGACCAGCAACGCCCTCCGGCTGCTCGGGATGGCCGGGATCGCGGTGCCGGATGACGACTCCCTCGCCCCTATCAGCGACGCCCCGGCGCCCGCCTGACGGCGTAATCTCTTCTCGGAGCCTGCGAGGCGCGATCTCTGCCCCACGCGCGCCGGAACGCGATAAACTACCGCCGCATGTCGCGCGACTACCTCGAGGGGCTCTCTCAACTTCACGAGATCGGATCGCTAGAAGAACGTCGCGCGATTTGGAGACAGAGCCTCGTGACGCTCGCGAACGCCATCGGCGATCAGCGACGACCGGTTCCGCTCGAGGGTCTTGATCCCGAACAACTGATCAAGAGCGTTCGGGTCGCGATCGAGGAGGACCTGATCGATGAGATCGACTTCCTCTCTCCGCCCGCGAGCGCGGTCGCGATCTACGAGCTCGCGACCGCGTTACCCCCGGGCGCCGAGAAGCGAACCCTGGGGCGACGGGTTATCCGTAACCTCCGACGCGGTGACGGTTCCACGTTCGTCGCGGTGGCGACGCAGCTCGCGCTCGGTTCGCGTCGCCTCCTGAGCGGCGCTTCGGTTCGTGCGCGCGTCGCGCTCTCGCTCGACCTCCCGATCGGGACGGGGACGCGCGCAGACGAGCTGGCGCTCGCCCTCATCTCGCGACGCGATCTCGCTCATGAGTGGCTCCGCGTCCCCGCGGCGGGGTCGCTTCCCTCCCGTCGGCTCGCGGCGCGCCTCCTTGAACGCGCCGCCCGAGAAGCGGCGCGCCGAGCGGTCGACGGCGACGACACGGGTGTGCGGGTGTTCCAAACGCGAACCGTGGAGTTCGCCTGGAACCGGCTGCTGAGCGACCGCGAGTCACTCGTTTGGCGCCACGTCGCGGCCGCGCGGGGGCTGCTCTCGGTCGCTGTAAAAGAGCTGGGCGATCAGATCATCCAGAACCTCGACCCTTCCCTCTCGATCACGGAGTGGCGACGCGCGGCGGCGTCTCTTGGCGCCAGTATCGCGGTCCGACCGGAAGCAGCGCTGACGGAGTGCGAGCGTCTGCTGAACGGACCGCTTGTTCGGAGAGATCGCGGGATCGCCGCCGCGATGATTTTCGGTCTCCCGCGGGCGGCGGAGATGTATCCGGACTCGGTCGAGAGCTTGTTGGAACACCTCGTGCGGACCGGCGGTATCGAGGCCGCCGAAGCGCTCGTAGAGCTTCGCAACGAACGCATCCAGAGCGGCTTCGGTGATTGGGCCGCGCGGCGCGCCCGTGCGCAGATCCGAGAGGCGATGGACCTCGCGCGTTCCACCGACGATGGGCTGGCAGCGCTGATGCAGTCCATCGCGGACGACCTCACGCCCAATCCGGAACAGCCGACCCTTCGTCAGATGCTCTGGACCGCTATGGATGCGTTTGTGGAGCGCGGCGCCGAGGAAGCGTTTCACTTGGGCCAAGACGTGCTCAGCGCGGTCGAAGCCAAGCTGGCGTTGTTGGAACGGTGCACCGACGAGGAGCGGAGCCTGCGACAGAGCTCCTTCCGCGCGCTCCGTGAGCTTGACCTCGCGATCCTCGAACGAGACACGCTCGCGAACCTGCTCATCCTCGGGGGCCCATCGGCGGATCCCCGCGAGACCGCGCGACCGCTCGGCGACATCTTCCAGCGCTTGACCAACTGGTTGGTGATCCACGAGGGCGATCCGATCTTGGATGAAGAGCATCCCCACACGACCCAACGCGCGCGGCGTCTCCGAACGATCCTCCACAACGTCGACGCGGACGGCGAGCATGTCGACGACCGCGCGGACCTGCTCAAACACCGACGCCTCTTGGCGGCGAATGTGCTCTTCGATCGAACCAAGCTCGACCAATCCAGCATGCTCCGGCGAACGCTCTGCGCGGCGGCGGGTCGAGCGGGAGACGCGCTCGTTCGAGAAGGCGTCGCGGAGGTGTCGGACGTTGTCCTCGCGGTCGGCCGCTCCACGCGCTCGCATCACGACGTGGTCGCGATCGCTGAGTCCTCGATGGTCCCTGACGTCGAGTCCGCGCTGCTCGCCTATGCAGATCTAGAGCGAGCGCTGGAGCGGTCCAACGAGCGAGGCGGAACGCGTGACGTTTACGGCGCGATGAAGAAGCTCGCCCAGCGGCTCCCGATCGCGCTCTCCCCGCGCGTCGAGGCCCTCCGGGCGACGCTCGCGGATCTCGCGCGCGCGCTGAACACCCTCGGGACCTCCGCCTCGCTCACCGAGATCGTCGAGAACCAAGACTCCCCCTTGGCGTCGCTGGAGTCCGCGCTCGACGCGCTCGACCTCCTCTTGGTGGGCGCCGATCGCAGGCTCGGTCGAAAGACGAGCCGGGGCGTGCCGACGTCCGGCCCCGCGATCCGGGCGCTGGGTGTCGAGGTGGAGCGCGCGCTCCGCGAAGAAGAAGGCGTGGACCTCGACGAAGCCGCGGGCGGCGCGACGGACGCGGTGCGGGTCGAGTACCCGCGGGCGATCGCGGAGACCGTAGCCCTCGCCCTGACCCATGTCGCGGACCTCCCCCGGACCACGCCGCTCCGCAAGCGCATCGAGTCGGTCCCGCTTCACTTGGTGATGGAGTCGCCCTTGCCGTCCTGGATGCCCCCGGGCCGAACGCTGGGCGGCTTCTACGTGACCCGACCCATCGCGACCGGGGCGGTCGGGTCGGTGTTCGTCGCGCGACGCTTTCATGAGCGCACGCGCGAAGACGCCGAGCAGTTCGCGCTGAAGGTCCCAGAGTACACGGGAGCCGCCGCGCGGACGCTCTCGGAGGGGCGCTTCATGCAGCTCTTTCGAGAAGAAGCGGGCGCGCTTCTGTCGCTCCCCACGCACAGCAACATCGCGCGCTTCGTCACCTTTGACGCAGGCGCGCGGCCGAAGCCGATCCTCGTCATGGAGCTCGTCCAAGGCCAGAACCTGGAACGCATGCTCGAGACCCGCGACATGGATATGGCGCGCGCGCTTGAGCTGCTCGATGGAATCAGCGCCGGCCTCGAGGCCATGCACTCGGTCGGCGTCGGGCACCTCGATCTCAAGCCGTCCAACATCATCATGCGCGACCAAGGCGAGCCCGTGCTCGTCGACTTCGGTCTCGCCGGGCGCAACATCCGCCCAGGTTGCGGGACCGCGGAGTATGGCGCGCCCGAGGTCTGGGGCGTACTCGACGATGACCACACTCGTGCGCTCCCTGCGGACGTCTACTCCTTCGCGTGTCTGAGCTACGAAATGATGACGGGCCGGGTTCTGTTTGATGGGCCCGATGATGTCGCGATGATCACCAAACACGCGACCCACGACGGACTCCCGCAACCCGTCAACTGGATGACCACGGACCCGCGCACCAACGATCTCGCGCGGCTCCTCAAGTCCGCGCTAAGGCGGGACCCGGCAAAGCGAACCTCGATCGCGAACATGCGAAACGGCCTCGCCGAAATGCGCCCCATGCTCTCCCAGCTCCGCTGGCCCCTCGGCGCAGGCTAGGCGGGATCGAAGTAGTCGTGAACGCATCAGCGACGGGCTCCAACGGAGACCGAAAGCGGCGTTCGCGCGGGAGCGCGCAAATGAGCGAAGCGAACGGTGGGTGAAGCGCCGAAGGCGCGAGGGTCTGCGACTCAGACCCCCTAAAAGACAGCCCTAAAACGACTAGAGCATCTGGTACGTCAGCGGCATATCGAGGCCCGCGAGTACGAACGCGCTCGGGACGTAGATCTCGGAGAGCGCGCCTGACATCGCCCGGATAAGCGCGCGGTCTCCTTGCTCGTGCGGGATGGTGTTCCCGAGTCGCTCAAAGTCGAACCCATTCACGTCGCGCCGACCTCGTCGGGAGCGCAGCTCGAACCCCGCCATCCGCACAAAGAGCTGCACCCGTGATCGCGGTCCGCGCTCCGACGGCCGGCGGTAGTCGACGCGCACGGAACGAAGGCCGCCATCAGGACCACGCGCGACGAGCGCCATCGGGTTTCCGGAAGCCTCGCGGACCGAGAGAATCGCGCGCGTGAAGATAAACGAGCGGACGCGCCGGGTCGTCGCGATACCGACCCGTCCGAGGTCTCCCCCTCCGCGAAGCATCGCGACGACGTCATCAATCGCGCGTGGTCGCTCGGACACGCGTCCTCGGAGCCGCACGGACTCCATCTCGGGGAGAACCGGACCAGACAGCTGCGCCAGCGTGACCACGCCGTCCTCGATCGTGACGCGCGGGACGCGTCCGAAAGAAACCGTCCGTGGGCCGACCAAGACGACCGTGTCGATCTCCGCGCTCGGCGCGTTCTGGTTGACCTCGACGAGATCGAACTCCAAGCGAGAACTCGGGCGCAGCTCAACGAACGCGATCCGGCTGCGATCGCGCGCGATCGTCGAAGCCAAGCGACGAACCAAGGGATCACCGCCTGCGTCGGCTTCACGGAGCCGCTCCACGATGTGCTGTGCACGAACAATGGCGTGCATCGCCCGACGACCGCGCGCGTCAAACGGCGCGAAGGCGGGACGACACCCTTCCCCAGTTGGACACGGGTCATCGGCGAGCGCGGCGAGCGCGCTAATCGTAGAACCATCACGCGCCGCGATGGCGTCACGGACTCGCTTCAGTACCAAGATACCTTCGCGTGACTCGGTGCTCCTACGCGCCGCGGGGACGCCTCCTGCCAACACGTCTAGCGTTCGCAGACCGTCCGCGGCGACCACGTCAAACGGCGCTTCGTTGAGGCTCTCGAGGTCCCGCCGCAACTGCGCGTGAAGCGTCTCGACTCCCGCTGCTCCGTACGCCTCCGCGACCCGCTGCGCCAACTCCTCGTCGCTTCGCCGCGCCGCCAGGACCAAGAAGTCGACCGCGACGTGCGCGCGCAGGTACTTCGCCTCGCGAACAGCTTCCCCAGAGAGCTCACGTTCGGCGAGCCGCGCGATGGTCCGCAGCGGTCTCTCACCACGGTACTCCGTCAAGCTCTCTCGCTCGGCGCGCAACGCTTCGCTCTGTGCTTGAGCGGGGCTCGCGCCCGCGACGAAATACGTGAAGAGCGCGAAAAGCAGAGGGACTCGCATGCACCAAGAGTCCTCAACCAGCGAAACCGCGCAACTACGAATCGATCCGACAGTGATGAGAGACACGTGCACCGGTCGGTTGAAGCGACGCTGGAACGAAGAGGATCGGAACAACCGGGTCGCACCCCCCAACGACTCACTTGTGAGTCTGTTGAACTCTAGCAAGAACGGGATCGAACGATCGTTCAACGCGAACTGTAATCACTCATTCTTCTTCTTCAGCGTACGCACGCACCACCCCGACATCACCCTTGGCGCCTTCGCGGGCATCCTCCACACCGCGTCCCGTCGCGCGCATCGCGATGAAGTAGATCGCGCCCGCGAGCAAGAACCCGACGAACCACGCATACGTGTAAATCTGATCCCAGATCGGCGCGACCTCTTCGACCGCACCCGCCGCGTGAAGGAAGCCAGGCATGTTCGGGATGACGGCGACAATGAGCGCGATGACCGCGATCCAGTTGAAGCCGCCCGCGTACCAGTACATCCCGTCTTTGCGGAAGAGCTGACCCAAGTGGAAGTGACGCTTGCGCACCAAGAAGTAGTCGACGATCAAGATGCCGCCGATCGGACCGAGCAACGCCGAGTAGCCGATCAGCCACGTGAAGATGTAGCCCTCGCTGCTCTCGAGCAGCTTCCACGGGAACATGACCAACCCGAGGCCTGCGGTGATGTAGCCACCGAGGCGGAACGTGATCTTCGCGGGGTTCAAATTGATCATCGCGTTCGCCGGGGAGACCACGTTCGCCGCGATGTTGGTCGAGAGCGTCGCGACGCTGAGGGCGAAGAGCGAGATCAGAACGCTCACGGTCGCGCCGACGCCCGAAGAGACCTCGCCGATCTTCCCGAGCAACACGGTCGGATCCCAAATGGTCTCGCCGAAGATCGCGGGCGTCGCGCTCGTGACCGCGACCCCGATGAACGCGAAGAGCGTCATGGTCGTGGGCAGGCCGATCGCTTGACCGAGGATCTGGTCGCGCTGTGACTTCGCGTAGCGCGTGAAGTCCGGAATGTTGAGCGAGAGGGTCGCCCAGAAGCCGACCATGGCGGTGAGCGACGGGAAGAACACGCTCAGGAACTGACCTTCCTTTTCGCCGCCCGGTCCAAACTCGCTCGGCTTCTCGAGCATCGGACCGAACCCGTCCGCTTGGACGTATGCCCAGACGAGCAGCGCGATGCCCATGATGATCAAGAACGGCGCGGCGTAGGTCTCGAACACGCGAATGGTCTCGACCCCGCGATGAATGATCCAAAGCTGGACCGCCCAGAAGAGGAGGAAGCAAACGGTCTGCGCGAGGTTGATGCCGAGAAACGGTAAGGGGTCTCCGCCGACCTCGAAGAGCGTCCCGGCGAGCGCGTAGATCGCGGAGCCGCCGACCCACGTCTGAATCCCGAACCAGCCACACGCGACCAACGCGCGGAGCAACGAGGGAATGTGCGCGCCGTGGATACCGAAGCTCGCGCGCGCGAGCACGGGAAAAGGGATCCCGTACTTCGTGCCGGGGTGCCCGTTCAAGATCATGGGCGCGAGCACGATGACGTTACCGAGCATCACGGTCAGGACGGCCTCTTTCCAGGACATCCCGGAATCGATGAGTCCCCCGGCGAGCATGTACGTCGGGACGCAAACGACCATCCCGACCCAAAGCGAGGCCATGTTGATCACCGACCAGTGACGCTCGCTCGGCTTGGCCGGCCGAATGTCGTCGTTGATCAAGCTCGGGTCTGCGTTTTCCAGCATCCGCGGAACGTACCAGCTGATTGAACGTGAGGTCATTCCTCTGTAGCGTCGCGCCGCTATGACGTTTGCATCCCTCTTGTCCCAGACGATTCACCGAGGTTCCCGCTTGGGGCTGATCGCATTGCTCGCCGCGGGCTGCGGAGGGCAGACCACGCTCCCGCCCGAGGTACCCACAGCGGCCGTAGAGACGACGCCAGATCGGCTCCGCTACAACCAGCTGGCGCTTCGCCTCAACCTGCCGCTCTACTGGGCGTCGGACGCGAACGCGAACGGAGAAGTCGACGCCGGCGAGATCGCGGAGCTGATGTTCTATGGCGTCGATCCGACCTGGACGCGTGATGGCGCCCTGACCCCCGAGTTCCGCGCTGCGCACGCGCAGATCCTCGCCGCGCACGCCGAGGCGACGCCCGAAGATGCGCGCCTGGCGAAGGTCTATGAGGAGCTCAGCTCCGCCGCCCCGACGCTCTTGCGCACTGACCTGACCGAGCTCCCCGAGCCGCACAAGAACTTCGCGCGGCACATGCTCCGCATCGGCGAGCTGATGGATGAGCTCTACGCTGAGCAGGTCGGGATGACGGCGCTCGCCTCACAGCTCCCGAGCGACACCGCGAGCCGCAGCCTCTTCCGGCGCAACTGGGGCGCCGCCTGCCGAGGCGCGACGACCGAGAGCGCCGAAGCCTGTTCCGCGATCCCCGGTTCGCCGGCTCAGCCGGTCGGCGTGTACCCGGCGGCGATTCAGTCGAGCGACTCTTTCTGCCAGACGCTTGAAGATCGCGAAGACTCCGAGACGCTCCTCGCGCCGTTCGTGGTCGTCCGCGCCGGCGAAGGCGACGCGCTGACGGCCGTGCCGTACCCTGAGGCCTTCCCGAAGATGGCCGAGGTCGCGCAAGAGCTACGCGCCGCCGCCGAAGCGATCGCGGCCGACCCCGAAGAGGCCGCGCTTCAGGCCTACCTCCGCGCCGCCGCGGAGTCCTTTGGTGACAACAACTGGGAACGCGCCGACGACGCCTGGTCACGAATGAGCGCCACCAACTCGAAGTGGTACGTACGCATCGCGCCCGACGAGACCTACTGGGACCCCTGCGCGCGCAAGGCCGGCTTCCACGTCACCTTCGCGCTCATCAACACGGCGTCGCTCGCGTGGCAGGAACGTCTCACGCCGATCCAGAGCGACATGGAAGGTGCCCTCGCCGCGCTCGCGCCGGACGACTACACCGCGCGTGAGGTCAGCTTCCACATGCCCGACTTCATCGACATCGTGGTCAACAGCGGTGACGACCGCGATCCCTTCGGCGCGACCATCGGGCAGAGCTTGCCGAACTGGGGCGTGGTCGCGGAAGAGAGCCGTGGGCGCACCGTCGCGATGACCAACCTCTACACCGATCCCGACAGCGAAGGACGTCGCCGCGCGACCAACGAGAGCTTGTTCACGACCGCGGCGCTGTCGGCGGCGAGCACGGGCTCAGAAGCCGGTCTCATGTCGACCGTGCTGCACGAGGCGACGCACAACCTCGGACCCGCGCAGGGCTACACCGTCAACGACCAAGGCGACGATGAGATCTTTGGCGGACCGCTCGCCGCGATGCTCGAGGAGCTCAAGGCGCAGAGCGGCGCGCTCTTCTTCGTCGACATGATGGTCGAGCGCGGCGTGCTCACGGAAGAGCAGCGACGCGCGACCTACTTCGACTCGATCGCGTGGGCGCTCGGTCACATCTCGCGCGGCATGTACACGCCGAGCGGAGGGCGTAAGGCGTACAGCCAGCTCGCCGCGGTGCAGGTCGGCTTCTTGATGGACGCGGGCGTCATCACGTTCAACCCCGAGGCACAAGCGCACAACGGACAAGACATGGGCGCGTTCGACATCAACTACGACGGATTCGCGGCCGCCGCGCAGGAGCTGATGGCGGTGGTGATGCACATCAAGGCCGCGGGCGACAAGGACAAGGCGCTTGAGCTGGCGAACCGCTATGTCGATGGCGATATGATCCCGATGGAGATGATCAAAGAGCGCGCGCAGCGCGGACCGCGCGGCAGCTTCGTGTTCTCGGTCGAGCTGTAGTGAAGGTCCTCCGGCTGATCCTTGTCGCCGCGATCGCGATCGCGGCGATGGGCTTGGGGGTCTGGGTCGCGCTCGACAACCAGCCCGCCCCCGAAGCGCTTGAGCCGAGCGACGAAGAGAGCGACTTCGACGACGACGACCCGCTCTATGGCGAAGAGCTGCCCGATGACCGTGGCGGGCCGAGTCGCTGGCTCGACGAGGCGCCCGGTATGCAAGCGCGACCAAGCGGATTCATGCGCGGTGAGCAAGGCGAGCGCGGTGAGTGGCGCGGCCGCACCGAAGAAGCGCGACAAGAGCGACGACGCCGACGCCGAGAGCGCTGGGAGAACATGACTCCCGAGGAGCGCGCGGAGCGACACGCGCGCCGTCGAGCGCGCTTCGTCGAGGGCGTGTCCGTGGAAGCACGAGAAGGCGGCGCCGCGAGCCTCACTCCCGATCAGGTCTTCGACGGGATGCAGATGGCGCGCAGCGGAACCCGCGACTGCTTCGAACAGAGCGGCATCGAGCGGCAGCAGGTTCGCGACGCGATGCGCGGCGCCGCGCGACCCACGATCACGTTCGCGGTTACGCCGGACGGCAAGGTCGAAGACGGCTCGATCACGATCGACCCACCCCCCCCCGAGGCGCTCGCGGGTTGCTTCATGCAGGGGCTCGAAGGCGCACACTTTGACAACGAGGGCGAGACCGCGGAAGTCGAGGTTCAGCTCCCCGAGCGAAGGCGCGGACGACGCGACGCGCCGGACGCGGGTTAACGCTTCTCAGCGGCGCGGGCTCAGATACGTGAACCTTGAGGCCGCTCTGCACGATGCGAAAAGCAGGTTGACGCGCGGGACCTCGCTCACCCGAGGGGCGGAGCTTCAATGGTAATTGAGGAAGAAGACTGACGCGAACGAGGTACGAATCCGGCTTCAGAAGTTCTGGATGAATGCACCACTGTTCTGCCGCAACGTGAATCAGACGATACGTACAACTCGCAACCGGAGCGCGCTGCGCCCTCGTCATGATCCTCGCGCTCGGGCTCCTCGCTTGCCGTCCCGAGGCGGACGTCACGTCCGTTACCGCGCCGCTCACGACGAGCGTCGGGGAAGACTACGACTACGTCGGCGATCTACGCGCCAGGTATTTTACGACGAACATCGCGATGACGTCGGATGGGACATCGATCGTCGTTGCGCACAACGCACCTGCTTTTCCGGGCCACCTCGTGATTCGCCGCATCAACGCCAGCGGAGCTCTGGTTGGGCAAGTTGACCTCGGACCCGGGAGCTCTCGTTTGGGAGTCACCATCGCGAGCAACGGAACGCGCGACGTCGTCGCGTCCACGAGACGCGTGGACGGAACAGACCATGTTGAGCTGCTCACGCTCAACGTCGACGGCAGCGATGTTCGCCGGATCAATTGGCCGGCGAGCGATATCTCGCTCGCGACCGATGGCGAGACCTTTCTCGCGGTCTCGTGTGGCGCGACGCCGCAGCGGATGCACATCGACGCGGAGGGACGCCCGACCGGTGAGCTGATGGAAGCGGCTCGGTGCGACCGCCTCGTTTCAACCGCGGATGCCTACGTGATGCTCTCGGGTCGCCACCTGACGCGGCTCTCGCGAACCGGCGAAGAGCTCGCGACGACCGAGATGGACGCGCCAGATGGCGACGCGATCGCGAGCGATGGAACCAACGTCTTGATCGTGAGCCGCCCGAGTACCGATCCCGTCCTGACCGCTCGGCTCTACGACCCGTCGCTCACGCTTCTCTCCACGGTGACAACAGCGGGCGAACTGATCGATACCGACGTGCTGTTCAGCGACGGGATGTACCGGATCTTCGCGTCTGAGGCCCTGGGGATCGGCAGCGCGCTCCATACCGGGATGCGCTCGGTCGACCCCGCCGCGACCACGATCTCGCCGGTCACCCCATTGACGACGCGGTCCTTCTCTGCGGCGATTCCGCACGCCGACGACGTGGTGCTGAGCTCCGACCGCGTCCGCGTGCTCGATCTATCAACACTCGAACTCTCCGACGATCTCACTGTGGCAGACTGGTACGAGTGGTTGTGGCCCGAGCGGCTGAGCTGGAACGGAACCGAGATCGAGTCCATCTTCCATCTCAACGCGCGTTACTACCGGCAAACGTTGACCGCCGATGGCGAGCGCATCGAGCGCACGCCCTTCTCGTCTCGCGACGAGTTCCTGCTCTCGATCGACGACGCTGGGGAACACGTCACCGTGGTGGCCGACACTTGGTACCGCGCCCGCCCCGACGGCAGCCTCATCGCGACAGGGACGTTGGGCCTCCCGAGCCTTGATGTGGTCGCGGCACAAGCCGTCGACGATCGAAAGCTGATGATGGTGAAGACCCCCGGGGACGGCTCGCGCTTGGTCGTCGGGCGCGTCTCGATGGATAGCTCCCTTGAGGTCCTCTCGACCTTCACGGACGCCGGCTTCTACAACCTCCCGAGGTGGACGAAGGTCGGAGACCGCTGGCTGCTCAGCTGGGCGCGGCTCGCAGGGGACGAACAGATCGAGGGCAAAATGTACTCCGCCGAAGGTGACCCCATCGGGCCAAGGCTCACGCTGCTGTCTGGCGTTCAGGTCGCGGACGTGACCCCTTACGACGCCGGGTTCTTCCTTACTTGGAACACCGACGACGGCACGTATCTACGACGCTTCGACATGGATGGAGCGCCGATCGACGCGGTTCCGGTCCGGGCGTCGGAAACCGTTTCGGCGGGACGGGCACCCGTCGTCCGCTTGTTCCAGGACGACTTCGTGATGGTGTGGGGCAAGGCGGGCAACGACGAGGTGATAAGGGGCGCAACGCTGACGGTCGATCCGGTGGTCAGCGCGGGTCCCACCTTGACGTTCGTCAACCAACGGAACGCTGTTCCGCGAGAAGCCATCGAGACCGACGATGGCTTGGTGGTGTTCTACGCCGACCTCAACTACCGATCGACTTCCGGCCTGGTGTTCGCTCGGAAGATCCAAGTGGACGAACTCGCGACGGTTCGCTGCGAAGACAACAGTGAGTGTTCGTCAGGCTTTTGCGTCGATGGCGTCTGCTGTGATCGAGCGTGCGAAGGAACGTGCGAAGCGTGCGGGACCCCTGGGCTCGTCGGGGTCTGTTCGCCGGTGTCCGGGGCGCCCCGCGGCACCCGCGATGAGTGCGAGATGTGCGCCGACGGGAGCTGCGTCGGAGCACCGTTGAGCGCAGGGGAGATGTGCGGCGCTTCGCTGGAGTGCGAGAGCGAGATCTGCGTCGGCGGAACGTGCCGTGGCGGGGAAAACGGTGACGCCTGCGCTTCGGGAGACGACTGTCTTGGCGGGATCTGCACCGATGGCGTGTGTTGCGAGCGCGCCTGCGGCTCCCCGTGCAAAGCCTGCGACGTGGCGGGGAGCGAAGGACAATGCCTGCCCATCTCCGGACCGTCGCGAGGAGAAGGCTGCGTCGCGTGCGAAGTCGGTGTGTGCGTGGACGACGGTTCGGGCGCTGATGCGGGGACTGACGCGGGCATGGACGCGGGGACCGACGCCGGCATGGACGCGGGAACTGACGCGGGCATGGACGCGGGCACCGGCGCGATGCTCGGGACCGTGTGCGCTGCGGACGGCGAGTGCGACAGCGGCTTCTGCGTTGACGGAGTGTGTTGCGAGCGCGCGTGCCGCGGTGTGTGTAAGGCATGCGCCGAGCCCGGAACGGAAGGCATGTGCACCATCGTGAGCGGCGCTCCGCGAGGAACGCGAACGGGATGCATGATGTGCGACGACGGCGTGTGCGATGAGATGACGCTCGGCGACAACGGCGCGGCGTGCGCGACCGCGATGGAGTGCGACAGCGGCCACTGCGTGGACGGCGTCTGCTGTGAGCGCGCGTGCACCGGCACATGCAAAGCGTGTGGCGAGGTCGGCACCGAGGGCATGTGCGTGCTGATCAGCGGCGCTCCCCGCGGGACGCGAACCGGATGCCTGACGTGCGACGAGGGCGTCTGCGACGACGGCGGCGGCATGGGGACGCTCGGGACCGCGTGTACGATGGACGACGAATGCGACAGCGGTCAGTGCACGGACGGCGTCTGCTGTGAGCGGGCTTGCCGCGGCACCTGCAAGGCGTGCGGCGAAGCGGGGAGCGAAGGCATGTGTGTCCCGGTCAGCGGCGCGCCGCGTGGTGATCGGACGGGCTGCACGACATGCGATGAAGGGGTCTGCTCCACGTCGGGCACCCTCGGCTCGAGCTGCGACGACGCCAGCGATTGCGACAGCGGCTTCTGCACAGACGGCGTCTGCTGCGAGCGCGCCTGCCGGGGCACCTGCAAGGCATGTGGTGAAGCGGGAAGCGAAGGCATGTGCGTCCCGGTCAGCGGAGCGCCGCGAGGTGATCGCACGGGCTGCGCCACCTGCGACGAGGGCGTGTGTGCGGGTTCGGGTCCTGGCGGCACCGCGTGTGTGGAGGACAGCGAATGCAGCACCGGGTTCTGCACCGACGGCTTCTGCTGCGAGCGGGCCTGCCGAGGCACTTGCAAGGGCTGCGGAGAGCCGGGGAGCGAAGGCCTGTGTGTCCCGGTCAGCGGAGAACCGCGTGGTGATCGCACGGGCTGCACCACCTGCACCACAGGCGTCTGCACCATCGCGGGCGAGGTCGGCGAGCTCTGCATCGGCACCGCGGAAGAATGCGGCGACGCGATGCCGCTCGACCGAGCGATCGCGGCGGGCCTCGTCGAGTCTTACGGCTTCGACGACCTCCCTCCGCTTCAGTCCCGCAACGCAGAGAGCAATGCCACGTGCGCAGCTGGCGGTCCCGCTGCGCCGAACGCGTTCTGGTGGGTCGCGCTCGGGCTGTTGATGGTCCGTCGACGCCGCTAGCTGCGAGGAAGGGCCCGCCCGACTTAGTGCGCGCCCTTCTTCGGCCTCAGCTGCTTGAGCCCCGCCATGTGCTCGTTCCAGGTCGCGGGCGCGTGCCCGTTGTCGACCTCTTCCATCGTGATGCAATCGTCAACCGGGCAGACGATCTGGCAGAGGTTGCAGCCGACACACTCGGACTCGTCGACGATCGGCACGCGGGTGCCGTTGTCGCTCGGGTGAATGCACTGATGGGCGCCGTCGTGACACGCGACCATACAGAGGTTGCAGCCGATGCACTTGTCCGCATCGATCTTCGCGACGGTCTCGTAGTTGAGGTCAAGGTTGCCCCACTCCGAAAAGGTCGGCGACGCTTTGCCGACCATCTGGTCGATGGTCTCGAACTCCTTGTCACGCATGTACTGCGTGAGGCCCTCGATCATGTCCTCGACCACGCGATACCCGCGCAACATGACCTCGGTGCAGACCTGGACGTTGGACGCGCCGAGGAGCAAGAACTCGACCGCGTCGCGCCAGTTGCTCACGCCGCCGATGCCGCTGATCGGGAGGTTGAACCCTTCTTCGCGACAGAGCGCGGCGACCATGTGAAGCGCGATCGGCTTGACCGCGGGGCCGCAGTAACCGCCGTTGCTCGACTGATTGCCGACGCGGGGCTCCATCACCATGCGGTCGATGTCGACGCCGATGATCGACTTGATGGTGTTGATCAGCGAGACCCCGTGACCCCCGCCCCGCTGCGCAGCGAGACCGTGCGGGACGATGTCACCGACGTTGGGCGTGAGCTTCACGAGGACCGGGATGGTCGAGTACTCGACCGCCCACGAGGTGATCTCTTCGTTGACCGCGGGCTCTTGGCCAACGGCCGAACCCATGCCGCGTTCGCACATGCCGTGCGGGCAACCGAAGTTGAGCTCAAGCCCATCCGCACCGGTGTCGATGCTGCGCTTGATCATGTCCTTCCACTCTTCTTTGGTCTCCACCATGAGCGAAACGACGACCGCGTGCTTCGGGTACTTCTTCTTGGTCTCGTAGATCTCTTTGAAGTTCACCTCGAGCGGGCGGTCGGTGATCAGCTCGATGTTGTTGAAGCCGATCGCGGCGACGCCTTTGTACTTCACGGCGCCGAAGCGGCTGGAGACGTTCTGAATCGGGGTCCCGAGGGTCTTCCAGACCGCGCCACCCCAACCGAGATCAAAGGCGCGCTGGATCTGCGCGCCCGAGTTCGCGGGAGGCGCAGAGGCGAGCCAGAACGGATTCGGCGAGACGATGCCCGCGCAGTTGCTCGTCAGATCAACCATGACTGTTTCCCTTCAAGTAGGCGTCGATCGCGCGCGCCGCTGCTTTTCCTTCGGCCGCCGCGTTGACGACCTCCTTGCCGCCGTTGCGACAATCGCCACCCGCGAACACGCCTGCGCGTCCGGTACAGCCGTGTTCGTCAGTGACGATCTTGCCCCAGTCGATCTCGATACCGTCTACGCTCTCCAAGAGCGCTCCGAGCTTGGACTGGCCGATCGCGAGGAGGACCAAGTCGGCTTCGACGCGCACGTCTTCATCGAGCGGCTTTCCACCGTTGCGGCGCTGACACCAAACCGCGGTGACTTCTTCCTCGCCCTCGAACGACACGGGCTGCGCGTTCCAAACCGCGCGCGCGCCTTCTTGCTTGGCGGCGCTCCACTCGTGGCTGTACCCGCTCATCTTCTGCTCGTCGCCGCGATAGACCATCGTGACGCTGGGGATGCCGAGCTGAACGAGCTCACGAACCGCGTCGAGCGCGGTGTTGCCGCCGCCGATCACGACCGCGTTCTGGATCGCGGCGAGGTCGAGCTTCTTCAGCTTCATCTGCTCGATCCAGTCGACCGCGCCAAAGATGCCCTTGAGCGTCTGCCCAGGGACGTCGAGGTAGCGATCCGGTCCGAGGCCCATGCCCAAGAAGACCGCGTCATGCTTCGCCTCGAGGTCCTCGAGCGAGAGGTCTTCACCGAGCGCCACTCCGTGCTCGACCGTGATGCCGCCGATCTTCAAGACCCACTCCGCTTCTTCTTCGGAGCGATCCGCTTTCATTTTGTAGGGCGCGACGCCGGTCGTGTTGAGACCACCGCGGACCGCGCGCTTTTCGTAAATCGTGCAGGCGTGACCCAAGACCCGGAGCTCATGCGCGGCGGCGAGCGAAGCCGGACCCGCCCCGATGAGCGCGACCGTCTTGCCCGTGCTCGCCCCCGCCTCAAAGAAGCGGCGCCCGGAGTCGTACGCGACGTCCGTAGCGAAGCGCTGCAGCTTGCCGATCTGAATCGGCGGCACGCCCATCTTGTTGTAGACGCAGTCGCCGACACAGAGGACCTCCACCGGGCACACGCGCGCGCAGCTCATCCCCAAGATGTTCGACTCGAAAATCGTGCGCGCGGAACCTTCCACGTTGTCGGTCGCGATCTTGCGGATGAACTGCGGGATGTCGATGGAGGTCGGGCACGCTTGAATGCACGGTGCGTCTTCGCAAAAGAGACAGCGATTGGCTTCCACCCGCGCCTGCGCGGTCGTGTACTCGCCCTTGTAGTCTTCGAGCACCGTCTCGGTGCGCTTCGCCGCGATGGGCTGGGGACTCTTCTTCGGCATTCGCGGATGGTACACCTGTTTTGATCGTAGTGGACGAGAGTGTTCTTGGCGTTCCTGGTCAAGCGGTTTGGATCTCCCGTTCATGGTTTCGCGCATGTTCCGGATCGCAGATGGGGCACGCCAGAACGCATCGCGTCGCGTGCGCTACACTTCAGCGTTCTTCTAACCCGCCGATCCTCCACGTTCGTCGTGAGCTGCACGCATCGGCGTCGAAGGCGCATCCGCCACGGAGCTCGAGCGCGTCAACAGCCTCATCACGTTGCCGGACGCAAACGGAGAAGAACTCCAGCTCGTTCACGTACCTCACGCTCGAGAGTAGAGCGCTAGCAGGCTTCGTCGCCTTGATAGTCGAGCTCGTAGCTCAAGCACTCCCAGCGCTGCGACGCCAAGCCGCGCACCCGCAAGAAGAAGTTCGCGCTGTTGTCGCTGTTGCAGAAGATGCCGGAGCAACACGCCGAGTCACCGAGCACGGTGATCGAGTTGCTCGAGCCGCCCGCGACCGTCACGCAGTTGCTCGTGGAGCTGAGGCCGCCGCAGGAGTTCTTGACTCCGCAGAGCTCGAACGAGCCAGCCCCGACCGGAACCGTGAGCGTGACGTCGAGGCGAGAGCGCTCATTGTCAAAGCAGGTCGAGATGCAATCGGACCCGCCCGCCTCGCGGACGCGGACGCGGTAGTAGTCGACGTCTCCGTCGTAGTAGATCTGCGCACGTTCATCGTTGGTGCGCTGCGCCGAGGTGCCGTCGGTCAGGACCTCTGGCAAGACCGCGACTTCGCCGCAGCTGTTGTTCGGTTCAAACGCGCTCACGCTGCTCCCTGTGATCGCGTTGTCCGCGATGCCGTCGCAGTTGTCGTCGATGTTGTTGCAGATCTCGGCGCGCGACGCTCCGGGGACGCAGGCATTGACGCTCCCGCCGACGCAGCGCGGCGCGCTTCGCTCACAGGCGCCGACTCCGCACGTTCGGCTGCCCAGGTCCAAGTTGTCACAAACCGGCGGCGTCGTTCCCGCGCACGTGCCGGCGAGCGGTTCTTGGCAGGTCGCGTCGCAGGTCGTCCGCAACGCGCCGGTGCCTTGGCTTGGGCAAACGTCCGCGGCGTCTTCACAGGCTCGCGTTCCGTCGCACGACACCGCGCTCGCAGGGGCATCCGCGCGCTCGAAACAGGCGTCGCCAGAGAAGCCCGCGAAGAAGCTCCCGCAGTCCACCGCGCCGCACTCGTTTTGCGGGTCGTCTCCGGCGGGCACTGGTGAGCAGGTGCCGAGGCTCCCGGGCACGTTGCACGCTTCACAGGTCCCGGTGCACGACGAGCTGCAGCAGACCCCGTCCACGCACGACAGTCCGCTCCCGCACTCGCTCGACGCGGAGCACGCATCACCCATCCCGCCTTCGCTTTGGCAGGTCATCGAGGCGTTGCAGAACGCGCCGCTGTCGCATTCCGCGTCACCGGTGCAGCGCATGTCACACCGTCCCGCTTGATCGCTCGGTTGATCGCGCATCGAGGTACAGCTGACGGCCGGAAAGAGCCCGCAGTCGTTGCTCTCGAGACCCGCGCAGCCCGAGTCGTCGTCGACCGGTGCGCCGACCTGACAGGTGCTCGCGGCGGTGCAGACCGCATCGCGTCGGCTGCCTTGGCAGGACGTCGCCGACAAGCACTCGCTCGGTGAGGTGTAAGAGCCGGGGCAGTCACTCGCGGCCGCGCAGCAGTCACCGCCCGCGCAACAGAAGCCGTTTTGGCAGTGACCGCTGCGACAGTCGCTCGCTTCGTCGCACGCGGCTCCGTTCGCGAGGTCCGCGACGCAGCGGTCGGCGTCACAGTGCGCGGCGTCGTCGCAATCCGAGTCCCCCGAACACATGGTCGCGCAGAGCGGCGCGTCTTGGTCGAGCCCGCCGGTGCAGCGCACGCTTGGGTAGAGCCCGCACATGTCCGCGACGATGCCAGAAGTGCACGCGGTGTCGTCCGCGACGTCTTCTTCGGTGTCGCAGATGCTGCTCACACAGGTCGCCGCGTCTCGCGTTCCTTGGCACGCGCGACTGTCGTCGCAGGTCGCCGCGGTCGCGTAGCTACCGGGACAGTCGGTCGCGCCGCGACAGCAGTCTCCGCTCGCGCAACAGAACCCGTTCTGGCAGTGCCCGCTGATGCAATCGCTGGCCTCGTCACACGCCGAACCGTCGGCGAGGTCCGGGAAACAGAACGCGGTGTCGCAATGCGCTCCGTCGTCGCAATCCTCATCGCCCGAACAGGAACTGGGGCAGCTCGGGCGCGGTTGATCCATGTCCCCGGAGCACAAGATGTCCGCAAAGGTGCCGCACTCGTTCGCGGTCACGCTGGCGTCGCACGCGCTGTCGTCCGCCGCACCGCTGATCGTCTCGCAGGAGAAGCTCTCGACGTTGCAGGAGATCGTGCCGCGGCTGCCTTGGCACTGGGTCGGTTCGTCGCAAACCGTACCGACCCCAGGGAAACCGGGACAATCGGCGTCCGCGTTGCAGCAGGTCAGGCCCTCACCACAACAGAAACCGTTTTCGCAATTGCCGGAGACGCAGTCGCTGTCTTCGTCGCAGACCTCGCCGTCTTCGAAGTCGCTGATGCACTCCTCGTCGTCACAGTGCGCGGATGCCGCGCAGGCCGCGTCGTCTGCGCAGGTCGCGCCGCATACGTCACCGTCGTCGCCGCCCATGTCGCAGCTGTAGACCCCGCACGAGGTTTGCTCCGCCATCGTACACGCGCCGTCCGCGCAACCGCCGGCGCCGAACTCTTGGAACGCGCCGTCTCCAGCCGACTCGCAGCCGGCCTCACCACAATCGACGAACGCTTCGTCGACCACGTCGTCGCAGTCTTGGTCGGTGCCGTCACAGAGCTCCGGGCGCTCGGGGTGTCGCTCTCCGTCCGCGTCGTCGCAGTCGGGCCCCAAGCACTGCCCGCCTACGCCGTAGCCGTCTGCGTCTTCGTCGATGCAGCACTGCTCTCCGATCGGGAGACAGAAGTGCTCGAAGTCGAGCGGCGCATAGGCGGCGCACTCAAAGCCGCGAGGGCAGTCGTCGAACTCGAACTCGCAACGACGAAGGCAGACGTTCTCGCCATCCGAGAGCGGAGCGCAACGCGCGATGGCGCCGCACTGTTCGTCGACCACGCACGCTTCACAGAGCCCAACGCGATCGACGGAGCCCGTATCGGCGGGCCCGGTGTCCGGGAGCGCGGTGTCCGGCGCCGTCGTGTCCGGCGCCGTGTCGGTTCCGCCGGTGTCCACGCTGCCGGTGTCCGGGACGTTCGTGTCGACCGCCATCCGTCGGTCGTCGTCTCCACATCCCGCGACCGCGCCCATGAAAAATGCCAAGAGGACGAAGCGAGAGAGAGGACGCTGCATCCTTGAAGAGTGCCACCCTTTTGGGGGGCGCTCCAAGCACCGCCCACGCCGCACTGCGTCAGACGCGGACTCGAACGCCCGCGCGAAAATGAGGATCGACGGGAAACGCGCTTCCTCTCAGGGCTTTGGGGGTTGCGAACGCCCGCTTCCATCCACAACTTGCCGCCGCTAAGGAGTTTGTTTGGGAACGTTTCGAGACGACGAGCTGGCGCTCGCAAAGAGAGTGGAAGCGAAGCGAGTCGCGCTTGAGGACCTACGCATCGCAATCGTCGAACGCGACAGGCGCGCCGCGGAAGAAGAAAGCTCGCTCGACCAAGAGCTCGCGAAGCGTGAACTGAAAGAGAAGTTTCGCGGGTCCGGAAAGTACATCTGGCTCGCGCTGGGGATCATGGCCGGAGTGATGGGCTACTCGATGATCACCAAGGGTCTCTTCGCGGGGATGGAACACCTCGGCTACGCGGCGCTGATCGGGTTCAGCGCGTTCCAGTACCTGCGGGCGACGCAGCGCGCCCGGGGACAGACGACGCAGACAGAGCTCTCGCTCGCGGCGCGATCGAGCTTCCCGCTGGAAGGCGCGACGCGCGAGCAGCTCCAAGCGGAGCTCGCGGATCTGGAGCAGGCAGAAGCGGCCCTTCTCGAGCGAGAAGCGAAAGCACGCGACGCTCGGAGCACGCGCGTGTCGACGATCGAGGAGAAGCTGGCGCGCGACATGCTCTCGGTACCCGCGGACCAAGACGCGGTGGAAGCGATCAAGAAGCGTCAGCGTCGGGCCAAGTGGATCTCGGTGCTCCTCGCGGGGTTCGGAGTGGGGCTCTTCGCCTTCCGCTTCTTCATGTCGGGCGTGGTCAGCCCGATCGGGCCGATGCTCATCGTCCTCGCGGTGCTGCTCGGTTTTCAGCTCAAGCGCGCGACCCAGAAACAGATCGACCAGGTGGAAGAGCGCAGGGAGATCCGGGCGCGGGTCGAGATCGCGGGCGAGGCTGACAACGCGGAGCACGAGGTCGAAGAAGAGCTCCCGCTCGACGCCCCTCTGACGCTCGAAGAGGCCACCTAACTTTCCGGAACGACTTTGCGCTAGACGCGAATACGTTCGCCCGGCGCGGGAATGTGAATCGACGGAAACCGCGCCTCGTCGAGCTTCGCCGCGAGCACCTTTTGTGACTTGGGCTCACCGTGCACCAGCGCGATCTGGCGTAGCTTGCCGCGTTCGCGAACTTGCTCCGCGAAGTCGATGAGGTCGCTCTGATCGGCATGCGCGCTGAAACCGTTCATGACTACGACTTCCGCGCGACGCTCTTGTTCCACACCGAAGATCCGCACGCGCCCGCGTCGCTCGACGAGCCGGCGACCCAAGGTGTGCTGCGCTTGGTAGCCGACGATCATGATCGTGTTGTTCTTGCCACCGATGTTCGCCTTGAGGTGGTGCAAGATGCGGCCGGACTCGCACATCCCGCTCGCCGAGATCGTGATCGAGGGGTCCTGCGACTGGTCGATCTTCTTCGACTCCTCGACCGACTGCACGTAACGCAGCCCGCGGAAGTCGAACGGTGAGTCTCGGTTCTGGAGGATCTTTCGCGCGTCCTTGTCGTAGCAATCCGGGTGCATCCGGAAGACGTCGGTGACCTTCACGGTGAGCGGCGAGTCGACGTAGACGGGCACCTCCGGGAGCCGACCTTGGTTCTGCAATCGCTTGAGGGCGTAGATGACCTCTTGGGCCCGCTCCAGCGCGAACGAAGGGATGAGCAGCTTGCCGCCGCGCTCGTACGTGCGCTTGACGACCTCGGCCAGCTCGTCGTCCATCCGCTCGACCGGATCGTGCTGGCGATCGCCGTAGGTGCTCTCGGTGATCAGGACGTGTCCTCCTGGCGGCACCTCGGGATCGCGCAAAATCGGCATGTTGCGTCGGCCGAGATCGCCGGTGAAGACGATCCGGCGTGTATCGCCCGCGACGTCGACATCGAGCGCCACGATCGCGCTCCCGAGGACGTGCCCCGCGTCGTAAAACGTCACGTCCAGGCCCGGCGCGATCGACTGACGATAGCGGTACGGGATCGAGACCATCCGGGAGAGGATCCCGATCACGTCTTCTTGATCATAGAGCGGCTCGATGTACGGGCCGGTCATGTTGCCCTTGTCGATCTGCTTGTTGATGAAGCGCGCGTCGTGCTGCTGGATCATCGCGGCGTCTTCGAGCATCGCGGCGCAGAGGTCCCGCGTCGCGGGCGTCGCGTAGACCGTCCCGCGGTAACCGTTTCGGTACAGTCTCGGTAGCCCGCCGGAATGATCGATATGCGCATGCGAGAGCACGACGGCGTCGATCTTCGTGGGGTCGACGGGGAGGTCGCGGTTCCGCGCGATCGATTCCTTCCGTCGACCCTGATAGAGGCCGCAATCCAGCAGCACGCGACCGTGGGCCGTATGCACGAGATGCATCGAGCCGGTCACGGTCTGTGCTGCGCCTACGAATTCAATCTCCACCGCTTCACGGTAGCAGTCAAAAGCGCAGGCGGTTCGCCTCTCTCGAACTTCCCTCTAGAAGATCGCGGCGCTGTATACGGGGAGGTCACCAACGGCGTATCCCTCCGCGGGGGTGACGTCCTCGCCGTCGGCGGTGAAGCGTCGCAGTCCGCCAGCGCCCCAGACGAAGATGTCTTGTCCAGTGGCGTGCATCCCGGACACCTCGCTGATGATGGGCGCGCTCACTTCGCCGCTGCTCGGCGTCCACGCGACGATGTTGTCGCCCGCAAGGACGAGGACGCGGTCGTCACCGGTCACCGTAAACCCGTTCAGCTCTGCGCTCAGGGTCTCCTCGGTCAGCGCGACGCCGACGCTCTGGTTGGTCGCCAGGTCGATCGCCTCGATGCCACCGTCGAGCATGAAGGAGTCGCCCGCGCTGCCGACCCACAGCTGCTCGCCGACCACCGTCATTCCACGCCACGGGTTTTCGCCCTCGAGCTCAATGCCCTGCACGCCATCGGTGCTGGAATCGATATCGATGAGCTCGCCGGTTTCCGCGTCGACCACCGCGATGACCGCGCCCGCGGTGAACTGAATCGCGAAGGCCGCGTCGAAGAAGAAGCGGCCGAGACCAACGTAGAGCCGACCATCGTGGAGCACCGCGCCGGTGACGTCGACGTTGGGATCTTCATCGAGGTCGGACGCGAGCGAGGTGAGGTCGACGGTCCCGGTGACCGAGCCGTCGACCGGGTTGATGATCGTGAGCTCACTGCGGGCACCCAGCGCGACGTACGCGCGGTCGTCGCCGCTCTGAACCACCGTGAGCGGGTTGCTAAGGTAGCTGCCCATCATTCCCGCCGGGTCGAGGTTGATGGTCGCGCGAGTGGTGAGCGGATCTCCGGCCGCCTGAAGCTTCACGTTTCCGAGCCCGCGTTCAAGGAGCAAGGCGTCGCCTGCGAGCGCACCTGCGATGATGTCTTGATCGTCGGCCGCGAGCGGACCGGTGACGGCGTTGGTCGCGAGATCGATCGCGTAGATCTCCGCGGTCGAGAAGTCGGAGGTGGTGAGCAGCGCACTGGTCGGGAGGATCGGACCCGCGTCCACCCCCGCGTCGGTTCCCGCGTCTCCCGCGTCGGTCGCGTCCGTCCCGGAGTCAGCCGGGTTGGTGTCAGCGGCGTCTGCGGTTCCGGTATCGCCCGCGTCGGAGGTCCCGGTGTCGGTCACGCCGTCGTCGTCGTCACCGCACGCGACGAAAGAAATCGAGAGCGCGATCGTAAAGAGCGCACGAAGAAAGAATTGGTTGTTGTTCATAGTAACCTTGGCGCACCCACCGTGCGCGTGAGCTTGAGAGCTCGGGTGGTGTTGGCGCACGGTCGGTCTCCTGGCTCCCGAGTCATTCTCCTCAAGCCCTTCCCGCGCGCTCGCCTTGAGTGGAAGGGAGCTTTCGCGCAGTGGCGTTGCTTGATTTGTCGTCGGTTACAGTGGCGGGGGCCGCGCCGGCGTTTCACCGGCTTCCCATGAGGATCGCTCCTCACCGCGCGCAACGGGTTTTCAAAGACGTCAGGCGAGCCCGACGAGGCGCGGACTACCCCGCCGTCGAAGTCACGTCAAACGCTTCGACGTCAGAGGACACGTCAGAGGACTTTGCCCGGGAGCGTCACGGCGTCTCGATACTTGGGCACCCATCCCGAAGCGTCTTGGAAAAGGCGCACACAGTGGATGAGCCTCTTCTCGGTGAGCTCGAAGCGGTGATAGCGGCCCTTTGGGACCACGATGAGATCGCCCGCTTCGACCACGACGCGCATCATGCGGTCACTTCCGGAGCGGATGTCGAAGACGCCTTCCCCTTCGAGCACGAAGCGCACTTCGTCTTCGTCGTGCAGATGCTCGTCGTCGAACTTTTTGCAGATGGCCGCGAGGTTCTCCATCTCGGGACGCAGCGCGACCTCGTCTTGCGTCGTGTAGCCGTGCTCGTTCGCAAGCGCGTCCATGCGCGGCTGGTAACCGTCGAGCGGGAGCGCCTCGTTGAGCACGCCTTCGCGCGCGAGCGTTTCGCGGGAGATCGCGCTTCCATCATCCAACCAAGTGGCCTTCATCTTCTCGTCTCCTATTCCGCCGCGACGCCGACGCGTGGCGCGCGCTGTGGGTCGAACCCGAGCTGCTTCATCTTGACCGCGGCTTGGAAGAGATAGTCGTAGCACTCGGCCTGGGTCTTCGCGTGAACCCAATCGCGTCCCCACACGTAAACGCCGTGTCGCCGCACCAGCACCGCGTTCGACTTCGGGTAGCGCCGCATCGCGTCCGCCATGGAATCCGCGAGGTCGCACTCGTGCGCGGTGTTCTCGATGATCGGGACCACCATGTCGTCGTGATAGCCGGTGCCCTCGATGCCCTTCATCATCTCGAGATGCGTCACGCGGAACTCGTCTTCGAAGACGAGCGTCGCGAGCATCGCGTGAATCGAGTGGCTGTGCATGACCGCGCCCGCGCCTCTGATGTTGAACGCGTTGTAGAAGAGCGGCGAACACGCGCTGAGCTTGAAGTCGCCGCCTGGCGCGTTCGTCACGTTGCCTTCTTCATCGAGCTCGAAGATATCGGCCGGCGCGATGCGCTCCTTTTGAACGCCGCTCGGCGCCATGTAGACGCGCCCTTCGTGGCGAATCGAGATACCGCCACCGGTGCCGGAAACCCAGCCCATGCCGTAGAACTGCCGGCAGAGATCACAGATAAGAGCGCGTGGATCCATCGCGACAAACATAGAGCAGCCGCGCCGATTCTCAAGGGCTGGGCGTCCACGGGGTTCGCAGCTGCGCACCATCAAAAGGGGCAGAACAGGTTCGGCTCATCCGTACAACGGCTATGCGCGCGCAACGAGTGTCCATTCTCTCGACCACGCTCGTTCTGGTGGCGTGTTCCCAGGGGCGAACTGTCCCCGCGCGCTCCGTGCAGGACCTAGCTCTCGAAGCCAATGAGCGCGAGCATCTTCGAGCTGTCGGCGCGGAGGCGCTCTTGTTGGGGGACCATGAGACCTCCTTCAACGCGTACAGGTTGCTCTCGCTGGACGCAGCACCGGGGGCCGCGATCGATGTGGAGTCTCCGTGCCGGGCAGGTCTCACCGCCCGTCGGATCGGTAACGAACACGCGGATCGCCATTTTCAGATCGCCCGACAACGAATGGCGCGGGTTCTCGCCGCCAACGCGTCGGATCGCCGGCTCCGTGCGAACTGCGTGTCCGCGATGTCGTTTCGAGTTGACGAGCGTGGCGACGAGTTGGACGGCGGCGATGGTTTTAGCGCCGACGAGCGGTACGAGGGTGCCGTTCGGTTGAGCGCTGAGAGGTCTCGCGATGGGGAGACTACGGACTACTTCAGGAGCGCTCGCATGACCGTCGATCGAGGTGAAGATCAGGAGGTCCTCGTCAACGAAGATGTCGTCATTCTCCCTGACGGCTGGATCTGGCGAACCGTCTCGCTCGGGGGCGTGCGCGAGGTGACGATCGCGGGGTCGCCGTTCCTCCTATTCACCTGGCAGCTTCGCGAAGAAGACGTTGAGCTCTATCGAGGGCTGCGGTCGATCGACGTGACCTCGTACGTCGCGCTCTGCCCCGTTCGTTCGGGAACCTGTCGACAGCGCTCTCTGGCAGACGGAAGCGTGGTCTCTCTTCAAGCGGACGCGGTCCAGTTGTTCTTCAAGGATGACGCGACCCCTACGAGCTCGACGCTCGATGGCCTCTGGGACGCGTTGCACCCGTTCGTCGTCACGAACGCAGAGCGAGCAAACCCACCGGAGTGAGCTACTCGGGCTTTGCCTCGGCGGATTTCGGCGGCCCCGGCCGGCGCGGCTCGTATTTGCAGCAGTCGACCGGACACACATCGTGGCTCGCGCCCAACGTCCCGAGTGAGCGCCTCCGCTCGCTTCGTCCGACCCGCTCTTCGATCAGCTCGCGGATCATGTTCACAAACTTTTTGTGCGTGCCGACCGTTCCCGCGCGGATGACGTTCATGCCCAACTCGTCAGCGAGCTCTTTCGCTTCGTTGTCGAGATCCCAAAGGACCTCCATGTGGTCGGAGATAAACCCGATCGGCACGATCACCAGGTCATCGATCCCGATCACGGAGAGCGCCTTCATGTGCTCCAAAATGTCGGGCTCAAGCCACGGCACCTGCGGCGGTCCGCTCCGGCTCTGATAGACGAGCTGGAAGCGATCGTTGCCCACGCCTTCGGCGACCAAGCGGCACGCTTCCTCCAGCTGCTTCTGGTAGTTGCAGTTCGCGGCCATGGAGTCGGGAATGCTGTGCGCGGTGAACGCGATGCGGGCGGAGGCGCGGCGCTCGGCGGGGATCTCATCGAGCGCCGCTTGGGTCCGCTCGATCATCGGCTCGATGAACCCGGGGTGGTTGAAGAACACGCGCAGCTTGTCGACCTCGGGCGCGTTGTCGCCGACCCGGTCGCGCGCGACCTCAATGTTCTCACGGTACTGCCGGCACCCCGAGTAGCTGCTGTAAGCGGACGTCACGAACGCGAGCGCGCGCCGCACTCCGTCTGCGCGCATCTGCACGAGCGCCTCTTCGATCGACGGCTTCCAGTTGCGGTTGCCCCAGTAGATCGGGAAGTCGAGGCTGGCTTCGGCGAGGACCTTCTTCAGCTCCGCGATGAGCGCGCGGTTCTGCTCGTTGATCGGGCTGACGCCGTCGAAGTGATAGTAGTGCTCGGCGACTTCGAGCAGGCGTTCCCTCGGGACCCGCTTGCCGCGCACCACGTTCTCGAGGAAGGGCATAACGTCATCACGCCCTTCGGGTCCGCCAAACGACACGACCAGCAGCGCGTCATACGGCCGATCCTTGACGCCGAGATTTCTGGTGTCCCCCGGTTTCTTTGCCTCATCACTCACGGGCGCCATCGTTTCGTAGTCACAGGCGCGAGCGCAAGAAGTTTGAAGAGCGTTTCTGTCCGCTTCTCGCTAGAGGTTCGACACGATCTCACTCAGGGTCAGCAAACACCGCGTCGCGACGCTGCATCGACGCCATCACCGCTTCCATTTGGTTCGCGCTCCCGAGCAGCTTGACCTGGAGCACCGTTTCGAGTTCGAAGGCCGCGCGCACGCCGAGCTCAAGCGATTCGCCGTACAGCTTTTTGCCTGCGCGGATCGCGTGGGGAGAACGCGCCGCGATCGCGCGCGCCGTTTCTTGTGCCGCGGCGCGCGGGTCGTCACAGACCTTGGTCCCGAGCCCGAGCGCGACCGCTTCTTCTGCGCCCACTTTGCGGCCCGTGAACGTGAGCTCTTTGGCGACGTCGAGCCGCACATGACGCAAGAGCGTTTTACTCGCGCCCATGTCCGGGATCAGGCCGTACTTGATCTCCATCACCGAGAGCACCGCGTCGGGCGCCAAGTAGCGAAGGTCGGCGCCGAGCGCGATCTGCAGACCCCCGCCGATGCACGAGCCTTGGACCGCCGCGATCACGGGCACCTCGACCTCCGCCCACACCCAGCCGACCGCTTGCGCGAGGTTCGTGTCGCCCTGCCGGTCGAGGAGCTTGGGCGCGACATCGGGAGACGCCATGAACGCTTGAAAGTCGAGCCCCGCGCAGAACGCTTTGCCGTTGCCTTGCAAGACCACCGCGCGCACCGCCTTGTTCTTCTTGATCGCCTCCCCCGCATCGCGAACGCCTCGAAACATCGCGAGGTCGAGCCCGTTGCGCTTATCCGGACGATCGAGGGTCACGGTCGCGACGCCTCCTTCGATGGAGAGGTCAACGCGGTCATGCAGGCGCTCTTGGTGCGTAGTCATGCGCGCACGGTCCGAGATCTCGCGCGCGAGTTCAAGCGATGTTGTGACCGGTCTCCGGGTCTTATGACTTGGACGGCTTGATCGCGCGGCTAGCCGTGAATGCGAACGGCGAACCGAACCGGTACGCCCGGACCCGACGTCGACCTCGAACCCGATTTGGAGCACCGAACCTGACGTCGAAGTCGAAGTCGAAGTCGAACTCGAAGTCGAACTCGAACTCGAAGTCGAACTCGAACCCGAACCCGAACTCGAACTCGAACTCGAAATCGAACCCGAACTCGAACTCGAACTCGAACTCGAACTCGAACCCGAACGCGAACCCGAACTCGACCTCGACCTCGACCTCGAACTCGAACGCGAACTCGAACTCGAACGCGAACGCGAACTCGAAGTCGAACTCGAACTCGAACTTGAACCCGAACTCGAACTCGAACTCGAACTCGAACCCTTCAGCCCCGACCCATCCGTCGATCTGATCACCGAGGCGCGTTCATACGCCGTTGAGTCAGACAGCCTTAAGCGGCGCAACAAGCGCGCCAGCGATGAAGCGCCGTGACGCGCTCTTTTGAACCCACTCGTCTTGTTCGCGCTTCATCACTGTCACGCTTCCTGCGCCGGGGTTG
>CALJDU010000033.1 GCA_938024995.1 uncultured bacterium
GACGTGCGGAGGCGTCGCGATGCCGGGCACCGTGTTGCGCAAAAACGTCGCCGCGCGCGGGATGGTCGGCATAGGCGGCTCCGGCGTGACGGGGACGCACGGGTTGTGGCCCGGGCTCGTGCGGAAGTCGCGCGAGGTCGATGTGTACCCACCGAGCATGAAGAGAGAGAGTCCCCCCATCTCGGCGACACCATCACCGCCGGACGCGAGCAAGAACTGACCCGGCGCGTGCGTGCCTGGGGAGAAGCCGCCAAGGAACGCTGCGCCAAGATCACCCTGGCCGTCGACCCCAAGAAGCTGGGGTACGCACTCTGACCCCGCGCCGCCGAAGCGGCAGACCGCCTCGGGACCGGCGCCGTCAGGCATCGTCCCGTCAGGGCAGCCGAACTCACCAGCGGTGGTGCAGAGCTGGTCGTCGATGGCGCCTTGGAGGAGTTCTCCGATCTGAGCCTGCAGCGGGTCGAGAATGAGCCCCTTCACAAATCCAAGGTTGCCGATACTGCAGACAACTCCACCCGACAGCTCCAGATCATCATCCTCAATGTCTTCACCCTCGGCGAGGTCTACGCTGGTGACTTCGAGCTTTGTGTAGCCCGCACGTGCGTCCGCCGTTTCTGTAGTAAACGCGATGTCAGCGACGATCCCGATGTACCTACGTGACCCGCGCCGCGTGTCGATATCTGCATCGCAGTTGACGCTCAGGAAGCCGGAACCACCACGGATCCCAAGTCCCGAACGCGCGCCGCTTGCGTCCCTCGTGTCAATCACCACCCGCAGATGCACGCGCATTCGGTTCGGGGACGCGGGGTCGAGGTCGAGGCTTTCTACCTCACCTTGAACGGCACATCCTCCATCTGGGCAAACCGTCACCGGAACACTGATCCCAGCGATCCGCTGTGTTGTGGTCGTCGTCGGAACTGGAAAAGACAGACCGCCGGGGAGGAAAGTCGAGACGAGCGCCGGCCCGTTTTCCTCAAGAAAGCCCACTCCGGATTCGGTGATCCGGAGCTGCGTCGCGTTCGGGATTCGGTCTCCCAGGTATCCGCCGGGGATCGGTTGAACCGCGCATCCCTCACAGCTTCCGCAGCTTCCGCCGCCGCACGCCATCACAAAGAAAAAGAGCATGCTCCACAGGTACGACCTGCGACGAGTTTCAAGACGATCCATCGGTTCTCCCGGGTAAGCCCAACAGAGAAAGTTACGCACGTCACCGTTCAAACCTCAAGCGGTCAAGCTACTCGGGAAACCTCAAGACCGTCGGATGGAGCGGACCTTCGTCAGATCCAAGCCCTAACCTCCCATCCGAATTCGAACCAAAGCAGAGAACTCGACCATCGCTCTGACGGACGCAGGTTCCTCCATCTGCCACAGCTACTTGAACGCCGCTCACCCCCACCTCACGAACTGTGGTCTGCTCGTCGACAACACCTCCGAAGGTCTGACCCTCACGATTGTCTCCCCAACACCAAACTTCGCCCTCGCGAAGCACGCACACATGGCTGCGACCGACTTGAATGTGGTTGACCTCCCTGAGGGATGGCACGCGTCTCGGCACGGGAACGATTTCCCCTTCTAACAGGGACACATCACCCAGGACTCCGCTCGTGTTTGCTCCCCAACAGTACACTTCACCAGCAGACAGCGCACATGTGAAGAAGAACCCAGACTCGACGGCGGTCACTCCAGAAAGGAGTCCGATTTGGATGGGGTCCGACGAAAACGAAACACCAGATGGCGCCGCGAGTTCCCGTCTTCCGTTCGGACCCCAACACCACGCGGTACCATCTGCACGTGCTGCGCAAGAGTGAACACCCGCCGTTACTGCCACCGCGTCGAAACCATCGATTCGAAGCGCTTCTGGCTCCCGCATGGACGTCTCTCCTCGACCCAGCTGACCCTGACGGTTCCAACCCCAGCAGGACACCTCGTCGCTCAAGTTTGTGATGCATACGTGTTGATTGCCCGCGTCGATTTGACGCGGGTTTACAGTTCCGGAAACACTTGAGGGGGTTGTCGTTCCTCCTCGAAAGTCATCGCCCCAGCACCAGACGCTGCCGCGAACCACGGCGCAACTAAACCCGAACCCACACGCCACCTTGGTCGCGTCCTCTACTCCTGCAACCCACAGCGGGGTATCGGATGGTGGTCCCGAGCGACCGAGCTGCTCGAAGTTGTTGTCGCCCCAGCACGCGACCCGCCCACTCGCATGGGCCGTACATCCGTGCGCCCCACTCAAGCAAAGATCGATCACCGGATCCTGACAGATCCCCTCCACGCAGCTCAGGCCCGTCTCGCACATCACGCCGCACTCCCCGCAGTTCTCGCGGCCGCTCGCCAGCTCGGCTTCGCACCCATCGCTCGTGCGCTCGTTGCAGTCGTCGAAGCCCTCGTCGCATTCTCCGATCGCGCAGCCGCCCATCTCGCAGCTCGGCGTCGCGTTGTCGAACGCGCAGACGTCGCCACACGACGCGCAATCGGTGACCGTGCCGAGTGTGCACATCGCGCCGTCGCCCATCGTGTCGCTCATGGCGTCAGGTGCGGCGTCCGGCGCGTCCGTTCCGGCATCGGCCATGCCCGTGTCCGTGCCCGCGTCCGGATCGAGCCCGCACCCGGTCCCCGTCCACAGCATCCCTTCCGGGCAGACGCAGGTCGTCCCGGGTCCGCTCACCGCCGGCTCCGGGCACGTAAAATCGTTGCACCCAATCACCCACACGATCGCGGCTAGCGCGACCACCCTCCACTCGCTCATCGCGACATCCTTCCTTGCGCAATCATCTGCGCGCAAGTCCTCGGCCGCGCGACGCTTTGGTGAACACGTCGGGCGAGATTTACGAGTGAAGCCAACAACGAAAAAGGGCCGCCCGAAGGCAGCCCTTTTCGATCGATGAACGAGACCGTTAGTTGATCTCGACGCCGTGCGCCGCGAAGTTCGCGTTGAGCGTCCACGCGTTGCAGGTGGTGTCGGGATCGCAAGCGCCGTCCGCGTTGTCACAAACGCCCGCGTCGTCGCAGATCGCGTCGGGCTTCACCGTCCAGGTGTCCTGCGGGAACGTGGTGCAGGACGCCATCTCGGTGGAGTCGCCGCCGCGGATGAAGTTGCAAAGCGAGGTGCTGATCACGGAGACGTCAAGCATGACCGCATCCGCGTCGTCGACGCGAATGAACATCGTGATCTCACCGTCCATCGTCGAGTAGACGGTGCCGGTTCGCGCGCCCACGCAGGAGCGGTTCTCGCTGAGCGTGAGGTTGTTGAGCTCCGGGGAGTTGAGCGGAAGCTCAATGGTGGGGTTGTCGTCCTCATCGAGGATCGGGACCGTGAAGCGACCTGTCGCGACGGGCGTCGAGACCGTCTCGCCGGAGATGGTGCCGTCAATGGTGACGGGGTCCCAGCGGTCCGCGGCGCCAGGCATCGGCGCGATGCCGCTGGCGAAGCTGAAGGTGGTGTCGGCCTGGCGGTCGCCGTATCCGGTCTGGACCGTGATGTCACCGTCGGCGGCACCGCCCTCGACCTTCATGAGCCAGTTGAACGTCTCGGTGTCGAGCGCGTCGTTGAGCAAGCCGCGGACGACCACGTTGCCGAGCGTCGACGGGGAGTTGATCTTGATGCCCGCGAGTCGAAGCTCGACCTCCGCCGGATCGTCCTGCGCCTTGCGGTAGCAACACGCGCCCATGAGCCCGTCGCCGTCCGGCGCCTCAGGCGGGCAGGGCACGGTGACCGGCGGTGCGTCGACCGAGGTGTCGCCGGTGCTGGTGTCGGTCCCGATGTCGGTGTCTGTTCCACCGGTGTCGTCGTCCCCGCAACCGATCATCATAAGGCCAGTCGCGGCGAGCGTGACCACAAGCCAATTCAAGTTCTTCATCTTCATCTTCCCTTTACGAACTGCGAACATTCGAACTCGGTTCGAGCCCGTCCTGCGGGAAAAGTGCCGAAGCACTTGCCCCGCCGCAACCTTCTCGCAGCCACCGTTCACCCACAATGTATCCACGGTGTAAAAATCAAGTTACACGCCAATAAAAGCGGGTTCTCGTGGTGTTCCGACGCGCTAGCGTGCTGGCTAGAACCGAACAAGCTCGCGGATTTTCCCGACCCGGGCTTCAACCTCTTCACGGGTCAGCGCTTCAAGACGTTGCGTCGCGATCCCTTCCACGCAGAAGGACGCGACCGCGGTTCCGTAGATCACCGCGCGCCGAACCGTTGCGGGCGAGATGTCGTCTTGGCTCGCGATGTACCCGAGAAGCGCCCCGGCGAAGGTGTCGCCCGCGCCGGTTGGATCGACCGCCGCGATGGGGAACGCCGGCGCCACGAACGGACCCGCCTCTGCGAAGAGCGAGGCGCCGTGCTCGCCGCGCTTGATCACCAAGAGCTTTGGACCAAAGCCGTGGAGCTCGTCCGCGACGTCGGTGATCGCGTGCTTCCCGGAGAGCTGTCGCGCCTCCTCGTCGTTGATGACAATGGTGTCGACCCGCGCGAGCAGCTTCTTCAGCGTTTCGAGCTCTCCGTCGATCCAAAAGTTCATCGTGTCCGCGAGTGAGAGGACGGGACCGTCCACCTGGTCGAGGACATCGAGCTGAAGCGCGGGGTGAATGTTGCCGAGCATCAGGTACTTGGCGGCGCGGGCGGCCGCCGGGATCTTCGGCTGGAAATCGGCGAAGACGTTGAGCTCCGTCGCGAGCGTCTCGCGCGAGGTGAGGTCATCGCTGTAGCGACCCTCCCAATGGAACGTGTCGCCGTCTGCGATCTCGAGGCCCTCAACATCGACCCCATGCGCGCGGAGCATCGCGACCGCGGAGTCTGGGAAGTCACGGCCGACGACCCCAACGAGGCGCACCTCAGTAAAGAGCGCGGCGGCGAGCGACGCGTAAGTGGCAGAACCACCGAGCACGCGCTTGTGCGTTCCGAGAGAGTTGTGAAGCGTATCGAACGCGACCGAACCGACGACCAACATAGACATGAGCAGCTTGCCTCCGAGCGGGCTCTTCGCCCGACGCAGGGGAGTACGTCACCCAGCCGCCACGTCAAGGGTGTTTCGGTATTGGGCTGTGGTTGTGCGCGAGGGCCTCTGCGGCCCGCGGCTCAGAGATACCGGCCGACGAGCGGCTGCAGCTTCGCTCTCGCGTCCGCCGAAATGTGCTCTGGCGACGTCATAATCGCGTGCTTCATCGCGGAGCTCGCCGGGCTCTTCGTCGGGTCGGGCAAGATCTGAGAAACCTCGGCGACGATCGCTTTCGCGGTCGAGATGTTCTTCCGCATGACCTCGAGGACCGACTCGACCGTCACGGACTCGTGCGTCTGGTGCCAACAGTCGTAATCGGTCGCGAGCGCCAGCGTGGCGTAGGGGAGCTCTGCTTCGCGCGCGAGCCTCGCCTCGGGCAAGTTCGTCATGCCGATCACATCAACGTTCCAGCTTCGGTAAAGAAGCGACTCCGCGCGGGTACTGAACTGCGGTCCTTCGATGCAGACGTAGGCACCGCCCTTGTGGACCTTCGCGCCGACCTTCACCGACGCGCGGTAGAGCGCTTCCTGAAGCGCGGCGTCCACCGGCTCCGCGAACTCAATGTGCGCGACCACGCCGATGTCCTCGAAGTACGTGCTCGAGCGCGTGCGCGTCCGGTCGATAAACTGATCCGGCAGCACCATGTCGCCCGGCGCGATGTGCTCTTTCATGGAGCCGACCGCGGAGACGCTGATGACCTGCTCCGCGCCGAGCTGCTTCAGCGCCAAGAGGTTCGCGCGGTAGTTGATCTGGTGCGGCGGGAAGCGGTGACCTTCTCCGTGACGCGGCAAGAAGAGGAGACGCGTGTCGCCCAGGTTGCCCGACGTCACCGCGCTGGAAGGCGCGCCGTAGGTCGTCTGCACTTCGTGTCGATCGACGTTCTCAAGTCCGTCCATCGCGTAGAGGCCGCTGCCTCCGATCACTCCAACCGTTCTCATCTTCTTGCTCTCGTTGTCTAAATCAGAGGTTCGCGATCTCGCCGGACCGCCACACCAACACGCCGCTCGTGATCACGACCCAGTGCGCCGCGCACAGCGCGCCGATCAGTTGCCACCAGGCGGGAGCTCCAAGCGCGAGGACCAAGAGCCCGACCGCCGGCAGCGCTGCCATGGTGAAGCGAAGACCCTTGGGTGCGTCCGCCGGAAGCGCTCGCGCAGCGGAGGCGCCGAACATGCCGGCCGCGATTCCAGCCAACAGAAGCAAAGCGGTGAACAAGAGGTTCGAGGCGAACCCGCCACCGGTCGAGCGTTCCATTCCAAGCGCCACCAGTTTGCCGCCGCGCGGGAGCATCTCGCCGACCACGTCGACGTAGCGCGCCTGCGAAACCGGGAGGTCCTTCAGCGCGAAGCGGCTCTCGTTACGCATCATCCGACGCGGCGCTCCGTCGACCACCTCGAACGCGAGGTCGGCGGTCTCGCCGTAGTACTCAAAGCGTGACTCGCGAACCATGCCGCGGTCCGTTCCCATACGGACCGACGGGTCTACATTGGCTCCCGAACGAATGCGTACGTAGCCGCTGTAGAAGCGCTCGGCTTCCGTTCGCTCGGTCGGGGTCGCGAAGTCGCTCTTGTAGAAGAGCGTCTCGGTCAGCGGGCGCTTGTCATCCACGAGCGTGTAGTACGCGCCGCTTCCAACAAAGGTCACGACAAGAGCGGAGGTGAGCACCGCGTAGAAGAACGGTCCGAGCACAGCCACGGCAGCCTGGGGGCGGGTCTTCGCCGCGGTCTCGGCGTGCGCCACTGAGGAGACCCCGGTGGCGGTCGCGAGCGGCGGGAGCAAGTGGAGCATCGCGGCGAACGCGACCTCACCCGCGACCGCGCCGACGAACGGCGTCGCGGGATCGACCCCCGAGATGGCCTCGGAAAACGATCGACCCAGCGCCGCGATCGCCCGGGAGGGATCGGAGAGCGCGCCCCACGCCCCGCACACGAAGACAATGATCAAAGAGACGGCCGCGACCCACCCGACGATGGTGAGCGCTCCGCGCGGGTTGCCTTGCTGGACGACGCTCATCGCGCCGATCACGAGACTGATGCCCGCGACGACAAAGAGAACCGCGCTGCTGTTGTCAGGCATGACCGCGGTCGAGATCGACTTCAGCGCGGAGCCGTGGACCCCGCTCACAAAGAAGAGCGCGGTCAACGCGATGAGGAGAACGAGCAGTCCACCGACAACGCGGTAGCCTCCGCGGAAGAGGCGACGCGGGATCGAGCCGGACTGCGCAGCGTCCCCGCGCCCTGGCGCGTCCGTGCGTGAGAAGAGCGTCTCGGCGTAACGGATCGGCGCGAGAACGATCCCGAAGAGCCAGATCCACGGCAGGACTCCGGCCCCCCCAAGCGAAACCGCGGTCGCGGCGCCAATCGCCGCCGCCGCCCCGAAAGACGCAGCGGTCGACAAGGACAGACCCAGCGCGGCCGACATGCCGCCCTCGCTCTTCGCGCGAAGCCCGCGCAGACCCGCGCCGAACTTGGTCCACTGAGGCGCGCCCAGGCGCACCGTGAGGACCACCGCACACAAGACGAGCACCGGGAAAGCCAAGTAGGCCCACGCGCTGACGTTCCATTGCTCGAGCACTCTTGGATCCATGCGGGCGGTCGTAGCCGGAACCGAGAGAGCCGTAAAGCGGACTTAGCGATGAGTCGCGCTTGGGCTCAGCGGCGAGAGGCGCCGCGACGGTCACGATAGGAGGCTCGCTTTACCGACAGTTCCCGCACGACATCGTCACGCGCGACGCGAAGGCGCACGACCGTACCGACCCGACCCCGTAGACGCTCGACGACCTCGACCATGGTCATCCGCGCAACAGGATCGTCGTCGATCGCGATGATCTGGTCGTCTTCTCGCAAGCCAGCGCGATACGCCGGGCCCTCTGGAACCTCGACCACCCGGAGGCCCCCGGCCTCAGAGAAACCCATTCGCGCGTGGACCCCGCCGGTTCCCCCACACCCGGCCACCATGACAGCAGAGGCCAATAGCGCGTGCATAAATGCACGGCGGCTAACCATCGGTTGCGTCCATGGCATCTGCATCCGCGCTAGCGTCCGCGATCGCGTCAGGGGCATCCACAGCATCGGCGTCGTCCGTGGCGTCCGTCACGTCTGTCGCGTCTGTCGCGTCTGCTGCATCCGCCGCGTCCATCGCTGCGTCTGACCCGGTGTCCGAGACTCCCGCGTCCATTGCGTCCATTGCGTCCATTGCCATTGCGTCCATTCCCGCATCCGTGACCCCCGCGTCAATCCGGCCCGCCGGAACGATCACGCGAACGGTCGCGGTCGAGAGCACCGCTCCGTCGCCGACGATGAAGACAGAAAAACGAAACACCTGCTCGTAATCCGCAGGGCGAATGGTCGTGTTCCGTACTTGGAGCGAGAAGAACAAACGCGCGCCTGGCGGGACGTCCACGAAGGTGTCGAGGGAGCCCTCTTCAGGACGCCGATCTTCTCGCGTCGGTTCCTCGCCGCGGGAGACCTCGGAACGCGACGCGACGATGTCCGAAACGAAACCGAGGCGATCGTCATGCTCCGCGAACACCTCTTCATAGGAGAACGTGTCGAGCAGCCCTGTGATCGCGTCGACGATGGTCGCGGACAACCCGACGCCGCTTGCGCTCACGTCGAACACGAGCGGGCAAACCCCATCCACCAGCGCGCGTTCCGAGCCGTCGATTCCAGTGGGGCACCCATCGTCGCCAGAGGTAAAGGCGTTGGTGTTAACAGCCAGCTGCTCAAGCTGACTCCGCGCCGTGTCCCCGCTCGCGATCCCGATCACGCGGGTGTCGATCTCGTTCATCTGCGTCACGACATCGAGAAGCGACGCCGTCATCGGGTAGCGCGCGGCGTAGTCGACCGGTCGATGAGACGAGGCGTCCGTGATGTGAACGACCGCTCGAAGTGAGTCATCGCGGAAGCCAACGCCGCCGACCGTACCGCCCCCTGGAGCGGGCCCGGGGAACTCACGTACGAGATCGCGAATGCCGCTTCCGGTCGCGATCTGCGAGAGCGCGACGAAGCCGGACTCTGGGAAGTCACCGCCAAACCCAAGCGGAGAATCCAGACTGGCGACCGCGGACCGCAAGCGCGCGGTGTCCGTTGTGATCGCGGAGAGCAGCGTGAAGGGGCGGTCTGCGGACGCGCCGAACGGCTCGGTCGGGAAGTCTTCGAATCGAGAAACGCCGAACGCCGCATCGCTCACGCGGGAACGAACCTGCTCCACGATCTGATCGAGCTGGCCTTGGATGTTGTCGATCTCCTCGCTGAAGCTGCTGGTCGTGTCGACTGAGAAGTGAACATCGAGCTGTCCCGGGCTCGCGGAGATGTCGAGCTCCGCTTCTTGCGTCTCGCCCAGGTACGGGAGCACGAACGTGAAATCCGCCTCATCCAGAACCGCTGCGTCACGCCTGGGGTTGACGTCGCGAGCGGTGTCGACGCTCGTGTCCATCGCGGCGTCAGGAATCGGGGGCGGCGGAGGCGGAGGAGCCGAATCATCGCCACACGCGATCGCCCCCACCAAGACAATGGATCCGAACCAAACGAGGGAGTGTCGTCGACCGTCCACCGTCGTTCATCGTGTCATGTTGGGAGCTTTCGGACCATCCACTCCATCCACAAGAGAAGGTGTGCACGGACGCCCCAAGGAACGCGTTGATAGTTTGGTCACACCCCTCGAGACGTCGATTGACACCAAAGGCCCCGGAGGTAACATCCGGGCAACTGGGTTGAGTGCGAGCAACGGACCGAATTAACGATGTTTAGACTCGTCATCGCAGACGACGAAGGGAAGACCACGGTTGTCCCTCTTGTTCGCGACGAGATCACAATTGGACGAAAAGAAGGCAACACGATTCGGCTCACTGAGCGAAACGTGTCGCGTCGTCACGCGCGCCTTCGAAAGAACGGCGTCGGCTTTCTGATCGAAGACCTGAGCTCCTACAACGGAGTGCAGGTCAACGGTCGTCGGATCGAGCAAGAGACGCGGCTCAGTCCGGGTGATCAGGTCACGATCGGCGACTACCTGATCGCGCTCAAAGCCGAGGCGGAGGTCGCGGCAGGAACGAGCGACACCCAGGCCAGCTACCGCGACACGCCCACAACCACTCCAGCGCGACTCGTCATGATGACACCGCCAGCGCCTGGAGCCGAGTTCGCGATCACACGCAGCGGAATGAAGATCGGCCGCGCGGAAGACCTCGACATTTGGGTCAACCACCGTTCGATGTCACGTGAGCACGCGGAGGTCCGAGGCGGGAACGGCACGTTCTCGATCGTCGATCTCGACAGCGCCAACGGGATGCGCGTCAACGGTGCGGACACCAAGGAAGCCACTCTCGCCCCAGGCGATGTGGTCGAGCTTGGGCAAGTTCGCTTCCGCTATGTCGGCGTCGGCGAGCACTACGCATTCGAGGCAGACCGCACCATTCAGATGGACGCGATCCCCGCGGAGCCCCCGTCCTCTTCCAGCAAGGCCCCTCTGTTCGCGGCCATCGCGATCGTGGCGCTCGCCGTGCTGATTGGCGGCGCGATCGCGATGATGGGCGGCGACGACGCGGATCCGGTGGCGACCACCATTCCCCCATCCACCGTCGTGACCCCACCGGAAACGGCGGAGACCGCGGTTCCCACCCCGACCCCAACCCCGACCGGTGATCCAAGCCCCGCGGTGGCTGCGTGCATGGCATCGATCAGCGCGCAACGTTGGGACGAAGCCGTTCGCCGCGCAGACGACGCGCTCGCGATCGCTCCCGGACACTCGCTCGCCGGTAGCTGCAAGCAGCAGGCAGTCGCTGGCCAGCAGGCTCTCGCAACATTCGATCGCGGCATCGCGGCGCTTCAGGCGCAGCGTTACGCCGACGCGGTCTTCGCGTTCGATGAGCTTCCCGAAGACAGCGCGTACCGAAACCGCGGCGAGGTTCAGCGGTCGCGTGACCTCTACATTGAGCAGGAGCTTGAGAACGCGCGTCGCAACATGCGAAGCAACCCAGAGGTCGCTGCAGGTCACGCCAACGCGGTTCTGACCATCGCGGAGCGCTCACCGGAGCAGGAGGCCTCGGCGACCGGAATCCTGGAGACGCTTGAGCGTCAGGGTACGCAGGTCGCCTCGGTGCGTCCGCGCCGCCGGCGTCCGCGCCGCTCGCCGACGATGGACATCATCGAGACGCCGATGGTCGCCGAAATGACCACAATGGTCGTCGCCACTCCCATGATGTCGCGGACCTCGGGTGGCAGCGCAGTTTCTCGTGCACAAGCGTGCCCGACCGACAACGACTACAACCGCTGTGTCCTTCGGGAGCTGCGCGGAAACCGAAGCGCGCGCGGCTTGATGATGCAGATCGAGGCGCACCGAAACCTCCAGGACGTGGGCAAAAAGCGCGAAACGATTCGCCGCTTTATCGCGACCTACCCCGAACACCCCCGCGCCAGCCGCTACGCGCGCGAACTCTAGCGCTCCGAGCTCTACCGCTCCGAACTCTACCGCTCCGAACTAGCTCCGAACTCTAGCTCCGAACTCTAGCGCTCCGAGTTCCAGCTCTAGCGGTCGGAACTTTCGGTCCGGGCGAAGTTCTGGCCACGTCACCATCGACGCGTCGTGACGCGTCCTGTTTCCAAGGGCCTCAAACCCGTCTGTCCAAGGACCTGAAACCCGTCTGACGGTCGCGCGGAACGTTGCGCGGCGCGGAACAACCATGTTACTCGCGAAGCTCGCGCGTTAGCCGCGCGGGAGGCTTCTTATGGGTATGAAACTGTTCCGAATTCAGGCGCTGTCGCTCGCGGTTCTCAGCGCGCTCATCCTTGTCACTCCATCGACGGTCAACGCGCAACCTGCGCAGTTGGCGAACGGTGGAATGGACCTTCACCTCTTCCGCCCGGCGGTCGACTCGAAGGGTCACTTGAGCGTCAACGGCACCGACATCCTCGGTCACATGGACTTCAGCTTCGGGCTCATCCTCGACGCTGGGTTTGGCCTGCTCCACTTCAACGGGTTTCAGAACAACTCACGTGGCTGCCTCCCGATGCCCGTCGACGGAACGTGCAACCCGATGTCGGACCCGTTCGTCGAGACGAGCAACATCGTCGACCAGGCGTTCACCGGAACGCTTCACGCGAACCTCGGCATCAAGAACCTTTTGATCGTGGGCGTGCAGCTCCCGATCGCGTTCACCAACGGTGACGTCATCGAGGTGCCCGGTTTCTACAACGTCAACCTCGGTCTTCAGGACCGCGGTCTCAGCTACCAGGGCTTGGGCGACATCACGATTCACGCGAAGGCCCGAATCCTTCGCGCTGAGCGCCACCCCATCGGTCTCGCCGCGATCGTTCGTCTTCAGCTCCCGACTGGCGACTCCGCGCAGTTCACGGGTGAGCCGGGCGTCGCCATTTGGCCGTCGATCGTCGCGGAGTACCGTCCGCACCAGCGCGTCCGCTTCTCGGGTGAGCTCGGCGCGCGAATTCCTTTCGGTACCGGAGCGGACTTCGCGATTGAAGGCACCACCGTCCCGACCGGCGCGACCAACGCGACCGGCGCGATGCTGACCTCCAGCTCCGACATCCTCACCTACGGTCCGCTGCTGACGTTTGGCGTTGGCATGAGCTTCCGTGTCGCGGACGCGCTTGACCTCGTCGGCGAGATCTACGGCACGCAGATCCTCACCGGCTTCGGTGATCGCGGCTCGCTCTCGCTTGAGGCGATCGGCGGCATCAAGATCTTCGTTCAACAGAACAGCTACCTCATGCTGGCCGGTGGCGCCGGGATCCCGCCGACCGTGGGCTTCCAGTCCGCCGACTACCGCGCGACCCTCGGCTTCGTCTTCGAGCCTTCCATCGGCGACCGCGATGGCGACGGTTACAAGGACGACGTCGACCAGTGCCCGGATGAGCCGGAGGACTTCGACAACTTCGCCGACGAAGATGGTTGCCCCGAGCCGGACAACGATCGTGACGGCATCCTCGATGTCGACGACGAGTGCCCGCTCGTTCCGGAGGACCGCGACGGCGACGCCGATGAAGACGGCTGTCCCGAAGGCAATGAAGGTGACCGCGATGGCGACGGCATCCTCGACGATGTCGACGAGTGTCCCGACGACCCCGAGGACCGTGACGGCTTCCAGGACGAAGACGGCTGTCCCGACCCCGACAACGACAACGATGGAATCCTCGACGTGGACGACCTCTGCCCGAACGACCCGGAGGACATGGACGGCTTCGAGGACCAGGACGGTTGCCCGGATCCGGACAACGACAACGACCGCATCTTGGACGTCGACGACACCTGCCCGAACGACCCCGAGACCTACAACGGCTTCGAGGACGAGGACGGGTGTCCGGACCGCGGCTCCGTCGTCATCGAGGACAACAACATCATCATCCTCGAGAAGATCTACTTCGAGTACGACAGCGCCGTCATCCAGGACCGCTCCTTCCACATCATCGACGCGGTCGCCGCGACCTTGAACGGCAACCCGAACATCACGAAGATTGAGGTTCAGGGACACGCGGATGAACGCGGTGATGATGAGTACAACCTCCGCCTGACCCGCGACCGCGCCGCGTCCGTGGTCGAGGCGCTCGTCCAGCGCGGAGTTCGCCGCGATCGTCTCCGCTCAGGCGGATACGGCGAGCGTTGTCCCGTCGACCCGCGGTCGAACCCGCAGGCGTGGGAGCAAAACCGTCGCGTTGAGTTCAAGATCATTGAGACCGAAGAGGGACCGACCGGCGTGGATGTCGCCTGTCCCGCTGGTCGCGACCTCATTCCGAGCTGAGCCCGCTCGGCCCATTACAGGGCAATCACTGCAGGAAACGGATCGCTGACGCGGTCCGTTTTCCGTTCCGTCCGAAAAAGAGAAACGAAGGGTTAACTTTCTACGCCAGATCGAAGTATGTATTGGCCTATGTCTAGGGAACGTTTCGCCACGCTGATGACGGAGGCGATCACGTCAATACCGCAGGACCTCAAATCCGCTCTGAGGGTGCTCGACGATCCGGACCTCGATGATGACTCCCGAGTCCTCATCGCGGGCGCGATCCTCCACACCTTCTCTTCGAACAACGTGATCCCGGGAGTCCGCGGTGCGTTGCAGCAGATCGGTGATGTCCTTGTTATGCGACTCGTGATGGAGCGTGTGGAGAAGAGCGTGCCGGAGACCATCGCGCGTCACCGCGAAGAGTCGCCGGAGTTTCTCGCGCCGCTCAACGAGCAGCTCGAGTCCGCTCGGGAGTTTCTCGGAGACCGGATCTCGGTCCTTGAGGACGCGGTCAACGGCCTCCCGAAGCTGAGCCACCAAGGCCATGCCGCGCGACAGTGCGCGCTCGATCCCGATGGCGCGAACTGGCTCTACGACGCGGTCCACGAGGCGATCATCGAGCTCGAGATCGACGACGAAGAGGTCGACCGCGAGCTTCGCGGCGTCGACAAGATCCTGGCTCCGCTCTCGGCGCGGATCAAGAAGTGAGCCCGCGATCAGCATCGCGGTTCGCCGCGCTCTTGCTGCTCTGCCCTCTGCTCACTTCCTGCGTCGATACAGAACTCGGCCTCGAGGTCGTCGTCACCTCGGCGGACGTGATCGTCACGGGAACGGCGGAGGGCGACGCGCTCTCTGTCGACCTCACGCTCAACGTACGGGTCGGAACCTATGCGCTCGCGGGCAACGACTTCATCGTGCCGCGGGCGGGTCTCTTCGCGGACGGCGATCCTGTCGGCGAGCTCAACCTCGAGCGCCCGGCAGACTTCTCCGGCACCCTCGCCCCAGGTGAGTCGACCACGGTTCGCATCATGGGCAGCGCCCCGGCGGACGCGTTTCCGGCAGCCCGCTCCGCGCTGTGCGAAGGCGCAGCGATCGAGGTCCTCGTGACCTGGCAAGCCGACACCCGTCCCGACGACCCCACCGATGATCCCGTTCGCGAAATGGGAAACGCCGCCGGCACCGGCGCCTCATCCTGCGACTGACCTCAAGCGTTCGCGATTCGCTCGCCCACGCTTCGCGAGTACGTGAGGCCACGCGCGAGCGGGAAACGCGCGAGCCCCTCATCTCGGAGCGCCGGAGCGTGATCGCGTTCGTAACGATCGAACGCCTCGCGCGAAGCGAAGACGTAACGTGCTTCGCATCGCTTCTCGTCAACGAAACAGATGAGCTCTGCGCGTAGTGCGCCCGCGGTCACGACATCCGCGAGATGCTCGTCGCGCAGCCAACGACACCACTCGCGCATCACGACGTCTTCTCGAAACGAACAACAAACCGTGTACGCGATCTCCATCGTTGAACGATAACCGCATCGCGCCGAGCGCTGCACTCGCGATGGCCGATCAATCCCGTAGCCGCTAAACAGTCGCGCGCGTATCCTCGCTGCGGATGTCGCTGGCGGAGACAGAACCGGAGGTCGTGAACGACGCTCCGAACGCTGCGTTGGTCGGTCAAGAGATCGATGACCGCTATCGCGTCGAGTCCATCCTCGGGTCCGGAGCGGTGGGCGTCGTGTACCGCGCGCGGCACCTCGCGCTCGATCGTCCCGTCGCGCTGAAGCGGCTACGCGGCCACGCTGATGTTGAGGTGTCTCGGTTCACGCGCGAGGCCAAGCTCCTCAGCTCCCTCTCGCACCCGAACATCGTACCGCTGACCGACTTCGGGGTAGACGCGGAGGGCTTCCCCTACTTGGTGATGGAGCTGCTGGAAGGCATGTCGCTCGAGGAGCGGATCAGCGCGGGCCCGCTTGAGCCTTCAGAAGCGCTCGCCATCTTCTCCGATGTTCTCCGAGGTCTCGCCTACGCCCACGACCGCGGTGTCCTCCACCGTGATCTCAAGCCGGCCAACATCTTTCTGCAGAAGCTGCGAGAGACTGACCGGCACGTGCGTCTCCTCGACTTTGGATTGGCGAAGCTCGACGGCGAGCGGCAGCGGCCAACCGACGCGAGCATCACGAAGCGCGGGGCGGTCATCGGGACGCCGATCTACATGGCGCCAGAACAAGCTGCAGCGGGTCCCGTGGACACGCGAGCGGATGTCTACTCCGCCGGCGTCCTCCTGTTCGAGCTGCTCGCGGGCGCGCCGCCTTTCGCGTACGACGATCCCGTCGCGATGCTCCGCGCCCACCTCTCGGAGGAGCCCCCCAACATCTCCGAGCGACGCGCCGGGTTGACGGTCTCGGAGCCTCTTCGTGAGGTGATCGCTCGCGCCCTCTCCAAGACGGCGAGCGACCGATACGAAGACGCGGGCGTGATGCTCACCGCGATCAACGCGCTGGGCCGGGACGCCGCTCACATGGAAACGCGCACGGGAGAAAAGAGCGCCGAAGAGAGCGGAGCGAACAAGACGCACGCGACTCCGAGCGCCGCGGTGGCAGACCTCGCGGTCGCCGACACGATCCGCGCGGAGACCACGAGCCGACGCGCGTGGCTATGGGCCCTAGGAGCAGTGGTCGTCGGGGGGGTCGCGATCGCGTTCCTCAGCGTCGGCAACCGTGAGGTCTCGCCCGCCCGGACGAGCGAGACCGCGACCGAGCGTCCCGAAAACGAAGGTGAAGCTGAGGCCCAAGCTCCAGGTCCGCCCGCGGATCTCGATCCGCCCGCAGATCTCGATCCGCTCGCGGCGCTCCCGGAAACACTGCCGCTCGATGACACCCTTCGCGCGCTCCGCTCGGCGCTCGACACGGCGGAGATCGATCGCGAAACGCATCGCGCGCTCCGGGGTTATCAACGAGAGCATCCTGATGCGCCGCAGGCCTCTCTGCTCCTCGGGCGCGACTTCGCGAGGCGGGACTGGCACAGCGCCTCGGTCGAGCGTTACGTGATCGCGATCGCGATGAGCGAGATCGCGCGACGCGATCCGATCACCGCCGATCACTTGGTCTTGTCGGCCGCGCGCGCCCCTTCCCATGACGTCGCGGTCGCCGCGCTCAGGAGAATGGGCGACCTCGGCGCCGAGGCGGTGGCGCGGAAGCTCGCCCGCACCGAGAACCCGCTCACACGATCGTGGCTAGAGAAGACGGCGCGCGCGCTGGCGGCTCCGCCGCGATAGCCTGCGCGGTCTCGGCGCTCCCAAGCTCCGCGTCAAAACGCGCGCGGAGCGTCCTGGCCGCGGCGACCGGCGCGACCCGGAGCCATCGCCCGTTCGTGGTTCGCTCTGCGATATCTCCGAGGACCTCTCGCGCGAGCGCATCTGCTTCGCTGTCTTCATCGGTGACGACGACGACGCGAGGCTCTCCCGCAAAGCCGAAGAACGAGCGACGCTGCATCAACGCGAGGTCGAATCGCGCGAGCCCGTCGGGACGCGAGCGCGTGACGATTCGGAGCCGCGCGTCCTGGACGCGACCACGCTTGTCGACGTGAACCGCCGCCGCGAGCTTCGTGAGCCCCTCTGTCCGCGCCGCCTGCGCCAGTGACGCAAAAGCGCGACGCGCCGAAGACGGGCGAGAGTGACGACCCGCGGTGAAGAAGGTCCCGGTCAGCAGGAGAGACGCGAGCGCGACTCTCTCTTGGATCGCGCTTGGGTCTTGCCTCGCGAACCAAAGCGTACCCAGGAGAAGCGCCGCGAGCGTGACGACGCCGGGGAGCGTGGTCGCGTCGAGCCACTCCAGCGGATCGCTCTTGGTGTCCTCTTCCCGTGCTGCCCGCCAGGTACCCGCGGCCAGCGTGGTCTGTCGCGGGAGCGGAACCTGAAGCCACCAGGACGCCGCGAGCGCGATGAGCGCGGTGAGATCGAGCTGGCGGTGCGCAGCGACCCCGGCGAGCGCCAGACCCGCGACAGCGAGCAGCCCGCTCCACGGCGAGAGGCCTCCGCGAACCAACGCCCGCTTCAGAACGGCCACCCCGATCACGAGGAGCGCGATGAGCCACGGCGACTCGCCACGCGCCGCCACGACTGTCTCCACGACCTGAGTCGCGCGCGGCGGTTCGATCAACTCTTCGGCCCCGCGCAGCGCTTCGTTCATCTGATCGGCGGGAACGTCGAGGGAAACGGTCCACGGGATCGTTCGCGGGAGATGGGCGCGGCGCCACCGGTGCGTCACCGATTCCGCTTCGTCTTCACGACCGTGAACGACCGAGCTCAGCTCCTCCGTTGTGTCTCGTGGGAGCTCGGCTCCGCGCGGCGCGTTGATCGCGATCTCCACGCCGTCGAGCCCCGTCCGCCAACCGGGCAGCGTCCATGAAACGCGGATCGCGCCGTCGTCCGTTGGTTCCGTCGCGCGGTGCGCCAGCTCGGTCTGGTATGAGAACCGGACCTCGTACACGCCGCGCCGCGGAGCGCCGCGACGCCGAAAGCGCAGGAGCACCCGACCGCCGCTTCGTACGTCAACCGTGGGTTCATAGCGGTCGCCATCTTCGCTCCGCATCTCGAGGTTCGATGTCAGGGAGAGATCAGGATCAAGACCCGCGACCTCGAGCCCCTCCAACCAACCGCCGTGCACCTGAACCCGCAGGGTCATGTCGACGACGGCGTGCGCGTCACGGTCTACGGTGACCAGCGCGCGCGCGGACTCCACCTGCGCCTCCGTCCACGCGCTCACCTTCGCCGGCCACGCAAACATCAGCGCGGCGAACGCGAAGAGCGTTACGCGGAGGGTCGAACGAGACATCAGCCAGACGCTAGCAGCGCTCCAACCGTCGCCGAACTTATCGGCCCGTCGTCTCGCCTTTGATCCGCTCGGCGGGGCGTGAGCTACTGAAGCCGGACCCAGCTCGGCATGAACAGCAAAACGAAGAGCACTAGGGTGCCGATCGCGATGAGGCGTCGCTTCGGCGAGAGCGGCGCGTCTGTCGTTGGCGGATGCTCACGACCAGCCAGGTACATCATCACGCACAGGAGGACCGCCCAGAACACCCACTGCGCGCCAGCCATAAAGTCGCCGAAGAGCCGGTCGCCCGTGACCCCTTCGCGCCAGCTCGGGATGCCATAAAAGAGCCCCACCCCAATTCCGAGGAGCGGCAGCAACATCGTCACGACGAGCGAGAAGCGGTCTTGGCGCTTGCCCACGAGCGAGTACGCGACGTGTCCGCCGTCGAGCTGCGCCACCGGGATGAGGTTGATCATCGTGACCAAGAGCCCGGCCCACCCCGCGAACGCGAACGAGTTGAGCATGATGTCGTGTCCGGCGGCGATGTCGCCTTTGAGCGCCGCGAGGAGCCCGAGGTAGAGCAGCCCGCGTCCCTCGATGATGTATCCGCTCTCCGCCGGCAGCAGCTCTACCGGCGACGTCGCCATTCCGTAGATCAGGATCGGCAGCGCGACGATGAAACCCGCGATCGGTCCCGACGCGCCGACATCCAACAAAGCGTCGCGCGATTTGATCGTCCCTCGCATCCGGATCACCGCGCCGAGCGTGCCGAGGAACATCATCGGCATCGGGATGAAGTACGGAGGCGAGATGTCGACGCCATGAAGTCGGCCGGCGACGTAGTGACCGAGCTCATGTGCGAGGAGGATCGCCATCAGCGGGACGGAGAAGCGCCAGCCCGTGAGGAACTGCGCGACCGTCGTGACCTCGCCTTCGACTTCCATTTGCGCGCCGACGTACCAAGTCGACGCGACCGTCAGGAAGAAGAGCAGCGTCGCGCGTCCCCATCCATCGAGCGCCGAGCGAGGTTCTTCGGCGTCCCCCTCGCTTACCTCTGTGACCGCGTCAGCCGCCGCGCTCGGCGCCTCGCTCACTGCTCAGCCTCGAGCGCGACGAGCAGCGCGCCGAGCTTCTGCTCCACCCGCCCATCGAAGCGGCCCAGGTCGGTCTCGAGGCGACAGTCACCGCGCGTCAGCTCAGCGTCCACGCGGACCTCAAGCTCTGCGGACAGCGCTTGCGCGGCGGCTCGGTCCTCTTCGCAAACGAAGACGGTCACCGATGACGCGCGTTTCGCGCGGACGAGCATCTCGGAGACGATCTCGGCGATCGCGGCGGGCTTCGTTTCAAGTTCAGCGGCGACGACCCGACGCGCGATCGCGATCGCGAGTCGCGCGAGCTCTCCCTCAGACTCGCTCAGCAAGCGCGCGCGCTCTCGGCTCGCCGCAACGAGCTCCGCGGCCGCCTCTGCTCTTCCGAGCGCTTCCCCTTCGACGCGCGCCGCCTCGAGCGCCTCCGCCGCGCGGACCGCGGTCGTCTTCAGCAGCTCGTCGGCTCGCGCTTCGGCGTCCCTGACGATCGCCTGACCACGTTGGTCGGCGGACAGCTCTTCGCGTCTCACGACCCGCGCGCGCCCGTGTCGAATCACGCGGCTCACGCCTCGCCCTGTTCTGCAGCCGCTCGCGCCATTCGCGCGAGGTGGTCACGAAGCCCCTCGGCCGGCGAAAAGCCGCGTCGAGGTCGCGGCAAGCCTTTGGCGATCACCGCGGCGTCCCTACGTGGAATCGCTGCACAACACAGCACCCGCGCGCGAGGGTCGAGCGCTTGTACGCCTGGGACGGGGACCGCTGAGAGCGCGGTGACCGCCTCGGCGAGCTCCTCACGATCGCGCGTTGTTTTGGGAAGCGCGTCACGGTTCAGGCCGCGGTCTTCCGCGAGCGCTGAAGCAAGCGCGTAACCACCTCGTTCCCTTCGCTCCACGGCGCTTGGTAGCACGGCATCGCGCTCCTCCGCACCCCTGCTATGCTCCACTCATGAGTCGCCTCCAACTGCTCAAGAGCGCGTTCGCGCTCGCCGTGTCGCTCAGCGCTGCGGTCCTGGGACCTGCTCCGCGAGCGGATGCACAAGACCCGTGCGACGACTCTGCCGGGCGCGGTCCGATCGAGGTCACCCCCGCGTCGGGCGCCGCCGGCGTCACCATCGACTCGCCGGTTCGCGTTCGCTACAGCCCCGGCTACCTCGTGACCGTGGTCGCCCCGCGCGACTTGATCGAGATCCGTGACATCGCGGGCGATGAGCTTCGCGGCAGCGTCGAGGTCATCGGCGACGTCTTGGTGTTTCTCCCGGCGACGCTTGAGCCAGTCACCGCGTACGAGGGGGTCGCGCGAGGGCTCGATTTTGACCTCGACTTCTCTTTTCGGACCTCGGTGAGCGTCGACGTCGCCCCGCCGCGGCTCGGGAACATCACGGAGACCTCGTCCGCGGCCGTCGACGAAGACTGCGCCGCCCCGGATGGCGGTTTCCGCGTGGACGTCTCGTTCGATCCCGCGACCGATGACGGAAGTCCCGGGAGCATCGAGTACCTGCTTTATCAGACGCGTGGCGCGACGCTTGAGGCGCCGGTCCTTCGCGCTCGAACCCGCAACTTCACGACCGAGCTGATCACGATGGCCTTCGTCCTTCGCGGCGAAGAGGCGGTCGACCCGATCTGCGTCGTGGTGCACGCGGTAGATGGGCTCGGAAACGTCGACGACGATCAGGAGCCCGTCTGCTTTGATCCGGTCGAGGGTAATTACTTCGCGCCGTTCTGCGCCGCGTCACCATCTCGACGACAAGGCTTCCCCTTTGCGTTTTTGACCGGCGCGTTGGTCGTAGCCGGACTGTCTCGGCGACGACGACGCTGACCTTGATCGTCTCTCCGGGACAGCGCACGCAAGTGCTCGGCCGGCGAACCCCGCCCCGCAGCGTCTTCAGGCTGATGGCGCTGGTTCTGGTCGCCGGATGCTCTCCTTGCGAAGCCGTTAGCCGGATCGGTATGCCGCCTCCGCTCTCGCCGGAGCATCGAGACGCGCCTCTCCTGCTCGAGGCGTCTCCCGATCAGGTCTGCGCATCGGACCCAAGAGGCGTGTTTTGTTGGGGAGCCGGACAGGTCCGCGCGGAGCGTCTCGGAGACCCGGTCGACCTTCTCGCGCTCCCAGAGGAGCGCGTGACCGCACGCCCTGAACTGGTCGTCGCGGACAACGTCACCGCGGTGGACACCTTCGCAGGCGTGACATGTGAGGTCCTCGCGGGACAGGTTCGCTGCAGCGGAGCTTCTCCCCCGGACCTCGAGCGCCTCCCCGCCCACGCCGAGGACGTCGCGGTCGGGGCAGGCTTCGTATGTGCCCTCGCGGCCGAGCGGGCGTCATGCGTCGGCGCGATCACGTTGGAGAATGAACCCGCGACGTCGATCGACGCTTACGGCGATCGCGTCTGCGTGACGAACGACCGCGGCGCGCGCTGCATCAAACCGTTCGGTGCACCGGTCGAGTTTCGCGGACCGCCCGACCTTCACGGCATCGCCGTGGGCGCCGCGCACATCTGCGCCGTTCGAGGCGACACAGACGGCTCGCTCCTCTGCGCGGGCCGTAACGACGAAGGGCAGCTCGGGGTTCGAGGTCAGAATCGACGAGTCGCGTTTACGGCGATCACGTCAGACGCGATCATCGGCCGCGACATCGTCCAGGTCGCGGCCGGCCACGCCTTCACGTGCACGCGTACACGTGACTGGTCGCTCTACTGCTTCGGCGCAAACGACGCGGGTCAACTTGGGCTCGGGCGCCGAACCAGCGTCGCGGTCCCGGTGGAGACCACCCTGCCAGCTGGACCCATCGCGATCGGCGATGCCTTCACCTGCAGCGCGAGCCCGACCGCGCCGCTTCGTTGTTTGGGCCGCCCTCCTGAACTGCCCGCCGCGACCTATGACCGTCTCGCAGGAGCAGGAGGGACCTTGTGCGGACTGCGCGGTGAAAGGCTCCAGTGCGCCGGGACGCACTCCGTCGAGGCCGCGGGGGTCAACGACTTCACGGTCACCAGCGCTGGAGTCGCGTATCGCCAAAACGCGCGCGTCACCACGGTCGGCTTCCCCTCGCTCCCGGAGAGCGACTACCGGAGCGGTCCCTTCGCGTTCGGAAGAACGGTCTGCGCCATTGGGAGCGCGTCGGTCTGTTCGGGTCCAGACGCCGAACGACTTCAACAAGCGCTGGCCGCCCACCCAAACGCGAGCGACGCTTGGCTGAGCGGCCGCGGCGTCTGCGTCGTGACGCCCGAGCAAGACGAAGTCGTTTGCAGCGATGGTCTTCAAGAGCTCACGAATGAACCGATTCGCGCGCTGGAGGCGGTCGGCGATCAAACCTGTGCCATCACCACAGCCGGGGAAGCGCGCTGCTCCGGTCGATCCAGAAACGGACAACTTGGCCTCGGCTTCAGCGACTTCGCGCCTCCCGCGAAGGTCACCCTCCCTGGGTTGGTTTCCTCGGTTTCGCTGGGAGAACAACGCGCGTGCTTCCTGGTCGGAGAGACGGTTTATTGCGCAGGGAGCGATCGCTTAGGCACGATCACGGGCACGCGCGCGAACCTCACGTCGTTCGTACCCCTTCCGCGATGAGCCAGAGCACTTCGAACAACGCGCGCGAACTCTTCATGCCGGGGGTCACGCTCGCGTTCTTCGCCTTCGCCGCGTTGGCGCTGGTTGATCACGTGCCCGCGGGGCTCATCAGCGGGTTCGGGATCGCGGCGCTCTCCTTTTTTCTCGCGCGCAGAGACGCGGCCCGAAGCGGCATGATCGCCGACCAGTTCCTGCGCGCTGCGGACGAGACCGTGTCAAACACGACCGCCCCGGATCCCGAGTGTGAAATTCACGCGCTCCGGTCGGAGACGCATGAGCTCCGGCTCGACGTCCGCGCCGCGAACGAGCGAGACGTCATCCTGGAAGAAGAAGCGGCGCGCGCGGACGAAGACACCGGCGCGTTCCTCACCGCGGTCAGCCACGAGCTCCGCAACCCCCTCAACTCGATTCTCGGATTCGCGGATGTCTTGCTTCAGGAGATCGACGGCCCGCTGAACGAAGGTCAGCGCGAGGACGTGCACGCGATCCGGAGCTCAGGACAACACCTTCGCTCGCTCTTCAGCGACATCATCGACCTCTCCGCCGCGGTCTCGAATCGCCTCGCCCTCCGAAGGGGACGAACTCCGCTGCTCCCGATCGTTCGAGCGGTCAAGCAAGAGCTCGACATCGTCAAAGCCGACACCGTGGAGCTCCGCATCGCGATCGGTGACCTCCCGGACCTCGACGCCGACCCGAAACGCGTTCGGCAAATCGTACAGAACTTGGGCGGGAACGCGGTGAAGTTCACAGAGTCGGGCGACATCACGTTCGGGGCGCGACGCGACGGTGACTTTGTCCTCTTCTACGTCCGCGATACCGGCGTCGGGATCGCGCCCGCCCACCTCAAGGAGATCTTCCAGGACTTCATCCACGCGCCGAAGATGCGCTCACGTCACGGCGCGGGTCTGGGCCTCGCGATTTCGAAGCGACTTGCCGAGCTGCACGGGGGACGTGTCGCGGTGAAGAGTCGGCTCGGAGAGGGCTCCACCTTCACTGTCTGGCTCCCGATCTACTCCGAGAACGCTCCATCGGAGCCGGAAGCGTGACCGGCGCGACGCGCAGCGCGGCGGCCTGGATCATCGCAGCGGCGATCTGCGCTCTCCTCCCGACCGGCTGGCTCCCGAGCGTCAAGCTCCTCGGGGTCGCGCTCGCCGCGTTTGGGCTCGGCGCCGTCATCGCGGGACCTCGCATGGCGACCCTGCTCGCGGCCGCCGCGATGATCTACGAGTCGGTGGCGCGGCTCTTCCTTCACGCGCCAGAAACACTGAGCGCGCGCCTCGGTCTCGCGGGCGTCATGCTGGGGGTATTCATCGCGGCGGAGGCCACCCTCTCACCGCGATCGCGCCCGCTCGGAACGGAGTCAGCGTCCCCGCGCGCGGTCACCGGAGCAGGGTTCGCGGCCGCGTCGCTTTGCTTGCTCCTCGAAGGCGCGACCATCCCCTCTGCCGTCGCCTTTGGCGTCATCGCGCTCGCGACCCTCGCCGCGGCCCGATGGATGGGCGAACACGACGAGCAGGAGCAGCGGCTCGCCCAAGACGCGCAAGAGCTCGCGACCTTTGTCCGGCACGCGCGCAAACAGTGGAAGCGTCGCTCGCTCACTCCCGTTCCGCTCAAGACTCCGGAGGCGCGCCGGATCGCGGAGTCGATTCAACAGATGACGGATGGCCACCGCGCCGACTTCGAGCTTCACGCCCAGACCCGCGCCGCGACGGAAGAGACGCGCGGGCTCAAGACCCTCTTCATGGCGTACATGAGTCACGACCTGCGCTCGCCGCTCAACTCCATCACGGGGTTCTCCGAGCTGCTCGCGTTTGGAACCGACGGTCCACTGAACGACGACCAACTGGAGAGCGTGACGACGATTCGGGAGAGCGGCGCGGAGCTGCTCCGCCTCGTCAACGCGGTCGTGGATTCCGCCAAGCTAGAGGCTGGTCGGCTCGAGCTGAAGCGCGCCTTCACCCCCGCCGTTTCACTTCTCACCGAGGCGGTGGGCCAGGCGCGCGAGGGCAGCAAGCAACGCCAGGTCGAGTTCGAGACGACCTTTCAAGCGGGCATGCCCGCCATCTACGTGGACCGACCAAGGATGCTCCAGGCGATCGTCGGGCTGCTGATTCAAGTCGTCGCGATGATGGACCGCGGCCGGATCTTGGTCGGCGCGCGAATCGAGAACCACGAACGTTTCCAGGACGACTTCGTCATTCACATTCAGGTGAGCGAAGGAATGCCCGAGCGCGGACGCGAGCGGCTCTTCGAAGCCCTCCGCGTCGTGAAGCAGCAGTCCGGTCGGCGCGTGAGCGGGCTCGGTCTCGGCCTCTCGCTCGCGCGCGCCTTGGTCGAGCACCACGGCGGGTCGCTCACCTACGAGACCCAAGGCGCGCACGGGCGCTTTCGGCTCGCGCTCCCGATGATGAATCCGGAACCCTGAGCCGCGCCCGAGCGGGTTGCTCGCAGGATGCTAGTGGTCGTCGTCGCCGCGGCGCGAAGAACGCTTGGTCCTCCGAACCGCGAACAAGGTCATGAGCAGAAGCATCACGAACGGTGCCGACCGAGGCTGACCGGCGCTCACGCCGCAGGCCCCGCCGCCGCCAAGTCCGCCCTCGCCTGTGTCGGCTCCAGCGTCCTCGGCTCCGGTGTCCGTTCCCGCGTCGCTCACCGGGTTACAGGCCGCACCGTCGCACGCACCCGTCCCTGGGTCGCACTCTTCACCGTCGTCGACCACCCCGTCCCCACAGCTCGCGGGCTGACAGGTCGTCCGGCAAGCGTTGGGCATCTCGTCGGAGTTCATGTCGCCGTCGTCGCAGGTCTCGCCGGGCTCGACGATCCCGTCGCCACAGCCCGCTCGAACACAACGGGTCCGGCAGGCGCCAGGCTCTGTGTCCGAGTTGAGGTCACCGTCGTCGCACTCTTCGCCGGCGCGAACATCGATGAGCCCGTCACCGCACGTCTCGCTGCAGACGCTCGGCGCCATGTCGACCTCGAAGCAAGCCCAGCCCGGCTCGACCAAGCAGGTCGCGCCGCAGCCGTCGTCCGGATCGGTGTTCCCGTCGTCACATGCCTCCGCGATGCCCCGGAAACCATCACCGCACGCCGCGTCGCAGTCGGCGCCCTCTTCCGGGCGCGTGAAGCCGGGTGCGCAATCGCAACGGTTGGGCATCCCGATCAAGTTGACGCAGAGCTCGTTGACGCCACAGCCTCCGCCGCCGCGACACTCGTCGATGTCCGAGCAGTCGATACCAGACCCCTCGAACCCGTCGCGACATGCACACGAGTACGAGCCGACATTGTTCGTGCACGTCGCGTTCGGTGAGCAGTCATTGAGCCCCGGGTCGAGGCACTCGTCGACATCTGCGCACTCCATGCCGGTCCCCGCGTAACCGTCGTTGCACGTGCACGTGAAGCTCCCCTCGCTGTTCGAACACGTGGCCTCAGGCGCGCACATGCTCATCGAAGGCATCGCGCACTCGTCCACGTCCTCACAGACACCGTTGAGCGGCGTGGTCGGCGCGTAGCCGGCGCGACACGAGCAACGGTAGGAGCCAGGAACGTCTTGGATGCACGAGCCCGGTCCGCACGGTTCCGACTCGCACTCGTCGATGTCGATGCAGGCGCCGCCCTCCGACCGGTACCCCGTCGGGCATCGGCAGGAGTAGGTTGGCGGAGCGCCTTGTGTACACACACCGGGGCTGCAGGGGTTGTCAGCACACTCGTTGATGTCCATGCATCGGCCGCCCTCGAAGACGTAGCCCTCAGGACAGTCGCAGCGATACGAGCCGCCGAGGTTCTCACAGGAGCCAGGGCGACAGGGCGACGCGAGACACTCGTTGATGTCCACGCACGTCCCGCGCTGTACCTCGTAGCCGCTCGGGCAGGTGCAGGTGTAGCTCCCGATCGTGTTGCGGCAGCTGCCGACTCCGCACGGACGCGAGAGACACTCATTCACATCCACGCAGCGCGTCCCCGACACGTTGTAGCCGGATGGGCAGGCGCAGGTGTAGGCGCCCGGTGTATTCCGACAGACCCCAGGACGACAGCTGCTCCCTGCCGAGGTGCGGCACTCGTCGACGTCGGTACAGCCCGTCCCGAAGACTCCCGAGCGACCGTTGCCGGTGTAGCCCGACGGGCACTCGCAACGGAAGCTGCTCGGCGTGTCGATGCACGTCGCGAGGCGCACACAGTTGTCCGTCCCGATCGTGCACTCGTTGTCGACGACGCAGCGGACGCCGTTGAAGCCGTAGCCCGCGGGACACATGCATGTGTAGCTGCCGACGGTGTTGGTGCAGGACGCCCCCGCGATGACGCAAGGGTTGCCCGAGCACTCGTTCACGTCGACGCAGGTGGTCCCGTTGAAGCTGTAGCCACTGTTGCAGGTGCAGCTGTAGCCGCCGGTCGTGTTGGTGCACGACCCCGCGCCACACGGGCTCGCGGCGCACTCGTTATCGTCCACGCACGTGGTCCCGTTGAAGACGTAACCGGCGCTGCAAGAGCAGGTGTAGCTGCCGGTCGTGTTGGTGCATGACCCGGGACCGCACGGGCTGGACGAGCACTCGTTGACATCGACGCAGGTCGTACCGTTGTACATGTAGCCAGAGCTGCAGCTGCACGTGTAGCTGCCGGTCGTGTTGGTGCACGAGCCTCCGGCGCCGCACGGGCTGGAGGCGCACTCGTTCACGTCCAAGCAGTTTCTCCCGCCGTCGAGGCTGCTGTACCCCGACGGGCAGGTGCAGGTGAAGCTCGGGAAGTTCCCGCTGGTGTTGGCGCAGGTCGCCGTGGGCGAGTCGTCGCACCAGTCATACCCAAGGACGCACTCGTCCATGTCGGAGTTGGCACCGGGGAGCGTCACGTATTCGCTCGGTCCCGGGCTCGCGCTTCCAGAGGTCCAGCTGCCGGTGGGGTCGAGGAGCTCTTGGCCGTTGGTGTAACCATCGCCGTCCGCGTCGAGCGCAGCCAAGGTCGCGTTCCACGTCTGGCCGTTCGTGTTGAACTGCGCGCCGAACACGTTGAAGCAGGAACCGCCCCCCGCGCAGGTCCCGCCGCCCCCCGACGTGAGGTGACACGTCAGGCACTGGTTGACGGTTCCGTTGGGGATCTTGGTCGACGGGAACGTGCTGTAGGCGGACGCGCTCATCGGAATCGCGAGCACGCTGAAGAAGAGCGACGCGATCCACACGCACGTTCGCGTACGCGCTCCCGCGGATTGAAGGGGAGAGAGTTCGACGCTCATGATCGCTTCCTTCGCACAAACAGCATCGCGAGCGCGATGAGGATCAGGTTCGTCGGCGCTCCGCGACTCGCCGCGCACCCACACCCGTCGTCGTCGTCAGGCGGGGTGCCCGTATCGGCGGTCGGCCCGGCGTCGCTCATCATGCAGGCCGGGTCGGGCGTATTCGTGCACGCGCCGTCGTCGCCGCATGTGTCGATGGTGCACTCGTCGCCGTCGTCGCACGCCAGGTCGTTCACGCAACCGCACGCGCTGTCGGCGCCGTCGACCATGCCGTCGCAATCGTTGTCGACCATGTCATCGCAGATCTCAGCGGCCCGTGGACTGATGGCGGGATCCGTGTCGTCACAGTCCATCCCGAAGCGGTCTTCGTCCGTGTCGAGGCAGTCGCCATCGGAGGTGTCGTCGATTCCGGTTCCGCAGAAGCCGTCCCCGTCTCGGTCAAGCAAGCGCCAGCAGTCCTCGTCGAGGAGGTCCACGTCGCCATCGCAGTCGTTGTCGAGACGGTCAAAGCAATCCTCGACCGCGCCCGGGTGAATGTCGGGGTTGCTCTCCGCGCAGTCCGACTCGGCGTAGTTCTCATCGTCGTCGAGGCAGTCACCGTCGCCGTTCACGTCACGACCGATCGCGCAGTAGCCGTCCATGTCCGCGTCCGTGTCGCGGGTGCAATCGGAGTCCGCCATGTCGACCGTGCCGTCTTGGTCGTTGTCCTTCATGTCGAAGCAGTTCTCGTCACTGCCGGGGCTGATGGTGGAGTCACGCGGCGCGCTGTCCGCGGGCCCCGCCTGTTCACCTGCGTCGGAGCAGTCCCCGTCGCGGTTGAGGTCCTCGCCCACGCCGCACCAAGAGTCGCCGTCATGATCGAGGTAGTCCTCGGAGCACACCGGGTCGAAGGCGTCCGTGCTTCCGTCGCAGTCGTTGTCGACGCCATCGGTGCACACCTCGGTCGCGGTCGGGTTGATCGCGCGGACCCCGTCGTCGCAGTCCGTGAGCCCAGCTTCTTCGCCGTCGTCGGCACAATCACCGTCACGGTTGAAGTCAAAGCCCACGAAGCAGTAGCGGTCGCCGTCCGTGTCGAGGTAACCGGCGCAATCGTCGTCGCCGAGGCTGACGTCGTCGTCGCAGTCGTCGTCGGTGGTGTTCGTGCAGTTCTCGCGCACGCCGGGGTTTCGCGTCGCGTCCATGTCGTCGCAGTCGCCGCCCTCGTCTTCTTCGCCATCATCGGCGCAGTCACGGTCACCGTTGAGGTCGCGCCCCACCGGGCAGTATCCGTCGTCATCGGCGTCGAAGAGGCTCGCGCACTCCGTGTCGTCGAAGTTTGGACGCCCGTCGCAATCGTTGTCGATCGCGTCGGTGCAGATCTCCGGCTGATCGGGGTTCGCCAACGGGTCGCTGTCATCGCAGTCAAACCCGCCGGCCGCTTCGCCAAGGTCGAGACAGTCACCGTCGCCGTTGAGGTCACGACCGACCGGACAGTAGCCATCGCCGTCGGCGTCCGCGTCACCGCGACACATCGGGTCAAAGCTGTCCGACTCTCCGCTGCAGTCGTTGTCCAGCCCGTCGTCGCAGTTCTCGCGCGCGCCCGGGAAGACGGTGATCCGCTCGTCGTCACAATCGACCGCGTCCGTCATCTCGTCGGCGTCCAGGCAATCGCCATCGCGGCTGAGGTCACGTCCCATCGGACAGAAGCCATCGCCGTCCCGGTCCACGACGGACTCGCAGACTGGATCAAGGAGCGTGGGGAGACCGTTGCAATCGTTGTCGACCGTGTTGGTGCACAGCTCCGTCGCGCCCGAGTTCACCGCGGGGTCTGAATCATCGCAGTCGAGGCTGCCGTCGTTCTCGCCAGCGCCGCGGCAGTCGCCGTTGTCGTCCAGGTCGCGACCGAACCAGCAGTACCCGTCGCCGTCGTCGTCGCGGGTGCCTGGCGCCGAATCCGGGAAGCCGGGCCGCGTGACGTAGTCCGCGATGCCGGTGGCGGCTTCGCCGGAGACCCAGGTGCCCGCGGGGTCTTGTAGCTCTTGCCCGTTGGTGAATCCGTCTCCGTCCGAGTCGAGGCTCGCGAGGCTCGGATCCCAGCGTCGCCCGTTCGCCATGAACGCGAGGCCGAAGGGATTGAGGCAAGGGCTCATGCCGCCGGTCACGCGACAGCCGGCTCCGCCGTCCGGGTTGTCGTGGCAGGTGATGCAGGGCTTGACCTCGCCGATCGCGCTCATCGCGGTCGCCGTGTTCGGCACCTCGAACTGGTAGGCCTCATGCGCCGAAGCAGGCGCGGCCAACATAAAGACGAAGAGGACGACCGCGCCCCCGAGCATGCCGACGCGGTTCAAGGCGTGAACCTCATCTGCAGCCGGTACTGTTCGGGCCGCTCCGCGTCGATACTGACGCGGACGAAGTAGCGACCTTCGTCGAGCCTGCGCCCGATGAGCGGGCAACCGGTCATCGGGTCGTTGCGGCCGCCGATGTTGTCGAGACCCGACGACAAGAGCTCGAGGTCAAACTGAGCTTGGGCCCGCGCCGAGCACGGCGCTTCCGCACCGTCGAGCGCGGTGACAGAGAAGGTGCCGCCGCCGGATGGGACAACATATGAAAAGAGGTCGGGGTAGCAGCTGCCGCCGATGCTCCCCCGCACCACGAGCTCGCCGTCGTCGGCGGGCAGCTCGATCGTGTTCGCTTCCACGAAGTTGTCGTTCGGGAGCTGCTCGGAGGGAGCGGTCTCGCTGACGACCCAGCGACAGTCTCCGCCGCAGCCGTCGTCTCCATCGCACGACTCGCCGTGCTCGGTCACGCCGTTGCCGCACTGCGGAAGGATCGCGTCGAGGAGGTAGCGACCACCGCCAGTCGAGCGGTCATCGATGCCGATGTACCAACGGCCCGGGCTGTCCGCGACGAACGCGAAGTGCTCGTCCTGGTTGCCGTCGCATACATCGGACGAGTGTTCGCAGCGCCGCGGGTCGCAGTTGTCGAGCAGGTAGAGGGAGGGATCACGATCCACTGACGCGGGATCGGTCGGGTCCGCCCGAAGGTGGAAGTGCCAGTACTGGCCGGGGACCACATCGATGGCGAAGAACCCATCGTTTCCGTTGCTGGGGTTGCCCGTACAGGTCGCGCTGAGCCGGTTGTTCAAGACCGTGGTGTCGACCAAGAGATCCTCGGTCGTTCCCGAGATCACGAAGACGTTTTCGTCATCGCCGCACTCGTCGACCGGCTGTGGCCCCGATGGAGTCGTGTCAGGCGGCGGCGTGGTGTCCGTGTTGGTATCGCCGGGCGACGTGTCCATGGCTCCGCCGTCCGGGAGATCCGCGAGGAGGTCGTCATCCACGATGAAGCACCCGGTCGCGAGAGGGAGCGCCAACAAAAGCGCGGAGCAAGAAAGTCGGATCGTCATCAAGTTCGTTCGGGAAGAGGGCATAAGAGAGCGATTGGGGTGAGGCATTAGAAGCGCCCCGAAAGCGAGAGGCTGAGCTGACCGTCGGCGACCGCGACGGAGGGCACGAGCGACGAGATGGTTCCGTCCTGCGCGGGTTCCTCTTCGTCGCTCCCGCTCCAGTCCGTGAAGATGGCGACGACGACCGCGCTGATCCCGAACGCGGCGGTGACGCCGATCAAGGCGTTGGTGATGTTCTGCCACTTCTTCGCGTCGTCATGCATCGTCTGGGCGACCCCGAGCGTCGCGCCCATCGACCCCGCGTAGGCGACGTAGTCATCGTTGAGCGACACCGTGCGCAAGCCGGTGAACACGCTGAGGCCACCCGCGATCACGGTGACTCCAGCGAGCGAGTAGAAGATCGCCGGGTGCATGCCGCCGCTCTCCTCGACCGCCGGGGTCGCGTTCTCCAGTTCGAGACGCCGGCGCTCTTCCTCGGCGCGCTCCGCTTCAAGACGCGCGCTCTCCGCCTCGAGCTGCCGGACGCGCTCCGCTTCCGCTTCTCGCTCCCGCTGTTCTTGTTCGCGCGCCGCGATGTTGGTTCGAAGCTGGCGAACCCGCGCTTCAATCTCCATCCGATCGGTCGCCTCGGGCTCTTCGGCGAGATACTGCTCGAACGCCGCGAGCGCCTCTTCGTCCCGACGAAGCCGGTCCAGGGTGGAGCCGATGTTGAAGAGCAGCATCGGACGCTGACTCAACTCGTACGCCTGCTGAAACTTCGCGAGCGCGGTTTCGTAGTCGCCTGCCTCGAACGCTTCTTGGCCTTGCAAGAAGGTGATGCGCGCGGCCTGATCCAAGGTCTCGCTGTCGCCCTGCGCGTGTGCGTCGCCCACCCAAGCCAACACGAAAAACGCAGACGCAAACAAGACAAGAAAATACGTTTTCATCTTGATTTGAACATACCCAACCCTGACCTGATTCACCACGAGAGACTTCGACAGAACGCGCACGTTCGGGTGCACGTTTCGATCACGACATTCATGTCGCAGTCTTGACTCACACCTTCGAGGTAGCTCACACGCGCAGGTCGTTTCGGCGAACTTCGTCGCTGCGCAAATCCGGATGCGCGCTACGATGGGAACACGATGAAGCGCTTGGTTTGGATGATGCTCACGGTCGGTTCGCTCACGGTTGCTTGCGGTGACGACGACGCATCAATGATGGACACCGAACCCGACCCGATGGACAGCGGATCCGACACGGCGGACGCGACGGACGCCGCGGACACAGAGCTTGAGGACACCTCGGTCGACACGGCTCCAGACGCGCCAGACACCGGCCCGCCCTGCGATGGCCCTCCGGGTTTGTACGTGGACGGAAGCTGCACCGTCCTCGCGGAGGGCGTTCGCTTCTACGACCCACGCTACTGGCTGTGGTCGGATGGCACCGACAAGGAGCGCTACATCAAGCTGCCTGAGGGTGAGACGATCAACTCAGATGACCCGGATGGCTGGGTGTTTCCGACCGGAACGACGATCTGGAAGACCTTCTCGCAAGGCGGCGTCCGGCTCGAGACGCGCATCATGACGAAGTCGCGCGACGGGGTCGGTATCGCGTCGTGGGACATGCAGACGTTCGCGTGGAATGAAGACCAAGACGATGTGGTCGAGCTTACGGGTGGCCAAGACGATGTCCTCGGAACGGATCACGACATCCCTTCCCAAGAGAACTGTGCGCGCTGCCACTTCGGTGGGTCCCCTGACAATGTGCTGGGCTTCGGAGCGATTCAGCTCAACCACGTGTCGGACGGCATCACGTTGCGCGACCTGAACATGGAGGAGCTCCTCAGCACTCCGATCGATCCCATGGACGCGGTCGTTCCGGGCGAGGACCTCGATACCCGCAACGCGCTCGGGTACCTGCACTCCAACTGTGGTCCATGTCACGGTGGAATCACCGCTCCGCTCGGGATGAAGTTTTGGATTCAAGTTGGAGTTCCGCTCGCCGAGCAAGACGCCATCACCACGAACGTGGGAGTCGAGAGCGGCTTCGTTCGTGAGGGTCTCGAGAACCGAATCACGCCAGGAGATCCCAACAGCAGCACGGTCCTCTTTCGGATGAACAACCGCACTGAGGGTGAACAGATGCCGCCGCTCGCGACCGAGCAGATCGATAGCGAAGCGGTGGCGCTGATCCGGCGCTGGATCGAGGCGCTCCCGGTTCCTGATCCCTGACCTCCCCTGGATGGCGCAGAGTCAAAAAGCAGAGTCAAGAGATGATGCGCACCAAGACCACGACGCCGCCGTGGTCCAAGTGCTATGGTGACTCCCGCGCGTAGCGCAAAGGACGAGATGATGACGACGCCCGACGCCTCTCAAGACCCGCTCATCGGCAAGCTTGTCGGTGGCCGTTTCCGAGTGGAGGCGTTCCTCGCCGCGGGCGGCATGGGCAGCGTCTACAAGGCTGTTCAAGAACCGCTCGGACGCGCGGTCGCGCTCAAGGTTCTCCGCCCCCCCTCCACGCCCGCAATGGACGGTGCGTTCGGCGAACGCTTCCTGCTCGAAGCGGCGACCATCGCGCGCCTCAACCACCCGAACACCGTCGTGGTTCACGACTACGGGTCGACCGACGACGGCACCCTTTACTTCGTGATGGAGTTCCTCGACGGCCGGACGCTCTCGCGGTTCGTAAAAGACCAAGGCGCGCTCACCTCCGTGCAGGCGATCCGCGTCGGGCTCCAGATCTCGTCCTCGCTCTCCGACGCACACGAGAACGGAGTCGTTCACCGCGACCTCAAGCCCGGCAACGTGATGATCACGCCGCGGCGCAACGACGATCTCTTTTCCAAGGTGCTCGACTTCGGCCTCGTGAAGATGACCGGCGAAGACAACATCAACCTCACGCAGAGCGGCGTGATGATGGGTTCGCCGCGCTACATGGCGCCGGAGCAAGTCAAAGGCGGCGAGATTGATCACCGCGCCGACATCTATTCGTTCGGCACGCTGATGTACTTCTTGCTGACGGGTCGACCGCCGTTCAACGCCGGCTCCAAGTTCGAAGCCATGCGCTCACACGTTTACGAAGAGCCGCCGGCGATGAACGTGACGAACCCGGAGGTCGAGATTCACCCGATGCTGAACCAGCTCGTGATGCACTGCCTCGCCAAAGAGCCCGCGGATCGACCACAGACGATGCAGCAGGTCGTGGACGCGCTCACGGCGGTCGCGGTCGAGCTCGGTGACTCGGCGATCTTCAAGACCGCGAGCTCGCAGGTCGTCATGGATCCGACCGGGGTGGCCGGACGTAGCCGCGAGATCACGGTCCCGAGCATCAGCGGGCCGCATCCTGCGCAAAGCGGTCCTCATTCGGCCCAGTTCGCGGAGCTCCCCGCCCCCGCGCCGCCGTCGAGCCGCGCACCTCTCGCGATCCTCGGCGTCGTCGGTGCGCTCGTCCTGTTGGGCGGCATCGCCGCTGCCTACTTCATGACGCGCCCAGACGAAGCCGTAGCGACGACGCTCGAGCCGCTCGCGGAACAAGGCTCCACAGATCCAATCGTCGACAGCCCTCCGGAGAACACGATCGACGCGCCCCCGCAGACTCCGCCCGAGGTGGAGCCGGAGAACACCGAGAGCGGGACCGCGGCCGCCGTCGCGCCCGCCCACATCGAGTGTGAACCCGTCGCGACGGTACTGACCGAAGATGATGTCGTGCTTGGGACGACACCGCTGGACGTCCCGCTCGCGCAGGGCGAGTCCCAGACGGTCACCCTTCGCGCCAACGGCTACCAGGACCGCGAGGTCACCATCCGCCCCGGGGTTCATCTGCAGTCCTCGCTCCGGCGTCGTCGTCGCTCCTCCGGGCGAAACTCAGGCGGCGCGGAGATGGAACCCACCACAATGGTCCCGAACATGACCACGATGACCACGATGGGCGGCGCGATCCGCGATCCCTGGGCACGCTAGCCAGCTCTCGCTCGCTCGCGATGGCGAGGGGCGCGTCGCGCTACGGTTCGAGCGCGAGTTCACGAATGATCGAGGCGGACCAGACGTAGTCGGTTAGGAAGCTGCTCCGCGCGAGCTCGCGTCCGCCGTCCGCGCGGCCAAGGATCTCGCCAACGCCCGCGCCCGTGCCCGCGTACTGATGACAGCCGATGCAGTTGGTCGCGGCGTTGCCTGCGCCCGTCTCGAGGTAGGGGTTCGCGCACCAGGTCGACCCGACCGCGTCGCTCGATGCTTGAAGCGCCGCGTCGAGCGCAGGAAGCCCTCCCGTGATCGGCGGCGACTCCTCGCCGAACCACGTCACAGTGCACATCTTGTAGTGATCGAAGGGCGCCGGAAACGGCGGTCGGTCGGCGCCAAAATCGCCATCGGGGTCGTCGGACCAAAAGAGCGTCGCCCAGCCCCAGTGGTCGAGCTCCTTGGTCATCAAGTGAAGCGCGACTAAGCGATAGCGCGCGCCGCCTTCCAGCTCGACCACGTAGACGTCTTCATCCGCGGGGACGACGGAAGCGCTCGACGTGAACTCTCGCCGGGACGACGCGGAGAGCCGCTCGCTTTGCGCATCGGCGTCGGTCGCGAACACCGGGACGTCGAAGCCGAAATCCGCGCGGCGATACTCCGCCTTCAAGATCGCAGCGCCGTCGGGAAAGGGCCCGGCGAGACAGGGAGCGCGCGAGGGATCCGCGCCGGTGACGCGCACCTCCACCGGAGCCGCGACGCCAACCGGACCGGTCGCGACGATGGAGACCTCCGCGGGTCCGCTCACCTCACAGACGACGCGGCCCATCTCTTTGACGCAGCTTCCGCCCCCTTCCATATCGACCTCGAGCGCGTCGCCCGTCACGGAAGCCGTCAGCCGCGCCCCCCGGGCAACGACGAACGGACCGAAGCGAGCCGGTTCACATCGCGCCTCGACTTCGAGCGCACCGCGAAACTCCGCGAGCTCGGCGGGTCCCGCGCTGGCGGAAGCATCACACGCCGCGATCTCCCTCGCGCTTCCGACCAAGTGCGCGGCCGCGATCGGATCGAAGAGCACGCGCGAGATCCCGCCCGCGCCGTGCAGCCGTTCGTCCGAGCTGAGCGACTCCTCGTATTCGTTGAGCCTGCTGAGCGGCCACGACGCGCGCTCCCGAACCGCACGCGTGTTCCACTCAAACGCGGACTCAAGCGCCGCTTCGGAGGGCGCTGGCGTCTCCGGATCTTGGAGCTCGAGATGCCGGAAGACCCGGCGGAGATCTTCCCGGTCGTAGAACGTCGCGAAGCGCGGGACCTCCGCCGTACGCGACGCGAGCTCGATCTCCACCGGCTCGATCGCGGCGCGTATCATTCGCCAACCGTTCTCCCGTCGCGCGCCCATGTTGGTCGCGAGCTCATCTTCCCGGCTGCGCAACCCGAGGTCCGCGGGGTACGGGCTCGCCTCGCCGAGAACGTAGCGCGCTTGGGGCGTCAGCGGCGCCGCAAGCGCGCTTGGGCACTCGTCTTCGCGCACGCAAGACGTCGCGATGAGCGCGAGCGTCAGAACCACGAGCGCACTTCGCATGGCGCGCACGCGAGCCCTACTCCGCGACAGCGTTACTCGCGGCGACCGTCTCGACGCCGCGCGGGTTGTCGCGGACAACGAAGTAGACCCAGCCGTCTGCGCGGAAGTGCGGGAAGAGCGCGTACTGGCCAGGGTTCATCGTCGTGATGCGGGTCGTGCGTCCGGTCAATAGATCGAGCAAGTAGACGTTCGCCGCCCCCTGTCGTCGGTACTCGCGGAACGCTGGATCGTCCGCGTCCTCGAAGCCAAACTCGGCCGCGTCGTCATCGGTCAGGTAGCGGTGAAACGTGATGTACCGCTCGTCGAAGCTGAAGTCCGGCTTCGCGCCGCGGATGCAGTAGGTTCCGAGGTTCGTGGTGTCGACGTTGTACTCGCCGTCCTCGAGCTCCGCGCGGATGCCATAAAGATGGAAACCGCTCTGCTCGCCGCTCTCTCCGCGGATCCGCGTCACCACCAGCTGGCTTGAGTTCGAGATCGTGGCGTCCCCTTCGAACGGGATGTCGAATCGCCGCGCGGTGAGCGAACGGTAGCCCGAGCCATCGTGAACGATCGGCACCATGGTCATGCGCGCGTTCGCGTCGAACTCCGCGCTGACGGGGTCTCGTGTCGTTGAGTGCCCACCGTTGTCTGAGACGAACTGCGAAAAGACCGTCCAGTAGTCTCCGCCCGCGACCGCGCCGACGTGCTGGTAGAGGCCGATGTTCCGCAGCTGCGTACACTCAGGCTCGTCGAAGGTCACCAGCTCTGGCGACGAGTTGAGCAAGCTCTGCCGACAAAAGCCACCGCCCCCGCGTCCTCCCGCGTCGCCCATCACCCCCTGAATCAGGAAGCCCGAGTTGTCCGGGAAGAAGCTGGGATCGTAGGTCGCCTGCGCGATCACCACGACGCCGCGCTCCAGGTCGACGATCCCCGCGCGGCCGACGTCTGTGTCGGGCGAGTTGCCGTGCGCGACGTAGCGACCGTCCGCCGACGAACGTGTCCAGAACGCGGATTGGTATGGGTACTCGAACAATATCCGAATGAGCGTTCCGTCCGTCGCCCAACCTTCGCCGTAGTCGACGTCGTCGGACGTCTGGAGCTCCTTCAAGCACGCGCGGCCCCATTCTCCGTCGGGGCATCCGTACATCGACACGCCCTCCTCGCGGTTGATGACGTTCCAGCCAACGCGGCCCATCTCAGCGACGTGTGTACCGACGCGCGGATCGATGTCCGGTTCGCAATCCAGCCCGCCGCCGGGGAAGCGCTCCACCAGGCCCGGCATCCCGCGCGCCGCCCAGGTCAAGAGCACGTCGACATCGTCTTGCGTGACGGGATCACCTGGAGGACGCGGCATCTGCCCTGCGCTCCCGAAGACCGTGCGCTGAATCGCCGCGCCGCTGTTGTAGACCACCTCAAACGCGCGCTCGAACCAAGCGAGGTGCGGCGCCGTCGCGACCAAGCCGAGCTTCTCAGGATCACCAGTACCGTCCGTCCGGAAGCACTCCAAGATCGACTCCGCGTCGTCTCGGTTGTTCGGGTCGAGCCCATCGACACAGCCGAGCGCATTCGTCGTCATCTCTCCCCAGGCCACCACGCGGTCTTGGGTCAGCCCGTGGCAGGACGTACAACGCGCGCGGTCCCCTGTGAGGATGGCAACCGCGTCGTCGGCGAGCTCATCGTCAGGCGTGTCCAGCGCGGTGTAGAGCGATACGTCGACGTATGTCCCGGTGTCCGGCGCTGCGTCTTCTTCCGCGTCGTCGCTGGGTGAAGAGTCGACGACGGTATCGACCGCGGTGTCGGTGCCCACGTCCGCGCCTGTGTCCATGCCGACGCCGTCGTCATCACCGCACCCCATGACCGTGAGTGAGAGAACGGTGAGGGCAAAGCAGAGGGCGCGCATAGGAAACGATATCACGAGGATCTCGTTGCCTCCTGGCCGGCACGATTCACTCGGAGCCGAGGGCTTACGCAGATCCGTACAAAGGCGTGACCTCGGGCAGCTCAGTTGGCGCCGCGATGAACGATCTTTTCGATCATCGCCTTCGCGTCTTCGAGCATGACGAGGTGCTCGGCGAGGGACGAGCGACTGTTTTCTTCAAGGGCGCGCTTCGCCTGCGCCGCCGCGTTCTCAGCGTGGGAAATCGTCAGCGCCGCCATCGGATCGTCGGCCGCGACCTCCTCAGCCTGCTCCGACAAACGCTCGACCTCCGCCACCAGCGCTTCGACACCTTGCCGCAGACGCTCCGCGGCTTCTTCGGCGCGACGTTCTTCGAGGAACGCCGAGCTCTCGTCCGCCATTTGTTGGATCTCTTCCGCGTCGAGCCCGCTGTCGGCGTTGACCTCGATCCGTGTCTCTTCGCCGGTCTCAAGATCCTTGGCGCTCACGCTGAAGATGCCGTCGTCATCGATGGTAAACGCGACCTCGACCTCGACCTCGCCAGCTTTCGCTTCGCGCAATCCACGAACGAAGAAGTCTTGCAGGAGCGTGTTCTCGCTCGCCTTCTCGCTCTCGCCCTGGAGCACGACGATCTTGAGCGCGTCCTGGTTGTCGCGATGCGTCGTGAAGAGACTCGGGACGCGAACCGGAACACCCGTGTTGGCGGGAATGATGACGTCGAAGTGATCGCCCGCGGTCGCGATGCCGAGCGAGTGCGCGGTCACGTCTTCGAGATCGATCGCTTCAATCTCATCGGCGAGCGCGGAGCCCTGGATCGCGGCGCCGAGCGCGACGACCTCGTCGGGGTGAACGCCCTTGCACGGCTTGCGCTTGAAGAAGTCCTCGACCTGCGCCTGCACCGCGGGCATGCGGGTCATGCCGCCGACCAAGATCACCTCATCCACGTCGTCGACCGTGAGCTTCGCCGCGGCGATGGCCTTCTGGCAGATGACGAGCGAGCGCTTCACGAGGTCCGCCGTCAGCTTCTCGAACTGAGGCCGGGTGATCGCGTAGTGCATGTTGAGCGGACCGGTCGGGCCGCTAGAGACGATGAAGGGGAGGCGGATCTCCGTGCGGTCGAGCGTTGAGAGCTCGCACTTCGCTTTTTGCGCGGCCTGCTTGAGACGCTGTAGCGCGATGGGGGAGCGCCGGAGGTCAACCTTGCGCTGCACCTCAAAGCCGCGGATGAGCCACGCCATGATCCGCTCGTCGAAATCCTCGCCGCCGAGGAACGAGTCACCCGTCGTCGAGAGCACCGAGAACGTTCCGTTGCGCGTGACCTTCACGATCGACACGTCGAACGTTCCGCCGCCCATGTCGTAGACCGCGATCACCTTGTCGGTGTTTCGGTGGAAGCCGTACGCGATCGCCGCGGCGGTCGGCTCGTTGATGATGCGCAGGACCTGCAGACCCGCGATCAAGCCAGCGTCGCGAACCGCCTGGCGCTGGTTGTCGTTGAAGTACGCGGGGACCGTCACCACGGCGCGCTCAACCTCGTGACCGAGGTGCTCCTCTGCGACGACCCGCATCTCCTGGAGCAAAATCGCGCTGATCTCAGGGATGGAGTACTGCTTGCCGCGCAGCACCACGCGAACGTCCCCGTAAGGTCCGGGCGCGATCTGATACGACACGTGCTGCATCGTGGATTGGACCGCTTCGTCATCGAACTTTCGTCCGATGAGTCGCTTGGCGGCGTGGATGGTGTGCTCGGGGTTCGTGATCGCTTGGCGCGACGCGATCTGTCCGACGACACGTTTCCCGTTCGCGGTCACCGCGACGACGGAGGGGGTCGTTTTATAGCCCACCCTGTTGGCGATCACTTTTGGCGATCCGTCCTCGAGGACGGCGACGCAGCTGTTGGTGGTCCCGAGGTCGATTCCGATAACGGTCATGAGGCGCCGCTATCATAGCGGACGGAGCAACACCTGGTGCACGAAAGCCAATTTCGATGTCAGGTGACCGCCCAAGAGCGGATCGGCGAACCGATCACATGTTCAGACCTCGGCCGAAATTCCCGGCCAGCTGGCCCTACTCTGCGGCTTCGGACCAGAGCGGAGACTCTGGGCTGCCCGCTTTGCAGTACTCGAAGTCGATCGCCTTGCCCTTGATGCCCTTGCGGGGAGGCGCGATCCAGGACGCGAACTCCCCCGGACCATAGCTCGGCGTCATCAGCGAACGGACGTATGCGCGGTCTTCGGCGGTCGGGAGCCAGCTGTCGCGCTTCGCCTCAAACTCCTCGCGCGTGATCACGTCACCGTTCAGATCGAACGCGCTCTCGGCATACATTCCCATCGACCGGTTGAAGCGGCGGCTCGGGATCTTGAGCTCGAAGTCGACGCCTTCCTCGGCGATCACCTTGTTCCAGCGACGACACGCTCGCTCACAATCGGCGACGTACTCATCGCGGAGCACCTCGTTCATCGCGTTGCGGAGCGGCACCTCTTTGCTGCTGAGGCGACCGCCGTCGAGGATGGGCATCGTGTAGATCTGGTTGAGGCCGCGGTGCTCGTCGTACTTCTTCTGTTCGTGGTGCCGTCCCTTGAGACCCATCGCGAAGTAGTCGGCGGCGTTGGTGCTGATCTCTCCGCCAAAGAGCTCGACCGCGCTGCTGAACCAGAAGTTGATGTACTTCTGGATGGTCTGAAGATCGATCGCGCCATGCGCCCGCGCGTCTCCGTTGCTGTCCTGTGCGGTGCGCTTGGCTGCTTGCCGGACAACGCGTCCCACGCCCTGCTCACCCACGCTCAAGTGGAACGCTTCCTCGGTCAGCATGAACTGCGTGCAGCGCGCCAGCGGATCGAAGCCCGACTCGCTCAACGCGGAGAGCTGATACTTGCCGTCACGATCCGTGAACATCGTGAACATGAAGAAGGAGAGCCACTCATCAGTGGTCTCGTTGAAGGTCGAGAGGATCCTCGGCTTATCCACGTCACCGCTTCGGCGCTCGAGGAGCGACTCCGCCTCCTCGCGACCGTCGCGCCCGAAGTACTGATGAAGCAGGTGGACCATCGCCCAGAGGTGGCGCCCCTCTTCCACGTTCACCTGAAAGAGGTTCCGCAGGTCGTAGAGCGAAGGCGCGGTACGTCCGAGCAAGCGCTGCTGCTCCACGCTCGCGGGCTCCGTGTCGGCTTGGGTCACGATGATGCGGCGGAGCGAAGCGCGCATCTCACCGGGAACTTCGTCCCAGGAGTCGCGTCCCTTTTCATCGCCGAAGCCGATCTTGGCGTTGCCATCGTTCGGCGTGAGGAAGATGCCCCAGCGGTAGTCCGGCATCTTCACGTAGTCGTAGTGCGCCCAGCCGCTCGACTCGACGGAGACCGCGGTCCGGAGCCAGATCTGATCTTCTTGGAAGCCGACCGGGCCCATGTCCCGCCACCAGGAGATGAAGTTGGGCTGCCACTTCTCGAGCGCGCGCAACAACTTGCGATCCGATGAGAGGTCGACGTTGTTTGGGATCGAATCCGTGAGCGACATGGATCAACCGTAGGAGCGCCCGGCGGCGGTAACAGTGCGAGCGCTCACTCGCGTACGGTTCGAGAGCAGGTGTCGTGTGAGGCCTCACCTAACGTGCGCCGAATCACATCAACGCGCCGAGTGAAACGGAACCTCGACGATCGACAGGATCAGCAGCGGGTGAAGTCGAACTCGGCGCGGTCCGGCTCACCGTACTTGGTCAGCGCGCCTTTCGGTCCCACGGCGTTTGGCCGCTGGAAGATCCAGTTCTGCCACGCCGAGAGCCGCGCGAAGATCTTGCTCTCGAGTGTCTCCGGCCCAGGAAAGCGAAGCGACGCCTCCATGCCTGTCAGCGCGTCGGGCGACATGCTCGCGCGCTCCTCAATCGCGATGCGGACGTCGTCCTCCCAGTCGATATCGTCCGCCGCGAGCGTGATCAGTCCGAGATCGTCAGCGTCTGTCGTCCCGATGGGGCCGGACTCCGCGAGCACCTTCTTGAGCGAAGCCTCATCACCGAAGAACCGCGTCGCGAGCCGCGTGAGACCGTTGCCCATGGGCGCGGTGCCGCGGTTGGCGCTGCTGAGCGCGACCGCGACGTTGTCGTCATCATCTTCCAGCATGAAGCTGCGATCCGCGGCGAGCGCGATTTCGAAGAACGAGCCGACGAAGCAGGAGCCCTCGTCGATGATCGCGAAGATGCTCCGTGAGGTCACGTCGAGTCGGCGCAGGACGCGTGCCTGGAGCGCGATGACCTCGTCTGCGAACCAGTCGCCCGCGAGCGCCCGCAGCGCGTCATCATGCGCGCGGAGGCGATCGCGATCGCCCCGCGTCTCCACGATCCACAAACCAACCTCGAGATGGTTGACGCGGAGCTGAAGAATCGCATCGTCGAGCTCGCGGAAGCACCGCAGCACCCACGACTCTGCACCTTGCGCGTGGAGCGCGGCAGCATCTGCAGGCGGGGCGTCGTCAGGCGCGGAGAGCGTGAGCGTCGCGGACCGGGCGGCGCTGTCGATCTTCACCTCGACGTACTTGTACTTGAGCGTGTCGCCATCGACCGTCGGCGCGACCGAGGGAAGCGTCACGCCGGCGCCCTTGTCGCGGCCCTGGCTCGCGAGCGTCTTCGCGCGCTCGGCCACAACGTCATCGAACCGGCTGCGCGGCGCGATCGCGTCCACCAGCTTCCACTTCACCGCGCGCTTCCCGCGGATGCCTTCGCTGACGGTGCAGAACACGTCCGCCCGATCACGTCGCACGCCGCGCTTGTCGACGAGTCGGGTAAGTCCGCCGGTCCCCGGGAGCACCGCGAGAAGCGGAACCTCGGGGAGGCTGACCGCGCTGCTGCCGTCATCGATCAAGACGATGTCGTCGCACGCCATCGCGAGCTCGTAACCGCCACCGGCACAAGTTCCGTTGAGGGCCGCGAGGAACTTGATGCCGCTCTGACGGCTCGCGTCTTCGATGTAGAGGCGCGTCTCGTTGGTGAACTTGCAGAAGTTCACTTTGAAAGCGTGCGTGCTGCTCCCGAGCATAGGGATGTTCGCGCCCGCGCAGAACACGCGGTCGACGGCACTGTTGACCACGACGCACTTCACTTCGGGGTGCTCAAAACGGATCCGCTGAATCGCGTCCGCGAGCTCAATGTCGACCCCAAGGTCGTAACTGTTGAGCTTGAGCTCGTAGTCATCTCGGAGCCCGCCGCGAAGCTGGACATCCATGGAGAGGGTCGCCACCTCGCCGTCGAAGGAGAGCCGCCAGTGCTGGTAGCGATCGGGGTGCGTGTCGAACGAGACCTGCATTCGGCGACCATACGACCCCCACCGTGAGTATTGAGTGTGAAAACTCGCGATGAGTGCACGTTCGTACCTTGGAACGGTCCGACTCGGCCGGAGATAGAGGCATTTGGCCGAGTTGAGCGGGGCTTCGACCGGAAAAATCTAATCTGGCGTTGCGGGTATTGCTGAAACCACTCAGGGTGCGCCGATGCGTCGTCCCCCCGCCTCACGGATCCTCGGCACGGGTCACTACCTCCCTCAGATGGTGAGGACGAACCAAGACATCTCGAAGATGGTGGACACCTCGGACGAGTGGATCCGCGAGCGAACGGGAATTTCCGAGCGCCGAGTCGCCGCGCCCGACGAATGCACCAGCGACCTCGCGAGCGCCGCCGCCAAGAACGCGCTCGACGCGGCCGGCGTCAAGGCGAGCGAGCTGTCGATGATCATCGTGGCGACGGTCACCCCGGACATGCCGATGCCCGCGACCGCGGTGTTCGTTCAACAGAAGATCGGCGCGACCTGCGCTGCCTTCGATCTCAGCGCCGCGTGCGCGGGGTTTGTCTACGGGCTCTCGATCGCTGACAAGTTCATCGCGGGCGACCCGAACGCGAAGGTGTTGGTGATCGGCGTCGAGCTCCTTTCGCGTGTCGTCAACTGGGAAGACCGGACCACCTGCGTACTCTTCGGAGATGGAGCCGGCGCGGCGGTCCTCGGCGCCGCGGAAGGCGATCGCGGGCTCCTCGGGACCGAGCTCTTCACGGACGGCTCGCTCGGACGCGCGCTCATGATCCCCGGCGGCGGCTCGATCTCTCCCGCCTCGGTCGGCGTGCTCGAGGCCCGCGATCACAAGGTGAAGATGGAGGGGCGCGCGATCTTCAAGGCCGCGGTCAAGAACCTCTACTCCGCGAGCCAACGCGTCGTCACGAACGCGGGCCTCAAGAACGAAGAGGTCGACTGGGTCGTGCCGCACCAGGCCAACCAGCGGATCATTCACCAGGTCACGACCAAGGCGAAGTACTCGGACGACAAGGTCCTCAGCAACATCGCGCGCGTCGGCAACACCTCAAGCGCCTCGATCCCGATCTTGCTCGACGAGTCGATCCGTAACGGGACGATCAAAGAGGGTCAGGTCGTCTTGATGTGCGCGCTCGGCGCCGGCGTGTCCTGGGGCGCGGCCGTTTCACGGATGTAGATCTTTGAGGAACGAGTTCGGGATCGGGAGCGTTCGGGCTCGCGTTCGGATCCCGCACGCCTCTCGTAGTTGAGCGTCGAGACCGATCGGCTAGTCTCGCGCAATGACCCGCTCGACTCCTCGTCCCGCGACTCTCCTCATCGCTCTCGCCGCGTGGGCTCTCCTCACCAGCTGCAATGGCTTCGATCCGTCGAGTAACGTCGGCGTCGGCGACAGCTGTGTGCCGCAGGTTCCCGTGGGCGGCTTCACCGCCGACAGCAGTTTCCTGGAGGTATCGACGACCGCGTGCGAAACACAGTTCTGTCTCGTTCGTCAGTTCGAGGGCGACCCCAGAGTCACCGTTGAGAGCGATCCGGCGTGCTCCGACTGTCCGACCCAGGCAGAAGTGGACGAACGTATTCACTGCACCTGTCGCTGCGCGGTGCCCGACGACGTCGACGCCGAGACGTGCCCCTGCCCTGTCGGGTTCACGTGCGAGCCGCTCTTCGAGATGGGCGAGCCAGACACCGTGGGGAGCTACTGCGTACGTTCGTAGGCCCGCGAGCCCGAAGCTCGTCCTCGTTGTCCCTCGTCGAAGTCGATCACGCGCCCGCGTACCTCGTATCCATTCCTCGCTTGTTCAGCCGAGCACGCGTACCTCGCACCGTGACCTGGCACTGGGGCGCGGCCGTTTCCCGGATGTAGACCCCGTCGCGTTCGGCCGAGGTCGGACGAACGGGTCGCGATTGACTGTGCGCGGAGTCGTTTTCGCTCGCTGGGCAGACGCCTGAGCTTGTAGCGCTGGTTCGGGTCCGCGTTCGAGTTCGGGGCCGGGTCCGCGTGCGGGGTCGGGTTCGCGTGCGGGTTCGGGTTCGGGTCCGCGTTCGTTCGAGTTCGGGTTCGCGTGCGGGGTCGGGTTCGCGTGCGGAGTCCCGTTCCCGTTCCCGTTCTCGTTCTCGTTCTCGTTCTCGTTCTCGTCCTCGTTCCCGTTCCCGACCGTTCCCGTTCCCGTTCTCGAACATGTGGATCATGCAAACGTTAGAGCCGACCGCAGGGGCGTCCGTGCGTCGTTTGGTCGAACAACCCTTAAGCGGCGCAACAACCGCGCCAGCGACGATCCGCATCGCGCGACGCTCGTGAACGTGAACGTCTTGGTCGCGGCTCGTCACTGTCACGGTTCCTGCGCCGGGGTCGGGTATGTCCGACCAAACGACACCCGAACGCGATCCCCTTCGCACGACATTTCACACACTCGCGCTCGCGCTTGAATGCGCGCGCGACGCCAAGCCGCTCATCACGCGGTTCAAGAGAGGAGACAAGGAAGTCGCCACGCAGCTCCACCGCGCGCTGGTTCGATGCGCGCTAGGCATCGGTGAAGCCAGCAAGCGCGAGGGTGGCAACAAAGCCCTTCGCTTCCGCACCGCGCGAGGCGAAGCACACGAAGCGCTGGTCGATGTGGGCGTGATCGACTTCGTCGATGATCGCCGAAGCCATCGGCCTCGCGACACGCGATGAGCTGATGCCGCTCGCGATGAAGCTCGACAAGCTCGTCGCCTACCTCGGCAAGCTCGCCAGATAAATCAAAACCAGCCGGAGGCGATGAAGCCTCCGGCTGGCTTGCGCTCACCGCGTGAGTCTGACGAGGCACCCGATGAGCAGATCGAGCTCGTTCGCGAGCTCGATGAGGTCAGCTCGCTTCGCGACTCCTAGGCCTCTCGCGGCTAGCTGCAACGGCCTCTGCCGTCATCAGCGCGACCAGCGCTTCGTGTGCTTCGCCGCGCGCTTGGCGGAATCGCACTTGGCGATTCCCGCCTTCGCGGCGCATCGCTTCGCCGATGGCGAGCGAGCAACGGATGAGAGCGCGATCCAACTGAGACGCGAGCTCCTTGTTGCGACCCTTCATCCGCGCAACCAACGGCTGCCCCAGCCGCACCGCGCAAAGCGCGCGCTGAAGCGTGCGGAAGTTCGTAGCAAGTGGATCGCGTCGACCTGTGCTTCTTTTCGTCATGCCAACCCCCGGCGCAGGAGCCATGACAAGGACCACGCGACCCAAGCGGACGACGTTCACACGAGCGACGCGATCGCGTGGTCCTTGGCGGGGCTGTTGCGCCGCCTAAGGCTGACGAAAAGAAACACAGGTCGACGCCCCGGCAGCGGATCCCGACGTGAGCAGAACCCGACCCCGACCCCGACCCCAAACCCGAACCCGACCCCGAACCCGACCCCGAACCCGAACCCGAACCCATTCCCGAACCCGAACCCGAACCCGTTCCAGTTCCCGTTCCGGAGCTCACTGTCTCAGCCTTCAATGATCGCTTGGAACGCACGGATCACACGCCAAGCTCCCGGCGAACGAGCGACCAACATGAAGTAGCCATCACGCTGAACGAAAACGAACTCATCGAACGGTGGACGCTCACCGAACGAAAATTCCGCCAATGTACCAAAAGTAGTAATCATCAGGATCAGATGGTTCGCTTTCGTGCCACCTTGAGACAACCTCATGACGAACCACTCCCCTCTCGGGGAGTGACGCCGACGCCACGCTGATTGCCCCGAAGAACGTGACGAGCGTACAGCTCGGGACTCCGTACACGCGCACCTCATGCCTCGGCTCGAGGTGGCGCAAGGCGGTGTACACCGCCATGACCTCTGGTCTTCGAGACGAACAGGTATCGCGCCGGCCCGCGCGCTTCACCATCGCGCGCCGCCACAAATTCGTCGCCTCATCACCGAATCGGCTCTCTTGCTCGATGGCGCGACGCGTCTGCAGCACCAGCTCGCGAAGCTCAGGCCGATCGCGAACCGAGTGATCGTGCTGCTCGACCCACGCGAGATTGCTCCTCAGCAAGGTCCCCACTTCACCTCGACTCAGCTCACGAAGTCCCGTCTGAAGTAAGCGTCTTCTCGCGACCGCGGAAGCTCGGTCAAAGCGGGACGCGGCCGCGCCACCCATGGAGGACGACGGCGCTGGGTCCATCTGTGACGCGTACTCAGTGAGCGAGCCGCAACCGCAAAGCACCACGAACCAAAACGCGGCCGCGGCTCGATTCATCGTCGCCTACGCGAGCAGCTCTTCCGGCGACACGATGTATCCCGCGATCGCGCTCGCCGCGACCGCCAACGGGCTCGCGAGATACACCTGACCTGGCCCGCTGCGTCCGGGGAAGTTTCGGTTCTGCGCGCTGATGCTGACCTGATCTTTGGTACGCGACGCGCCGGGGCCCGCGTTGATGCACGCGCCGCACGACGGGTTGATCATCTTGACGCCGACCGCTTCGAAGAGCGTGGTGTAGCCCTCGGCTTCGGCGTACTGGCGGATCTCTTGGCTGCCGAACTGGATGAAGCACTCCACTCCGTCGGCGACCTTCTTGCCCTGCGCGTGCGCCGCGCGGAGGACCTCGGCGTACATGTCCATGTCGCTCTTTTTTCCGCCGGTGCATGAGCCGCCGTACGCGATGTCGATCTTCACCTGCGCCTCGAGCTTGCCCATCGGGACGCCGTTGCGAGGGTCGCCTGGGGTCGCGACCATGGGCGTGACCTCCGCGAGATCGATGACGAACGTCTCGATGTACGACGCGCCTTCGTCGCTCTTCACGATGCCTTCGCGGATTTTCTCCGCGCTCACGCCGCGTCGATCCGCCAGGTAGTCAACGATCAAGTCGTCGGCTTCGATGATGCCCGTGAAGCCGCCCGCCTCGACCGCCATGTTCGTGAGCGTGGCGCGCTCATCAAGCGGCAGCGCGCGGATGCCTTCGCCCGCGAACTCCAAGACCTTGCCGATGCCGTTGCTCGTTCGGAAGAACGGAAGGCTCAAGATGTGAAGCATCACGTCCTTCGCGGCGACGCCGGGGCGAAGGTCGCCCTGCAGCTCGAAGCGAACGCTCTCGGGGACCTTCACGCGGACGTCTTTGGTGAACCAGGAGTTCGCCATGTCGGTGCTGCCGACGCCGAACGCGAAGCAGCCCAGCACGCCAGCCATGCAGGTGTGGCTGTCGGTGCCGATGACGACGGTGCCCGGGAGCGCCAGGTCTTCGATGACCGCGTTGTGACAGATGGCTTCGGAGCCGCCCTGCTCGACCTCGTCGTAGAGCTTAAGCCCGTGCTTGCCGCTGAAGGTGCGCTGCGTGTCGGCGAGTCCGTCGGCGTGCTTGAGCAAGCCCATCTTGCGCTTCTCTTCCGGCATCACGTCACCGAGGTACGTGAGATGATCGCGGAACGTATAGACGCTGGTCGGGTCGTTGACCTCGGCGCCTTCGCCGAGCCCTTGCCGGAAAAGCGAGTCGGCCATCGGCGTCACGTACTCGTGACTGAAGCGAACATCGGTTCGGACGAAGAGCGCGTCGCCCGGGGTCACGTAGTCGACGCCGACCTTACCGGCCTTCGCGTCAACGACGGTGTTCCGCGCGATGATCTTCTCGACCATCGTCATCGGGCGCTGCGGGGTGGTGATCTCGGGAGGCGTGACCTCGCCGCTCATGCGCGCGCGGTTGTAGGCGAAGAGCCCGCCCGCTCTCACGATGTCGGCGCTGATCGGATCAAGGCCCTTGGTGAACTCGTCGATCGAGATGGCCTCGCCGGCTTTGATCCGATCGATGAGACCGAAGTCGGTCGACGTCAGCAGGCCGATGTTCTGACAGTTCTGGCCGTAGATCTTCTCGATGCTCTTCGCGATGACGAGCTGAATGCCGGCCGTCATCTCGGAGTAAGGCGCGGTCTCGCGGGAGCTCCCGCAGCCCTTACTCAACCCGCTCACGATGACATCGAAGCCACCGTTCTTGATCGAGTCGCGCTCGACGACCCCGCCCTTGAGCCCGACCATCGAGTAACGGCCGAGCGTCTCGTCATAGTAGAAGCAGACCCAGCCAGGTGTGATCTCGTCGGTGCTGATGTTGTCGCGGAGCTTCCGCTCTTCGTCGAACTCGAGGTCCGCGCCGTCGAGCTGCTGTTTGAGGAGCTCGGGGTCGTCGGTCAGGTAGAGAACGCGACCGGAGAATTGGATCGTTTCTGAGCGTGCCATTCAGTCCTTGTCCATCCGTCTGCCGAGCGGGCAGAAACTGAGGACCCATTCAGACTCCGTGATCCGGGTAGGTGATCCCAGACGTCTGCGTGCGTTTGCGCACGAGAAGTTCCGGGAGACCGGCCGGAATCCGCTCGACCACTAACGCGAAGCCGTGATCGCGGAGGCAAGCGCTTCGGCAGTCGATGGGGCGAAGCGCAGGAAAAGTTCGGGCTCGATCACCTCCAGCTCCATCACGCGAAGGGTGCCTTCATACCGAACCAGATCGACCCGCGCGTAGAGCGGTGCGTGTGGGCACGTCGCCACCGCCTGGATCGCGAACGCGCGCTCCTGCTCGGTGGGGGTGTGCGCGTGCACGGTGCCACCGTGGTCGTCTTGGACGCGAAAGTCGCCTGGCTTGCCGCGCTTGCGCACCGCGTGCGCCGGACGGCCATCGATCACGACGAGCGTGATCTCTCCTTCGGCGAGTATCTCTTTCGCGAAGGGCTGAATCATCATCGCCTTCCGGGTCAGCAACCCGTCGAGGATGGACTGCCCGCGCGCGAGGTCACGGCGATGGATCCGATGCGTGTCTCGCGCCGCTCCCGAGACCAACGGTTTGATCACGACCTCGTCATGCTCGGCAAAGGCATCTTCCAGAACGGCGGTCTCGCCGCGCTCGAGATAGGTCGTCGGGAGAATCCCCACGCCCGCTCGCTCCAGGTCACGCAGGTAGCGCTTGTCGAGGTTCCACTCGATCAGCTCGCGGCGGTTGAGCAGCGGGACGTCTTCGTTCGCGAGCCAATCGCGAAACGCCTCCAGGCGATCGAAGTAGTCCCAGGTCGTCCGAAAGACCGCGAGGTCGAAACCATCAAGCGCACCGGTCCACGACACGCGCTCCGCGACGCAACCGCGAGCCGCGAGGGCGTCGATCAGGAGCTGGTCGTCCGCCAGGATGTTGTCGATGTAGTGCGGCGGGACGTGGGTGAGGCCGACCTCCCGCGAGGTAAAGCGGTCTTCGGTGAGCAACGCGACGCGCATCCCGTTCGCGGTCAGAACCACGCGGTTCCCATAACGCTGATCGGAACGAACCAACGGCGGTCGCATCCGAAACAACTGTCATCGACCGGCGCGTGAATGAAGCGGAACGCCAAACCGATGGATTTCTGATTCGCGGTGAACCCAGCGCCCGCGTGAAACGACAGCCACGACGGCCCGTCTCCCAACGTGATGTCATCGCCCGCGATGTCTTGGAAGTACCCCGGCGCCCACGTCCCGAACAAGAAGAGGCCGCTCTTGCCGAAACGTGCGGCCGCCCCGACCTCAGCGCCCAACCACAGGTTCGACCCGACACCCAGCGACGCTCCGAGAATCGGAGCGAAGCGCAGACGCTCGCGCTGCGGCGACATCAACGGGAAGAACGCGCTCACGTTCAGGTGAAAGCTCTGCGTCCGGACATCAAGACCGATGCTGCCGAGCAGGAGCGGCCGAAACCCATACTGCGGCTGAGAAGCATAGGGCTGACTCTGGGGGTTCAAGACGGTGAGGTCGCCCGCGGTCTCCTGGGTTGGCGCCGCGGCCGGTCGTGCAGGTGGCTGCATGTATCGCGTCACCGGCGGCGCGGCCTGCCGTTGCGCGGCTCGACGCTGTTGTTGCTGACGTTGAGTGGGCGGCGGTCCCGAGAACCCCGTCACGTACGCGACGTACTGTGATTGCAACGCGCGGCGATCCCGATCCACCGCGGCGCGGGCCAAGGCGGTCGCGCGGGAGAGCATCTCATGGGCGAGCTCGCGTTGCGGCCCGGGCGGCATCTGCCTCGGGTCTGCGTATCCCGCGCGCTCCAGGGCGATGATCCCAGCGTCCCAAAAGTATGCCGACAGGAGGACCATCAGACGCGGGTCTTGCACCTGCTGCGCAATCGCGCGGAGCTGATTGAGGCTCTCGCCGCGCTGCGCGTGCTCCATCGCTTGCGCGACCTCGCGGAGCACCTGTCCGCTTGAACCGACCTGCACCAGCACATCGACGACGTCGGCGCTTCGCGATCGCGACGCCGGCTCGAGCCGCTGCCACGCCGTGTCGAACCCGCGCTCGGCTTTCAGCCGAGTGAGCACCGTTTGGATCGGCTGAATGGGGACCGCCACGCCGATACCTTGGACGCCGCGCTCAGGGTCTCCCCGCGCGACGACGATCCCGACCAGGTCTTCGTTCGCGGTGACCAGAGGGCCGCCCGAGTTCCCCGGGTTGAGCGACATGCCGAGCTGAAGGTCGCCGTTGTCGAGGACGCCGGAGAGGATTCCGCGGCTGGATTGGGGATGGCTCCGGGTCGCGTCGAGCGGGTAGCCAATCGCGTCGACCGTGTCGCGCGCGCGGAGCGGCGGCGCGGTTTCCGGAAGCGACACATAGCTCTCGAAGCTCCCGTGCGCGGCGAGGATCGCGAAGTCACGGGTCTCATCTTGGTAGACCACTTCCGCGGGGCGCACGCCGCCGTCCCCGGGCAGACGAACGGCGATGTGGGTCGCGCCTTCCACCACGTGCTTCGCGGTCAAAATGATGCCGTTGTCGCTCACCACGATCCCGCTGCCGTGACCCGCGACCGGAATCGCGACAACGCGTGGATACTGTCGTCCTTGTAGCGTCTCGGTGCGCACGCCCTGAACAGCCATGACCCGCACGGTCGCGCGATCGGTCAGCGAGTACTCAAGCGCGACGCCGTCCTGCGCGGACGCCCCCGCGGTCGCGAATGACAGGACGAAGATCGCGAACCCCAACACCCCACGCGAGTAGCCTCCACACATGGGCGCGAGTGTACGTCTCCGAGAGGCGAACGCTAGAGCGGCCGCGCTGGATGCGCGGAGAGTCGTTCGAGTAGAGTGCGCGGGTGACCCTCACGCTGAAAAAACACCGCTCGTTCTCGGGCGTCCCCGGACCTGTTCTCGTCGTCGTGATGGACGGAGTGGGGATCGGGAGACGAGACGCTGGCGACGCCGTTTGGCTCGCGCGAACGCCCACGCTCGATTGGCTCGGTGATCGCGCGATCTCGACGACGCTTCGCGCGCACGGTCGCGCGGTCGGGCTTCCGTCAGACAAGGACATGGGCAACAGCGAGGTCGGGCACAACGCGCTCGGCGCAGGGCGGGTGTTCGATCAAGGCGCGAAGCGGGTCCACCTCGCGATCCAAAGCGAAGAGCTCTTCGCGGGCGACGAGTGGAACGCGCTCACCGCGCGGGTTCGTGAACGCGAGAGCGTCATGCACTTCATCGGGCTCTTGTCCGACGGCAACGTGCACAGCCACATCGACCACCTCTTCGCGATGATCCGCCGGTGCGCGAAGGAAAAAGTCCAGCGCGTGCGCGTTCACGCGTTGCTTGACGGGCGTGACGTCCCCGAGACCAGCGCGCTGACCTATGTCGATGCGCTCGAAGAGCTGCTCACGTCGATGCGCGAGGCCGGGCTCGACTACCGCGTGGCGAGCGGCGGCGGCCGAATGACGACGACCATGGACCGCTACGAGGCCGACTGGTCGATCGTCGAGCGCGGCTACCACGCGCATGTTCACGGCCGCGCGCGGCACGAGTTTCCGTCGCTCCGGGACGCGGTTGTCGCGCTACGAGCAGACGGGACCACCGATCAGTTCTTGCCCGAGTTCGTGATCACCGAAAACGGCGCACCGGTCGGACCGATCGAAGACGGCGCGAGCGTCATCTTCTTCAACTTCCGTGGCGACCGCGCGATCGAGATCAGTCGCGCGCTCGGCGATGACGAGTTCACGCATTTTGATCGCGATGCTCCCCATCGCGCCGGAACGGGTCGCGGGAGCGCGCCCGACATTCGCTACGCCGGCATGATGGAGTACGACGGCGACGAGCACATCCCCGCGCGCTACTTGGTGCAGCCTCCCGACATCGACGAGACGCTCGGACAGTACCTCGCGGAGAACGGGGTCAGTCAGTTCGCCTGCAGCGAGACCCAGAAGTTCGGGCACGTCACCTACTTCTGGAACGGCAACAAGAGCGGTGCCTTCGACGCGAAGACGGAGACCTACCGGGAGATCAAGAGCGACCTGCTCCCCTTCCAGCAGCGCCCTTGGATGAAGGCGGGCGAGATCACCGACGCGACGATCGCGGCGCTGACCTCAGGCGACTTCCGGCATCTCCGGATCAACTTCGCGAACGGCGACATGGTTGGCCATACTGGAGACCGCGACGCGGCTGTGCTCGCGGTGCAGACCGTCGACCTCTGCCTCGCGCGGCTGCTCCCGATCATCGAAAAGCTCGACGGCGCGATGATCGTCACGGCCGATCACGGGAACGCCGACCAGATGTTCGAGATCGACAAGAAGACCGGTGCATTCCAGGTCAAAGAGAGCGGTCACCGGCGAAAGAAAACGAGCCACACGCTCAACCCCGTCCCGCTCCACGTCTTCGCTCCGGGCGCGAGACTCACGCTCGCCGACCAGGAGCGCCGAGGGCTCAGCCAGGTCGCCGCGACCGTCACGCACCTGCTCGGATACGAACCGCCCGCCGACTTCCACGCCTCGCTCCTCGCGTAGCGACAGACGCCAGATGGACGGAGGTTGCTCGGTGGGCTTGGTTACTCGACGGGTTGAAGCGCAGCCGTCGGCACCATGCCGCGGAGCGCCACGTCGTCGTCAACCGCGATGAACACGTCGACCTCGTCGGAATCGGCGTAGCGGTTCATCTCGCGGGCGTAGCCGTCCTCGGCGAGGATCCCGACCGTCCGGTCGTTGAACTTCACGCGCGTGCGCGCGGGGACGCGCCACAGAGGGTGCGCGCTCTCGGCCTCGATGCGTGCGGGTACGGCGCTCGGGGCCGTTCCGCCACCTGCGGTGCCGATCCCGTTGCCGAGCGGGACGTTCACGAAACCGACGATGTACGGCCCATCGCCGACGCGGATCCCGAACCACGGGTTCTGATCGCGGAGCACGGTCACGTTCGTTCCGTTTTCGGTGGAGGGGATGGTCGCGACGATCTGACCATCCGGGCGATCGTAGACAGGGACGCTCTGACCCGCCGGCACTCTCCGGGTCTCTCCCGCGCGCGGCGCTTCGGCGTCCGCGCTGGGCGCGTCGGGGGAGAGCCCGACCGTGGGGAACGAGCCCTGGAACGTACCCAGCGGCACGTCGCCGATCATGGGCGTGACCTCGACGCGAGTGCGAGTCCCGTCTTCCGCCCCGAGATAACGAACGATGTCGTTCGGGCCCACATAGGTTGGGGTGCCGCGAACCTTGCCGCGACGCTGGACGCGGTAACCGAGTCGTGACGCATCGATGTACGCCTTCACCTTCATCGGCCCCATGATCCGCGCGAGCACGCGACCGTTCTCGGGGGCCCCTTCCACACGTACGGCGACCCCTTCGGAGACGTAGCCGAGCGCCGGCGAAGCGGCGGACGCATCGAGGTAAAGCGCAGGCCCGTTCCCGGGACCCGTGACGAAGTTCTCTGGCCACGACGCGGCCGGCGCGGTCACGTTCTCAAGCGGCGCGTTCTCGACGTACTCACCACCGCCGCCACAGGCGAACGCAAAGGCGAGCAGGGAAGAAAGGGTGATGGCGAAAGCGAGTCGAATCGTCATGTTCGCGAGATACAACAAGATCGCCACAAGCGCGACCTGAGCTGCCCAAAGAAGATCACCACAGGTCGACAACGCAGGACCCAAATGAGAGGACCCAGATCGGTGCGAAGACGCCGGCGCGAAGCGGTCGCGCAGCAAGCGGAGCGAACGTTTGGGTGAATCGCCGGAGGCGAGGGCTCGCTCGACGACGACCTCAAACGAAGACCCTTGAACTCAGTCTTGAACTCAGTGGTACCGAGCGCGCAGACGAATCTTCAGGAAGTCCGCGATCTCGCGCGCGTACTTCGACGGAATGCGATACAGGCGACCTTGCACGACCTCTCGCGCACGGGCATGCGGCTCGCCCTTCAGCGCCGGCAACACGCATTTCGACCACTCGACCAGGGTCTTTCCCTCGGCCCCGGAGAGCGCGACCGTCAGGACCGGTTCGAGCCGCTTCTGATACGCGACCGACGCCGAGCACAGTGTCGCGAAGGTCCGGACGAGACCGTCCTTGCCGTCGTCGTTGGCGTCCTCAAACGATCCCAACAGAATCGTATCCAGATGTTTCGCGACCCGCGCCGGCTGAATCTTCGCGATCGCGGGGAGCGCGTCTGCGGCGGCCTGCACCACGCGCTTGTTCTTCGAGGTGATGCTTCGCGCGAACTTCTCAACCAGCGGGACCAACGGCGCGGCGTCCAGCGCGAGGATCTCGTGGAGCACGCGAGCAGCGTTGGTCGCCGGGGTGGTCTTGGAGTCGATCAGCTGCTGACCCAGATCCGCGATCTTGGCTTGCATGGTCGGCGGGTCGGCGAGGATCACCTCCGCCTGTAGCGCGGCGCCCCGCTTTTTCTTCGCGGGCTTGGGCTTGGCCTCGACCTCTTCGCCCTCAGCAGCCGCGGCCTTCGCTGCGGTCTTGGCCTTCTTTGTGGCGGCCTTCTTCGTGGCTGCCTTGGTGCTCGCTGTCTTCTTTGTCCGCGCCATCGAGAAAAAGCATAGCAGCCGTTTGAGGTCCTCGCGGCTGCGATTTACCTCAGGTCGGCGCGCGCGAGCGGAGCGCGGCGACCAGGTGCGGTAGCGACGTCTCGTAGCGGTAAGAAGTGCCGCGATGGCCGCCGTCGTACTCCTCGTGATGAACGGGGATCTCGTGCGCACGCATCCGATCCGCCATGAGACGCGCCGCGAAGTGGAGCCCGTGCTCATCACGATTGCCCGAGTCGAGAAACACCGTCCGGAGGCTCGCGAGGGCCGACTTCGAGCCCTCGATTCGATGAAGCGGATCATGGTCCAGCCAAAGCCCGAACACCTCTTCGTTCAGCTCCGCGGTGCGCGGGTCAAAGGGGAGCGCCAGATGCGGGAGCGGCGCCGAGAGGTCGGGAGCGTACGCGGCCGAGCACGCCAAGACGAAGAGACCGTCGAACGCGGCGCCACCCTTGGGCCCGCCATCGACGACCGCTTTCGCGAACGCGGTCACCCCGCCCGCGCGATCAAAAGCGGTCGCGGCGTTCGTGAACATCGGGCGCATGCTGATGTTGAAGGCCGCGTCGCCCGCGTGGCTCCCTGCGGCGGAGAACACCCCTGGGCGATCCATCACGAGCCGCAGCGCGCCGAACCCTCCGGAGGACTTCCCGATGACCGCGCGTCCTTCCGGTCCCGCGATGGTGTTGAAGTTCGCGTCCACGTGCGGGACGACCTCGTCGACGAGGTAGGTCTGGTACGGACCGGTCGCGGGGGAATCGACGAACTGCGAGCCGCCCCAACGCGTCATGCAATCGGGCATCACCAAGATCGCAGGGTCGCACTCGCCCGCCGCGAGCTGACGATCGAAGGCCTCCACCGTGTTCGACTTGAACGGGTTGAACCCGAGCATGCTGACGTGCGTCGCGAAGAAGCCCGGGAGCAACATGATCGTCGGGAGGCGGCGCTCCGCGGCGACGTGAGGAACGTACAGGAGCACGTCACGCGTCAGTGGGTCGCCGAGCGGGTTTCCGGCCAGGCAACGGCTCGTGAAAGACGAACGGACCAACGCGCCTTGGGAGAGAGAGGAGTACATCGCGGACATCTAACAACAGGACGGCGGTGTTGTCCCGGTGATGTCACGTCGGAAACGGTGTTGGAGCCACTGAAGCGTTTGGCGCTATTTGACGACGGCGCTACTTGACGACGGCGCTACTTGACGACGCGCAGGTACGGCGGGAGCTTCCGCTTTTCGCGTGGCCCCTTCGGCGCGTCGAGCGAGTCCGGTTGGACCTCAAGGTCATGCGCCAGATCAAGCTCGGCAGGACTGAGCTCAGGCCTCACTTCAGACGGCTCGGGAACACTCGCGAGCGCGGGGGCGCTCGACACTGGCGAGACCGGGAGGGTCGAAGCGGACGGTGCTTTCTTCTCGGACGTCTCGGAGCCAACGACTCGAAGCCCCGGCTCTCGGTCCGGTTCCGGAAGCGAGATGGAGCTGCTCAGTGGAGCGGGCGAGCCCACGACGTCACGAAGGGATACCGGGACCGACTCCGGCCAGACGAGGCCGCGGCCATCGTCTCCAGTGAGCGCGAAGATCGCGTGCCACGGGACCACGCAACGAAACGGTACGCGACGAAACGAGAGCGTCCCGCTCACTCCGCTCGCGTCGACCCGCAGGTCTGGGATCGGGATCGGCATATCGAGACCCACGTGCAGCACCAGCTGCTGCTGGTCCTTGCACCACGTCGGGACCTCCACCTCGGTGACCGTTGGGTCGAGGTGAACATACACGCTCCCTCGGAGGAGGAGCGCTCGAGCGACGTCTCTCTTAGGTGGCATGTGGCCGTCCACGCGAGTTCAACTAGCACGGATCGAAAACGCGCCAACCTGTTTTTTCAGCTCGCGTTCGCTGCTTGTCGGCGAGGACGGATCAGGCCGAGATCGCCTTGAGGTAGATGCGCTCGTAGAGACGCGCGCTGCGGTCCCATGAGTGATCGATCAACATCACGCGTCGCTGTAGCGCGTCGAAGGCGTCGTGCTTCAGGAACGACGCCGCGCCGCGCTGAAGCGCCCCGAGAAGCTCACCGTCCCCGTAGAGGAACGCGGTTCCGGAGCTGAGCTTCGCGTCGCAGTCGACCGCGACGTCATAGCCCGTCGAAGAAATCGGAAGCGCGCCGTAGCGATGCGCGCACATCAACGCTTCTGCGCCTGCGCCGTTCTGAACGATCAGGAGATCGGCCGCGCCGTAGAGGTGATGGACCAGCTCCTCACCATAAGGAAGGACGACCAGCCGGTCGGAGAACCTCGACGCGAGCTCCGTGAGCGCGGCGCCGTGTTCGCTCGCGAGATCCGTCGCGACCGCGACCTGGACGTCGTTTCGCAAAAGCGCGCCCATCGCGCTCGCCACGAGCCCCAGACCCGCGCCGCTCGCGCAGGTCGCCACGAACAGCGGAATGTCGCTCCGCACGGGGAGCCCCGAGCCGCGCTGAAGCGAGCGCTTGCACTTCCGCTTCCCGCCGAGGTCCATTGGATCGAAGCGGTACGGGAGGTACGCATCGGTGAGCGTGTTCCAGCGCGAGCCATCCACGCCGTTGAGGATCCCGCTGACCGAGACATCTTCGCTCGCGCGCGAGAGCTCTTGCGCAACGGTTCGGGAGGTCGCGGTGACCGCGCGCGCCTTGGTGAGCGCCCCCTCTCCGGCTGCCTCGACGGTGTCGACGGTCAACACCGCGGTGAGCGCGGTGCTCGAGACGAACCCTGCGCCGAGCGCACCGTGCGCGTGCACCACGTCCACCGAGAGCTCGGGGACGATCTTCTCTGCGGCGGCCGCGAAGACCTTCCACTGAAGCGCGTCATCGGAGACATCGGGCTCGCGAAGGAAGACCACGTCAACGCCGCCTGGCGTGCGCCCGGTGTACTGCTCGCAGGCGTACACCTGACCGTCTACCTCGGCTTCGATCTTCGAGAGGCGCCGCGCCAACGAGTACCGCGTCGCGTCGATACTGGCGTCCATCGGGCTCACGACGGTGACGGAGTGGTCGAGGCTCTTGAGCCCTTTGCTGAGGGCGGCACGGGTCTTCGCTCCTTGGGTGGAGCTAAAAGGCGCGATGGACTCGGAGACAAAAGCGATATGCATGCGCGCGGACCCTATCGGGCGTAGCCGGTCCGCGCAATCGCGTGGCGCTCGACGGTTCGCGATGCTGACCCCATCCTGCGCAGGTGGGAAAGACAATCGCGATCACTGGAGCCAGCGGCCTCGTAGGCACCTCACTCACCAAGGCGCTCCGCGCACGAGGAGACCGGGTTCTTCGAATCGGGCGACGCTCTGACGGTTCCGCGGACGCCGTCGTGTGGTCACCGTCGCGCGGCGAGCTCGACAAAGAGCGGCTGGAAGGCGTCTCCGCGGTGGTTCACCTGGCCGGCGCGAGCGTCGCGAAACGGTGGACGCCCGAACACAAGAACGCCATTCGCTCCAGCCGAGTGGACGGAACCAAGCTCATCGTCGACACACTTCGTGACCTCGCGACACCCGCGACCTTCGTGAGCGCGTCCGCGATCGGGTTCTACGGAGACGCAGGAGACCGCGTCCTGGATGAAGACGCTCCTGCGGGAACCGGGTTTCTCGCGGACGTCTGCCGCGTCTGGGAAGAAGAGGCGGCGCGCGCCGAGGACTTCACGCGAACGGTCCGGCTCCGCATCGGAATCGTGCTCTCCGACCAGGGCGGTGCCCTGAAAGAAATGAAGCTCCCGTTCTCCCTCGGGCTCGGCGGCCCGATCGGCGACGGCTCGCAGTTCATGAGCTTCATCAGCCTCGACGACCTGGTCGCGCTGATCCTCTTCTGCCTCGATCGAGACGAGGTCACCGGCGCCATCAACGCGGTCGCTCCCCACGCAGTGACCAACGCGGAGTTCACCCGTGCGCTCGCCAAGGCGCTCTCGCGCCCCGCTTTCTTTCGCGTCCCCAAGTTCGCGATGAAGGCCGCGCTCGGCGGGGAGATGGCCCAAGAGATGTTGCTCGGGAGCGCACGCGTCGAACCGAAAGCGGCGCTCGCCGCGGGCTTCACCTTCAAGCACCCGACGATCGCGGAGGCGATCGCGGCCGCGCTCTCCCGCTGACGACGGCTCACTTGGGTTAACGACGAAGGGAACGTCCGAAGACGTTCCCTTGCCGTTCAAGCGCGCGCTCTTCGCGCGCGGGTTGGCTCAGCCCTCAGCGATGGTCGCCGCGACGTCTGCCGCCAAGTCGTTGACCTTCTTCTCAATGCCCTCGCCGAGCGAGTAGCGCGTGAAGCGCCGGACGCTGACCTTCTCGCCGATCTTCGCGGACAGCTCGTCCTGCGCCTGCGCGATGGTCTTCTTCTCGTCGCTCATGATGAACTCTTGGTTCAACAAGCAGCAGGTCCGCTTCCACTTCGCGAGCTTGCCCTCGACGATCTTGGCGATCGCCTGCGGGGGCCGCTCCTTGCCGGTCTGCTTCGCTTCTTCGGCGAGCTGGCCGCGGAAGACGTCTTCGCGCCGCGCGATGATCTCGGGGGTGATTTCATCGTCACGAACGTACTCGGGAGCCTCGGACGCGATGTGCATCGCGAGCTCTTCCGCGAACTGCTTGAACTCTTCGTTCCGCGCGACGAAGTCCGTCTGGCAGTTGAGCTCGAGCAGGACACCGATGCGTCCGCCGCCGTGGATGTACGCGTGGCAGACACCCTCCGCAGCGATCGCGCCGGCCTTCTTGGCGACCTTCGCGAGGCCCTTCTTCTGGATGATGTCCAGGGCCTTCTCTTCGTTGCCTTCGGCTTCGACGAGCGCCTTCTTGCAGTCCATCATGCCCGCGCCCGTACGATCACGGAGCGCCTTCACTTGCTTTGCAGTAACAGTCACTATTTCTTCTCTCTATCGATGAAGTTAGGGAAGCGTCGGCTCAGCGACGACCGCCGCGACCGCGGCGACGGCTGAACTCAACCTCGACGCCTTCGGAGGTCTTGCCGCCCTGCTGCTGGAACTCGCGGCGGCGCTGCTGGCCGTCGATGCAAGCGTCAGCGATACGCGAGGTGATCAGCTTGATGGAGCGGATCGCGTCGTCGTTGCCGGGGATGACGTAGTCAACCAGGTCCGGGTCGCAGTTGGTGTCGGTGAGCGCCACGATCGGGATGTGGAGCTTGCGCCCCTCCTTGACCGCGATGTGCTCGTGGTTCGGGTCGACGACGAAGATGACCGACGGGAGGCCGTTCATCATCTTGATGCCGCCGAGGAACTTCTCGAGCTTCTCGCGATCACGACGAAGCGAGAGGCCTTCCTTCTTCGGAAGCGCCGCGAGCGAGCCGTCCTCTTCCTGACGGTCGAGGTCGCGCAAGCGGTCGATGCCGTTCTTGACGGTGCGGAAGTTCGTGAGCGTGCCGCCGAGCCAACGGCCGGTGACGTAGAACTGACTCGCGCGGGTCGCCTCTTCAAAGATGACGTCCGACGCCTGCCGCTTGGTGCCGACGAAGAGCACGTGGCCTCCCCGTGCGACGGCCTCGGTGACGAAACCGAACGCGCGCTTGAAGAGCTGCGCGGTCTGGTCGAGGTCGACGATGTGGATGCCGTTACGGGCGCCGTAGATGTACGGGCGCATCTTCGGGTTCCAGCGCTTGGTCTGGTGGCCGAAGTGCACGCCGGCATCGATGAGCGGCTTGAGACCAATGGGGAGGTCTCCGCTCGCGACGTCGCGGCTGCCGAGGGCAGCGAGTTCAGGGGCTTCTTCGATTGCGTGGGTAGGCGTTGCCATGGCTCGTTCTCCTTCCGGTTGTTTTCCGCCACCTCTCGCGATCGAAAACTCTCCAAACAGAGAGCACCGGTTCAATCGACAGAGCCTGAGAGGTGTGTGTGGTTTCGGACCTGGGGAGCAGGCCCGGCTCACGAATGAGCGCGCGGGATCTACCACGCGGTCTAAAGAGACGCCACGAAGAGCCTCAAACTCCCGTCCGCTCGCCGAAATTACTGCATTTAAGGAGCCATGGCTTTAGAGGACGCGCGCGATGACGACCTTAAGGTAATCGCCTTCGGGGAACGCCAAGAGCCGCGGATGATCGATCGGCGCGCCGAAGCGTCCGAGGACCTGGAGCATCTTCCGTGCGCGTTTGGCTCCCTCGGTCAGCGTCGCGTCGAACGCGGAACGATTGACGTGACTCGAGCAGCTCGCGGCGACGTAGATCCCGCCCGGACGGAGGCGCCCCAAGCACTGTCGATGGAGCTCGCGGTACTTCTCCAGCGCGGCGCCAAGGGCGTCTTCGTTGGGCGCGAAGCTCGGCGGGTCGCAAACGATGAGGTCGACCGGGCGGCGCGTCTCTCCTTCGAGGTAGGCCGGGACATCGCTCGCGATGCCTTCATGGCGCGCGGCGGGGAGGTCGTTCGCCGCGAAGGTCTCGCTCGCGAGATCGATCGCGCGGGGAGCGATATCGACCGTCGTCACGGCGGTCGCGCCTCCGAGCCCGGCCGCGACCGAGAAGCCGCCAGTGTAACCGTAGAGATTGAGCACGCGCTTGCCGCGGGACATCCCGCGCACCAAACGTCGCGTCTCCCGGTGATCCAAAAAGAGCCCCGTCTTCTGTCCCGCCCGCGGATCAAAGAGCAGCTTCATCCCGTGTTCGCGCACCACGACTTGATCGGCGACCTCACCGAAGGCGACCTCCGTTTTGATCTGACGCTTCCGACCTTGGCGCGTGATCAACGCGGTCACTTCGAGCGACGCGAGGAGCGGCTGCAGCGCCGCGATGACGGCGTCCCGCCAAGCGGTGGCGCCTTGTCCATCAAAGCGCAGCGTCGCGTGGGAGCCGTAGCGATCGACCACGACGCCGGGGAGCCGATCGCCCTCCCCGTGCACCAGCCGGTAGGTATCCGTGTCGCCCAGGCCACCACCTTCAAGGAGACCACGCCGCAGCTCGAACGCACGGGCGAGCCGTGACGCGAAGAGCGGCTCAAGCGGCTCGTCGCGCGTCGTGAAGACCCGCATGCCGATGGGCCCAGCGTCCGCGATCCCGCGACAAACGAAGCGCCCCTTGCGATTGACGACGGTGACGACCTCGCCAGGCGCCGCGTCGCCCGAGAGCGCGTCCCGATAGATCCACGGATGGCCGCTCGCGATCACTCGCTCGAGCGGCCTCAGGAGGCGCAGCTGACTCATGGCGGCGAGCTTGGCAGCCCCAAGCCCGCCCGGCCAGTCCTACGGTCGCGAGACGTCGACCTCGAGACTGTAGCTCCCCGCGTTCCCGGCGCGGAAACCATCGACGATAACGAAGTAGGTCCCCGCGTCGAGCGTCGACTCGATCCGTGAGTGTCGGTTGTCTTGATGATCGTCATTGCACGCGACCTCGGTCGACTGGTCGGCGCAATCACGACGCAGGTGAAGCGCAGCGTCGTAATCCGCCGAGAGGTCGATCCGCACGACCGAACGTCGCGCGACGCGCAAGCGGTAGAGGACGTCGTTGCTGGCCGCGCCGCCTGCGCAGCTCGCCTGGAAGTTGTCCTGCTCGTTGGTCGTGTTTCCGTTGACGGTTCGACCTGGGCGCAGCATCGGCGCGCGACGACAGCTCCGCTCCAGAGCGGCGATGTCGGTGATGTTCACCTCGACGTTGGCCGCACCAAAGGCGTCTGGGCGCTCCCCGTCGATGACAAGGAAGTAGCGCCCGCGACCGAGCGTCGCCGTCATCGTAGACTCTTGTGAGCGCGGGTCCGACGAAGCGATGGGCGCGCAAGCTTCCTCGCTCGTGCGGTCGCCGCAGGTCGACTGGATGTACATCGCGCCGGCAAACTCCGCGTCGCGGACCTTCACCTCGACGGTCGAGCGACCGGTGAGGTTGAGCTCGTAGATCACATCGGCTCCGCCTTGACCGCCGCAGCTGCCGAGCGTGGTGTCGCTCGCGTCGATGGTGTCGACCGGGAAGACCCCCTGCCCAGGGGTCGCGGGCGAGCTGCAGCTGTCGCCGGTCGCGCCGCCACCGTTCACGTTTCCGAGGCTCGCGGTGAGCGTCACGTTGCCGGCGCCGCCTCGGGCGTTTTGACCGCTGAAGCCGTCGGAGTAGACGAAGTAGGTCCCGGGATCGACGACCGCGGTGACAAGGGACTCGCTGGTGCTCGCGAAGTCGTCGTTGCACGCGATCTCGGTGTTCGGGTCATCGCAGGCGCGGCGAACGTAGAGCGCACCATCAAAGCTGGTCTGTTGGCGGACGCGAAGGCGCGAGCGCTGCGGAACGACGATCTGGTGAACGAGGTCCGGGGAACGCGCCCCACCAGCACAGGTCGCCTGGAAGTAGTCTGCGCTTCCCTGCGTGCTCGCGGTAACGGCGGCGCCAGGGCTCAGCACCGGTGCCGTCGTGCATCGGTCCGCGACGGTCTGGAGCGCCGTCTCGGTGATCGCGAGGTCATACGAGCCTGACTCACTGCCGTAACCATCGACGACGACGAAGTACGTCCCCGGCTCAAGGGTCGTCTCGATCAACGAGTGGTTCGTGTCCCCCGCGTCGTCGTTGCACGCGATCTCGGTGCCCATGTTTCCGCAGGTCCCGAGTACGTAGAGCGCGCCGTCAAACTGGGACTCGAGCGCGATGCGAACCATCGCGCGGTTCTCGATGGTCAGCTGGTAGACGACCTCGGGGGCAGCGCCTCCGGAGACGCACGACCCCGCCATGACGTGCTGGTTCTGCGCGGTCGTTCCGTTGGCGGGCTGATTGAAGGCGATCGGAAGCGGCTCGGCGCAGGTGCCGGTACCGCTCGACGCCACAACCGGTCGCGTTCCGCCCGCTGAGGGTCCGGATGACGCGACCGCCGTGCCGGACCAGCTGCTCAAGATGTAGCCGCCGCTTCCCTCGGTCGCCGTCACCACGACCTGGAAGTCGCCCGACCGCGGCGCGCAGATCTGTGTCGCCGCGTGCGGGTCGTTCGTTCCGTCGGTCCCGAGCTCTTCGTCTCCTTCGCCGATCACGCGAACATCGATGTTGCTGATGCCCGATCCCAAGGCCACGAAGGTGGTGCACTCGCCGCCGTTGAGCGTGACGTTGACGCGCGCGTCAGCGCCTTGCGCGAGCGAACCTTCACTGATGGAACCGGTCTGGGCGAGGCCCACCGCCGTCATCGTGTTGTGAACCGCGACGTAGCGCGGCTCGAGCCCTTGGCTTCCGCCACAGCTCACGAGCGCCAACAGCGCAGCGGAGGAACAGAGCGTGGTTCGAACGAGGCTGCTTCGTCGCAGGGTGTTTCCGAGCATCAGTACCTTCCGACCCCGCGGTGGGGGCTTTTCCTTGGGTTCGCGCGTTCAAGCATACGAACCAATCGAGCGCGCGCGAACATTCACTCGGCGACGAATCTCCGCGCGGTGCAGATCGTCGACCACAACGACTAGAGCAATTTACGGAACAAGTAGAAGATTTTCTCCGAGATCTTCTCTGACATAGGGCGACGAGAGAAGTTTTCAGGGTTCATCTCCTCCGCCTTTTGGAGGTCTTCCAAGAACTTCTGTTCCATCGCGGCACCCACACCGCGATCGCTCACGGTCGCGACCACCTCGAGATTAAAGCGAAAGGACCGATGGTCTAGATTGTACGTCCCGATCGCGCACCAGCTTCCGTCGATGACGGCGGTTTTGCTGTGAAGGACCGCGCCCTGCCACTCGTGGATGTGAACACCGCGGGCCATCAACGGTTCGTACAAACGGCGACTCGCCCACTGCACCGCCTTCACGTCGTTGTTACCGGGCAACAACACCCGCACCGTCACGCCGCGCGCATGCGCCGCCGCCAACTCGCGACGGATCTGTGAGTCCGGAATGAAGTAAGCGTTGGTGATGAAGATCGAGCTCGCGGCCGCGCGGATCCGCTCCAGGTACACCGAACGAATGTCGCGGCGGCGATCAAGGAAGTTCGCCAACACCGTGACCTTCTCGTTCGGCGGGAGCTCACCGAACGCGCGGTCGTGGACCTCTCTCCCGGCGAGCTTCGCGAACGTGTGATGAAACACGCGACAGAGCTGTAGCGCCGCGTCCCCCTCGATGCGGATCATGTCGTCGCGCCACCCCTCACCACCGTCCTCTTGCGCGGCCCAAGGGTCACCGATGTTGAGCCCGCCCGTAAACCCCAGCAAACGGTCGACGACGAGGATCTTCCGGTGGTCGCGGCGGTTGATCCCGATCAAACGAAAGCGCGCCCGCCACGGCCGGATGGGCCCATACGCGTATGCCTTGCACCCTGCGTCGCGCAGCGCGTCCCACATCTCGTCGGTCGAAGAGAGGCTGCCGATCGCGTCGTAGATGATCGAGACCGAGACCCCCGCCTTGGCGCGCTCGATCAACGCGTTCGCGAAGCGCCAACCTGCTCGGTCCGAACCGAACCAATACATCTCGAGCAAGATCTCTTCACGCGCGCCAGCGATGGCCTCGAGCATCGCGTCATAGGTCTGCGCTCCGTCGTGGAGGAGCGTGACCGCGTTCCCCGCGACCGCCGCCGAGAAACCGGAGGTCGATCGCGACCAGTCTGCTTCGCGGCCTCGCATCTCGCGCAGACTACCTGAAGCGACACCCAGAAGGCCGACGAGCGCGCTCGCCCCGCCCACGAGCGCGAACCCTGCGTGCTAGGTTTGGGCGTGCCTGGGCCATCAGAAGTGAAGAACGACGCAAAGTGCTCGGTGTGCAAACGAGGCTTCGTTCGAGCGGAGGGGGAAGGCGCGTTTTGTTCGAAACGGTGTCGGGTGATCGACTTCGGAAGCTGGCTGGGCGGGGACTATCGGATCGTCGATCAGGAGACCTTCCCATCAAGCGACCTGGTCGGGCCGCCCGCCGGAGACAGAGAGGATCCTTCATGACGTCCCGCTCCCTCCTCCAGCGCTTGGCGCTCCCCGCCCTGCTCCTCGTGAGTCTCACGGTGATGAGCCTCGCCGTCACCGATACCGCCGAGGCCAAAGAAGATCGCAACCGCAACTTCTATCTCGACCTCGGCGCTGGCTACTCCTACGCGAACTTGGTCCAGCTCTCGGAGGACAACTTCGTTCCGGACGCCGAGCTTCTCCAAGGCAGCGGTATCAACCTGAGCGGCGGGCTCGGGGTCCGCATCTACATGTTCACGATCGGCGGCCGCGCGACCTTCTCGCGACACGGCGACTTCGATGTCGGAATGGTCGAGCTCGATCTCTCCGTGCGCATCCCGCTCAAGATCATTGAGCCCTTCCTCCGGCTTGGCATCGGCTACGCCTGGCTCGGACGCGGCGACATCTCTTCTGGGTCGCGAAGCTTTGACACCCAGGTCAATGGGCTCGCCGTTGACGCGGGCATTGGCGTCGACGTGCGCATCCTGCCGATGCTGTGGATCGGGGCCGGGGTCGACGCGGTGTTCCTCAACCTCACGCGGCAGAAGATCTCGGACGCGGGGTCGATCGCATCGGTCGACCTCGAAGAGGACGGTGACTCGGTTGGGTTTCAGCTCCGCGGCGCGGTCCGCATGACCTTGCGCCTGTAGCGAAGGCTGAGCTCGCGCTCAGTGCGGGTTGAACGAGTACGTCTGCATCACGGTCGCGCAGCCACGGCGCGGGCGCGGGAAGCGAACCGCGCGCAGGGTGTCGAGCATGCAGTCGAGGATCCCGCGGTCGGTGATGTCTCCAGACGCTGCGCCTTCGGACATCCGCCCATTGCGCTCAATCTTGAGAACCAAGCGGATGTCACCGCGTTGGCTGTTGTCACGCTCGAACCCGGTCGCGTAACACTGCGCGAGTTCACTCTCGACCCCAGAGATCGCGCGCTGGGCACGCGCGCGAGAGATGGTTCCGCGACACGCGTCAAAGGCCGCCAGGTTGCTCGAGGCCGCGGCGGGCGCAGCAGGTGCTGCTTCACGGGTCGACGCGGGAGGTGGTGCAGGTGCACTCGGCGACGTCGGTGCGCCAATGGTCGGGCTCGCCGCGGAGTGTGAAGGGGGAGCGGAGAGCGAGTCCGCGGGCGGCGTGACCTCATAGGTGGAGCCCGTCGCGTCTTGGTTTTGCAACGCGACCGTCGACACTGGCACCGCGTGCTGCTGCTGTTGCGCTTGTGCTGGAGGGAGCGGCTCGACCGCGATGACCTCTGGCGAACCGCCACAAGCGACAGAACCGAACACGAGCGCAACCAAGACGATCTTCCACACGACCGCGAAGGTAGCGAAGAACGCGACGTTGCGCTCCCCCACCGGAACGCCCACTGCCCCAGACCGGAAGCTGTGATAACCACGACGCATGTCGACGCCTCTTTCTCGCGCGCTGGTGCGAACCCTTTCCACCCTGTTGTTCAGCGTTTTGGTCGCCTCGTGCGGCGACGACGATCGCCCATCTGGGGACAGTGGACGTGAGGACACCGCGCTGGCGATGTGCATGCCCGATGGCATGTTGGGCTGCTCCGGCCGGGACGTGACGCGATGCGAAGGGGGCGAGCGCGTCGTCATCGAGACGTGCACCCTCTCGCAGACCTGCGTCGTCGGCGGTGGCTGCCGAATGTGCCAGCCCGGTCGCACGCTCTGCGTCGGCAACGAGATCCACACCTGCGCGGATGACGGAAACAGCACGACGTTGACCCGTGACTGCGGCGCCACCGAGGCCTGCATGAGCGGCGCGTGTGTCGACGCCTGCGCGGTCGCGCGAGACGCCCGCAGCAACGTCGGCTGTGACTACTTCGCGGTCGACCTCGACAACGAGTACGGGGAGGTCCTCGGGATGACGCTCGACGCCCGCGGGGAACAGTTCGCGGTGGTCCTCGCGAACCCGAGCGACACCCCGGTCGAAGCGCAGGTCTTCCGGAGCACCGGGACGGTCGGAGTGCCGGTGGAAGAGCTCGTGACGACCGCGACGGTCCCGCCGAACGATCTCGTGCGCATTGACCTACCGTCGCGAGAGGTTGACGGGTCCAACGGCGTCGGCGAAGGCACCGCGACCTCCCTCAGCTCACAAGCCTATCGCGTGCGCACCAACTTCCCGGTCGTGGCGTACCAGTTCAACCCCATCGTCCAGAGCGAGAGCAACGACGCCTCCTTGCTCATCCCCGTTCCCGCGCTCGACACGAAGTACCGCGTCATCGGTTGGCCGACCGCGAACCCCGTCGAGATCCCGATCGGCGGCATGGACATCGTCGGCATCCCTGACCACTCGTTCGTCACGATCGTGGGGACCGCGTTCGCGACGAACGTCACCGTCACCTTGGGCGGACCGATCGTCGGCGCGGGCACGATCCCCGCGACGCCCGCCGGCGGTACCCTCAACGTCGCGCTGGGCCCGTACGACGTGCTCAACCTCGAGAGCGAGGGCGCGCCGGGCGACCTCAGCGGAACGGTGGTCGAGTCCACCCTGCCAGTCGCGGTGTTCAGCGGCGGCGAACGCGGGATCGCGCCCATCGATCGGACGGCGATCTCCGCGCACCCCAGCGGCGTGCCGGATGACTTCTGTTGCACCGAGCACCTCGAGGAACAGGTCTTCCCGACCAGCTCCTGGGGACAGAAGTTCGTGATCACGCGGAGCGCGGTCCGCAGCGCCCATCCCACCTGGCGCGAGCCAGACATCTATCGCGTCATGGCCGACCAGCCGGGGACCACCATCACCACGAACCTCCCGGCGCCGAACAACAGCTTCACGCTCGGGGAGAACGAGTGGCGCGAGTTCAACACCGACCGCAGCTTCACGATGGAGGCGAGCGCACCGATCAGCGTCATGCAGATCCTCGTGAGCCAGGGCTGGGTCGTCGACTGGAAGCCAGGCCACGGCGGCGACCCCTCCATGCTCCTGTACCCGCCGGTCGAGCAGTACCGCGACGAGTACATCTTCTTGGTTCCCGACACCTTTAGCGCCAACTACGTGGTCGCCTCGGCGCCGGTCGGCGCGACCATTGAGCTCGACGGCGCGGCGATCACTTGCCCGCGCGAACCTGCCGGCACGATCAACGGCGTCGAACACGAGACCATCACGTGTCCGGTCGACGGGGGAACGCACCGTATCCAGGGCGCCGAGACCTTCGGGATCACGGTCTACGGCTACCACGGCGTCGGCAGCTACGCCTACGCGGGCGGCTCGAACCTCGAGCGAATCAACCTCTTCTGATCCGAGCGCTCGGATCAGTCGCAAGTACCGGCGTCACAGGTGCCAGAGAGACAGTTGGTCGGGTGAATGCAGTGCTCTCCCCGTTCCGCGAACGCGAACGGCACGGGCACATCGCCGGGCTCGTTGCCAACGGTGTCGCTCCCGACCGTGCCCCAGCAAACCACGTCCCCATCGCTCAGCTGCGCGCACGGCCGCTCCGACGCGGACCCAAGGTAAATCCGCGACACGATGCCCAAGGGAAGCGCCCCGATCGCGCCTACTTCCCCGGGTTCGTCACCCACGTCTTGGCTGCTCTGAGAACCTAGGGCGCCCGCGGCGCCTTCGCCCCAGCAGCGGACGCCGCCGCCGACATCGATCGCGCAGCTAGAGCGGGCGCCCGCGAAGACCGCGGTGGCACCGGTAAAACTGATCGCGTCGAGGGTCCCCGGCGTCTCGTCGTCTCCCACGTCCAGGAGGTCCCCGGTCCCGAGTCGCCCGTTCGCTCCGCTCCCCCAGCAGCGAATATCCCGTCCGACCAGCGCACAGGTGTGGGCTCCGCCGACCGCGAGCGCGTCCACGTCGAGCCCGCCGAGCGAGACGACCGGGGCGAGCGCCAGAGACTCATCGTCGCCGATGCTGTCCACGCGACCAAAGCCGAGTCGACCGTTCGCGCCCTCTCCCCAGCACAGCACCCGAGCGTCAGCCAAGAGCGCGCAGGTGTGCGCGTCGCCCGCCGCGATATCGACGACCTCTTGAGCGATCGCGAGCGCGTCGCTGCGAGGCGTCTCGTCATCGCCAATGTTGTCCGTCGTCCCGTAGCCGAGCTGCCCGCTCTCGTTCGCGCCCCAACAGCGCACGACGCCGCCGCGAGAGAGCGCGCAGGTGTGGTTTCGACCGGCCGCGATCTTCAGCACCGCGCGACCCACTTCGACCGGCACATGCGGCTCGTCGATCGCGACGAAGGGCACCTCCCGTCCGAGCCCGAGCTGACCGAACGTGTTGTCGCCCCAGCATCGCACCTGACCATCGGAGAGCAGGCAGGCATGAGCGTCACCGCTCGTGATCTGCTCTCCGACCTCGCCTGCTGGCGTCGTGAAGGAGCCCTCGAGGCCATCGTCTCCAAAGCACCGAACAACGTCCTGAGACAAAGAGCAGATGTGCCCGCTGCCACCAGACATCATGCGCACGCGACACTTCCCCTCCTCGCCGCAGTAGCGGATCTCGAAGCCATACGCTCTTCCGTCGCACCGGGTCTGAGGCTCCATGTTTCCGTACACGCACTCGCCCTCGACGCAGAGATCGAGCGTGCAGACATTGTCGTCAGCGCAGTCGTCAGCGTCAGCACAAGGGGGAACCGGCGTGACTCCGCTGTCGGAAAAACGCTCGCGCGCGACGTCGGGGGAAACCGTGGCGACCTCGGCGCTCCCGCAAGCGCCGTCGACGCATGTTTCTCTCGCCAGACACGTCACGTCCCCACAAGCGTCTTCGAAGACGATCGCGACTGCGCGCTGTTCGCCCTCTACGAAATCGAAAATGGCGCGCTTCACGATCTGCACCCCGCGATCCGTGGTCGCGGTCACCTGAAGAAGCACGCGGCGCGATGCGTCGCCTCCGTCGGGCGTGATCGCGAAAGAGAGCGGAAGCGTATGTTCGCCCGACCGGATGTCCTCGGCCGAGGGAACGATCCGGTAGACCTCATCGGGCGGCGGCGGCGGCTCGTCGGGCAACGGAGTCGCTTCGCGAACGGACACCGCAATGCGCTCGATGACGAAGATCCCTTCCGCGTCGAGAACGACCAAAACCTGCGTGGGTGTTTTCCCACAGCTCACGACCAAGAGAAGAAGGAGCGAAGCCCACATTTGTCGGCGCATGATCACCAGCTCCCTAGCGCCGCGAAAACGTCACCGGTGGTGCCGCCATCGACCGGATTGTCTCGGGTCGCCAAGATGCCCACGCTGATCGCGGCGCCCGCGGCGACGACGCCGACGACCGCCCACAAGATCGGGCTCTGGTAGGCGCGCCGCGGCGCTTCGACCTGGGTAAAGGTCGCGTCCACGGTCATTCGCGCGCCCGGCTCGACGTCGATGGTGCGCGTGTAGTCATCGTGTCCTTCTGCGTGGACCCGGATCACGTGCTCTCCCGCCGCTACCTCGACCTGCGCTTCACCGCGCCCCACCTCTTCGCCATCGACGGTGATCTGGCTACTCGGGATCCCGGTACGAATGACGACGCTCGCGTCTAGCGGCTCGAGCCACACCGCGAGGGACGCTTCCCCGCCCACGCCGACGACTGTCTCTCGCTTGGTCGCGAAACCTTCCGCTCGAACGAGGATCGTGTGGTCGCCCGGATCGAGATAGAGCACTCGCGTGCCCCCCGTTCCGCCTTCCGCGACGCCGTCCACTTCGACGGTGGCGGAAGACGGCTCAACAGACATCGTGAGCTGGGTCAGCGTCTCGAGAAGCACCGTTCGCCGCGCGAGGGCGGTCGCGCGATCCGCCGCGTCGTTTTCCTCATTGGAGATCGCCATGAAGCGTTCGAGCGCGTCCATCGCCTCACGCGAGCGACCGAGGGCAGCGAGCGTCTCCATGATGTTGAAGACGATCACGGGGCGCTCCTCAAACTCTCGAGCGCGCTGAAAATGCCGGAGCGCTTCAGCGCGTCGACCTTCCGCCGTCAGCTCCATGCCGCGCTGAAACTCTTCCCGCGCGGACTGCGCGAAGGCGGTTTCAGGAACGAAAAGCAAGAAGAGAGCGGCGCCCACAAGAAGCGTCTTCATCGCGCTAAGGTGTACACGCGCCTTCGCAAGAGCAACAACCCCGAACTGGTCAGATGCGCCGCTAACGCCACTCGGAGACGGTCCCGATCGATCGTGGTCGTTCATCCGTCATCGCAGGCTCGGGGGACGCGGCCTCCATGCGGGCGGACCTTCTTCGAGCGCGTCGACGGCGCCTGCGTTCTTCGGGGGCCTCGTCCGCGGACGCCGTATCCTCATTTTGACGCGCGCCTTCCTCGGTCGCTTCGGCTTCCTCGGTCGCGTCGGCAACCGTCTCGCTCGCAACCGCCTCGGTCGCGACCTCCTCAGCATCGGCTCGCTGCTCCCCGGGAGCGATCGCGCGGGTCGGGGTTACGCCTTCCGACACGCCTTCCGCTGCGTCTTCCGCTGGACCTTCTGGCGCGCCAGCTGCGGCGCCTTCAGCCCGAGCATTGCCGATCGGCGCGGCAACATCTTCTGCGCTGGGCCCCGGCGACCCAAGAAGGAACCCGATCGCCGCGACGACCAGCACCGAGAGAACCGCGAACACCGCAAACCAAAGACCACGCCGCGGAGAACGCACCGGCTGAATCATCATGTCGCTGGTCCGCGCGGAGGTGCTCTCGTGAAGGACACTCTCATCACCGTCGTGATGGCTCGCGCGATGGACACCTGGAGGAAGGGACAGCGAGCGCTCAGAGACCGACGCCGCGTTGGGCATCGCGAGAAGCTCCGCGAGCGCCTCTTGCGCGGTGGGGCGCTCCTCGGCCGACTTCGAAAGCAGCCGCTCGATAAGCGCGGTCAGCGCATCACTGATCTCAAGCTCGGGATCGCGCGCGATCGGGCTCGGCGGCGGCTCGCTGCAGTGCTGACTGAGGAGCATGATCAGGGTTTCGCCGAGGAACGGCGGGGTCCCGGTGAGCATCTCGAAGAGGATCACGCCCAGCGCGTAGAGGTCGGCCGGCGCGCCCGCTTTCGCGCCGTTGGCCGCTTCCGGGCTCATGTACTTGGGCGTGCCGATCAGCGCGCCGGTGTTGGTCAGCGAGACCCCGCCCACCAGGTCGGGTTCCAGCATCTTCGCGATGCCGAAGTCGAGCACCTTGATCGGCTTCCGTTCACCCGCGCACAACATGATGTTGTCTGGCTTGAGGTCACGATGAACCACCCCAGCGGAGTGCGCGGCGACCAACGCGGTCGCGATCTCCGTCGCGATCCGGATGCACTCTTTGCCCGTGAGCCGACCTCTCGCGAGCACCTCCCCTAAGGTCTCTCCGTCGATGAGCTCCATCGCGGTGTAGATCAGATCCTGCGCGCGACCGAAGCCGTACATCTTGACGATGTGCGGGCTCTCGATGCGATGGGTCGCTTCGGCTTCGCGCCGGAACCGCGCGACAGCCGTCGGGCTCTCGTCGAGCCCCTTCATCAGGACTTTGATCGCCACATCGCGGTTCATGTCGACTTGACGCGCGAGGTAGACCACGCCCATGCCGCCGCGCCCGAGCTCCGACTTGATCTCGTAACGGTCGATCACGGTCCCGATGAGCGGATCGATCGGTGGCTCGGGGAGGTCTGGCAACGAGCTTCGCCGCTGGACTCGCGACGGTTCTTCGCGCGTGTCGACTTGGCTCTGACGAGGAACGCTGAGCTTGTCGTGGCCGGCCACTGATGGACTGTAAGGGGGCGACTCAAAGTCCAGCAACCCGACGAACGCGAATTCAACATCGAGCTAGCGCGAACGGCGATGAACAAAACCAAACGGAGACCGCGTCTCCTCTGCTCGGGTGAGACATACGCGTCGCGGCGGCGTGGAGACGCGATCGTCAGAACAACGAGAGCTGCGCTTCGTGTTGGCGAAGGTATCTGACGAGCGCGAGTTCGAGCTCTTCGAGGTGCGCCGCCCACTCATCGAGGTCCGCGTTGTCGACGTCCCGGAGCGCGGTCGCCAGACGGTCTGCGGTACGCGGCGCCCCCACTGCTCGGAGCGCGGCGATATGCTCGTCTCCTCGCTCGACCAGCTCTTCCGGACCGTCGTTGTTCATCGCGATGTCCGCGCTCATCGCGAGCCACAAAGTCTCGACGACCGCCGGGAACCTCTCCCCCGCGCGGTCGCGATCGTTGAGCTCCTCGAAGACCTCCATGAGCCCTTCCACGACGTCGCCGCTCTGCTCCATCTGGGCCATGATCGCTTTGATGTTCATCTCCGACTCCAATTCCGAGACCCGAAACAACGTCTTCAAACAGATCGCTGCTCTGGCGGCTAGCGCCATTCAACGATCGAGCCGAACGCACGTTCCGACATCGTCGCGGACATCGTCACGGCCTCGGACATCGTTGCGGACATCGTCGCGGCCTCGGACATCGTCACAGACATCGTCGCAGCTTCGGACACTGGCGCGTCTTCGGACACCGTCGCGTCTTCGGACACCGTCGCGGCTGCGGAGCGCCTCACGCGTGCCGTTCGCTTGCTCCGCCGCATCGCGGCCGTAGGGGCGTCGCCTTCTTCCGCGGACGCTTCTTCTGATGGCTCCGCTTGGGGTCGCTCCGCTCGTGACGGCGCCGCAAGGTCATTCGCGCCGTTCGCTTCTGCTGGCTCTGCGGACGCAGGTTCCAGGGCGACCTCTTGCTCCCCGCCGATCGGAGCCGGCTCATTCAGAACGGTGTCCGATGACGTATCGGTCGCGTTCGTCATGAACATGAGCGCCGCGATGGCGGAGAGGACCATCAACATGATCGCGGCGGTGATCCACTTACGCGAGGACGAAGGGCTTGGGGGGCTCGGGACCACGTCCACCGTCGTCGTCGCGGTGGACGCCGACGGGTCGGTTTCGGGCGACGCACGGAAGCGTGATGACTCCACCACCGTGTCGATCTCGTGCATGAAGTCTTCGCCGGTCTCGTACCGAACCGCCATCGGTCCCGGGTCCGCCATGATCGCGCGGAGCGACGTGAGCACATCCGCCGCGCTCGGGCGCGCCGTGGACGTCTTTCGCAACATGCTCAACACCAGCTCGTCCATCGCGCTCGGGATCGGCTGGCGCGCTCGCGCGGACACCCGCGCAGGCGGCTCGCTCATGTGACGGGTCAAGACCTCAAGCGTATTTGCACCGTCGAAGAGCAGCGTTCCGGTGAGCATCTCGAAAATCGTGATCCCCAACGCGTAGACGTCCGCGGGAGGTCCAACCTTTTCTCCGGTCGCCGCTTCGGGGCTCATGTAGTGCGGGGTCCCCATGATCATGCCGGTCTTGGTCAGCTTGGCGTCGACGCTCTGATCCACCTCGACCAGTTTCGCGATGCCGAAGTCGAGGACTTTGACCTGGTCGCCTTTTTCGGTGCAGAGCATGACGTTGTCTGGCTTGAGATCACGATGGACCACGCCACCACGATGCGCCGCCGCGATCGCGTCCGTCATCTGCACCGCGACGCGCAGCCCGTCATCGAAAGAAAGCGCGCCATCGTCGAGGCGCTCGCGAAGGGTCTCGCCATGGACGCGCTCCATCGCGGCATAGAAGAGGCCGTCGGCGGTCTGCCCGAAGTCATACATCTTGATGACGAAATCGTTCTCGACGCGGCTCGCGGCTTCGGCTTCACGGCGAAAGCGCTCAGTGAGCCGCGGATTGAGCGCGAGCTCGGGTCGCAGCACCTTGATCGCGACCTCCCGCTTCATGAAGGTGTGCCACGCGAGGTACACCTTCCCCATCGCGCCTTCCCCTAGAACGTCGCGGATCTCGAACTTCCCCTCGAGGGTCGTTTGAAGAAGTGGATCGCTCACCGCGCGAACGTACGGGATGGCTCAGGCCTTGTGAAGTTCATCCCAAAGGGCGTTCTCTGATTCGCGTTTTGCCGAACAAGCGACCTGATGCATCCTCTCCGGGTGAAACCGCTCCCTGCCCTGTCCGCGGTCTGCCTCGCGACGCTTCTGCTCTTCGCGTTGGTTCCGGTGGAGGTCCATGCACAAACCGCGCGGAGCGAGTTTGAAGAGGCGGCCCGGCTGACTCGCGAAGGACGTCGAGCGGAGGCGCTGACGCATTTTCAGCGCTCCCGGGAACTGGAGGAGCGACCCGTTACGGTCTTCAACATCATGGAGACGCTCGCGGCGCTCGGCCGGTCGCGCGAAGCGATGATTGAGCTCGAGCGCTTCCTCGAGATCGCCGACGCGGAAGAGTTCGCGGCCGAGCGCGCGACCGCGGAGTCGCGGCGGTTGGTCCTGCTTGAGACCCTCGTGCACATCACGCTGGAGATCGAGCCGGCAGACGCGACCCTCTCGGTGGATGGCGAGGTCGTCTCGGGCACCGGTCGCGCGCGGACCTTCTACCTCGACCCAGGCGCGCACTCTTTAAGGGTCAGCGCGGAAGGTTACGCGGAGGTGACGCGAGAGCTCGCGGCGGATGAGAACGACCTGGCCATCGCGTTGACCGCGCTGCCGACCACTTTGGTCTTGCGGAGCGCGCTCCCTGACGCGGAGATACAGGTCGACGGCGAAGTGGTGGGACGCGGGAGCGCCGAGCTGACCGTTCCTGCGGGGGAGCATCTCGTCCGTGTCACCGCGCCGGCGCGAGAGACGTTTCAGCGAAGCGTCACGACCAGCCCTGGAGAACGACTCGTGATTGACGCGACGCTGCCGAGCATCACGCAGCCTGCACAAGCGCGACCGCTGTGGAAGAGCCCGATCCTGTGGACGGTGGTCGGCGTGGTCGTGGTCGGGAGCGTCGCGACCGGCGTGTATTTTGGGACGCGCGGACCACCTCCGCTGCAAGGCACCACCGGTGTCACCTTGGGAGCGCTCCATGCATTTTAGGTTTCGGTCCCTCGCGGCGCTCTTCCTGCTCATGTCGCTCACGAGCTGCAGCGACGAGGTGTCGCGCGTGTTGGTCTACGTCACCGCCGACGCCGAGGTCTCACCTGCACTTGAGACCGTAGAGGTCGCGGTCTTGCGCGATGGCGAAGCGCGCAGCGGACAGCGTTTCGAGATCGTCCAGGAAGACGACGAGGCGCCGCCCGACCGCGTCGCGCTCCCGCTCTCCTTCGTGCTCGAAGCCGACGACCCCGGCTCCTATGCGGTCACCGTCAGCGTGGTCGGGCTCACCGCGAGCGGGAGCGTTCAGCGCGACGCCACGCTCACCTTCGTCCCCGGCGAAGACCGCGCGGCAATCGTCCTGCTGACTGGAGACTGCCTCGACATCGCGTGCGAAGACGGTCTCACCTGCGCGAACGGCGACTGCGTCGGGGCGACCAGCGCGACCGTCGATCTCGCGACCGCGCGCGAACGCGTTCAGCAGTCCGACTGCGGCAATGGGTTGGTCGAGCTGACCGAGGGATGCGACGACGGCAATGCGGACGCGGCCGACGGTTGTGACGCCTGCATCATCGAGGAGGGCTACGCGTGCACCGGCGGACCATCGGTCTGCGGGCCGATCTGCGGCGACGGACGCCGGATCGACGGCGAGGAAGGCTGCGACGACGGAAACCTGATGCCTGGGGATGGCTGCAGCGCGGACTGCACCGTCGAGGCTGGCTGGGGATGCGATGGGGAGACCTGCCTGCCGGTCTGCGGCGACGGGAACGTGACGGGCGACGAAGAGTGCGACGACGGCAACGACACCGCCGGCGACGGATGCCTCTCGTGCGTGACCGAAGAAGGGTTCATCTGTAACGAGAGCGGATGCCGACCCAACTGCGGAGATGGCGCGGTGGTGGTCACGGAAGAGTGCGACGACGGCAACGAAGACGAAGGTGACGGCTGCGATTCAGCGTGTCGCCTCGAACCTGGGTTCTTCTGCAGCGTCCCGGGCGAGCGGTGTGAACCTGATTGCGGCGATGGGAACATCATCGGCGACGAAGAGTGCGATGACGGGAACACGATGAGCGGTGATGGCTGCTCCGCGAGCTGTGTCTCCGAGCCGGGATGGTACTGCGACTCGGGTCCATGCGTCACGCGATGCGGTGATGGAGTCGTCGCCGGCGAAGAAGTGTGCGACGAGGGCACAGCCGGGAACCCGATGTTCCCAGGCTGCGACCGAATGTGCACCGTGATTGTGTTCGGTTTTACCTGCGACGTTCCGGGAGAGGCCTGCCGCGGCACCTGCGGAGACGGCGTCTTGATCCCGCCCGAGGAGTGCGATGATGGAAACGCGATCGCCGGTGATGGCTGCACCGATACGTGCGCACTGGAGGATGGCTGGCACTGCCCTGGCGCAGGCGGAATGGCGTGCTCGTTCTGCAGCGACGGCGTGACCGGCGGGCGAGAGACATGTGACGATGGGAACCTGACCCCGGGCGATGGCTGCGACGCGATGTGTTCGATCGAGCCGGACTCGCGCTGCCCAGAAGCCGGCGGTGAGTGCAGTGTGTGTGGCGACGGCGTCGTCGGGTTCGGAGAGGAATGCGAGGTCGGTGGCTTCGTTATGGAAGACACGTGTATGAACTGCCTCATCACCCTCTCATGTTTGCCCGACGCGGCGTGTTGCGGCGACGGTGTCATCGGCGATGGCGAGGCGTGTGACGATCGGAACGTCTCGGCCGGCGATGGATGCTTCGGGTGCGCGGTCGAGGTCGGCTACCGCTGCATCGGCGAGCCCTCCATCTGCACGATGTAGCGGTGCGAGCGCGTCGAGCGCTGACTAGAGCGTGACAAACGGTTCGGACTCGGCGAGGTGTATACTCGCGGTATACGAATCTTACGTCGCGCGTGGCTGCGGAGTGAACCTCGCTCCGCCGACCAGCAACGAAGATGCGAAGGAGGGGCGCAAGTGTACGCACGTCTGTGGATGGTGGTTTTCGTGGATGGTCGTTGTCGCAGCGTGTGCTCCGCACGGGGGCGCTTCGGGTGGGTTGCCTTCGTTCGCGATCGAGGGCGAACGATACGTCGCCCACCTCCCCGAGATGTGGGTCGAGGTCCGCGATGGGATCCACGTGGTCCGCGACGGTGTGGGGGTCTCGTTCCGAACGGTTCGCGTCGAAAACGGAGCGCTCGACACGCGCTCTGCGTTCTCTCTGGTCGACCCGTTCGTGTTGGCGAGGCCCGGTGCCGTCACAGAGGAAGTCGAGGTCCGCGACGAGGTCATTGAACAGCGGTGGCGAATCGACGCGCCCGGGAGACGGCGGTCCATTGCGTGTGGAAGTGGAGGTCAGCGGAGCCTCGTTTCTGCACGCCGATGCGAACGGTTTGATCTTCGGCAACCGACCAGGGGCCTGGGTTCGGTATGGGCACGGGACATTCATCGATGCCCAAGGCACCAGGACCGAGGTCCCCGCCCGCTACGTCGGCGGGACCATTCGGCTTGAGGTCCCCGCAGACGTCCTCGCCCACGCGGCGTTCCCTGCGGTCCTCGATCCGATCATCGGTCCGGAGATCGATCTCTTCCCGACCGCGGTGCGACCGATGCGCGCGACAAGCGTCGACGTCGTGTTCGCCGCGGGACACTACGTCGCTGCGTATACGAGCCAGTTCAACGAGTTCGAGGTGCACATGCGGCGATTCCAAACCGACGGCACCCCGCTCGACCTCGGCGGCACCACGGTCGCGCGGCTTGACCGGTCGCTCGAAAACGTGTCGCTCGCTTTCAACGGGACGAACTTCCTGATCGCCTATGCGAAGAACGACCTCGCTCCTGGCAAGGGGATCTATGGCGTGATCGTCGCCGAGGACGGGACGGTCGTCGTTCCGGAGTTTGTCATCGCGTCTCCTCCTGGGGAGCAGAACGACCCATCCGCCGCCTCCGACGGGACGGACTTCTTCGTGGCGTATGCGGACGTGGGGATCAGCAAGACCTATGGGGCGCGTGTCACCGCTGCGGGCGCCGTCCTCGATCCCGATGGGTTCGAGGTCTTCGATCGCTTGTCGTCAACCCCCTCCGTCGCGTTCGGAGGCGGTCAGTACATGGTCGCCGGATCTCGGTTGGTCCGGACCATCTCCACGTCGGGAACTCGTGGTGCAACCGTGCCGACCGGTTTTCAAGTCACCGGCGCGTTTGGCGACGGGCAGTTTATGGCGACCGGCGACAGCCAGGCGATCCGGGTCTCTCCCGCGAGCGACGTCCTCGGAACGACAGTGCTGGATCCTGTCGCGCATCCCGCCACGGTGGCGCACGACGGGACCCACTTCCGCGTCACGAACCGCGCCGGCGAAGAGGTCCGCATCTTTTCGGTCGCTGCAGACGGCACCATCATCGGAAGCACATCCCCGCTCCCCACCGGCGGGCGCACCATCTTGAGCATCGCGTCGGACGGCGCGGACGTGTTCGCCACATGGCTCCAAGCGATCGACGATGTTGAGTTCTACGCCTTTGGCGCGCGGGTGGACGACGCGATCATCGATGACCCCCCGTTGTCGATCAGCCAGACCTTTGCGGCCGAAGAGTCCCCGACGTCGTCTTCGACGGCTCGCGCTACCTCGTCGTCTCGCGAGACGAGAGAGACTCCAGTCTGTTCGGGCACTTCTTCAGCCGCACCGGCGAGCCGTTAGGTGAACGGTTCACGATCGCCGACTACTCCGGCCCGGCGGCGTGGTCCGTCGCCTTCAACGGGTCGAGCTTCCTGGTCGCGTGGGAGGGACTGTCCGTCATGCGTTTCGTACGCCTCGATATGAACGGCGCCGCGCTCGGTCCGGTCACCGACGTCACGACGATTGGCCACGACCCGCGCGTGACCGCGGTCGGCTCGAACTTTGTGCTGACCTACACGCGACGAGTGTCGGGGTTCTGGGAGGGTGCGATCCGAATGGTGATGGCGGACGGAACCCTCACGCCGGGGTCGCTCCATGGATCGGACGCCGTCTGGGTGGATAGCGCGTACCTGGAAGACTCGTCCACGATCATGATGACCTGGTCGGAGCACGAAGAGGTCTTCCTCCAGCGGTTCACGCCAACGCTTTCCCCGATCGGATCCGCGGTCATGTTGGCGAACGTGGAGACGCACGCGAGCATCCGCATCGCGGACGACGAGTCGATCGCTTACGTCGCGTTCTCGGCGGTCGAGCCGGCCGGCGACTCCCTCCAGTACGTTCGGGTCGGCGGCGACGGAATCCCGCTCGACGCGACGCCCCAGATCGCGTCGGGCTCCGGCGCGAACCAGCCCGACGTCGTCTTCGACGGAACCCATTTCGTTTCCGTGTTCGAGGTCGCGATTGTGAACGGTGCCTTCAGCACCGGTCGAGGGTTCCTCCGCGGGACGTCGGTCACACCAGGAGGGACGAACCTCTACCCGCCGTCGGGCTTCATCGTGGAGCGCGAAGATCCGATCCTCTCGTCGCCCGCGATCGCCTCTGCCGGGGATGGCTCAGCGCTCGTGGTCTACAACTCGACGGTCGGGCGACGGAGCGATCTCCGCGCGCGTTTCCTCGGGACGCCCACGACCGGTGCCGCGCTCGGCGCTTCTTGCGACGCGAGCGCGGAGTGCACCAGCGGCTTCTGCGTCGATGGAGTCTGCTGCGAGAGCGCGTGCATCGGGACCTGCGACGCCTGCGGTGAAGCCGGGATGGAAGGCGAGTGCGTCAACATCAGCGGAGCGCCGCGCGGCGATCGCGACGGGTGCATGATGTGTGTGGACGGAGTCTGCGACGACGGCATGGCAGGCGCCTCGGCGACGCGTGCCTCGCGGACGCAGAGTGCGCGAGCGGAGAATGCGTGGACGGATTCTGTTGTGAGCGCTCCTGCGAAGGCACGTGCGAAGCCTGCGACGTCACGGACGCGGAAGGCATGTGCACCCCGATCAGCGGAGCACCGCGTGGCGATCGGATGGGCTGCGATGTGTGCGAGACCGGCACCTGTATTGACGACGGCGGCATGGGTGAGCTCGGCGACGCCTGCGCAACGGACATCGAGTGCGGAACCGGTCACTGCGTCGATGGCGTTTGCTGTGAACGTGCGTGTCGCGGGACCTGCAAGGCGTGTGGTGAGCCCGGGTTCGAAGGGATGTGCACGCCGATCAGCGGCGCGCCCCGAGGTGGCCGAACGGGCTGCACGACCTGCGACGCGGGCGCATGCGACGACGGAGCGGGCGCGGGCACGCTAGGGAGCGTGTGCTCCATCGACGGCGAGTGTGAGTCGGGCGAATGCACCGACGGCGTGTGCTGCGAACGTGCGTGTCGCGGAGCGTGCAAAGGTTGCGCGGAGCCGGGCTTCGAGGGGATGTGCGTTCCGGTCAGCGGCGCCCCGCGCGGCGATCGCGACGAGTGCTCATTCTGCGACGTCGGCGTGTGCTCTACTGCGGGCACCCTCGGGAGCGCGTGTTCGGACAGCGCGACCTGCGAGAGCGGCTTCTGCGTTGACGGCGTGTGCTGCGAGCGCGCCCGTCGCGGGACGTGCAAAGCGTGCGGAGAACCTGGCACGGAAGGAATGTGCGTCGTGGTCAGCGGCGCCCCCCGCGGAGATCGTGATGAGTGCTCCACCTGCAGCGCGGGGGTGTGCGTCGGCGCCGAGCCCTTGGGCACGGCGTGCACGATGGACGGCGAGTGCGACAGCGGCTTCTGCACCGACGGCGTCTGCTGTGAACGTTTGTGCGCAGGAACATGTAAAGCGTGCGGCGAGCCCGGGTCGGAAGGCATGTGTGTTCCCGTGAGCGGCGCCCCACGAGGGGACCGCACGGGCTGCGCGACCTGCAACGTCGGCGTCTGCATCTGACGAGGTCGATCTGTCTCTGTGGCGGCTTGCCCCTTTTGGTGATTGCGCTATCAGCCACTCATGTACCCGTTCTTACCGTCGTTGGGTTGGCAGGACCGCACGTGGCGATATCGTCTCGCCATGCGCTCGCTGCTTCTTTCTTCGTTCTCGTTCAGCCTCTTGTTCGCGTCGCTGACCAGCACCGCGACGGCCCAAGACGTGACCCGTTCGTTCGAGCGTCTGGTCACTGGCAATGGCCACGCGATGGTCAGCTACGACCGCGAGTCGAAGAAGATCGACACCTTCTTGGAGCACCCCTTCCGCTTTCTAGAACCGCGCAACATGCCCGAGGACCTCTGCTACGAAGCGGATGAGTCGCGGGACCTCGCGTACGACTTCTACTTCGGCGTTCGCGCAACGGAAGGCCAGTGGATGAACACGCAGCCGCTCGACGACGCGGAGTACCTCGTCGGCACCAACGTGATCCACACCGAGCAACACGCCGGTCCTTCGCGCGCTCTCCTCGTCGACTCCTACATGTGGATGCCGAGCGAGCTTGAGCTCCCCGTGCTCGTCGCGGTCGCCAAGGTGACCAACGAGAGCACGAGCGCGGTCCCGCTCTCGATCTACTCGCTCTTCAACTTCCGGCTCGGCGACGCGAGCGGTGGCCGTGAGCCGAGCGCGGACGCGGAAGGCCTCGCTGGCGACGCGACGCGGCCGGGCGTGCTCTACGAGTTCTCCGATCGCAGCGCGGGCACCATGGCGTACGTCTCGCTCGGCGACGCAACCCCCGGCGTCACGGGCGTCTTCAACGCGCTAAACGACGAGCGCGATCTCGACGGCGCGACCGCGACCACGGGCAACGATCTCGCGGCAGGATTTCAAACAGACCAGGTCACGCTCGCCGCAGGCGCGTCGACCTGGATGGCGGTCGCGATGGTGTGGGCGCTCGACGAAGACGCCGGTCCCAAGGTGGACCAGTTGCTCACCTGGGCGGGAACGCGCTCGCCCGAGCAGCTCCTCACGCGTGAGCAGAACGACTGGAACGCCTGGCACACGGATCCACCTGCGGGACTCTCTCCGGATCAGCGTGACCTCTGGCTACAGTCGAACGTGATCTTGCGGATGGGCCAGGTGCGCGAACCTGGCGGCGGCTTCGGCCAGATCCTCGCGAGCTTGCCGCCGGGCTTGGGCTTCGTGGACGCGCAGTGGAACATCAGCTGGGTGCGCGACATGGCGTACGCGGTCGCGGGACTGATCAAAGCCGGGCACATGGAAGAGGCCCGCGCCGCGCTTGAGTTCCAGGTGATGGGCGGGCCCGGTTTGCGAACGATCGAGGTCGGCGGTCCGTACCGAATCTCCGCGACCCGCTACTTCGGCGATGGCCAAGAAGAGACCGACTGCAACGACTTCGGACCCAACGTCGAATTCGACGGCTTCGGGCTCTTCCTCTGGACGCTCGGTGAGTACATCCGCGGCGGCGGGAGCCTCGACGAAGTGCGACCATGGTGGAGCGAGATCCGGACCGGGATCGCGGACGTGCTGGTCAACCTGATCGACGACGACGGGATCATCGCCGCGGACTCGTCGATCTGGGAGGTGCACTGGAACGGACAGCAGAAGCGTTTCACCTACACCACCCTCGCCGCCGTCCGCGGCCTGTGCGACGCGGCGATGATCGCGGGCATGTTGGGTGAAGACGCGGACGCGGCGCGCTACGCGGAAGCCGGTGCGCGGATCCGAGAAGCGGTCGTCGAGCTCCACACCGACGCCCGCGGCACCTTCGCGCAGAGCCGTGAAGATCTCGATCGCGGCTTCAACTACATCGACGCCGCGACGGTCGAAGCGATCAACTGGGGCGTGGTCGATCCGACCGGACGGGTCGCGACGCAGACCGTGTCGAGCATGCTCGACAACCTCACCGTCGAGACCGGCATCGGGCTCATGCGCAATGACGACGGCGGCTGGTACGACAGCCAGGAGTGGGTCTTCGTCGACTTCCGCGTGTTGCCGGCGCTACGCGCGCAGGCACGCGAGACCCGCTCGGACGCCTTGCAGACCTGGCTCGAAGACCAAGCGCTCGCGAACGATCTTCAGTTCAGCGAGCTCCACACCGCGGACGCGGGCGACTACGCCGGATCGATCCCGATGGTCGGCTTCGGCGCGGGCGCGTACATCGTGGCGCTCGACGGTTCGCTTAACGAGGCGGCCTGCGGTGCCTACGCCACGGAAGCGACGGTCATGATGCCCGACGGCGGCGTGGACGCCGGGACCGACGCGGGCCCGGACGCCGGCACGGATGGCGGAACCGACGCTGGCGTCGACGGCGGCGGTTCCGACGACGCGGGCGCAGACGCTGGCGACGCCGGGACCGTGGACAGCGGGCGAGACGGAGACGCTGGGTTCTGCTTCGGGGAAGCCTGCGACGACGACGGCTGCGGCTGCCGCGCGCCTGGCTCTTCCCAGAAGCTCCCGCCGCTCGTGCCGATGCTCTTCCTCGCGCTGCTCGTCTCTTGGAGGCGACGATGAAGCGCGGCCTTCGATGCGCCCTCCTGTTCGCCTTCGCAAGCGCGCTGGGTTGCGCCGCAGGAGACGACGACGCAGCCGACACCGGCGTCGACGCGCAAGACGCCACGGTCGACACGCGGGTCGATGCTGACGCGGGTGACGTTCAGGACACGGGTGACGACGCGGCGGACACAAGGGTCGACGCGGACATCCCGCTGCCCGACGTGTGCCCCGTCACGGTCAGCTTTCGCTCCACCGCGGCGACCCCCACGGTTCACGTTGGGGGTGAGTGGAACGACTTCTCGGAGACCGCGGATCGACTCGTCGACGATGGAACCGGGAACTACCGCGCCGAGCTCTCGCTGCCGCCCGGTGTGCACGCCTATAAGCTGATCGTGGACGGAGACGGCGGCGAGCGTTGGCGTCTTGATCCAGACAATCCTTATCGGGCCTACGTCGACGGGGTCGAGAACTCCGCGCTTGACGTTCCGAACTGCGCGCGCCCCGTTTGGGAAGTGGTCTCCGCAGGGCCGGTGAGCGGACGACTGGAAGCCACGCTTCGCCTCGACCCGAGGAGCTCGGGCGTCTTGCCGGGCGATGTGACGCCGAGCGTGCGCCTGACCGGAGCCGAGGAGCGCGAGCTCAACGCCGACGAGTTCTCGTACGAGGACGGCTCCCTCAACATCACGACCGCCGGGCTCGGGGACGGCAAGTACACGATCGTGGTCGACGGCGAGACCGTCCCCGCGCGAGACGTCGAAGAGCGGCTCCTCCCGATGTGGATCGAGGACGCCCCCTTCGATTGGAACGACGCCCTCGTCTACGTCGCGATGACCGACCGGTTCAAGAACGGCGACCCGAGCAACGATCCCGCGGCGACCGACGCGAGCACCGGCGCGGATTTCCAAGGCGGCGATCTCGAAGGGCTCACCCAGAAACTCAACGAAGGCTACTTCGATCAGCTCGGCGTGAACGCGATGTGGATCACGCCGTGGATGGTGAACCCCGCCTCTACGTTCGCGGACAGCAGCGGCACCAAGCGCGTCACCGGCTACCACGGCTACTGGCCGATCGATCCGCTTGGCGTCGACACGCGCTTCGGCGGCGAAGACGCGCTGCACGCGTTCATCGAGGCCGCGCACGCCCGCGGGATCCGCGTGCTGATGGATCTCGTCATCAACCATGTGCACGAAGAACACCCCTACGTTCGCGACCATCCGGAGTGGTTCAACACGGGCTGCGTCTGCGGCACCGATGGATGCGACTGGACCGCGCGCGCGCTCGACTGTCTGTTCACGCCCTACATGCCCGACATCAACTGGGCGAACCGCGAGGCCGCGCGGCAGTTCGAAGACGACGCCCTGGAGTGGCTCAAGCGGTACGACCTCGACGGCTTCCGGGTCGACGCGGTCAAGCACGTGGTCGACGGCGCGATGAGTAACCTACGGGTGCGCGTGCGTGACACCTTCCAGACCGCGGGCACGCACTACTTCCTGATGGGCGAGACGGCGATGGGCTGGGACGGATCGTCCGGACCGACCGAGGGCGGCAACCCGAACAACTACGGGACCATCTCGCGCTACGTCGGCGAGGACGCGCTCGACGGTCAGTTCGACTTCGTCCTCTACTACGCCGCTTCGCTGCAGTTCCTGGGAGACTACCCAGGCCGCGGCATGCTGCACGTCGACTTCTGGACCCGCGCGAGCATGGAGCAGTACCCGCGCGACTCGATCATGACGCCGTACATCGGTAGCCATGACACGCCGCGCTTCATGTCGCTCAGCGCGACCCCCGACCGCGCGACCAACCAGTGGGACAACTTCCCGCCGCAACCCGATTGGGACGAGCCCTACGACCGCATGTACGTCGCGTTCGGCTGGCTCTTCGCCCTTCCCGGCGCGCCGCTCCTCTACTACGGCGATGAATACGGACAAGCGGGCGGCGCCGACCCCGACAACCGACGCATGATGCGCTTTGGTTCCGAGCTCAGCGCGTTGGAGTCGAGGCAGTTCGATCGCGTCTCCGCCTTGGGCCGCGCTCGCGCCGCGCTCCCGGGTCTCCGGAGCCGTCGTTACCAACCCCTCGAGGTCACGGAAGACCTCTGGGCGGTCGCCCGCGGCGAAGGCGACGACGTCGTCATCGCGATCGTGAACCGCGGAGCGTTCGGCATCTCGACGGAGGTCTCCGTTCCGAGCGAGGTCGCTCCGAGCGGGACGCGCTTCACCGACGCCCTTGGAACCACCCGCGCGACGGTTGCAGGTGGCGCGATCGACATCTCGATCGGGCCGCGCTCTGTGATGTACCTACGTCGTGAGTAGCCTTGTGCCAGATGGGTGGTTGGCGGCCGTGGAGACAAACGCGATCTGCGGCCACCGAACCGTCACCAACCTCTAGGTGTGACCGGGTAAAGTCGCGGCCGTAAGACGGCCCACACATCGCAAAATCAGTCTCGCCCGTCCGGCTGAACGCGGCTGCCCTCTGGGCTACCCCCTTCGTGGAGGCCGCGGTCTCCCTTGACGGTGACAGCTAGGTTGCCCTCGTGAAACCGGGGATGATGACTGGCAGATGGGGCGCCTGCGTCATCGCGTTTTTAGTCGCGTGCGGTCCTACCGCTCCTCCGACGGAAGACACTGGGCCCACTGACACAGGCGTCGACACCGCGACAGACACCATCCCGGACGAGATGTGTTCGCGAGACGACGACTGCGTCGACGACCTCTTTTGCAACGGGCTCGAGATCTGTCGCGACGGAATGTGCGTCTCCCCAGGCGACCCATGTCCGAGCGGGCTCTTCTGTGACGAGACAAACGACCGATGCTCTGGCGATTGCGTCGACATGGACGGCGATGGTCACCTCGACGCGGCGTGCGGCGGAGACGACTGCGACGACGACGATCCCGAGCGTTATCCAGGCAACGGAGAGATCTGCGACGGCGTTGGCCACGACGAAGACTGCGATCCGAGGACGCTTGGCGATCGCGATCGAGACGAAGACGGTGCCGTCGCCAGCCAGTGCTGCAACCCGTCCGCGAGCGGCGCGGGCACCGTTTGCGGAAACGACTGCAACGACATCCGCGCGAACATGGGCCCGACCACCGCGGAGAGCTGCAACGGGCTCGACGACGACTGCGACGGCTCGATCGATGAAGGCCTCCTCGTTCCGCTCTACCCCGACGCCGACCGAGACGGCGTGGGCGCCAACGACGCCGAGGTCGTGATGGCGTGCCCGAGCACGCTCGGCTTCTCAGATATCGACGGGGACTGCGACGACGAAAATGGGCTGGTCGCGAGCAACGTTCCGGAGCTCTGCGACGGCGTCGACAACGACTGCGACGGCGCGACCGACGAGACCCCGCTCGCGATCTTCTGGTTCGAGGACGCCGACGGTGACCGCTTCGGGAGCGACGACGTCGCGCGCGGACGCATCTCCTGTGCGCCGCTCCCTGGGTACAGCTGGGTCGGCGGCGACTGCGACGACGTCGACATTCGCAAGAACCCGATCGCGGCCGACGACGACTGTGACGGAATCGACGACGACTGCGACGGACGCATCGACGAGGACCGCGGCGACGTCTCGGAGTCTGCCGACCTCGACGGTGACGGGTTCTTCACCGGTAGCTGCGCGGGCGCGCTCGTCGACTGCGATGATCTCGATCCCGCGACCTACCCTGGCGCGGACGAGCTCTGCGATCTCTTCGACAACGACTGCGACGGCGACATTGATGAAGAGACGGTCGCCGTCACGTTCTACGCCGACACCGACGGTGACAGCTACGGCGACGCCCCGCTCGCGATGACCAGCTGCGAACGCATCCCTGGCGCGGTGATCCGCGGCGGCGACTGCGCGCCCACGAACCCCGCCATCCACCCCGGCGCGCTCGAGACCTGCGACGAGCGAGACCAAGACTGCGACGAGACGATCGACGAAGGCTTCCCCGTGGTCGGCTGGTTCCCTGACATGGACGGCGACGGCCTCGGCGCGAACGTCCCTGCGCGCTTCTCGTGCCGCGGCGAAGAGGGAGAAGTACGCGGCTCCGGAGACTGCGACGATTCAGACCCAGAGTCGGATGGCTACGTGCTCCATTACCGCGACGCGGATCGCGATGGCTATGGCGACGACATGGACACGGAGGTGTTGTGCGCGGGTAGCGGGGGCGTCGACTGGGTCACGCGCGGAGGCGACTGTATGCCCGACCGCGAAGATGCGCACCCAGGCGCGCTTGAGCTCTGCGACGGAATCGACAACGACTGTGATCCCGTTCGCCCCGACGGCCAGGACGAACCCGGCATCGATGGCATGTGTGACTCGGACGATGACCGAGACCAGTGCGCAGAAGGGACCCTCACCTGCACCGCGGGGGTCTTGAGCTGCAGCGATCCGGGCGACGATATCGGGAACGCCGAGCTCTGCGACGGAATCGACAACGACTGCGACCCGAGCACTCCAGATGGCGCCGACGCGGTCGATCCGGACACCAGTGTTCGCTTCGGCGACGCCTGCGACTCAACGACGGACAGCGACTCGTGTCTGGGCGGGGTCTACGTCTGCGCAGATCCCGCGTCCGGTCCCGGCCTCGTCTGCAACGACCCCGGCGGGACCGCGGAGGAGCTGTGCGACGGGGCAGACAATGACTGTGACCCGAGCACCCCGGACGGCGCGGACGACCCGCTCGTCGGCGTCCCCTGCGACTCAACCGAGGACGCCGACCTCTGCGAAGAGGGGGTCATCGTCTGCGTGGGCGGAGCGCGGGTCTGCAACGACCCCGGCGATGAGAACCCCGAGCTCTGCGATGGCCTCGACAACGACTGCAACATCGGTACCTCGGACGGCACAGGCGACCCGTTGATCGGCGCGCCCTGCGACGGAGACGATCTCGATCTCTGCAACGAAGGTACGTACGCAGGCTGCTTTGGCGGCGAGCTCTTCTGCACCGACTCCAACGACGTGAACCCTGAGCTCTGCGATGGGGTGGACAACGACTGCAACCCTGCGACGCCGGATGGCGGAAGCGAGCCCTGGTTCGACACGCCGTGTGATGGGCCGGATGTCGGTCTCTGCCCCGACGGACGCTTCGCTTGCAGTGGCGCGGGGGTACAGACGTGCGAAGGAGATGTCGGCGCTGACCCGACGGAGTTCTGCGACGGCATCGACAACGACTGCGATCCCATGACCGCGGATGGCTCGGCGGATGTGCGCGTCGGGATCGCGTGCGACGGACCTGATTCCGATTCGTGCCAGGAAGGGTTCGACGCCTGTGTGGGTGGCGTGATCCAGTGCGATGACGCGACCGGGGACTCCCGGGAGACGTGCGCGACGGGCGACGAAGATTGTGACGGGATGTTCAACGAACCGGGCGCCGAGGACACCTGCGCGCTCCCCCACACCATCGCTCACATGTGCTCCGCGGGAGGCTGCGCGATCGCCGCGTGCGAGCCCGACTGGGGGAGCTGCAACGCGATGGAGTCCGATGGTTGCGAGACGCACCTTCTCGACTCGAACGACCACTGTGGTGAGTGCGGCTCAGCGTGCGACTCCGACCAGACCTGCATCGACGGCGGCTGCATTGGCGTCGGCGGCGTGACAGGCGGAATCGGCCACGTCTGCGCGTGGCTCACTGACGGGCGCATGAAGTGCTGGGGCCTCAACAACCACGGCCAGCTCGGCAACAACAGCACCGCGAACACCAACGTCCCCGTCGCCGTCACCGACGGCGGGTTCGCGGTCACTGACGTGCTCCACGCCGCCGCGGGCGATGACTACACCTGCGCGGTTCGCGCGACGACCAACTCGGTCTGGTGTTGGGGACGCAGCGAGAGCCATCGAAACGGTGAGCCAAACAAGATCGCGTTCCCGCAGCACCTCGAGCCACGGGAGGTCGCCGGAACGGTCGGCGCGACCAAGGTCTACGCACACAACGCGACGTCGTGCGCGCTCATCGGCGACCAGCTCAAGTGCTGGGGCTCGAACTTCTACGGACATCACACCGGACCCGCGACGAACGCCACGGCGACCCCGCGGCCGTTCTTGGAGTACGACGGCGCCGGCGGAACCGTCATCACGAACATCGAGTCGGCCTCCATCTCCGACACGACCGTTTGCGTCGTGCTCTTTGACAACCGCGTGTTCTGCGCTGAGAAGCTGACCGCCGGCGCGAAGGAGAGGCGCGGCCACGTCTTCGTCATCGAGGAGCAGCTCTACGCGAAGGAGACCGTCCTCCCCGTTCCCACGGGCGCGACAGATGTGGTCTGGATCGGCGGCGGTCGCTTCCACACCTGCGCGCGCTGGAACGTTGGCCCGCTCTACTGCTGGGGCAACAACGTCACTGGACAGCTCGGCGTCGACACCGGCGGGATGCCCAGTTTCCCGACCAACAGCTCCGGCCCGACCAGCGACATCGTCTCCGCCGCCGTCGCCGAATACACCGTCGCGATTCTCTATAACGAGGGGACGGCGCGCTACATCTCGACCTTCGGGAGCAACCTCGGGATCGCGCTCTCACGACCGATTCCAGCAGGAGACACCTGGGACGCCAACGCGGGTCTGGTCGAGCCGCTCGGGAGCACCGAGCCCTTTGACGCCAGCCCCGTCCACAACATCTGGCCTCTCTACACCGGCTTCTGCGCAGCGGACCAGACTCATCTCTTCTGCTGGGGCGTCGGGACCAGCGGACAAATGGGCGACGGCGAGGACTCAGGTCATTCGCGTGTGAACCCCGCCCAGAACGTCATCAACCTCTTTGACTGACTCATGAACCAACGAACCTGCGCGATCGCTTATCGAGAGAGACATTGATGGACCACGCTACGAGCACCGCTGACACCGTGAGACCGGCCCAGCCCGGGCAAGAGGTCCCGCTCGTCGGACGCGTGCTCGAGGGGAAGTACAAAGTCATCCGCAAGATCGGCGAAGGCGGGATGGGCGCGGTCTACGAAGGTGAGCGCACCGTCATCGGCCGGCGCGTCGCGATCAAGACGCTCCACGCGCAGATGTCGAAAGACGCGCGAACCGTCGCGCGCTTCATCAACGAGGCCAAAGCGGCCAACAAGATCCTTCACCCAAACATCATCGAGGTCTACGACTTCGGCCAGGTCGAAGACGGCAGCCTCTATCTCGTCCTCGAGTTTCTCGAAGGACACGACCTGGCGGACCTCGTTGAGAAAGAGGGCACGCTACCGCTCAAGCGCGCGGTCCACATTCTGGAACAGATGTGCGACGCGCTCTCGGTCGCGCACAAAGCCGGCATCGTCCACCGCGACATCAAACCGGACAACGTGTTCTTGGTGGAACACGGCGGCGACCGCGACTTCGTGAAGCTGCTCGACTTCGGGATCTCGAAGATCAAACCCGAGCACACGATCGACAACCTGACGCGTACCGGGGACGTCTTCGGCACGCCGTACTACATGGCGCCAGAGCAGGCGAAGGGACACCGCGCGATCGACGCGCGCGCGGACATCTACGCGCTCGGCGTCGTGCTCTTCAACATGGTCACCGGCCAGTACCCCGTGAACGGCGAGACCCTGCCGCAGCTCCTGCTGAACCTGATGACGGAGCCCCCGACCAACCTCTCGACCCTGCGACCCGACCTCCCCCGCGCGGTCGTGCGTCTGGTAGAGCGGATGCTCGCGAAGGACCCCGACGCGCGCCCCGCGACCTGCGAGGAGATCAAAGCAGAGCTCAAGAAGATCCCGATTCAAGACGGTCCCACCGCGCCTCGACACACGGTGAGCGGGTACCCGATGCGGACGGATCACAAGAGCGGCGTGACGATGCTTGAGGCGCCCAAACGCGCCGCAGAGTCCGAGGCGCCCGCGCTCCCGACGCGATCCCGCAAAGGTCTCATCGCAGCGGCGCTCGCGGGAGTGGCCGCGCTCGCCGTTGGCGGCGCGTTCCTCTTCTCGCAGGAGTCCGGCGAGCCGGCCGTCGTCGCGACGCCGTCCACGAACGTACACGCCCCCGACGACTGCAGCGGCCCAATGGTCGACGTCTACTTCGAGGCCGCGGGCGCGACGATCACCGTGGATGGACAACCTGTCACCAGCGGCGGGACCCACGCCTTCCCCAGGTGCACCCAAGAGCGCGTCGTGATCGCGCGAGCGGACGACGGGAGCACGCGGCAGCTCCGCTCGGTCTTCAACGAAGACGCGCCTCGGGTGGTCTTCCCTGCCCTCCCCGAGCCCCCGACCGCCGTCGCGACCCCCGAGGAAGCGGAGCCGGAAGAGGTCGACAACTCGCGTGAGGCGCGACGGGAACGACGCCGCGAGCGACGTCGTCGTGAACGCGAAGAAGCGACCGCGATGGCCGTGAGCCGCAGCGTTCCGGCACCAGTCGCGATGACAACCGTGATGACGCCGAGGCAAGCCGTCGCGCCGCAAACGGTGACGCCGATGGAAGCCGCTCCCGCCCCTCGCGAGGTCGTGCGCGTCGTCGAGGTGCAGCGAAGCCCTCCGCCCCGCTCCTCGATCACCGGCACCCAACGCTCGAACACGATGAGCCCCTTCTGATGATTCTCCGACACCTCCCACCCGTCATTTTCGGTGCGGCCTTTTTCGTCTCGTCGGTCGCGAGCGCGCAGGCGATCCCGGTTCAAACCGCGCCTGCTCCCCAAGCCACACCGCGACCGACCGCCCCGGCTGCGCAACCGGCCGCGCAACCCGCGCCGACGGAGCAGGAGCTCGCCGCGCGCGAGCGGTTCCAGAGCGGAGAGCTCCTCTTCGAGAACGGAAACTTCGACGCCGCGCTCGCCGAGTACCAAGCCGTCTACGATCTCCTCGAAGGACACCCTCGTCGCTACAACGTCCTCTTCAACATTGGTCTCTGCAACGAGCGCCTCTTCCGCTACGACCGCGCGATCGAGTTCTATCAGCGCTACCTCGACGAAGGCGGCGCCGATGCCGAAGATCGCGCGACTGTCGAGGCGTCGATCCGAACGCTCCATGGCTTGCTCGGGACGGTCACCATCCGCTCCAACGTGAGCGCCTCTGTGTGGGCTGGCGATCGAGAGATCGGGCGCGCCCCCGGCGAGGTCATGCTCCCGGCCGGGACGCACGCGCTCTCGATGCGCGCAGACGGTTACGAAGAAGCGCGGGTCGAGGTGCAGGTCACTCCACGCGCCAACGAAACGGTCAGCGTCACGCTCGACGAGGTCTTCGACGGGATCTCTCCAGCAGGCTTTGGCATCACGCTCTCGCTAGCGCTGGTCGCGGCTGGGGTCGGGGGCTACTTCGCGTGGGACGCCTACCAGCTCAACCAAGACGCAGAGATGCGCGTCCCAGGTGACCCCACGGTGGAGCTTGACCGCGACGCGATCCGAGATCGCGCCCTGCTCGCGGACGTCTTCTTCGGCGTCGCGGGACTCTTCGCGGTCACCGCGATCATCCTCCTCCCGTTCACGCGTTTTGGTGGCGGAGATGAAGATGAACCCGAGACGCGAGACTCGTTCGCGCTGACGCCTACCTTCGGCCCGAACTCGGTCGGGATGAGCCTGCGAGGGACGCTGTGAACCGTGCCCTCCCGTCGCTCCTCGGCACGCTCGCTCTGTTGAGCGGATGCACCCTCTTCGGCTTGGACGACGTCGCGCTCACGGAGTGCGCCACGCACGCGGACTGCGCCGGCGCCAACACGCGCTACGCCGACCACGTGGACCGCTGCACTCGCTTCCAGTGCATCGACCGCGTCTGCCAGCTCGGCCCACGGGACGAAGACGGCGACGGTTTCTCGCCCGCCGAGTGCGCGCTCGAGGACGTGCCGGCGGACTGCGATGACCGCGACGTGGCGAGAACGCCCGACACGGCGGAGACGTGCGACGGGCTCGACAACGACTGCGACGGCGTGATCGACGAGGCGACGCGGGACGGGGATCCGATCATCGCGGAGACACACGACGTGAGCGTATCGCTCGGGAGCCGCGCCCTCATCGCGGCGCGCGGCGAAGGCGCGAACGTGGAGTACTGGACCGATGAGTTGATGTCGCTCGGCGAAATGGCGCCAGTGCTCGACGGCATGGCCTGCCCAGTCATGAAGGTCGAGGCGCACGAGCTCTTCCCGACCATCAACGACTACTGCCAGCCCGCGGCAGACTGCAACGGACCCGAGAGTGACCCCTGCAGTCCCTCAAGCTTCTGCCGGCTCGGGGAGACCATGGATGGCGGAACCGCGGTTCTCATGTGCGACGCGCCCGACCCCGTGCTCTCGTGGCGCCCCTGTTTCAACGAGACCGATGAGTGCCTGCCCGACGGGTGTCGCTCCCTCGGTGGTCCGACGAGCGATGAAACCTGCGCAGGCGACGCCACTGTCTCCGCGACCGGCGGCGAGTACGTCGCTGCTTACCTCGTCACGCGAGGAGGCGACGATGACCCGCGCGGATGCGGCGGAAGCGGGATCCCGTTCTTCGCGCTGGGCACCCCCACCCTCGGCGACTTCGAGATCCTCGACGGCCAGAGCGACCAGGGCGCCGCCTACATGGACGGCTTGGGGTGCACGCCGCGTCGAGATCTCGTGAGCGCCGCGTTGCCACAGAGCGCGACCGCCCACGCTATGGTCGGCTACGTCGCGGACACAAGCGAAGGTCCGCGTGTTGTTCTCCGCGCGGTTCGGCGAGGCGGTCCGCGGGTGGTCTCGGATCCAGTGATCATCGACAACGCCTCCGCGGTCGCGATTCACGGTGTCCGCGACCTGGGATTCCTGGTCGCCATCGGGACCGCTTCAGGTCTTGAAGTGGCGTTCTTCCCAGCCGCGGATGATTCTCGGGAACCGACGCCCGCGCACCGATTTATGTTCGGGAGCGGTAACGTCGAAGGGGTCGCGGTCTCGGCGGGTCCGACACGTGACGGGTCGTTTCCCGTGGGCGTCGCCTTCGAACTTGACGCCAACGTGCGCGTCAAATCGCTGGCCTACGACATGGGCGGCTTCACGGACCTCGGAGGCGCCACCGCCGGTGTGGGCGGTGCCCCCGCGATCGCGTATCGAGACAGCGTGATCACGATGGACGTGCCGCGCGGTGATACGCAGATCGCGGACGTGTCGGGCTACGATGTAGCCTACGTCCGCGGCGATGTGATCTTGGCGCGGCGGTTCGCTCGTCACGAGAACGGCTTCGTCAACGTAGAGGACGAGCTCGGCACAGAGCTGAGCGGTGTCTCTGCGCTTCCGGACGGTTGGCTCCTCAGCGACGCGCGTCGCGCCGAACGCGTCCGGACCGTTTGCGACGCACCTGAGTAAGCAGCGCGATGACCGCCAACGCGTGAAGCACGTGTTCACCTGAGGGTGCGCTCATCGCGCAGGATGACGACCGCTCGATCTCGTGCGCGGTGTGTGCACCGGGAGGAGGCGCGCTCATCAAGGCCGGCGTGGCCTCGTCCGTTCCTGGCCCGTCAGCGCGTTCGCTCGTCGACGCTTCGTTGGGCGCGTCGGTCGGAGACGCGGTCGGAGACGCCGTTGCATCGGCGCTCGGCCCCCCTTGCAGGCGCTGGTCGGTCCACGGAACCGACAGGTCCTCTGGCCACTCCGCGATCCCCTGCACTGCCTTGTTGTAGAGGACGGTCAGGTGAAGGGCACCGGTCGGGCCGAAGCGGGTCTGCAGCGCGCTCCGCAACGCGCTGGGCGAAGCGTCGCGTTCAAAGCGGTGAACCCGGGTCCGGTAGCGTCGATTTTCGCGTGGAACGCGGAGGAACTCGCTCCCTTGAACGACCGCAAAGCCGCGGCGCGGAAACGTCTCCAGCGACGTCAAGGGGATCGCGTCGCGGGTGATCAACGTGAGCCGCGCCGCGAACGCGCCTTGATGCGTGGAAAACTTGAGCGGGTAGACCGGTTGCTCCGTCGCGAACGTGATCTTCAGAGGCGCGAGCCCGCCCTCCGTCGCGAGGTTCTCTTCTCCGTCCGCCGGCGAGATTTTGATCGCGAGAAACGTCCACTCGCGGTCGACGTAGTACTGCAGACTGGAGGGAGCGATTGGAGAGAATCCGTTCTGCTCCATCCACTCGCCAAGCGCGCTCGCCGCCGCCGCTCCGGTCGCCTGGATCGGCTGGATCGCGTACGGACCGACCGAGACCGCGTCGAGCATCCTGAGCGCTGCGGAGGAACTCCGTCCTCCTGAGCGCCCGCGACTGCGCGGACGGCGCAGCGGCTCATGCGTCAGCCCGACGAACCGATCGACGTCGCCGAAGAGACCGGGAGCGAGCGTGTCGTAGGAGGAAGGCGCGGTAGGGACCGGGATGACCCACCCCAAGGAGGGCAGCGGTTCGCTCGTCGCGTAGTCGACCTTGAGGATCAGATCTTCGACCCCGTTGTCGTGAAGGACGATCGCGTGCTGGCCGCTCTGCGACACCGCGCGAGGACTGAACGCCCCCGGGGGATGCATGCACGCGCGCGCGTCGTCCGACACGGAGAGAGCGCAGACAGAGAGGACAAAAACGAAGGCGATGCGGGAAGCGATCGAGGGGGTCATAGGCTCCTGGTCGAGTCTGCGAGATGGATGGTTGAGAGTGAGACCACCGTCGACAAGAAGTCTTGGCTGATGTCTGATGCGCGGCATGAAGTTGGGGATCCTGAGAACTTCTTCTGACATGACTCAGCGTGGCGCTCCGCGCTCTCTTGCCTGCCTCGTGCTCGCTCTCGCCGCGATGCTCACATCGTGCTCGAGCTGCGACAAGTCGAGCGGCAGCAGCGGACGACCAGTGGTCGCGGTGTCGATCGCTCCGTTAGCCAACATCGCGTCGCGCATCGCCGGAGACCGGCTGGAGGTCAAGTGCGTGCTTCCCCCGGGCCGCTCCGAGCACGCCTACGACCCCACCCCACGGGAGGTCGCGGCACTTTCATCCTCGAGGATGAGCGTGAGCGTGGGCCTGGAAATGGACACGTGGCTCTCTCGCATCGTCCGCAACGCAGCCGGCGATGACGTCCGCGAAGTGGAGCTTGGGCCGCAGCTGGACCCGCGGCGAATGACGCTTCGCGAGGTCGGCTCTTTCGAGGAAGAAGAAGGCGAGCACGAAGAGCACGAAGAGCACGAAGAGCATGCGCACGAAGAGCACGAAGAGCACGAAGAGCATGCGCACGAAGAGCACGAAGAGCACGCGCACGAAGAGCACGCGCACGAAGAGCATGCCCACGAAGAGCATGCGCACGAAGAGCACGAAGAGCATGCCCACGAAGGACACGCGCACCACCACGGCGCGTTCGACCCGCACTTCTGGCTCGATCCCGTTCGCATGCAGGACGCGGTGGACGTTTTGGTTCGCGAGTTCACCGCCCTTGACCCAGACGGTGCAGCAGGTTTCACCGAACGCGGGGACGCGCTGAAAGCGGAACTGAGTGCGCTTCACGCTGAGATCACCCGCGCGTCCGAGGGCTGGCAAAAGCACACCATCGTCACCTTCCACGGATCGTTTGGGTACTTCGCGGCGCGCTACGGGCTCGAGATCGCTGCCGTGGTTGAGCCCTTCCCAGGACGAGAACCCACTCCTCGCTACATGTCCGACGTCCTCGGCGCGCTTCGCGGACATGACGTCGCGGCGCTCTTCAGCGAGCCGCAGCTCGACCCCCGCCCGGCGACCGTGATCGCGCAGGAGTCCGGTGTTCCGCTCTTTGAGCTCGACCCCGTCGGCGGGACCGAGGGACGCGAGACGTATGAAGCCTTGATGCGACAGAACACCGCCGTCCTGACCGAGGCGCTCGGAGGCGCGCGGTGAGCCGCGGCTCCAAGATCTACACGATCCCCGATCGCGAGAAGGAAGAGATCGTCTTCGAAGTCGCGAACATCAGCAAGCGCTTCGGCGACCACGTTGTGCTCGACGACGTTAGCTTCTTCATCCCCAAAGGAGAGTTCCTCTGCTTGTGCGGACCCAACGGCGCCGGCAAGAGCACCTTCTTGAAGATCGTGCTGGGCCTCTTGGACGCCGACACCGGCACCGTCGAGATCCACGGGCAGCGACGCGCGAACAGCAAGCTCGTGGGCTACGTCCCGCAGCGCAAGCGCTTCCATCGTGACTTCCCCGCGCGCGTCGAGGAACTGATCGCAGCGAACCTCCGCGGCAAGTGGCCGCTCCGGGTTCGCGCCGCGGAGAAGAAAGCCGTCGAGGAGGCGCTGGAGCGGGTGGGCGGATCTCACCTCTACGGCAAGATGCTGGCGGGCCTGTCCGGTGGCGAGATGCAGCGCGCGTTCCTCGCCCGGGCCCTGGTCACCCACCCTCCACTTTTGATTTTGGACGAGCCCACCGCTGGCGTCGACGTGAGCGGTCGCGAAGAGTTCATCGAGATCCTCTACCAGATCAGCAAGAGCGACGAGCTCGCCGCCATCTTGGTGAGCCACCACCTCGGAGAGGTCGCGAAGACCGCAGAACGTGTGCTCTACCTGCAGAACCACGTGGTCGCCTGGGGGCTCCCGGACGAGCTGCTCGGCCACGAAGACCTCGCCGTGCTCAAAGGTGACATTCGCAGCACGCGCTACGACTCCGAGATCCGGCACGCCAAGGAGAAGCGTTGATGGACTGGCTCACGGAACCGCTCTCTCAAGGTTTCATGCAGCGCGCCATGATCTGCGGCGTCTTGGTCGGTGGGCTCTGCGCCGCGGTCGGTGTCTTCGTCGTGCAGCGCGGCCTCTCCTTCATCGGCGACGGACTCGCGCACGCGGCGTTCGGCGGTATCGCGCTCGGGCTCCTCCTCGACGTCAGCGTGGATCACTCTCACTGGGTCGCGCTCCCGTTCACGGTGTTCGTCGCGCTGGGTATCGCGTTCGTGCTCCGGAGCGGCCGGCTCGGAGGAGACGTCGCGACCGGCGTGTTCTTCAGCGTGTCCTTCGCGCTCGGCGTTCTCTTTCTTGGGCTACGTCCGCCGGACGCTCCGATCGTCAGCATCGAGACGATCCTCTTCGGCAGCATCCTCGCGGTGTCTCCGACCGATCTCTACGTCGTCGCCGGGGTGACCGCCGCTTCCGCCGCGATCTTGCTCGGGACGTGGACGCGGCTCGCCTACTCGACGTTTGACAAGGACCTCGCGCAGCTGTCCGGGGTCCCGGTCGCGTTGCTCGACTATACGCTCCTCGCCTTGACCGCGGTCATCATCGTGGTCTCGGTCAAGACGGTCGGCGTCGTGCTGGTCAGCTCGTTCATCGTGATCCCGGCCGCGGCGGCCGGTCTGATCGCGCGCAGCGTGGTCCGAATGACCGCCCTCGCGGTCACGCTGGGTATCGCGGGCGCGGGAGGTGGTCTCATCGCGAGCTTCCATCTCGATGTCGCGAGCGGCGCGACGATCATCTTGGGGCTCGGCGCGATGTTCTTCTTCGCGCTGATCATCGCGCGGCGGTGACGTTGGGGTCTCGTTTCGAAGACCCCTTTCGACGTTGTGGATACACCCCAAAACGTTCCGCTTCGCTCTCGCCTCGGTGAGCTCTCGCGAGCTACGCGTGTGTGGTCTTGACCCGCCAGGTCTCGTACGAGGACTGGTCCATCGCGGCGCGGGTCAGGGCGTCCTGCTCGAAGGGGGCGGCCCAGGTCGGTGCCGCGCCCGTCGCGGTCATCGTGAGGAGCTCCGCGCCGAAGCCGGACCCGTACGAGTACGCGCCGATACGCGCGCCGCTCGGAGCGCGGGAGAGAACATCGGCGACCGCGATCCAGAGGCTCGCGGTGTAGCTGTTGCCGACCTGCCGGTTCCAGCGCATCGACGGCTCGACCTTCGCCTCGAAGAAGCTCGACGCCTTCGCTTCGTCCCAACCGGCCTGCTCGCCGATGAACCGGACGGCCTTCTTGACCATCTTCGGGAACGGGGTGTGGAAGCAGAGCGCGTGCAGCTCGTCGAGACCCGCGAGGTCATCACCGAAGCGCGCGCGCGTTGTCTCCCATGCGCCCCGCTTGTAGCAGTCGAGGCTGAGCGGTCCGTCGACGCGCGGGTGCGCCTCACCGACCGGACGCCAGAAGTCGAAGACGGGCTCGGACCAGCTGGTGGTCGCGATGTCGATCTCGGCGACCGTCGGAGCGCCGATCACCATCGCGACCGCGCCCGCGCCCTGCGTCGGCTCGCCTGGGTCCTTGGGTGCGTAGAGCGAGACGTCGCTGGCGATCACCAGCGCTGACTTCCCCGCCGCCGCGCCGCTCGCGTGCCACTCCAAGGCCTGCCGGAGCGCGAGGGTGCCGCCGTAACAGGCGTGCTTCACCTCGTAGCTCCGCAGCGCACCGCTCAGCTCAAGCTTCTCGGCGATGAACGCGGAGAGCGGGCGCGACATGTCCGCGGCCGTCTCGGTGCCGACCGCGATGAGGCCGAGGTCTTCACGACGACCGCCCCACGCTTCAAGAGCTCGCTCTGCTGCTCCCGCGCCCAGCGATACCGCGTCTTCGTGATCGCCGCAGAGCGCGATCTGGTGGCAGCCGAGGCCCTTCGTGAACTTGTTCGGATCAACCGAGCGCAGCGTCGCGAGCTCGCGAACGTCGAGGTAGCGTGACGGGAGCTTGATCCCGATGGAGGAGATTCCGGTCTTCATGGGGCGGCATCCTATGGACGCAGCGCCATCCGGCCATGGGATCCGGGTGAGGTGGCCCGGAGGGCAGGCCAGCGATCCGTGAGAGCGGATGAACCGTCAAACTGCATCGCGCGTGCAGAGTTCCGAAGGGTCGACCGGCTTAGTCTTCGCCGCCGGCGATGTCCTCAAACGCGCGGCTCAGGTCGTTCTGCGGTGTGGGTAGGGCCACACTTCCTCCCGCTCTGAGCGCCGCGATGTGGCGAACGACATCGCGGAAGGTGTCGTCGCGCTTCTGAACTTTCTGGAAGTAGTAGAGCGCCTCTTCTTGGTCACCGAGCGCTTGGTAGGCAGCGCCGAGCTCAAAGTAGAGGCCGAGCTCTTCGCGCTCGCTCTTATTCTCTGCGTAGAGGCCCTTCTTGAAGTGACCGATGCCTTCGCTGATCTCCCCTCGCTCTGTGTGGCAGAGGCCGATCATCATGTGCGCGATGCACTCTCGCTGCGGGTTGACCATCGCGACCTCGAACTCATGGATCGCGTCGTCGATGAGCCCCATTTCCTTGTACGCGATGCCCAGGTCGAAGTGCGTGTCACTGTCCTCGAGACCGATCTGCTCTTCGACGCCCTTCTTGAACTGCGCGAAGACATCTTCGACGTCCAGCACGTCCGCGCCAGGCGCGTCGGCGTGACCGAAGTCTTCCGCGAGTCGCTCCGCCAACGCGAACGCGGGGTCCTCGGCCGCGGGCAGCGACACGTGGGACGGTGGAGGCGCCGCGGCGGACATCTCGTCCAGCTCGCCCAGCTTCTCGCGAAGGAGCGGGTGGTCGGCGAACGTTTTTTGCGCCTCGTCGAGGGTCGCGCGCGCTTCCGACCAGAGCCCCTGCGCCATGAAGAAGTCGACCTCTTCGAGCGCCTCTTCGATCTCGGTCGGCGGCCTCGAGATACGGCGCTCCGCCGCTTCACGCGCGCGCGCCTCTTCTTCGTCCGAGTGCGAGCTCGCGAACTCTTCCGGGGTCAGGACCAGGTCGTCAACCGACATCAACATGTCGGTTGATGAGCGATCGCTTGGCTCCGCGGGCGGCGCGGACGCCGGCTCTTCTCGGGACACGTCGATCGCGGCAGCCGACGCGGTCGACTCATCCGTGAACGGCGGGTCGAGCGGAGGCGAGGGATCCGACGCGGCGAGCAGGTTCGCGAACGACGCGGGGAGGTCCGACAGCTGCGTGAGCTCCTCGCGTGACTCTTCGGGTCTCGCGTCGAGGCTCACCTCGAGGGAGTCTTGCTCCACGACGCCGACCTCGGTTGTGTCGCGCGGCACCTCAGCGACTGATGTCGCCTCAACCGGAGTGACCGGCGCGGCGTCTTCGGCAACGGTCGCCGGCTCGGGCGCGATGGCGGCGGGCGCAACCGGCTCCGGCGCAACGGCCTCCGGCGCAACGGCCTCCGGCGCAACGTCCTCCGGCGCAACGGCCTCAGCCGCAACGGCCTCAGCCGCAACGGCCCCCGGCGCGATGGACTCTGCGATCCGGGCGGCCTCTTCGGCAGAGCGCAACGCGTCGGCCTCGATCGCCGCGACGTCGATCGCGGCATCGGTCGACTCGCCAAAATCGTCGGGGTCGGGCGCAGGCGGCGGGAAGCTCACGAGCGCGGTCTTCACATCTGCGAACGACATTTCGTCGCGCGCCGGCTCGACCGGCTCGGGGACCGAATCCTCGGAGACGGCCTGGGCGTCATCCGTGGAGAGCTCATCCAGCAAGAACTCGGAAGACGCGATCATCTCTGCCGCGGAGATCGGCGCGGACGGCGTGGAGGCGGGAGCGGACGACGTCGAGACGGGAGTAATCGCGGGCGGCGGGAGCGAGTCGACGAAGTCATCGATCTCTTGCTGAACGACCTCGGGCCGCGGGGTCCCTTCCGTAGACTTCGCCGGCATGGCGGGAGGCGCGAGCGAGGGGATCATCTCCGGGAGGTCCATCTCGACTTCCGAGAGCGCCGCCTCTGCGCTCGAGAGACGGTAGGCACCTGGCTCGGGTGGCTGATCTGCGATCTCGCTCATCCGTCGCGCGATCTCCGCGACGTCGACCATCTGCGTGGTCTCGTTCTGCGCATCACCATCGTCGCCATCGTCGATGCCGAACGCTGCGCGTGCTTGAGCGTCATCCGGATCGAGATCGAGGATCTGCCGACGGTACAGCTGTCCGAGTTGCGGACGGTCTTCGCTGAAGATCGCCGCGAGCCGGTGAAGCGTTCGGACCGCGTCTTGGCGACGGCCCGCGTCCATGTAGGCGTCCTTCAATCGCTCGTGCGCTTCGACATGGTCGGGCGCGATCCGCGTGACCTCTTCCAGCTGCGAGATGACCTTGTCGCGCAAGCCATAGCGATGAAAGACGTCGCACTCCGTGAGCAGGCGCGCGATGGTCGCCTCCCGCGCGACGTCTGGCGGAATCGACGGCTCCTCGCTGGCGGGGGCCGGAGGCGCCGCGGAGCTGACGGGAACGGAGCGACTCGGCGGGAGCTCTGACTCCACGAAGAGGATGGGCTCGTCGTCGTCCTCGTCATCGACCAGTGCGCTGGCCTTAGAGACGTTTTCTTCGATGCTGTTGTACGCGGCGGAGGAGACCAACGAGAAGTCGTCTTCTTCAACCAACATCACGTCGGCATCCGCGTCGATGAACTCTTCGTCGTCCAGGTCATCGACGACCATGACGTCGTCGTCGAGCACGTCCGATGCGTCGATCGACATGTCTTCCACGTCGACATCGATCGAGAGCGAGGCGTCTTCATCACCGACGAGCGGGATCTCGGACAGTGGCTCTGGCAAGCCCACCGGTTCGCTCGCGCGGGACACGGGCTCCGGGAGGGATATGGGATCGCTCGGCCGCTCAAGCGAGGTGGGCAACCCAAGCGGCTCACTGGGTCGCTCTGACGGCGCTGGCTTCTTGGGGGCCGGCTTGGCCTCCTTGCGCGGCGCGTACTTCGCGAGGATCCGCCGCGCTTCCGCGTCGTTGGGATCAAGCTCAAGGATCTGCTTGAGCACCTTGGCGCTCTGCTCCGGGCGCGCCGCGTCCTCATGAATGCGAACGATCTCGCGGAACACGCTGATCTTCTTCGGGCTCTGGTTCAAGATCCCGAAGGCCTCCGCGAGCATCTCGAGCGTTGAGACATCACGCGGTTCGCGTTTGAAGCAGACCTGAAGCTTGGTGAGCGCGCGCTTGGCGTCCTGCTTGTCCAGGTACATGCGCGCGAGCTCGCGGGAGAGCCCGACGTCATCCGGCGCGTGAAAGAGAAGGCGCTCGGCGACCTTCACATAGTCGTCGGTCCGACCTTGGGACTTGAGCAGCTGCGCACCGGCGCGGAACTCCGCGGCCGCCTCGTCCTTGCGACCTGCGCGCGAGAGCGTCTCCGCGAATCGGATTCGAACCGGAACGTTGTCCGGATCGAGGTTCGCCATTTTCGCCAAGGTGTCGGCCGCGCCGCTGATGTCGTTCGCGCGGGCTTTGGCGCCTGCCACTTGCTCGTAAGTCGCGAGCGCGTCGCTCACGAGCTGCAAACGTTCGTACATCTCTGCGAGGTCGAGGAGTACCGCCGTACGAGACGGATCCAGCTTCAGTACCTGCTTGTAGACCGCGACGGCCTTCAGGTAGAAGCCCTCGCTCGCGTAGAAGCCAGCGACCCGGAGATACGTCTCGACCGCTTCTCCGCGGGAACCTTTGCGCGTGTGCAGGTCACCGATCTTCAGCCAAGTTCGAACGTCTTTCGGGTTGTCCGCAACGAGCTTGCGATACTCCACGATCGCACGGTCAAAGTTGCCTTTGGCGACGTGCTTCTGGGCCGTTGCTATGACTTTACCGCGGTCGACGCTCACACTTTGGGTCCGGTCTTCACCCTGAAATCATTCCAGAAAACGGGTGGCCTGGAAGCATAGTGGTCACCCCCATGGGAGATCAAGCGAGACGTATTGTCCGCTAACCCACGGGACGAAATCCCTCGCCCCTCGGGGTGTAGGATCATCGCTTTTTCCGCGAAAAGCGGGGTCACGTCGTTAGAGCCGCTCTAGAAAGCGCGTGGAGAGCCGACCCGCCGAGAAGTCGGGGTGGTCCAAAATTCGTCGGTGGAGCGGGATGTTGGTGCGGATCCCGCCGACGACCATCTCGTCGAGCGCCCGCTTCATCCGCGCGATCGCGATGTCACGGGTGTCACCGTACGCGATCACCTTCGCCAAGAGCGAGTCGTACTCCGCGGGAACACGGAAGCCTTGGTAGATGCCTCCGTCGATCCGGATGCCGAGGCCACCGGGCATGTGGAGCTCGGTGATCAAGCCCGGCCACGGCGCATACGTCTCAGGATCCTCGGCGTTGATGCGGCACTCGATCGCGTGCCCGTGGTGCTTGAGGTTGGCGGGCGTCTCCATGGGCTCACCGGCGGCGATCCGGATCTGCTCCGCGACGAGGTCCACGCCAAAGATCTCTTCGGTCACCGGATGCTCGACCTGGATGCGCGTGTTCATCTCCATGAAGGAGAGCTGACCGCGTTCGTCCATGAGGAGCTCAATCGTTCCCGCGGACGCGTAGTCGCTCTCTCTCATCGCGCGGATGATCGTCTGCGCCATGTCGTTGCGCAGCTCTTCGCTGACCGCGACGCTCGGCGCTTCCTCGACGACCTTCTGATGACGACGCTGGATGCTGCACTCACGCTCACCAAGGACGCGTACTCCGCCGCGACCGTCGGCGAGGACCTGAAACTCGATGTGACGCGGCCGCTCGACAAAGCGCTCAAGGTAGAGGTCACCGTTGTTGAAACCCGCGACCGCCTCGGCCTGTGCCTGCGGAAACACGCGCGCGAGGGTCTCGGCTTCGCGGATGATCTTCATCCCGCGACCGCCACCGCCACCTGACGCCTTCAACATCACCGGGAACCCGATCCGCTGCGCCTCGCTGACCGCGTGCTCGGCGTCGCGCAAAACCTCGCTTCCCTCCATCAATGGAAGGCCAAGGCTTTTCGCGAGACCGCGGGCGCGCACCTTGTCGCCCCACTGGTCCATATTCGCCGGCGAGGGCCCGATAAACGTGAGCCCGCACTGCGAACAGACGTCAGCGAACTCGGCGTTCTCGGACAGGAAGCCGTAGCCGGGATGGACCGCGTCCGCTCCGGTGATCTCGGCGGCCGCGATGAGCGATGGAATCTGGAGGTAGCTGCGGGTTGGATCGGCGGGACCGATGCAGACAGCTTCCGTCGCGAAACGCGCGTGAAGCGCATCTTCGTCGGCCTCGCTGTGAACCGCGACCGTTTCGATCCCGAGCTCATGACAGGCGCGGATGACGCGCATCGCGATCTCACCGCGGTTGGCGACCAGTACTCGTTTGAACATTGCGCTTCCCTTTGGAGGTGAGCTGAGAGTTGGAGGTGAGCTGAGAGCGGAGGGCTACTCGCGAGAGCTACTTGATGAGGAAGAGTCGGTCGCCGTACTCCACCGGCTTCCCGTTTTCGGCGACGATGCGCACGACGGTACCGCTGATCTCGGCTTCGATCTCGTTCATGAGCTTCATGGCCTCGACGATGCACAGCGCTTGACCCACGCGCACCTCGTCGCCCTCTTTCACGAACGCCTTCGCTTCCGGCGAAGGGGCTCGGTAGAAGGTGCCGACGAACGGAGAGGTCACCCAGGTGCCCTCTTCCTCCTCGACGATCGGCGCTGCGCTTTCAGGCGCCGCGTGTTGTTGGAAGGCGGGAGGGGCCATGGGCGCGACGGTCATCGCAGACGGCGCCGTCACCACCTGGACCCCAGAGGGCCCGCGCTTCATCAAGATGTGATCTTCGCCCTGCGCAATCTCAAGCTCGGAGATCTCGAACTCCTTGAGCGCTTGCATCATCGCGACGAGCTTTTCCAGATCGATGTTCATTCCTAAACCTTACCTACTCGGCGTTACTCGGCGTTTCGGGTGCGGAGATATCCGATGAGGGCGCGCAAGCCAAGCGTATAGCTCGCGGCGCCGAACCCCGAGATGCTCCCGACGCACGCGCCAGCGGTCAACAAGCGGTGACGAAACGGCTCGCGGGCGAACACGTTCGAGATGTGAACCTCGACGCAGGGCACCGAGATCGCGGTGATCGCGTCCCGCAGCGCAATTGAGGTGTGACTTAAACCAGCCAAGTTGAAGAGCACCCCGTGGACGCCTTGATCCGCTGCAGCGTGAAGCGCGTCGATCAGCTCGCCCTCATGATTGGACTGAAGCGACCGCACGGACGCGCCGAGGTCGGCGGCCTCCGCGATGACAAGCGCGTCGATCTCACGCAGCGTTTCGGCGCCGTAGATCTCAGGCTCTCGGTTCCCGAGCAGGTTGAGGTTGGGCCCATGAAGGACCAACACAGAGAGCTCATCCGGGCGGAGCGCCATTCAGTGCTTACGAGAGCTCGGCGAGGATCTTCTCGCCGCGCGTTCGCAACAGGAACCGCGCTTTGCCGACGTTCCCGCCCGGCGCGAGGGTGACGGCGACGAAGTACTCTTCGTTGAGCAGGCGAATCACGGTGGTCATGCGCTCCGCTTGAATTGCGACCTCGTTGGCGCTCCCGACCTCGAGCATTTGCGCCGCGGTCTTGATGCTCTTCAGCACGACGCTGTACTCGCTGCCAACCGTCGCGACGTCGACCGCGTCTTGATCGCGGATGTACTGATCGACCGGGATCCCGTCGAGGCCCATGAGCAACCCCGCGATGCCACCTTGGGTGCCGTCGACAACCTCTTTCAGAACTTCCTTGAACATCGCGTCCTCGCTGATCCGTGAGCCGAAATCGGCCCTCCCGCCCAGGTTACCGAACCCGGTACGGCCTCGGTCAAATTTGAATCGCGCGACGGCCTTTTGGCGAGCAGCGCTTCCCCGGCTTTAGGGACGCTTAAAAGCAAAACGCCCCGACCGAAGTCGAGGCGTGGTGCGGACGAGAGGAATCGAACCTCCACGGGATTTCTCCCACTAGATCCTTAGTCTAGCGCGTCTGCCAATTCCGCCACATCCGCAAAGCAGGCCGGTGTTTTATCCGCCTCCCCGTCGTTGTCAAGAGAAGTCTCCTCCTCTGTCCATGAACGAGAAGGAAACCCATAGACAAGCGCCTCGGGTTCCTGGTTCAACACCCGAGATGAGCCCAGCCGTCTACTGGATCGCTTTCGCGGTGACCTCTGTGGTGCTGCTCATCTGTGTCCAGTGGCTTCATCACGAGTGACCCGCCTCGCGCTGGCGCGTGGTCATCAGATGCGTTCTAGTCGCGGCCGTGGCCACCCTTACGCTGAGAGACGTTAGGAAGCAGTTCGGAGAGACGCACGTGCTCCGCGGGATCGACCTCGACGTCGAAGACGGTGAACTGGTCGTGTTGGTCGGCTCGAGCGGCTGCGGCAAGTCCACGCTCTTGCGCACCATCGCCGGCCTGGAGATCCCGACCTCCGGCGAAGTCTCGATTGGTGACCGCGACGTCACCAAGCTGGCGCCGCGAGATCGCGACGTCGCGATGGTGTTCCAGAGCTACGCCCTTTACCCGCACCTCCGCGTCCGCGACAACCTGAGCTTCGGGCTGAAGCTGAAGAAGACCGATGCTGCGATCATCGACGCCCGCGTCAAAGAGGTCAGCCAGATGCTCGGGCTCGAGGCGCTCCTCGATCGCTTCCCGCGCGAGCTGTCCGGCGGACAGCGTCAGCGCGTCGCGATGGGGCGAGCGATCGCGCGGCGCCCTTCCCTCTTCCTTTTCGATGAGCCCCTCTCCAACTTGGACGCCGCGCTCCGCGCGGAGGTGCGGGTCGAGATCAAGCGGCTGCACGCCGAGCTCGCGGCGACCATGGTCTACGTTACGCACGACCAGGTCGAAGCGATGACGCTCGCGGATCGACTCGTGATCTTGAACGACGGGAAGCTCGAGCAACAGGGCCCGCCGCTCGAGCTCTACGATCACCCCGATAGCAAGTTCGTCGCGACCTTCATGGGGAGCCCCGCGATGAACATCTTCCCGGCCACCGCGACCGACTCTTCGCTCCGCGCCGATGGATTCACGCTGCCGTACGAAGGCCCTGCGCGCGGAGATGTCTTGATCGGGCTTCGCCCGCAGGATCTGGTCGCCGACGAAGAAGGGCCGATCACGCTCACCGTCGACGTGATGGAGGCGATGGGGTTCGAGGCTTACGCGCACGGGCGCGTCGGGACGCTTCCCTTTGTCGCGCGACTGGACGGGCAGACACGCGGCATCACGCGCGGCGACGCAATTCGGTTTTCGCTCCCCGCGGCGCGACTCCACGTCTTCGATCGGCAGACCGAGCGCGCGATCCGGTGATCCGCCGCGCTCGCCAGATCACGCTGAACGCCGCCCTCGCGACGCTCGCGTTGTCGGCGCTCTTCGGCGCTCCTTCGACCGTTGCCGCGCAAGACCGGGAAACGGTGCGTTTGTGGCACGCCTACGCCGGCGCTGAGGAAGAAGCGCTCAAAGAGATCGCCGAGCGCTTTGAGGCGACGCACCCCGACGTCGACGTCGAGCTTCTCGCGGTCGCCTTTGGCGCGTACGCGGCGAAACTGGAAGCGGCGATCCCGACCGGGCGCGGACCAGACGTCTTCATCGACGCGCACGAACGGCTCACGAGCTACCGCGAGTCCGGGTTGGTCCGCGCGATTCCGGCGGCCAACAACGCGGAGCTCTTCCCCGCCACCCACCTCGCCGCGTTGTCCGCAGAGGGCACGCTCTACGGTCTTCCCTTGTCGGTGAAGTGCGCGGCGCTCTACTACCACCCGAGCCTCTTGTCCTCGCCGCCGAGCTCGCTTGAAGCGCTCGTCGAGATGTCGTTGCCGGAGGGCACCACCCCGCTCGTCTTTGAAGCCGAGAACGCGTACTACGTGGCGGCGCTCCTTCACGCCGACGGCGGCGCCATGATCGACGAGGCCGGCGACTACGGGTTCGTCGGAGACGCCGCGGAGCGAACGCTCACGACGTTGACCGAGTGGACGACGCGCGGGGCGATTCCAGAGGAAGCGTCCGGCGAACTGGTGAAGCGGCTCTTCGCGAGCGGAGACGCGGCCGCAGCGATCAGTGGACCATGGCTCGCCCCCGACCTCTCCGGCGACGATTGGGCGGTCGTGCCGCTTCCACCCTTTCGCGAAGGCGGACTCGAGAGCGAACCCTACGCCACGGTCGAGGCGATCTTCTTCCCCGCGAACGCGCGAAGTGAAGCGCGCGGCCAGGAGCTCGCGCGCTTCATCGCGACGGGAGCGGGCGCGATGATCCGCGCGCGCACGGCGCGCCAAGTCGTCTCCGCGCGCGACGCCGTTCTCGACCCGGGCCTCGCGGCCGATGACTTCCTCGCCACCTTCCGTGACGCGGGCGAACGCGCGCGACCGATGCCGACTCACGCGAACATGCGCTACACGTTCGAGCCCGCCACCCGCGCGCTGCGAGCCGCGCTTCGAGGAGGCTTCGCGCCCCGCGACGCGCTCGCTTCCGGTGCACGCTTTTTCTCCGACGTCACCCGGCCGCTCCCTGAGCGACGCGACCCGATGTTCGCCTTGGTCCTCATCGGCCTCTTCCTCTTTGGTCTCGTGGTCCTCCTCGCGCGGACCGCCCGCGACCCCGTCAGGCGCGCCGCCATTCGCGATTCGCTCCCGGCCTACAAGTACATGGCGCACGCCTTTGTCGCGGTCGGGGGCCTGGTCATCTTGCCGCTCGCCGTCGGCGCAGCCGTTTCGTTCTTCTCTGGACGCGGTCGCGACCTCTACTTCGTTGGGTTCGCGAACTACGTCGAGATCCTCACCGCGAGGGGCGGGGACCTGCTCGGGTCAGGCTCGTTTTGGCTTGTGCTGCTGGTCACGGCGCTCTGGACACTCGCGAACCTCACGCTGCACCTCGTCATCGGCGTCGCGCTCGCGCTGCTGCTCAACCGCCCGAGCCAAGCGCTCAAGGGCCCGTATCGGGTTCTCCTCATTTTGCCGTGGGCGGTCCCGAGCTACGTCACCGCGCTCGCGTGGAAGGGGATGTTCCACCGTCAGTTCGGCGCGGTGAACGAGATCTTGATCGCGCTCGGCGCCGAGCCGGTCAGCTGGTTCGCGAAATGGAGCACCGCCTTCTCCGCGAACGTCGCGACCAACGTCTGGCTCGGCTTCCCGTTCATGATGGTGGTCACGCTCGGAGCGCTCAGCGCGATCCCGAAGGAGCTCTATCAAGCCGCGGCGGTGGACGGCGCAACGCCCTGGCAGCAGTTCCGTCACGTCACCGCGCCGCTGCTGATCCCCTCCCTCGCGCCTGCGGTCGCGATGGGCGCGGTCTGGACCTTCAACATGTTCAACGTGGTCTTTCTGGTGAGCGGTGGAGAGCCGGGCGGCGGAACCGAGATCTTGGTCTCGGAGGCGTATCGGTGGGCGTTCACTCGCTCTTCTCAATATGGCTACGCCGCGGCCTACGCGGTGCTGATCTTCTTCGTGCTCTTGCTCGCGACGCGGCCCTTCGCGAAGAAGCTGGAGGCGATGTAGTGCGTGCCCGAGAAGAATCCAAATGGTGGATCGAGCTCGCGTGCAACGCGGTCTTGGTGCTCGCGGTCGCGTTCGCGCTCTATCCGATCCTCTGGGTCGTGACGCTCGCGCTCTCGCCAGGGGAGGCGCCCCAGCGCGGCGTGATCCCGGTCCCGGTCGCGCCTTCCCTTGAGCATTTCGACGCGGTCGTGTTGGCGCGGGGCGACGATGGATCCTTGGTGTTCATACGTCAGATGATGAACTCGCTCGTGATCGCGTTGACGACTGCGACGACCGCGATCCTCATCGCGACGCCTGCGGCCTTCGCGATGTCGCGCTTCCGCTTTGTTGGGAAAGGGAGCACCACCCTCGCCCTGCTCGCGACACAGATGTTCCCAGGCGTGGCCGCGGCCATCCCGCTCTATCTGATCCTCGACGCGGTCGGTCTCATCGACACGCTGACCGGTCTCATCTTGGTCTACGCAACGTCCGCCGTTCCCTTCGCGATCTTCCAGCTCCGCGGCGCGTTCGATGGCATCCCGGTCGACCTCGAAGAAGCCGCGATGGTGGACGGCGCGACTCGCTTCGAGGCGTTCGTCCGCGTGGTCCTCCCCGCGGCGCGACCAGCTCTCGCGGTCACCGCGCTCTTCGCGTTCATGACGGCGTGGAACGAATTCATCTTGGCGGCGACGTTCTTGTCGCGCGAGGAGGTGTTCACCCTACCGGTTGTTCTCCAGCGCTTTGTGGGCGAGCACCACGCGCATTGGGGCCGCTTCGCTGCGGGCGCCATCGTCGTGAGCGTACCGGTGATGGCGCTCTTCTATTGGCTGCAGCGGCACTTGGTGTCAGGCCTGACCGCGGGCGGTGTAAAAGGCTAGTCGTCCTTCACAGGGTCTTGTGAAAGACGATCGCGCAGGCGGCATCACAGATGCTCGGCTTCGTGCCGGAGGGACACGAACCTTGTGCCCCGCTGGCGACGTGGTGTTTTGGACCGCAAGATGATCCAGTGCTCCCCCTGCTCTTCGCCGATGACGCTTTCTTTGTGTCCGTCGTGGATCGCGTCACCGTCTCGTACTTCTCCGGGGAGGTCCGCGACGTACATATCGACCACGCGGTGGACATCGTCCAGAAGCACCCGACGAACTACACCTTGAGCATCTTGGGGAAGCAATCGCTCCCGCCGTCCCCATCGCAACGCAAGCGAATCACCAGCGCGTACACGGAGGCGTGTCCCGGGATCGTCGTCGTGTTTCTACAGACCGGCTTTCGCGGCGCGGTCGCGCGGTCGGCCTCTACCGCGATGCAATTTCTCCTTCGGCCCACGTTTCCGATTCACTCGACCGCCTCGATTCAGGAAGGCGTCGATCGCATCGGTCGGACGGTCGACGTGCCGACGGCAGCGACGATCGCGGCGACCATTCGCGCACACCAGCAACGCGCGGCCTAGCAGGGCTTGTACCCGCCGTCGTCGAACCGAGAGTCAGCGATGGCGAGCGATGGCGAGCGATGGCGAGCGGATGCGCCCACCTATCTCGAGTCACGAACGAGGCTCCGCGCGCTGGGCTGGCCTGTCGGGTCAGCGCGACTTGCGACGGGTCGTTCGGGGCGGCGGCTTGAGCCCGTACTTCTCCATCTTGTAGATGAGCGCGCGTCGGCTAATGCCGAGCTTCTTCGCGGCCTGCGTCTGGTTGTGGTTGCTGTCCGCGAGTGACTTGATGATCGCGTCCCGCTCCACGCTATCGACATGCTCCCGAAGTCGTCCTTGACTCGCGACGATCGGGACCGGCTCGCTCGGCAGATGCTCAGCGAGGATCTCTCCACCTCGGGACAGGCGCACCGCGCGCTCCATCGCGTTGCGAAGCTCGAGGACGTTTCCTGGCCACGGATAGCTGCGCATGCGCGCGATCGCGCCGGGCGTGATCTTCGGATCGGCGTCACCCGCTTCTGCGGCGAAGCTCCTGGCGAGAGGCAAGATGTCCTCCGGTCGGTTTCGCAGCGCTGGGATCTCGTATCGCGCACCATCGATGTGCGCGTAGAGCGACTCGTCGAACGCGCCTCGCTCCAGCAGACCTTTCAACGCGCGTTGGGTCGACGCGAGCACGCGAACGTCGACCTTTGTGGATAGGTACATCGCGGCCGCGCGTTGCGCCGGGACGCAAAGGTCCGCCACCTCATCAAAGAAGAGCGTCCCCCCGTTCGCGCGCGCCGCTTCCCCCGTGTCGCTGAACCACTCATCGAACCCGCGGTCGAGCGTCGCGCACCGAACCGTCACGAAGGGGCCGGTGCGCCCGCTCATCTCGTGGACGTGTCGAGCGAAGATCGACTTCCCGCAGCTGAGCTCTCCCGTGAGCATGATCGGCCGGGGCGACGGCGCCGCTTCCCCGAGCTCGTCGATCAGCACTCGAGTCGCGCGATCGTGAATCTCAGCCTTCAGCTCTTCAAGCCGCGGGGGCGGAACGGACGCGCGTTTCCTGTTTCGCTGGGCAGACCGAAGCGCGCTTCGGACCGCGCGGATCAATCGCTCCGCGTGATCCCCGTCGTGCGGCGCGATCGCGATTCCATACGTCGCGTCTTTCCCCGCCGCGGCGAGCAAACGCTCGACCACCGCTTCCGCTTCTTCGCGACCCGCGCCGGGCAAGAGGATCTCGGGTTCGTCGGGCGCGTACGTCGCGATGAGGTCTCCTGCGCGAAAAGAAGAGAGCGCGCGTTGCGTGATCGCGTGCCCCGCGCCCTCTGCGTGGAGCGCCACGAGCGCGGTCGTCCTCCCCGCCCTTGCTGCCCTCGCGAGCTCCTCGTAGAGACGCTCACGAAACTCGCGATGAGTGAGCGTGCGCCGCTTCGCGGTCAGCGGGACGCTCACCCCGATCACCAGCTGGGCATCGGCACACGCAATGTCGTCGCCTGGCATCAGCGTCGCAGCCTCCGCCGCGCGGCGACCGTTGATGTGAACATCGCCGTCACCAGGGAGGAAGCGGACCGCTCCTTTGGTCCAGGAAAGCGTGAAGTGAACCGCCACGCCTTCGTCCAGCGCGAGGCTGGCACCGCGCCCTCCCACGGTAAACGCGGTCCCCCGAGGCAGATCGACAACGAAAGTCTCTCCGCGCGCGCGAACCACGACGAACGCGCTGGTTACCTCCTCATACGCCATGCTCCTCGCAACTATAGCAACGGTGAACTCACAGAAGCTTTCATGAGGTGGTAGAGTCGCGTCATGGCGATTGCCCCGCGCTCGGCCGAGGAACTCCTCAAAGACGTCACCGTCATCAAGAACCTGCCCGCGACCGACTTAAAGGCGCTCGCGGATGCCGCAGAAATTCGAAAGGCGAACCGTGGCGCTCCGCTATTTAGCGAGGGACAAACCGCCGAAGGCCTCTGGGTGGTCCGGACCGGTGAGGTCAAACTGACCAAAAGCGGCAAAGACGGGCGCGAGCAGATTCTTTATCTCGCGCGACCGGGTCGTTCGATCGTTGAAGGGCTCCGGTTCGATGGTTCGGGGTACCCGGCGAGCGCGATCGCGATGCGCGCGGCCAGCGCGGTGCTCTTTTCCAACGAGTTCCTCTCTCGCTTGGGAGAGCGGCGACCCAACATCATGCGGATGCTCGTCGACCTCCGCGCGCGTCGGTCTGACCGAACGCTCGCGCTCGTGAGTGACCTCTCGCTCCGGACGGTCCCGGCGCGGCTCGCTTCGTTCCTCTGTGCGCTCGTCGCGATGCGCGAAGCGAACGGCCAAGACTCACGGAACCTCGTCCGAGACCTGACAACGGAAACGGTCGCGGGTCGATTGGGAACGGTTCGCGAGGAGATCTCTCGCGGGCTCGCGTACCTGGAGCGACAAGGAGCCCTCTCTGTCAGCCCGGACCTCATTGAGGTCGTTGACCTCAAGCGGCTCGAGCAGATCGCGTACGGCCCGAAAAAGAGCCGCTCGCGCAACAGCTGAGCGCGACCAACAACTGAGCAACCGCTGAGCGGGTTCTCCTACGCGTCTGACCGACTCACCCCTCGCCACACCCGACCATCACCGGTCACGCGTCGCGAGCGCCTCCGCGATCATCGGCCAGACGTGCGCGCCAGGGCGGAAGCGGAGCTGGTGGCTCGGCGCCGTCGACAGGGCCGCGAAAAGAACATCCTCGAGCTCCTCCGCGAGCGCCGCGACGCGGTTCACGATCGGGCTCCCCGCGAGCGCGGTCGCGAACATCTTCCCGCGCGAGAGCGGCCTGAGCCCTTCGTCGTCAGACTGCGCGAGGTCAACAAACGCGATGACCTTTTCGTTCACGCGATGGGTGATCTCGTTCCCAAGATCGCCAGAGAACGGAGTGCCGTGAACCGTGCCGTCCGCGTCCAAGATATGGATCTCGTCTCCTAAGACCCGCAGCCCAGCATCGTGCGCGAGCTTGCTGAGCGTGCTCTTCCCAGCGCCAGAATGACCTGGGTAGAGCACCGCGCCTCCCTCTACCGCGACGCAGCCGGAGTGGAGCATCACGGAGCCGGTGCGCGGCAAGTGAAGCGCCAGGAGCGCGCGCGCAGTGTTCTCGATCGCTTGCACCGCGAGCACCGGGTCACCGATCAGCAGCTCCCCAATCGCTCCCGTCAGCGTCGCGCAGAACGCCAGACCCGCGAGCTCCACCACCCCGTCCGCGCGCGTGGTGTCGAGCGCCATCTGGTACTCGAAGTTCCCCGCTGGGACGTCGTGAAACGAATCCGCGTCGGCGGCCTCAGCGCGCACGATGACATCGGCGGTCGCGACGTCTCCGGTCGTCGACACAGAGTCGCCATATCGTTGCCCGAGCGCGTCCGTGAGCGACGCGCTGAGCCCGGTCACCGCGACGCGCCGCGCGCCGATCGCTAAGACGGCGGCGCGCTCACCAAACGATCCTCGCGCGGTGACGTCCCGTGAGACGTAGTCCTCTCGTCGGTTCGCGATCCGAATCTCAGGCTGCATTCCGCCTCCGCGCATGAGCTCGCGAAACGCGAGCGCGGATAACGTCAAAGACGCCCAACCGCCCCCCCGCGGGTACGTCGGGCGCGACCGCGACGATTTGGCTCAGGACGATCGCGGGGTCGGGTGACTCACTGGCGTCTCCTGCCGTGATCACGCGCCAACCACCCCACCAATAGCGAACGATACAGCGATGCAAAACGAGACGCCCGCTCGCGTCCTCGAACAGAACGACCTGCCCCTTGTTCGGGAGCCCTCGCGGGCGTTCCAAACGCACGACGGAGCCAGCGGCGAGGGCTGGCGACATCGATGACCCAGACACCCGCAACGACGATTGGAAGTCGTCCTGTCCCTCGTGGAGCATTCCCTCCACGCTAGCAGGCCATCGGCTCGGTGCACCCACACGAAAGTGTCGCTGCTCGCGCAAATGCGTCGTAAATGGATGGGCGCGCCGCGCTTGGGCGAGCAACCGTTCTCGAGAACCACCCCTACAAAGATGCGCAACCTCAGAAAAGATTCACGGTCCCGCCGTGGTCGGCGTAAGCTGTCGACGTGACCGGTCCCAAGGATCTCGTCGTCATCGAGGACGGCGCTGTCCGGGTCGCAGGAGGCGACGCCGAGCGGCGACTACGTGATCGCGCAGGGCGCTATCACCTGCTCGTTGATCTCCCGGGCTTTGTCGTATTCCGAAAGGAAGAGGACACCTCCAACATCCCAATGGCCGGTCAGGTGATCGGCCGGATGTCGATGATCGAGATCGTCAACATCATCGCGCAGGCAGGGTGGCAGGGTCTGCTGGAGGTCTTCGGCGAAGGTCACCATCGCGCGCTCATGTTCGAGCACGGCGCGCTTCGTTTCGCGCGTTCGGACGCCCCGGAAGACTTGCTCGGCGAAGTGCTCTTTCGACGCGGTCTGCTCTCGCGCGCACAGCTCAACGAGCTGCTCCCGGAGCTCGGGCCCGAGCGACGGATCGGGGCCGTCGCGGTGGATCGCAACATCATCGACCGCAACCAGCTCTTCGACGCGCTCAAGCGGCAGACCCAAGACATCTTCTTCTCGACGCTCTTGGTCACGGACGGCCACTACCTCTTCCGCACGCTCGGTGAAAACGACTCGCCGCCGCCCACCACGCTCCACCTTCCGATTCAGGGCCTGCTCATGGAGGGCGTGCAGCGCATCGACGAGATGGCGCTCTTCGAGAAGAAGATCCCGTCCAACCAGCTCTGCCCGATCATCAACCCGGGCGTGAAGCACTCGACGCTCAACGAGACCGCCTACGCGATCCTCGAGTACAGCAACGGCGTGCACACGATCGAGGAGATCGCGCGGCTCACCGGCCTTGGCGAGTTCGAGACGACCCGCGCCATCTATCACCTGATGCAGCAGAAGGTGCTGGGGCTCCAGGCCGCCACGCAGATCGACGAGGAAGCGGTCCGCGCGCTGGTCGAGAAGTTCAACGCGGTGATGCAGGACATCTTCGTCGCCGTCGCGACCTACGGCGGTCTCGACAACGCGAAGTCCTCGCTCGACCAGTGGATCGAGGCGAGCGGATACAGGACGTTCTTCACGCTTGGCGCGCTCGGCGAGGTGGAGCCCGAGGGTGTGCTCACGGGTCTGGAGACGGCCGTCATGGGCGGGACCAATCCCCTCGACCTGCTTCACCAGGCGCTCCATGAGCTGACCGCGTTCGCGTTGTTCAGCGCGACCGCCACGTTGCCCCGAGACCAAGAGCTCGCCTTGGCGCGTGACGTCAACCGGCGCCTGAAGCGGATCTCCCAGGAGTAGCAGATGAACGATGGACGCTACGGCGAGTTCGGCGGGCGTTACGTCCCCGAGACCCTCATCCCCGCGCTCAACGAACTGACCGCGGCGTTTGAGAGCGCGGTCGCAGACCCCGCCTTCTGTGGCGAGCTGACCGAGCTCCTGCGGACCTACGTGGGCCGACCGACCGCGCTCACCTTCGCGCCGTCGCTCTCGAAAGCGATCGGGCGCGAGGTCTTCCTCAAGCGCGAAGACCTCTGTCACACCGGCGCGCACAAGGTGAACAACACCATTGGGCAGGTGCTCCTCGCGAAGCGGATGGGCAAGACGCGCGTCATCGCCGAGACCGGCGCGGGTCAACACGGCGTCGCGACCGCGACCGCGTGCGCGCGTTTCTCGATCCCGTGCGAGGTGTTCATGGGCGCTGAGGACGTCCGACGCCAAGCGCCCAATGTGGAGCGGATGAAGATCTTGGGCGCGCAGGTCACGCCGGTGCAGTCGGGTTCGCGAACGCTCAAGGACGCGATGAACGAGGCCCTTCGAAACTGGGTCACGCACGTGCGCGATACGTTTTACTGCGTCGGCTCGGTCGCGGGACCGCACCCGTACCCCGCGATGGTTCGCCACTTCCAGGAAGTGATCGGGAGAGAAGCGCGCGAGCAGTTCCTCGCCGCGACCGGTGCGCTTCCCGGTGCGGTCATCGCGTGCGTCGGCGGTGGCTCGAACGCGATGGGGATCTTCAGCGGGTTCCTCGCGGACCCTGACGTTGCGCTCTTCGGTGTCGAAGCCGCAGGAGACGGCGTCGAGACCGAGAGACACGCGGCGACGCTGACCGCGGGCTCCGTTGGCGTGCTCCATGGGTCGAAGTCCTACGTGCTTCAACGCGACGGTCAGATCCTCGAAGCGCACTCCATCAGCGCGGGCCTCGACTACCCCGGCGTCGGACCCGAACACGCGCACCTGAAAGACGAAGGCCGCGCCGTCTACGCCGCCGTGACGGACCGAGAGGCGCTCGAAGCGTTTCAGTGGGTCGCGCGAGAAGAGGGCATCTTGTGCGCGCTCGAGACCAGCCACGCGTTCGCCTACCTTGATCGCGCCAAAGCGCAGACCGACGGTCCGCTCTTGGTCTGTTGCTCTGGACGTGGCGACAAAGACCAGAGCACCGCGCTCGCCGCGATCGAGGCGCTCTCGTGAGCGCGAACCGAGTCGAGAACGCGTTCACGAAGGCCGCCGAGGAGAACCGCGCTGCGCTCGTCATCTACCTCTGCGCGGGCGACCCGACTCCGGCCGCGACGGTGAAGCTGATCGAAGCGATCGCCGACGCGGGCGCGGACGTGATCGAGCTGGGGACCCCCTTCTCCGATCCCACCGCGGACGGCCCGACGATTCAGCGCGCCAGTGAACGCGCGCTCGCGGCGGGGATGAACGTCCCGACTCTCTTCTCGGTTGTGCGAGAGGTTCGCCGCGGACCGGCGCGGGACATCCCGATCGTTTCTTTTGGTTATTACAATCCGATCCTCGCTTACGGCGAAGACGCCTACCTGCGCGACGCCTCGGAAGCAGGGATGGACGCGCTGCTCCTGGTCGATCTTCCGCTCGAGGAGCTCGCCGCGCGCGAAGCCGCCGCGTTGCGCGCAGGCCTCCCTCTCGTGCCCCTGGTCGCGCCGACCTCGCCCCCTGAACGCGTCGCGAAAGCAGGCGAGCTCGCGAGCGCGTTTCTCTATTACGTCTCGATGACCGGGGTAACCGGCAGCAAGAGCGCGGATCTGGGAGACGCCAGTGAGCGCGCCGCGGCCATCCAAAAGAGCACCGGTCGTCCGGTCGCGCTCGGGTTCGGCGTGAAGACCCCCGAAGACGTGCGAACGGTCGCGAAGCAAACCGCGGGGGTCGTCGTAGGGAGCGCGGTCGTTCAACAGATCGAGCAAGCCGACGACGTAGACGACGCTCTTCGCCGGGTGCACGCCTTGGTGTCCGCGCTCCGGTCGGCGACCTCCCGATGAACCATGGTTCGCTCTCGTCGCGCTCCTTCTCGGCGTGCGTTGTCCTCTCGCTGCTCTGCGGATGCGGTGCCGCCGCGCCGACCCCAGCCCCCCCGCCTGAGCTCCCGCTCAAGTCCCTCCTCGCCTACGCGAGCGGGTCACCCGACTACGTCGTCGTGATTCGCCCTGGCGCGGTCCTCGAGACGACCGAAGCGCGTGAGATCACCGACGCGCTCATGCCGTCCGACTGGCTCGATCGCTTCGCCCGACGATATGGGGTCCGCTTTGAGACGCTCGAGGCAGCGGCCTACGCATCCTACCCGAGCGGCAGCGTGATGATGGTGCGCGGTGACGATGATCCTGATGCGGTAGTCCGCGCGCTCGGGTCACGAATGACCGGCGTGGACGCGAGCCACGAAGAGCCTGCGCAGCGCGTGGGGTTCTTGGGCATGTCTCGACATCACGTCGCGACGCTGGACCGAGACACCGTGATGATCGCGCGCGGAGCCGCCCGCGAAGCGCAGAACACGCTCGAACGTGCGCGACACGCAGAGCCAGGAACGGACGGGCGAGAGGGCGCTCCGATCTCGCTCCTGATTCCGCGTCACCTCAACCTCCCGCTCGACGTCGGCGCGTCGGTCCTCTTCGCTGGCCAACGCGCGGTCGCCGCGACGCTCACTCCCCGTGACGGTCGCGTGGATTGCGATGTGCGTTTCGCGGGGGAGTTTCCCGACGGAGCGGAGGAGAACTTCGCCGCCCTCTTCCGCTCACTCGCGGGCAGCGACCTGGGCCAGGTACTCGGAATGGATGAGGCGCTATCGACGTTGTCCATTCGCGGCTCTACAAACCGCGTCCAAGTGACGTTCAGTCTCTCGACGCAAGCGCTCACGCAAGGGCTCCGAATGCTCTTCGTGGCGGAAATGCCCGAGCTTCTGGATTCGCACGACGACCAGTAAAACATTGAAAACACAAAGCAATACGCGCGAGACGATCATTGACTCAAAGGGGTCAAGAGTGGTACCCTCCTCGCCCGAGCGGCTCAGTAGACGAGCAGCTCATTTTGGTGCGCCTCCCCTAAACGGGCGAGCGCACGCCTGGGGCTTCGCCCCTTCGCGGAGATTTGCGTGAAGCGCTTCAAAGTCGGCGATAAAGCCGTCCACCCCGCACACGGTGTAGGCGAGATTACGAGCATCGAAGATCGAGAGATCGGCGGCTCGAAGAAGAATTTCTACATCCTCGGTATTCGTGAGTCGGGCATGACCGTCATGGTCCCCACGGACGGAGCGGAGCGGCTCGGTCTTCGGCCGGTCATCTCCCGTACCGTCGCGAAGAAGGTCCTGGCGGAGCTGGAGAAGGACGAGGTCGCAGTCACGAGCCAGCCTTGGAACCGCCGCTACCGCGAGTACACCGAGATGCTCAACAGCGGATCGCCGATCGAGGTCGCGAAGGTTCTCCGAGATCTCTCGCGGCTCCGCAGCACCAAGGAGCTGAGCTTTGGTGAGCGTCGTCTCCTGGAGCAGGCGCGTGGCCTCCTGGTCGCAGAGCTCGCGCTCGCGCGGAAGGTCAAAGAGACCACGGTCGAGAAGGACATCGACGCCATCCTCGGCTGATGTTCTCTGTCTCGAAAACAAAATCCGAACGCGGATGAAGAAAAGGCCCGAGCGGAAACGCTTGGGTCTTTTTCGTTGATGCTTGTTTCGTTGATGCTTGCCGTCAGCGCTACTTCGGCTCGATGAGCTGAATGTCAGAGAGCATCTTCCCAACCGCGTCGAACGCGGCGCCTCGTCCCGCCTGGAGAAGGTGCGCGCCGTCGTAGGTCGTCACGTCGACGTCAAAGCGCCTCGCGATGCGCTCGGCGTGCGCAATGGGTGTGATGCGATCGGCCGTCCCCGCGACCACCATCCGTCCGTCCCTGGGTACCAGCGGTTCACGGGAGAGCGGGCTGACCACTTCGTAGACCTTCTCGAGCATCTTGTGCTGCGCCTCGCGCTGAGAGTAGGTCCCGACGAGCTGATCCCCATCCCGCGCGAAGTCCGCGATCGACGCGAGCGGGATGAAGGGCACCGCGAAGCGCAGCCGAGGCTCTGCGGTCGCGAGAAGCGCGGTGGTGTACCCACCGAGGCTCATTCCCATGGCGCCGACCGGCTGCGCGCCGCGCTCGTGAAGCGCGGATGTGAGCGCCCGGAGATCAAAGATCGACTGGCGGAAGGCGTCGATCGTGACCCGCGGATCGCTCGAGGGATAGACCGGCGAGAAGATCCGTCGCGGGCTGGCGCGCAGTCCGTGGAACGGGAGAACCGCGAGCGCGACATTGAGGCCCCAGCGGAAGAAGGTCTTGATCGGCCAGACACGTTCTTCAAACGCGTGCGCACCGCCCATGTATCCATGGAGCAAGATGAGCGTCGGCCGCGGGGTCTCGTGAAGAAAGAGACGCGCGTGCGCCCGTCGGTTGTTGGGGTGTCGATCGTAGCGATCGGCGATGTCCGAGAAGAAGAGCTCGTACTGGCTCGGGAACGAGACGTCGACGACCTCCCCTTGCCTCCGCCCTCTCCGACGGATGGTGCGCACCTTCTTCGTGCGCAGGCTCGGCACCGGCGGCTCTGTGAAAAACGTGTCGCGCTGCGAGACGTTCTGCTCGACGTCAAAGGTGCGGAGCAACATGCGAAGGGTCCGGACTCGCGCCTCGGGGCCGAGCTTGGTGTTCGGGCTCCGACGCGGGCGGTTCAACACGGCGTCGTGAAACAACCGGTCGACGCCCGCCACGAGCTTCTTTCGAGCACGACCACGACGGCTCACGCGAGGACGCTCCTCTTCGTGACCCTGATCTTCTTCTGGTTCCGCGCCCCCCTGCTGCGCTTGTCGCTGTTCTTCATGCAAGGTGAGCTCTGTCGCTCAGGTGCCCGGCGCCGGCGGCGGCGTCGTGACCTCGACCAACCACGCATCGCTCGACAAGAAAGACACGCCATCGATGTCTTCTTGATCGGCGAGGTCGGGATGGTCGGTGATGACGCGCTTCACCTTGGCGGCCTTGGCGGCGGCGACCAGCGCGACGGTCCACGCGCCGGCGTCATGGTCGTCTTCCTCGATCGACTCCGTGATCGAGTGGATGGTCTTCATCTGCGCTTCCACCATCTCAGGCTTGAAGGCATCAACGCCGCTCAACATGGCCTCGATACGCGCGAGGATCCACTTCGACGTCTTCGGCTTCGTCGCGCCGCCGAGAACTCGGCGGGTCACGTGCTCAGGAGGAGACCCGAGCGCTACGGATGCGTTCACGTACACGTCGGGTGCGAGGATGACTTCGTCCACGGGCAGCATGATGAAAAGCCCGCGCCGCCGGATCAAGCTCGATCTTGCGCTCAATGGATTTCGTCACAAGGCCACATCTCGCGCACATCGGATGCCGTACCGGTGATTCGCGCGATTGCGAGGCGGCTTCCCCCGTCGAAACGTCGCCCGAGCGTGCCCCCCGTCCCACCACCAGCTTCCGCCCCGGACGACCCGAAGCACCCGTCCGGGGCATTCTGAAGCACCGCCACATGGCCCGCGCGGGTTGTCGCCTTCGCACTCTTGTCCACACTCGCGTTCACACCCTCGGTAGCAAGGCGCCCACCAGTCGGCGGTCCATTCATCAACGTTGCCCGCCATGTCGTAGAGCCCGAAGTGGCCCGCCGGATACGAACCGACGTTCGAAGTGATCTCGGTCCCGCAGCCGTGGCCGCGGGCGTCGCGTACGTTCGCGCGATCGCAAGTCGCCGGCGCATCGCCCCATGGGTACGCCGTGTTCTGTTCGCCTCGCGCCGCGCGTTCCCACTCGGCTTCGGTCGGCAGGCGCTTCCCGCGCATCTCGCAGTACGCGACCGCGTCCTCAAAGCGCATCGCGATGGCTGGCTGGCGCGGACCCATGAAGCGCCGATAGCGGATCGGTCGTTCGCATCGGCGCGCCGCGACGCATTCGTTGTACTCCGCCCAGGTCGTCTCGTGCGTGTCCATGAGGAACGAGCTCACGAAGACCTCTGCCGGGGAGGACGCGCTCTCGTCTTCTTCGTCGCCGCGGAGGAACGTCCCGCCGCGAACGCAGGCCATCCCTTGTGGCAGCTCCGCGGGACACGCGAGGCGCGCATCACCGTCCGGGTCCCGAGAGTCTTCGGGCTCCATATCTTCAGCGTCGCCCCCTGCCAGCGGCTGCTCCTCCGCAGGTTCCTCGGCAGGCTCCGCGGCCGCGGGCTCCTCGGACGGACGTTCCGCTACCTCCGCTGTCTCCACGTGCGCTGTCTCCAAGCGCGCTGTGCGCGCCGTCGCGGGGTCGCCGGATCGCGGCGTCGCGGGTCCAGAGGACGACGTCCCGCACCCCAGCGCGATCAGCAAGAGCGACGAGGTGGCGAGCCGCGCAGCGACCACGTCAGCCCATCATCATCGCGAACGAAGAGTGCGCCATCCACTCTCCGCCATCCGCGACGACGGTGTGTCCGTGAATGAGCGACGCGGCGGGCGTGCACAGGAAGAGCGCGACGTCCGCGATCTCATCGATGCGTCCCGCGCGGCCGATCGGCACGAGCTTGCTCAGCTTCTCCATCACGTCCCCCGGCGCGAGCTTGGACATGCCTTCGGTGTTCTCGATCGGTCCCGGCGCGATCCCGTTCACGCGGATCCCGAGTCGCCCCCATTCGACCGCGAGCGTACGCGTGATCGCGTCGACGGCGGCCTTCGCGGCGGAGGCGTGGATCTGGAGCGGGGTCGCGGCGTAATGAAGCGTGGCGCTGATGTTGATGATCGTTCCGCCGTGCTCACCGAGGCACTTGTCGAACGCCGCCTTGCACACGTTGTAGGTGCCGAGGCTGTCGATCTCCATGACTGTGCGGAAGCCGTTGTAGCTGAGCTGCGCCGCTGGGCAGAGGAAGTTGCCCGCGGCGCCATTGATGACGATGTCGATGTTGCCGAAGCGGTCGAGCCCCGCCGAAAGCGCCGCCTCAACCGTCGCCGGATCACGCACATCGCACGCCACCCCGAGACACTCGCTGCCGGTCTTCTCGATGAGCTCCGCGCACGCTGCGTCGAGCCGCTCTTGCTTTCGACTCGTGATCACCGCCTTCGCGCCGTGGGCCATCAACTTCTCGGTGATGCCTTTGCAGATCCCGGACCCGCCACCCGTTATGAAAGCGACCTTGCCGGAGAGAACGTCGTCTTGAAACACCTTCGTCATGTGCAGGAGGCTACAAGGTGAGGCGTCGTCATCGGCAACAGAAACGCAGAATTCGCGGGTCTTGACCGCGTCGCGAGGATGAAGCCGCCCCCTCCCCCTTGCGTTCCCCGATGGGATCCCGATAGAGGAGCGTCATGGGTGAACATCACAAGCTCGTCATCATTGGAAGCGGCCCCGCCGCGCACACCGCCGCGATCTACGCCGCGCGGGCGCAGCTTGAGCCGGTGCTCTTCGAAGGCTTTATGGCCGCCGGGGTCGCGGCAGGTGGGCAGCTCACCACGACGACCGACGTCGAGAACTTCCCCGGCTTCCCTGAGGGGATCATGGGACCAGAGCTGATGGACGGCATGCGCGCGCAGTCGGTCCGCTTCGGCACGACGATCCACACCGAGACGGTGAACTCGGTGGACCTCAGCGAGCGCCCCTTCAAGTTCTCCGCCGACGGTCGTGACGGCACGGCCGACGTGATCATCATCAGCACCGGCGCCACCGCGAAGCGGCTGTACGCTCCTGGCTGTAACGACGGCGAGCTGTGGCAGCGCGGCATCAGCGCGTGCGCGGTCTGTGACGGCGCGCTCCCCATCTACCGCGACAAGCCGCTCGCGGTGATCGGCGGCGGTGACTCCGCGATGGAAGAAGCGAGCTTCCTGACGAAGTACGCCTCCAAGGTCTACGTCATCGTTCGCCGAGACGTCCTCCGCGCGTCGAAGATCATGCAAGACCGCGCGCTCGCGAACCCGAAGATCGAATTCGTGTGGTCGCACGGACTCGTCAGCGCACACGGCGGCGACCTGCTCGAGCGTATCCGCGTCAAGTCGAACAAGACGGGGGAAGAGAAGGATCTCGACGTCGCCGGTCTGTTCTTCGCGATCGGGCACGTCCCGAACACCGAGTTCCTCGCGGGACAGGTCGAGCTCGACGAAGACAAGTACATCGTGACCAAGCCGGACTCGACCGCGACGAACATCCCAGGCGTCTTCGCAGCGGGAGATGTTCAGGACAAGAAGTGGCGACAGGCCATCACGGCCGCGGGCACCGGCTGCATGGCGGCGCTTGAAGCGGAACACTTCCTGGTCGCGAACGCCTAGCGACCTCAGGGTCGAGAAGTGAACCTCGACAACCCATGGATCCTCGCCCGAGCGCTCACCGCGCTCGTGACGGCGGTCGTCGCGCTCTACGCGTGCCGCACGGCGGTGCGGGTGCTGCGACGGTTTCGAGTCGGCGAGACCAGCGAAGGACAGGTCGCGCTCGCCCGTCGCGCAGAGCTCGTCGCGGCCACGGTCGAATTCGCCCTGCTCGGCTCCCTCGCTGGGTTCGCGCTGACCATCATGGTCGCCGATCGCCTGTCCGAGAGCATCCGCGGCGCGATGTGCGCTTTCGGCGTCTTTGAAGCGACCGGAAGAGAGCCGCTCCTCACCGCGACCGCTTCGGTCATCGTCTGTCTCGCGTGGCGCGCGCTTCACCGCGCCGACCTCGAGCTGCTCAAGCCTACGTTCACGCGGCACAAGTTCGCCGCGGTCCTCGCGCTCACCCCGATCCTGCTCATCGATCTCGCCGCCGTTCTCCACTTCGCGAGCGAGCTCGACCTCAGCGTGGTCTCCACCTGTTGCTCTGTTTCGCTCGACTCGGGGTCTGACGCCGCGCGCGGCGGGAACGCGAGCGTCACGGTCTTCGGAGGGTTCGTCGCCGCGGCGGTCCTCGCGTCGATCTCGTTCGGGCTGACCACCAGGCGCCCAGCCTTCGCGCCGCTCGCCGTCGCGAGCTCGATCGTCGCGCTCGTGCTCGCGTTTCCCGCGGTCGCTGGCTACGTGGCGCCGCACATCTACGAAACCCCCAATCATCAGTGCGCCTACTGCCTGCTCCGCGCCGAAGGGCTCTACCTCGGTTGGCCGATGCTCTTCACCTGGTTGGTCGCGCTCTCACGGACGGTCGAGCTCGCGGTCGGAGAGATGCTCGGCCGCTCGGCCCCCGCGGCGTCAGGTCCAGGCCGACGCCGCGCACGACACGGCGCGATCGCGTGGGCCCTCTTCCTCGCCACCGCGATTGTCCCGATCATTCGCTTCGCCATCGCGAGCGGCGGCGCCGACCTCTTCCTCGGGGCCTCATGACGAACTCTCTTCGCCTCGCCCTCTTGCTCGTCTCGGTCCTCTTTGCGTTCGCGTGCGGCGACCGTGAAGCGGCTCGTCCCCGCTGTCCCGTCTGCGGCATGTTCGCGGACGCCGAGGGGTTCATGGTCACCGAGCGCGGCGGGCATCGATTCGATTCTCCCAAGTGCGCGTTCCAATATCGGGAGGGGACACCTGGCGCCGAGTTCCAGTTCACCGAGTACTACAGTGGTGAATTGAGAAACGAAGCCGACCTGCGCTTCGTCACGGATTCCGACGTAATTGGCCCGATGGGGCGTGACCGCATCCCGGTCGCACCTGAACAGGTCGAGCGCTTTGTTCAGGATCATGGAGGTCGAGTCGTCGAAAGACGCTAGGGCGACTCACGAATCGTTGCCAACCGAGGCGCCACCGCCCAGACTTTCGTCGATGAAGCTGCTGGAGCGATTGATGAGCGAGGGTCACTTGACGCCCCTCCAGCACAAGCAGGTCACGGATCACTCGAAGCGCACGGGTGCGCGAGCGGAAGACGCGCTCATCCAGACCGGGGTCTTCGCCGAGAAGACGATGCTCAAGTACCTGGCGACCCTGCACCGGACGCGCTTCATCGGGACGAACAAGCTCGCGCACGCCACGATCAACAAAGAGGCGCTCAAGCTGCTCCCGCGGCGACTCGCCGAGCGGCTCGAGGTCGTCCCCGTGATCTTCACGTCGAGCGAGTCCACGATGATCATCGCGGCCGGAAACCCAACCGTCCCGAACCTCGTCGCGCAGATCAAAGAGGTGACCCAAGTTCGGCGCGTCGGCGTGTTCATCGCGCGACCCGCGGCGGTCCTCGCGGCGATCCGCAAGCACTACTACGCGGAAGCGGAGGCCTTCACGCTCCTGCTGACGGAGGTCCCCGCCGGCATGAGTCAGTTCGGCGGCTTGGGCGGTACGCTCGACGACCTGGCGATCGCGGCGGCGGCGGCCCGTAAGCTCGCGCCTTCGGTGGAGAAGAAGAAGCAGGCCAGATCCGCACGGAACGACGACGCGTTCGTCATCAGCGCCCCGGAGCTCGCGGACAAGCTGACCGCGACCGCGGCCCCCGTTGTTCAACCCCCCATGGAGCTCGTCGCTCACGCTCCCCAAGCCCCCGCGAAAGCCGCACCGCCACCGCCTCCCGCCCCACGACCTCCTCCCGCCCCACGACCTCCTCCCGCGCCGGCGCCCGCCGCGCAGCCCGCGCCTTCGGCGACATCGACGGGGAACGTTCACGCACCGTCACCCTTTGTGAAGAGCCCATCCGCGCGCGCTCCGATGCGTGCACGTGCAGACCACACCGCGAGCGCGGACCGCGAAATTCGGTTGAGCTCTCCGTTCGCGCTTCGCCCGGAGAACAGCTCCCGCAGCAGCAGCAGCACGATCTCAATTCAAGACGGCACGGTCTCCCGGCGCGCCTACCTCGAGATCATGAAGATCCTCGTCACTCGGCTCGAGAGCGGAGACCTGCGCGGGCACGCCTCGCGGACCGCTCGGATCAGCGAGCGCGTCGCGCGGCGGCTTCGCCTCTCTCTCGAAGAACAGTTCGCGTTGGTGGTCGCCGCCTACGTTCACGATCTCGGCAAAGCTGACCCGCACTACACGCTCCTCGATCTCGTGGACAACGAGAAGGCACGCGCCGCTGCGCGTCAGGAGTACCGGGCGCCCACGAAGATCCTCGAGGACAGCGAGCTCCCGGCTGATACCCAGCTCGCGCTCGAGAGCATGTACGAGCGCTGGGACGGTAAGGGAACGCCAAAGGGGCTCGCGGGAGAAGACATCCCGCTCTTGGCGCGCGCGCTCGCGTTGGTCGAAGCCTTCGCGGATCTTCAGATGAACCCGAAGAACGTCTCCGGCGCGTTGATGACACCGAAGGACGCGTGCGCGCTGCTGCAACAGCACTCGCGCACGCTCTTCGACCCGGCGCTGCTCGAAGCGCTCGAAGCGGTCGCGCTGGGCGACGACCTCCGCGCGCGTCTCCTCTCCGAGCGCCACCAGGTCATGCTGGTTGACGAGAAGAGCCGTGAGTCGGAAGACCTCGCGTTCGAGCTTCGCGCCCGCGGCAACGATGTGATCATCGCGCGCTCGGGAAACGAAGCGCTCTCTCGGGTACGGAGCCGCGACATCGAGCTGCTCGTGACCGAGGTTGATCTCCCCGATCTCAGCGGGTTCGAGCTCGCGGCGCAGGTCCGCGCCTACAACTCGGACATCCCCGTCGTGTTCCTGACCACGCGGGCAGACCAACAGAGCGTCAGCAAAGGGTTCGAGCTCGGCGCGGTCGACTATCTCGTCAAGCCGACCTCCCCGGCGGTCGTCGTCGCGAAAGTGTCGCGCGTGCTGAACCGGAGCAAGTCGTCGCGCGGGGTATCCGGCTCGCTCAAAGAAATGCCGCTCCCTGACATCCTGCAGGTCGTGGCGAACGGTCGCCGTGACGGCACGCTCCACGTTCGCTCGGGCGGCCAGTCCGGCGAGTTCGTGTTCTCAAGCGGCTCGGTCTTCGACGCGCGCTACGGAAACGTGATCGGGGTCGACGCAGCGTACGAGATGCTCCACCTCGAAGACGGAGAGTTCGTCCTCGATCCAACGCCTCGCAAGGGCGAGCGACGCATCCACGTCGCGACGGAGACGCTCTTGCTCGAAGCGATGCGTCGGCTCGACGAACGAAACCACCCCGCGCGTACCTAGAGACAGGTGCGCACCGGGTCGGCCATCTTCGCCCATCCGCTCACACTCGCCTCGGCTGTTCCTCGGTTCGAGGACGGCGGGTACGAACTCACGCCTTCGCCGCAACTCGCGGGCCTGCTCAGCGCACGAGAAACCAAACGACGAAGCCGGACGCCGCGATGACCGAATAGGCCGCGAGCCTCGCGTTGGTGTTCCGGCTCTTCGCTCTTCGCTCGCGACGCATCGCGGGGGCCACGAACCCTCCCATCGCGACCGTCGCTAGGGCACCCGCGACGATCGCGGCGAGCACGCGCGCTCCCCGTGCCGAGTCACCGAATCGGCTGACGATCTGCTCCGCGCTACCCATGCTGGGCGCGACAACCGCGACCGTGAGCGCGCCAAGGAAGGCCACCGCGATCACGACGAAGCGAAGACGCCGTCTCCTCGGGTCCGGATTGATCGCGTCGCCTTCCAGGGGACGTTCGCTCGTCTCCGCGAGCTGCCATGGTCGCGTGCACGCTTGGGACGCTGTCGCGAGAAAGATCAGGAACCCAATGCTCGAAACGATCGCGACCGGCGCCGGATATGCGTCCGCCTCAGCGTTTCGCTCCACCATCGCGATCGCGACCGCAGACAAGGTCGGGAACACCGCCATCAGGAGCGTCGCGGCGAGCATCGGGTGCACCAACAAGGCGATCGCCCCTAAGACGAGGACGAACAAAGGTACCGCACCGAGCAGAAGCTCAGTTCCGCCTACTCCGTCATTGATCAGCGGGAGCGCGATCGAGACGACCCAAGCACCTGCGCCAAGTACGAAAACGCGAGCGGCGTCCGCCCTTTGGGCTGTGTTCGGGGTGTCCGCTTCCGTAACCATCCGCTAACATCCGGGCGTGCGAGTCTGCCATCAGTGCGGGGCAATGGTCAAAGGCGATGATCGCTACTGCGCATCATGTGGGAGCACTCTTCTGTCCAAGACATCCGGAGGTAAGAAAGACCCCTTCATTGGTCGAACGATCGGGAACTACACGATCCAAGACATCATCGGGGTCGGGGGCATGGGGCGTGTCTATCGCGCGGAGCAGAGCACCTTAGGTCGCACCGTCGCGATCAAGATGATCCACCCTCATCTCCTTGGGGACGAGCAGACGGTCGCGCGCTTCTACACGGAGGCGCGCGCGTCCTCGAAGCTCAACCATCCCAACAGCGTCAGCATCATCGACTTTGGTCAGACGCAAGACGGCCACCTCTATCTCGCGATGGAGTTCCTCAAGGGCAAAGACCTCGCGATGGTCATGCACGAGGAGGGTCCGCTCTCGTTCTCGCGCATCGGCGACATCTTGCTCGCCGTGCTCGACGCGCTTCACGAGGCGCATCTCCTCGACATCGTTCACCGTGACCTCAAGCCGGAGAACATCATCTTGCGCCGTCTCCGATCGGGAGACGACCTCGTCAAGGTCGTGGACTTTGGCCTCGCGACGATCGTCGGAACGAATACGTCGATCACGAAACCCGGGCTCGTCTGCGGCACGCCCGACTACATGGCGCCCGAACAAGGCAAGGGCGATCCGGTTGACGGTCGCGGGGACCTCTACGCGCTCGGCGTATTGCTCTTCGAGCTGCTCACGGACCAGCTCCCCTACGACGACGAGACGCCCACGAAGGTCGTGCTGCGCCACATCAACGACCCGATCCCAGATCCACGGAAGGTCGCGCCCAAGCGAAAGATCACCGACGCGGTCGCGGAGGTCGCGATGAAGGCGCTCGCGAAGAAGCGCACCGATCGTTACCAGACCGCGAAGGAGATGGGCCAAGCGCTCCGCGCGGCGCTGAACGAAACGTCGGCGACCCCGGTCGCGACCAACGCACCGCTCGTCGTTTGTCCCGCCTGCGGGAAAGAGAACGCCGCGGACATGCGTTTCTGCGGATCGTGTGGAGGCCGTCTCGACCTGAAGATGCAACCGAGCATGTTCCCGCCGCGGACATCGTTCCGGCCCGTCCTCTCGTCCGAGCGAGAGTTTGTAGGTCGCGTCGCGGAGATGGAGCTCATCGAGTCCCTCCGCGAGACCGCCGACCAACAGCTCGTCTGGGGTCGTCTTCGGGGCGAGCCCGGGGTCGGCAAGACACGTCTTCTGAAGGAAGCGGTGGAGCGCTTCGCCGGCGACGGTGACCTCGTTGTCGGCGCGCAGCCCCACCCGACCGGTGCGCCGGTCGCGTACTCGCCGATCCGCGAGCTCCTCTGCTCCTTGCTCGAGATCAAAGGCGAGGACCTCGATCGCATGGCGATCGGCGACGTCATGCTCGGCGACGCTATGACACGTGCGGGCGTCCAGGAGGTCGTGCATCCATCCGGTCTCGTCGGGGTCGCCGGCCGCTCTCGGTCCGGCGCGGCCGCGACCGCGCTCGCCTCAGCGATCGACCTGGTCTTGTCACGAGACGAGGTCAAGCGCGTCGTCGTCGTCGTCGATGACTTCGATCGTTGCGATGGGCTGACGCAGCAAGTGCTCACAGAGTTGCCGCGCGTCGTCGGCGACCGCTCCGTTCTGCTCCTCACGGCGGATAACCAACCGCGACCGATCGCCGGCACGATCGACGTCGTCCTTCATGGGCTCCCCCACGCTGATGCGCTCGCGATGCTCGGCGAGGACGCCGGGAACACCACGTTCCAAGACATCACGGCCGACCGCGCGCTCCCGCTTCACCTTGAGCAGCTCATCGCGCTGCGCGGACAGGACGCTCCGAGCAAGTTGGCCGACGCGATCGCGCTGCGGACGGAGCGGCTTGGGCTCAACGCGCGGCGAGTGCTTCAGGCCATCGCGGTGCTCGGGCATCGGTGTGACCTCACTGAGCTCCGCGAAATGGTCGACCCCGACGAGTTCGTCTCGCTGGACGAATTGGTCCGCGCCGACCTCGTCCAGCTCGCCGAAGGTCGCGTCGAGGTCGCGCATCCGTACATCCGTGACCTGGTGGAAGCGTTCATCCCGGCCGCCGCGCGAAAGGCGCTTCATGGTCGCGCGCTCGGTCTGCGTACGCGCCGCAAAGCCCCGCTTCAGGTGCGCGCTGAGCACGCCTATCGCGCGGGCGATCCGATGACCACGCTCATGCTCCTGGAGCAGATGGGCGACCGGTCCCTTGGGTTCGGCGATGCGCGCGTCGCGGTGCTCGCGTATCAACGCGCGCTCGAGCTCGCCCGTCGCGAGATGCTCGAAAGCGGAGACGCCGTGATGGACGCCGCCCTTGTCACCTTCAGCCGTAAGCTCGGCGTGTCTTTGGAACGCGCCGGCGACTTTGCCGGAGCCGACGGCGTCTTGCGAGAAGCGACCGACTTGACCGCGCCCCAGAGCGCAGAGCGAGCCCGGTTGATGATCGCGCTGGGTCGGGTCGCGGCGCGTCGAGACAAAAGACGCGAGGCGATGCGTCAGTTCGGTAAGACGCTCGAACTCGTGAACAGCGACCCGTCGATCGAGTCCGAGCTCCAGATGGCGATCGGCCGGACGCGGCGCGACGAAGGCGATGTCCAAGGCGCCGCGATGGCGTTCCGACGCGCGCTCGATCTCTTCGCAGATCTGGGCAAGCACGAGATTCAGCTGGTCCTCGCGGGAATCGAACTCGCGGAGATGCTCACCCAGCTCGGGGAGCATGAAGAAGCCGCCGGTCGGCTCCTCGCGGCAGAGCGAATGGCGCGGGACGCGAACGCTCCCGCGCTGGCGGCACGCGCGGTGGGTGCGCAAGCCGTCTTGCAGGGCTTGGCCAACCGGATGGAAGCCGCGATCCGGCGCTACGAAGCGGCCGCCGGTTTGTCCGCGGATGCCGGAGATGTCGCCGGTCATCGACGGTGGCAGAGCGCTGCAGAAGCGATGCGTCCGAGCAGCTAAGCGCTTCGACCATTCGTACAACGTGGATACATAACCACCACATCATTCGCTCGCGCCTCTTTGTCTAACTGTTGGGGAGGTCGCATCCACCGAAAATCGCGGCTGGCGAACGAAAGAGAACGCCGCCACACACAATTGCGTTCGCGCGACCCTCTCGTTCATGACAACGCGTCGTGTCCGATTTGTTCATGAGTGCCACGCGTGCTTGCCGCCTTCGGAGGCCCACGAGTATGGTGCACACGCTCCAGTTCACGAGGAACGACGGAGCCCCACTGACCTATGCGTAACCACTTTTGCTCGTTCTCCCTTCTCCTCTCCATCTTCGTCGTCGGATGCGCGACGGATGCTCCAGTCGGGACCGTCGAATGGATCGTGGACGGAGAAGCGACGAGCAACGAAGAGCGCGCGGTCGTCTTGGTTTTCAACCGTCGCGGTGGCCTCTGCACCGGCACCATCATCGCGCCGCGAATCGTCCTCACGGCGAAGCACTGTGTTCAGAGCCCAGGTGCCACGGAGCCCTCCGATGCGAGCGCGTTTGTGGTCGGCGTTGGAGACACCTCCCGCGGGCTCAGCGAGACGTTTGACGTCTCCGCCGTCTCCACCCCTCCAGGTGTATACTCAGACCGCGGCGGCTTGAGTGGAGCGCTCGTCGGGATCGACATCGCGACCCTCACCCTGACGCGCGGCACGACCATCACGCCCATCCCGATTCACCGTGAGAGCAGCGCTCGGGTCGTCGGACAGACCATGCGCTCGATCGGATTTGGCCAAACCCCGAGCGGTGGCGCCGGGCGAAAGTTCCGGACCACGACTCGCGTCTCCGGCGTCATGGGCGGCGTCATCTACACACCGCCGACGATCTGCCAGGGTGACTCGGGCGGACCCTTGCTGACGATGACAGACGATGGTGAAGAGGTCATCGGCGTCGCCTCGTTCGGCTCTGGCGCGTGTGGCTCCGGCATCAACGGGTTCAACCGCGTCGACGTTCTCCTTGAGCTTGTCGACGCGGCGGTCGCGGACTCGGGGGCCTGCCTCAACGATGGCGAAGAGCGCTGCGACGGTTACGACAACGACTGCGACGACCAGGTCGACGAGGACTGCAACGAGGTGGGCGAAGGCTGCACGGTCAACGAAGACTGCATCACCCTGCTTTGCGAACGTACCGACGCCGGTCGCATTTGTACGTCTGAGTGCGACGCCGTTCGCCCGTTCGTTGGATGCCCTCCGAGCTTCTACTGCGGCGAAGCGGATGGCTGCACCGGTCTCTGCATCCCAGGGTCGGCGGGCGAGCTTGGCGTCGACGAAGACTGCGAAGAAAACACCGACTGCTACTCGCTCAACTGTATGGACCCGGGAGACGGCCGGAAGCGGTGCCTCGATCCGTGTCAGGGAGACGGAGCGACCTGCCTCGACGGAGAGGTGTGCGCCGCATCGCCAGGAGCCTGCGGCGGGTGTGTACCGCAGAACATTGTCGGAGCGACCCGCGGCTACGGCGAGCCTTGCGATGAGGACGCCGACTGCAACAGCGGCACCTGCTTCATGGAGCTCGACGCCGGCTACTGTTCTCGTGAGTGCGGCACCGATGCCGACTGCGGCGACATCGATCGCTTCCACTGCCGCGAGGACATCTGCGTGCGCGGCGCGATCGGTCGCGTCGGCGACGGCTGTGTCTCCAACGAGGACTGCGCCGAGACCCTCTTCTGCGCCGCGCGCGGCGAGGATCGCTGGTGCACGCAGTTCTGTTCGGACAGCGAGTGTCCGGAAGGCTTCGCCTGTGAGATGGCCGGTGGCGCCAGCGTCTGCGCTCCCGAGCGCGGCGTCATTGGCTCTCCATGCGAGACCGGCGATGACTGCCTCTCCTCGGTCTGTCTCCCCCTCGGTCCCGAGGGCGAGCTCCTCTGTTCGCGCCAGTGCGGACCGGAGAGCACCTGTGCTCCGGGCTACACGTGCGTACGCGATACCGCAGGTCGCGACGCGGTCTGCGCGCCGACCGAGGAGGCACCTGAGCCCCCTGCTGACGATGGCGGATGCAGCGTCTCGTTCACCGGCCGCGCGCCCGCCGGCCTGCTACTGTTCTTGATGTTCTTCTTCACCGCGCGTCAACGCCGATCGCGCCGGAGCTTCTCATGACCCGTTTGTCGACCCCCTTTTGTCGCGCGCTCTCCGCGACGCTTTTGAGTCTCCTCTTCGCATGCGTCACCGAGGTCCCGGAAGAACCGGTTGGAGCCGAGGCCGCGATTGTCGACGGCGTGCTGGAGCGCGCGCGTCACGAGGTCATCTTCCTCTACAACATCCGCGGCGCGGCCTGCACCGGGACGATCATCGCGCCTCGCGTTGTGTTGACCGCCAAGCACTGCGTGCAGAACGGCACCGCGGTCGTCCCCGCGAGCGAGCTTCGCGTGCTCGTGGGTCCTTCGACCAGCAACCTCCGCGCGCAGTACAACGTCGCCGAGGTCCGCGTGGCGCCGGGTCGCAGTGATCTGCAAGACGCATCCGACGTCGCGGTCTTGATCTTGACCTCAGACGCGAGCGAGACACCGATGGAGGTGTCGTTCGACAGCCCCTTCGACATCGTCGGCGAGACGTTCACGGCGGTCGGCTACGGTCAGACGCCGAGCGGCGGCAGCGGCGTCAAGTACACCGCGGACAAGCGCGTCCAAGGCGTGATGCGCGGCTTCATTTTCGTGAACCCGTCGGTCTGCTCGGGCGATTCCGGCGGCCCGCTGATCGGAGCCGATGGTCGCGTCTGGGGCGTCGCCTCGTTCATCTACAGCGAAGACCGAGGCTCCCCGCGATGCGGCACCGCTCCAGGCGCCTACAACAACCTCAACCGTTGGCGCGACCTGATCGAGGGCGCGATCGAAGACACCGGCTCCTGCATCCCGGACGAGGAGATCTGCAACGGCGTAGACGACAACTGCGACGATCGAATCGACGAGGGCTGTCAGCCGCTCGGCGCGACGTGCAGCAACGACAGCGAGTGCTTCGGTGGTCTGTGCGACGAGATCGAAGGAACGCGCGTGTGCACCGCGGTGTGCGATCCGCTTCGCCCTGCGGTTGGATGCGCGACGAACATGTACTGCGCGAACGTCGGCGGATGCGGTGGCCGCTGCGCCGTCGGGACGCCTGAGGGCGGCGAGATCGAAGACGAGTGCACCAGCGACACGCAGTGCATCACGGGGTACTGCACTGACCCGGGCGACGGACGTCGTCGCTGCCTCGTGCCTTGCCAAGGTGACGCCGGGACGTGCCTCAGCGGAGAGGTCTGCGCCGCGCCGCCCGGAGCGTGCGGTGGTTGTGTTCCGGAAGAGCTCGTCAACAGCGTCAGAGGCATCGGCGAAGCCTGTGACGGTGACGAGAACTGCGGCTCGGGCATCTGCTTCGATGACGAGGGCTTCATGTATTGCTCGCGTGCTTGCACGGAAGACGCCGACTGTGGCGACGCCTTCCACTGTCGCGGCGACCGCTGCGCCCGTGGTCCGCGCGCGAACGTCGGCGAGAGCTGCGTCACGAACGACGATTGCGCGGACGGCATCTGCGCCTCACGCGGCGGAGATGTCCGCTGGTGCACCTCGGTGTGCGGCGAGTGCCCCGACGGCTTCGCGTGCGAGCCGGCCGGCGACACCATGGTCTGCTCGCCCGTGCTCGGTCTCATCGGTGACGAGTGCGCCGAGAGCGCGGACTGCGTCACGAACTTCTGCGCTGGTATTGAGGGCGAGATGATCTGCACCCGCCTCTGCGGCTCAGACCTCCCCTGTGCGGCGGGACAAGAGTGCGTCCGGGCGGACGGTCGCGGGACCGCGGTGTGCGTGCCGCGCGGCGACGCGAGAAGCGGCGTCGACGGCGATGGCGGCGGATGTGCAGCCTCCGCGAGCTCTCGCGGTACGGGCCAGGCGGGTCTCTTCGCGATCGCGATGCTCGGCATTCTCCTGCGCCGACGTCGCTAGCGACAACGCGAACTTCCGCCGCGATGGTGCGCGGCGGGAGGATCGCGTTACGCTCACCCAGTGACACCTGCGCACAAGCGTCTCCGTGAGCTGCATCTCCACACGCCACTGCGTCTCGTCGCGTACGCGGTGTGCGCGCTCGCGCTCGGCGGCTGCGTCAACCTTGAGGGCTTCCGGACCGAAGAAGGCGTTCCCTTCCGCGGCGAGGTAAACGGCATCGACGCCCTCGACTGCGAAGCGGAACCCTGCTCGTTCGTTCGGCGCGGCTTCCAGTCTGGAACAGAGCTCGCGCTCACGTTCGATCCCGACTTCACCTCGTCGGTCGCTGGCACCATGACGACGGTGAGCGACGAGTGCGATCCCGTGTTCGACGGAACGGAGCTTCACGCGATCGCTCCGCTGGTCCACGACCCGCTCAGTCAGTTCGACTTTCCGGGAGGCGACCGCCTACGGAACTACGTTCTTCACGCCCGACCGCGCTCGGGTCCCCTCGCCTCGCGTGACGTCACCGTGTTCCTATCGTTGATGAACGGCGACGCGGTCGAGCTCCGCGTGGTCGCCGGGAACGGTTCACGCGTGTGCGACCCAACCGACTGCGATGCGCGAGCGGAGTGTGACTTCTTTGGCATCTTCAAGCTGGGGCGAAAGAACCGATGATCGTTTTGGGCATTGAGAGTTCGTGCGACGAGACCGCCGCGGCGCTCGTTCGCGATGATGGCGAGGTGATCGCCGACGTGGTCGCCAGCCAGGTCGCGGAGCACGCGCCGTATGGTGGCGTCGTTCCCGAGATCGCCGCGCGGGCACACTTGCGCGCGCTCATCCCGGTTCTCGACGCGGCCGTATCGTCGCTCGACGGCGGAATGGATCAAGTCGACGCGATCGCGGTCACGAACGGTCCCGGGCTGGTCGGCGCGCTGTTGGTCGGGGTCTCCGCGGCCAAGGCGCTCGCGTTCGCGACCGGCAAACCGCTCATCGGCGTGAACCACTTGGACGGTCACCTCCTCGCGCCCTTTTTGCGCCGCGGTTCTGGGGAGGAGACGCCCCCCGCGTTTCCGTACATCGGGCTCCTGGCGAGCGGCGGACACACCGCGATCTACCGGGTCAACACTCCGCGCGAGATCTCCTTGGTTGGCCAGACCCGAGATGACGCTGCGGGCGAAGCATTCGACAAGGTCGCGAAGCTGCTCGGGCTCGGCTACCCGGGTGGCCCCGTCATCGATCGACTCGCGAAAGAAGGCGATCCGTCAGCCCACGACTTCCCCGCTCCGATGCCCTCACGGAAGAACCCAGACTTCAGCTTCAGCGGGCTCAAGACCGCGGTCGCGCGCCACGTCCGCACACACGGCGTCCCCACCACCGAACAAGGTATGAAGGACATCTGCGCGTCGTTTCAAAAAGCGGTCGTCAGCGTGCTCGCGAACAAGGCTGTCGCGGCGTGTGAACGAGAAGGCATCTCGACCCTCGCGCTGGGCGGAGGGGTGGCCGCGAACTCCGGTCTGCGGGCAAGGGCGAAGGCGCTCTGCGACAAGAAGGGCCTGACGCTCTGCGTCCCCTCGATCAAGTCGTGCACGGACAACGCAGCGATGATCGCCTACGCCGGATGCGTCCGCTACGCGAACGGTGAACGCGACGACGAGGTCACGCCGTACTCTCGCGATCCGAAGCGGCTGCGGGGAAAGTTCAGAGCCGACGGCTCGTTTGTCCCGCGCAAGCGCTAGCGATCACTTCGGGCCTGTCCACGCGCGGGCTTCCCGTCCGGGCACAACACGCCGAGGTTGGGTACAACGCGTGGGACGCGGGTCAAATGACGCGAGTTCATCCGGCGGAATTCCGCGCCGCTCGATGAGCACCTCTCGCGATGTCGCGAAACGCGTCGATCTGATCGGCCAACCCTGGAGGCGCGGCGCACCCGAGACGCGTCAGCCACCGAGCGCCGTCTCCGGTCCGCGCGAAGAAGCGAATCGGATACGGCGTCCCTGACATGAACGCGAGACCGGTCACGACGCTCCGGAAGAGCGCCCCCTTGAAACCTGACGCCGGAATGATCGACGCGAGGCCGACCGCGCCGCGGTTCACCAGTCGCTCGTTCACCTCGTTTGAGACCGCGCGGAACTCGCTGGAGGGCGGGCGATGTGTCTCCTCGAGAACTCCGACGAGCCCGATCTTACCATCCCGCGAAGCGTTGAACGCGGCTTCGGACAGGCTCTCGAGCCCGAGCGCGACCTTGACCCGCGGAGTACCGGTCCACACCACGATGGCGACGTTCCCGATCACGATTGAGCCGTGGTCGGCGTCGAGTGAGGCGGGCGTGAGATCCACCTACGTGATTGTTCCACACCCGTTTCGACGGCGCACGCATCACTCCTCCTCTTGGGCGACCAGCGAGATACGCCACTCGGCCTTGAGCCAACTCAAGAGCGACTCTTCGCTCGCGGTCACGCTACCCGCGCGGGCGACGTGCTCCACCGCGGCATACATCTCCTCGCGCGCAAAGGACCGCTTGATCTGCTTTGCCGCCTCGAGCACAGCGTCTCGTTCCACAAGCTCCTCGGACGCGCGCGTCCAAGCGTCATCGAGGCCATCGATCTCAGCCGCGACGTCCCTCAGGAACGCGCCCTCGTCTGGGTGCGTCGAGCCGTCCGCTCGCATGACCTCGCGAATCAACGCCGCGAGCACGGTCAACTCGTCGTCTCGGAGAACAGCGGCATCTCGGTATCCCATCCGCGAACAATACTATTTAGGGGCGAACGCGTGCCCTCCACGCTCTGCGCGTTCTTCCTCGTCCAATGCCACCAATTCGGGCACGATAGCCGCGGAGGTTGTGATGCGCGTTACGTCGAGACTCTTTCTTCTCTTGGGTGCGATGGCGTTTTTCGCCAACGGCCTGGGAGGCTGTGACTGTAACGCGGATGACGATCCCGACTCTTCTATGGGCGACTCCGGTGCCGACGCCTTCAGCGACGCAACCGACGACGCGGCCGACGCGGCCGACGGAGACGACGCCAGCGACGCGGACGATGGCGGCGAGTCCATGTGTGGCGACGGCGCGATTCAAGGCGGCGAAGAGTGCGACGACGGCAACGACTCCGATGACGACTTTTGTCTGACCACCTGCCGCAGCGCCTGTGGTGACGGCGTCGTCAACTCCGTCGAACGCTGCGACATCGCGATCGCGGCGGGCGAGCCAGGCTCCTGCCCGATCAGCTGCGAGGACGGCGCCGCCTGCACCTCCACGGTCCTCAGCGGGAGCGGCTGCGCCGCGGAGTGTCTCGTCGCGCCGATCACCAGCTGCAACGATGGTGATGGTTGCTGCGCACCCGGCTGCGACGCCTTCTCAGATGATGACTGCGAGCCGATGTGTGGCAACAGCGTGGTCGAGCCGGGCGAGACGTGTGAAGACGGAGTCGGCGCGGGCTGCGCTTCTTGTGACGACGGCGAGGTCTGTACCGCGGACGTCACCCGAGGCTCGGCCGCCATGTGCAACGTGATGTGCACGAGCACACCCATCGAGGCCTGCACCAATGCGGACGGCTGCTGCGCCGCGGGATGCGACGCCGGCAGCGACGACGACTGCCCGATCATGTGCGGCAACGGCATCGTCGAACCGGGCGAACTCTGCGACGGCGACTGCCCGACCGTGGCCTCCTGCGACGACGGAATCGCGTGCACCAACGACGTCCGCGTCGGGACCCGGCGCAACTGCGACGCTCGCTGCACCAACCTCCCGATCATGGTCTGCGAAGACGACGACGGTTGCTGCGCGCGCGGGTGCGACCAGACGAACGACAACGACTGCGCGCCGCGCTGCGGCAACGACGTCGTCGAGCGCGGCGAGACCTGCGATGGAGCCTGCCCGCTCGCGTGCGACGACGGATCGGTCTGCACAACAGACCGCCTCATCGGCAACGCCGCGATCTGCACCGCCGTCTGCGACTACGCGGACATCACGAGCTGCCGAAACGGTGACGGTTGCTGTCCGCTCCGTTGCACCCCGGCGACCGACAACGACTGCTCCGCGACGTGCGGCAACGGCGTGCTCGATCCCGGCGAGATCTGCGACTTCGGCACCGCCAGCCCGTGCCCGCGGAGCTGCGACGACGGCGACCCGTGCACGACCGACACGCGGACCGGATCGGTCGCGAACTGCAGCGCGCAGTGCGTCCACACCCCGGTGACCACCTGCACGGGACGGGATGGCTGTTGCCCCACCGGTTGTAACGCCGCGACCGACAACGACTGCTCTTCCAGCTGTGGTAACGGGACCGTCGAGCCGGGCGAGACCTGCGACGGAACCTGCCCGACCACCTGCGATGACATGGACGCCTGCACCATGGACATTCAGACCGGATCCGCCACGCGCTGCAACGTGGAGTGCGCCAACCGAGCGATCACGCGCTGTACCAGCGGAGACGGCTGCTGCCCGGCCGGCTGCGACGCGACCCGCGACCGTGACTGCATGTCCTCGTGCGGCAACGGAACGGTCGAGCCCGGAGAGACTTGCGACGGTGACTGCCCGACCAGCTGCAACGACCGCGATCCGTGCACGAACGACACGCTGAGCGGCTCCGCCGATCGATGCGACGCGCGATGCACGAACAGCCCCATCACAAGCTGCGGCGATGGCGACCGCTGCTGTCCCTCGGGCTGCAGCGCCGCGACCGACGACGACTGCTCCGCGCGTTGCGGAAACGGCATCCTGGAGCCGGGAGAAGACTGCGACGACGGGAACACTGACCCCGATGACGGTTGCGACCGATGCATGGAGGTCACGGAGCCGACCGCGTTCCGGATCACCGACCTCGACCTGCGTGACCCGCACGCCTTCGCCGACATCATCCGCTGCAGTGACATCACGGAGACGGTCTTGGGGACGCCTGGGCTCAACCCACAGATTCAGACCGCAATGGAGACCGATGGCGACGACGACGGCCTGCTCGATCTCTCGTTCGTCATGCGCTTCGACCCGCTCGATCAAGGCGTCCCGGGCGGAGCGACCTTCGATCTGGTCGCGGCCGACTGCACCGCGCCCATGAGCTCGACCCGTTGCTCGATGATGGCCGGCGCCGCCGCGACCACCTTCGCGTACACGAACCAGTCTGGCGCCAGCCCCTGCTTGGCCGCGGTTCCCGGAACCACCTCTGGCTACGACCCCGCCCTGAGCGTACCGACGGGATTGTGCTTCGTCTCCGACGAGCAAACGATCGACCTCAACCTCGGGACGATCCGCATCTCGCTTCGTGACGCTCAGGTCGCGGCCGCCTACGTGGGCGCGCCTGCCGGCCGGCTCAGCAACGCCCTCCTCCGTGGCTTCCTCACGCTCTCCGACGCGATGATGATCAATCTCCCGGACGACATCCCGCTCTTGGGCGGCATGCCGATCTCTTCGCTGCTTCCGGGCGGCCCAGGCAACTGCAAGGACGAGAGCGACATGGACACGCACCCGGTTCACGGCCGGGGGTGGTGGATGTACTTGAACGGAACGGCGACCGAGGTCGACTACGAGTAGACGCTTTTCGCGGAACCGCGGGAACCACGGAGATTCGTCTTCGTGGTTCCTTGGTTTAAGACGTTCGGGTTCGAGAACGGGAACGGGTTCGGGTTCGAGAACGAGAACGGGAGCGGGAACGGGGTCGGGAACGGGTCGGGAACGGGGTCGGGAACGGGAACGGGAACGGGACGAGAACGGGTTCGGGCGCGGGTTCGGGTTCGGGGTCGGGGTCGGGTTCGGGGTCGGGGTCGGGGTCGCGTTGTTCCCGCACGCGCTCCCATTCCCATTCTCGTTCTCGTTCTCGTTCTCGTTCCCGTTCCCGAACCCGTTCCCGTCCCGTTCCCGTTCCCGTTCCCGAACCCGTTCCCGTTCCCGTTCCAGTTCCCGTTCCCGTTCCCGTTCCCGAACACGTCGACCATGCAAACGTTGAAGCCGACCGCAGGGGCGTCCGTGCGTCGTTTGGTCGAACAACCCTTACGCGGCGCAACAACCGCGCCAGCAACGAACCGCATCGCGCCACGCTCGTGGAACAAGCCGGCTGGCCGTCAAACACTCACAGATCCATAAGCTTGCGCCGTTCTCGCCCCGGCCGTATACATCTGCATATCCGGATACACGGATTCTGCCCACATGGACCTCAACCAAAGGCTCTCGCTCGCCTCGCTCTTCTCCGATCGGAGCCGAGTGCGCTTATTCGCCTTGCTCGACGATCGCGACGCCTCGGTCGCGGAGCTTGTCGCGATCACCGAGCTCTCTCAGTCGCGCGTCTCCACGCATCTCGGGAAGCTCAAGGACGCCGGGCTCGTCGAGGTCCGGCGAGAGGGCGCGTCGCGCAGATACCGGCGCGCCGAGCGACCTCCGAAAGCGGCCCTGACGATTTACGAGGCGCTCGCCGCAGACCTTGATCCCCAAGTCCGTGCGGACAAGCAGCGCCGCGACGCACAGAAGAAGCCCTGGCCCGAGTCCATCGCCGGCGCGATGGGGAAACACTACTCGCCGGGCAGAACGTTCGAGGCGCTCGCGCAGAGCTTCCTCGCGCTGGTCGAGCTCGGCGACACCCTCGACATTGGTTGTGGCGACGGAACCATCGCGGAGATGATCGCGCCGCGGGCGACGCGCTACACCGGCGTCGATCAGAGCGAGGCGCTAATCGCGACCGCGCGTTCGCGAAAGCTTGAGGTGGCCTTCGACGTCGCCGACATGCACGCCCTCCCCTACGACGACGAGAGCTTCGACGCGGTGCTGATGCTGCACGTGCTTGCCTACGCGAAGAAGCCCAACACCGCGCTCCGCGAAGCCGCCCGCGTCCTCGCCCCAGGCGGGCGCTTGATCGTCGCCGCGCTCAAAAAGCACGGTCACCAAAGCGTCACCGAGCGCTACGGCCACGAAAACGCGGGGCAAGATCCGCGTTCGCTTCGCCGCGTCTTGACGCGCCAAGGACTAACCGTCACGCAGTGCGCCGTGACCACCAAGGAACGCAAGGCACCTCGCTTTGAGTCGCTGACCGTCGTCGCCACCCGATGAGAAAAGCATGAACACCGAAGACACCCTCAAGTCCCTGCTCGAACAACGCGTCCTCTACTTCGACGGCGCAATGGGCACCATGGTGCAACGTCGCAAGCTCGAGGAGGCCGACTACCGCGGTACCCGTTTCAAAGATCACGACCACGATCTTAAGGGCAACAACGATCTGCTGGTGATCACGCGGCCGGACGTCATCAGCGACATCCACGAGCAGTACCTCGCGGCTGGCTCCGACATCATCGAGACCGACACGTTCAACGCGACCACGATCTCGCAAGCGGACTACGCGCTCGAGTCGATGGTCACGGAGATCAACGTCGAAGCCGCCAAGCTCGCGAAGATCGCGGCCGCCAAGTACTCGACAAAGGACAAGCCCCGCTTCGTCGCCGGCGCCATCGGTCCGCTCAACCGAACCTTGAGCCTCTCCCCCGACGTGAACGATCCCGGCTTCCGCGCAGTGAGCTTCGAGGAGGTCCGCACGGCGTACGCGCAGCAGGTTCACGGCCTCCTCGATGGAGGCGTCGACCTGCTCTTGGTCGAGACCATCTTCGACACGCTCAACGCCAAGGTCGCCCTCTTCGCGATTGAAGACGTGTTCAAGGAGCGCGGCGAGCGCGTGCCGGTCAGCATCTCGGTCACGATCACCGATCGGAGCGGTCGTACACTAAGCGGACAAACGGTCGAAGCGTTTTGGATCTCGGTCGCGCACGCCAACCCGCTCTCCGTCGGGATCAACTGCGCGCTCGGCGCCGCGGACATGCGCCCTTTCCTCAAGGACCTCTCGGACGTCTCCAACACGTACGTCACCGCGTACCCCAACGCCGGCTTGCCGAACGCCTTCGGCGAGTACGACCAGACGCCGCAACAGATGGCGGAGCTGGTCGGAGAGTTCGCCGAAGCGGGCTTGGTCAACGTGCTCGGCGGCTGCTGCGGCTCCTCGCCCGATCACATCCGCGCGATCGCCGAGGCCACTTCAGGCAAGCGCGGGCGCAAGCAAGTCAGCGTGCCCGTTCGCTCACGCTTCTCGGGCCTTGAGCCGCTCGTCCTTCGCGAAGACGCCAACTTCCAGATGATCGGCGAGCGCACCAACGTGACCGGCTCACGGAAGTTCGCGCGCCTCATCAAAGAGGACAACTACGACGAAGCCGTCAGCGTCGCGCTCCAGCAGGTCCGAAACGGCGCGAACATCATCGACATCAACATGGATGAAGGGATGCTCGACTCGGAAGCGGCGATGCGGAAGTTCCTCAACCTCATCGGCGCCGAGCCCGAGATCTGCCGCGTGCCCATCATGATCGACAGCTCCAAGTGGAGCGTCATCGAGGCCGGGCTTCAGCACGTCCAAGGCAAGGCGATCGTGAACTCGATCTCGCTCAAGGAAGGCGAAGCGGAGTTCCTCGAGCGCGCGCGCTTGGCGAGGCAATACGGCGCGGCGGTCGTGGTCATGGCCTTTGATGAAGAAGGCCAGGCGGACACCAAGGAGCGCAAGGTCGCGATCTGCCAACGCGCGTACAAGATCCTCACCGAGGTGGTCGGCTTTGATCCCACCGACATCATCTTTGATCCCAACGTCTTCGCGGTCGCGACCGGCATCGAGGAGCACAACGGCTACGCGATCGCGTTCATCGAGGCGACCCGCGAGATCAAGGCGACCTGCCCGGGCGCCAAGGTGAGCGGCGGCGTCAGCAACTTGAGCTTCTCCTTCCGCGGCAACAACGTCGTTCGCGAAGCGATGCACTCCGCGTTCCTGTTCCACGCGATCAAGGCCGGAATGGACATGGGCATCGTCAACGCCGGTCAGCTCGAGGTCTACGAGCAGATCCCAAAGAAGCTCCTCGAACATGTGGAAGACGTCCTCTTCGATCGTCGCCCCGACGCGACCGAGCGCCTCGTCACCTTGGCGGAGTCGCTCCGCGGCACGGGTAAAAAGAAAAAGAAGAAGTCGCTCGCCTGGCGCAAGGGCACGGTCGAGGAGCGCATCAGCCACGCGCTTGTGAACGGCATCGTCGACTTCATCGTCGCGGACACCGAAGAAGCGCGGCTCAAGTTGCCGAGACCGCTCGACGTGATCGAGGGCCCCTTGATGGACGGGATGGGCGTGGTCGGAGATCTCTTCGGCGCGGGCAAGATGTTCCTGCCGCAGGTCGTCAAGAGCGCCCGCGTCATGAAGCAAGCCGTCGCGCACCTCGAGCCCTTCATGGAAGACGAGAAGGACGGTGCGTCACGCGCGCAAGGCAAGGTGCTGCTCGCCACGGTCAAGGGCGACGTTCACGACATCGGCAAGAACATCGTGGGCGTGGTCTTGGGCTGCAACAACTACGAGGTCATCGACCTGGGCGTGATGGTCCCGGGCGCGACAATTCTTTCCGAGGCCAAGAAGCACAACGTTGACGTCATCGGGCTCTCGGGGCTCATCACGCCCTCGCTCGACGAGATGGTGAGCGTCGCCAAAGAGATGAAGCGCCAAGGGATGGAGATCCCGCTCCTGATCGGTGGCGCGACCACGAGCCGTCAGCACACGGCCGTGAAGATCGCGCCCAAGTACGATCACGAGTCGGTGCACGTGATGGACGCCTCGCGCGTCGTGAACGTGGTCAGCGATCTCCTGGACGCAGATCGTCGAAAGGTGCTCGACGCGAAGAACCGCGAAGAGCAGGCGAAGATCTGCCGGCTCTTCGAGCACCGTCAGAAGCGCGAGATCTTGCCCTTCGCGATCGCGAAGGAAAACGCGGCCCCGCTGAGCTTTGGCGAGATCGCGAAGCCGTCGTTCCTTGGGCTCAAGCAGGTCACGCCGAGCCTCGCAGACGTCGCCGAGTACATCGACTGGACGATGTTCTTCGCGGCGTGGGATCTCCGCGGCAAGTACCCGAAGATCTTTGAGCACAAGAAGTACGGCGCGGCCGCCAAGGAGCTCTACGAAAACGGGCGCGCCCTCCTCGATGAGATGATCGCGAGCCAAGCGCTCACCGCGCGCGGCGTCTACGGCTTCTTCCCCGCCAATCGCGAAGGCGAAGACATCGTGGTTTACGAAGACGAGTCACGCGGCGCCATCCAGACGCGCTTCCCGATGCTGCGCCAGCAAGCCGCGCGCAACGACGACAACCCGTACCGCAGCTTGGCGGACTTCATCGCGCCCATCGGCACGCCCGACTACCTCGGCGCGTTCGCGGTGACCTCGGGGCTCGGCGCGGAAGCGATCGCCAAGAGCTACGAAGACAAGCACGACGACTACAACGCGATCATGGTCAAAGCGCTGGCCGATCGCTTGGCGGAAGCGTTCGCCGAGTACCTCCACGCGCAGGCGCGCAAGGACTTCGGCTACGGTCACGACGAAGACCTCAGCAACGACGATCTGGTGCGCGAACGCTACCGCGGGATCCGCCCCGCCTTCGGCTACCCCGCGTGTCCCGACCACACCCCCAAGGGCCCGCTCTTCGAGTTGCTCAAGGCGCGCGACGTGGGGATCGACCTGACCGAGCACTTCGCGATGACCCCAGCCGCGAGCGTCAGCGGGCTCTACTTCGCCCACCCCGAGTCGCGCTACTTCGCGGTCGGCAAGATCGGCGAGGACCAGGTCGCCGACTACGCGACACGGAGCGGGATGACAAAGGAAGAAGCGGAGCGCTGGCTCTCTCCGAACCTCGGATACTGAGGTCCTTTTTCTTCAATTGTCCTAGGGCGCATCTCGCCTCCCTTGGTGCTTGGGTGGTTGGGTTGCGTTTCGCGGAGCGTCCTCGACGATGGCAATGCCGCGCACATTCGAGTCACGGCTGGATGGCGTGAAGCGAACGGCTGAGCGCAGAGGGAGTTATGAGGTTATGAGATGCCCTGTAGACCTCACGGAAATGTGGGGAGTACGCATCCCACGCGACGACGTGACTCACGAGCTTGATCGCGTCATACTGGCTTCATGCTTAACGAGACCCCCGAGCCCAAGACATCCCCTCGGAAGCGCGCCCGCCGTCGCGCCCTTCGCGCTGCGCAGGTCGTCACGATCGCGCTCGCGCTCGGCACCGGCGGATGCGGGGATGACGATGACACCGGAACGGCTTGGCTCGACACCGGAACGGACGCCACCGTAGAAGACTCCGGAATGGTCGACACCGGTTCCGGCGAAGACACCGGGATGGAAGACACCGGGATGGCGGATTCCGGAATGGCGGACAGCGGGTCTGAAGACGCCGGTACCGACGCCGCGACGGACAGCGGCACCGACGCGGCGACCGACGCGATGGCCGACGCGGCGACCGATGCGTCGACCGATGCGATGGCGGACGCGACGACCGATGCGATGGCTGATGCGGACGCAATGGCCTGCGAAGAGTTCCCTCCGGTCACCGAGGAGTGCTGCGACATGGCCCCCGGTGGGTTCTGGGACGAAGACTCCGGTCGTTGCTTGGTGGCCGTGCCCGGTCCGTTTGTCCCGCCGTCGATGCGGGCCTAACGTTGCCGGGCCCCGAGACGCTCGGGACGCTCCGGGTCGATGTCGGCAAGGGGCCGCTCCGTACGGAGCACCAGCGCTTGATCCGCACCGCGCTCCGTCGCGGCAAGAAGGATCCCGAAGGCGCGCTTGAGAAAGGCGAGCTTGAAGGGGAGTACCCCGAGCCGATCTTGAACATCGCGCGCAACACCTGGTGCGCGCGGATGGTTCACGAGCACCACTCGGCGGCGGTCTTCTCTCGTCTGCTCCCGCAGTTGATGGAGGCCGAAGCGAGTCTGGATCTCAAGACGTGCGTCTTGCGGATGTCGATGGATGAACTTCGTCACGCGTCGCTGTGTGCGGGCGTGGTTCGCGCGCTGGGCGGCGTACCTGAGATCGAGACCGACCTGAAGACGCACCCGCTCCCGGAACACGAAGACGCATCACCGAAAGAGCGCGCGCTTCGCAACGTGATGTTCGTCGGGTGCATGAGCGAGACGATTTCGATCGCGCTCCTGACCGAGGAGAAGGAGCTGACGACCGAGCCCATGATCAAGCGCGTCGTCGATCAGCTCGCCGCCGACGAAGTGCTCCACGCCAAGCTTGGTTGGTCATACCTGAGCGAGGTCTGGCCAGCGCTCAATCGCGAAGCGCGCGAAAGAATGAACGCCTACCTCCCGATCGCGTTCGGGTACCTCGAGCGCAAGATGCTCTCGGCGATGCCGCGCGGCCCCAAGCTCGACGACGACGCGCAAGAACAGCTCGAAGCGCTCGGGTGCATGTCGAGCCGAGAGGGTCGCGAGCTGATGTATGAGACGATCAAAGAAGTGATCGTGCCTCGCCTCAGCGAGTTCGGGCTAAACTCACGCGCGGCCTGGCGCGAGCGCGTCCGCGACGACTGAGCGCCAACTGAGCGCCAACGCCACGTGCCGCAGTTCACAGGGTGGTAGATAACGAGCTCGTGCGCGCGGCGCGTGAACGCGAAGTGATCTTGGCTCGCGTGAGAGACGCGGGGTTCGCGGACGTCACGATCGACCCGCGCGGCTACATCTCCGGCGGCGCGGGCTAGCCAATCATCGCGGGCGGAACGAACGGCCCGGGCACCGCGCAGCTCCCGGTGCCATCGTCTCCGCCGATCCACTCGCCGCCCCAGGACTCGCAACACTCTTCGGTTTCAGGGAACCTGCCGACGCAGCTCGCGTCCGACGTCATCACATCCGTTCCAGCGTCGGTCATGGCGTCCGCCATCGCGTCGCTCGTCTCGTGCGTCTGTCCGCACGCCGCGAGGGCCACTCCGAGCGTGACGGCGTAAGCCGCTCGAAGCGACCTCTTTCGCTTCACGCCATCCTCGGCGGCACGAACGGTCCGGGCACCGCGACTTCGCAGCGGTCATCCACCCAGAAGCCACCGAACTCGTCGCAGCACGCTTCGGTCGAGGGCGGGAACTCGTCGGTCGAGCAGTCCACGTTGGTGTCCGGCGCGTTGGTGTCTTCCCCCGCGTCCGCCATCATCGTGTCCGTCCCTGTGTCTTCCCCCGTCTCGTGAGAGTCCGAGCAACCTCCCGCGCCCACCATGGCGAGCCCGAGGGTGACGGCTTGTGCAGCACGAAGGGCTCGGCGACGACGGATGTTCTTCTTCTTCATTCAACAACTCCTGTGAGCAGTCTACCGAGCAACTTCCGTTCCAGCCAAGCTGTGCCAGACCTTATGGGCTGGAGGGTCGCGACGCGATGATCGCGCGGAGCGCCTGGAACGCGGTTCTCCCCTGAAAGTCGTCTGCGAACGAGTCGGCGTTCGGAGTTCCCTCGGTCGGTGTCTGACGCGCGTCTCGAGAGGGCTCCTCGGCAGCCGGCTCTTGTTGCCCGTCCAGATGTCCGCGGAGGTTCGCTTCGCGGAGCGCTTCACGCCCGAGCGAGGCGCGCCGCAAGACCGCGCTGTCGATCTGCTCAATGGTCATGGTGGGCTCGATCCCGAGCGCCTGAATTGAACGTCCACTCGGCGTGAAGTAGCGCGCGATCGTGAGCTTCATCGCGCTGCCGTCAGGGAGCTCCACGATCGTCTGCACGCTCCCCTTTCCGAACGTCCGGGTCCCCGCGATCACCGCGCGCTGGTGATCCGCGAGCGCCCCCGCGACGATCTCCGCGGCGCTCGCCGAGTAGCCGTTCACCAGCGTCAGGATCGGCACTTCGCTCGGGACCGCTACCCGACGCGATGCGGTGGAGTTGGAGAGCGGACCGGTCCGTCCGTGGGTGCTCACGATTGTTCCGCGCGAGACGAAGAGGTCGGTCAGCGCGACCGCTTCGTGCAGCAGCCCTCCGGGGTTGTCGCGCAGGTCGAGGAAGATCCCGGACGGGACGCTGCCGATTCGTTCGGTGGCCGCTTCGAGAGCGCGCTCGACCTCTTCGGTCGTCCCTCGCTGGAACGAGCGAACGCGGACGTACGCGATCCCGCCAGGGAGCACCCGCGCTTGCACTGAAGGCACCTCGATCACGGCGCGGGTCAGCTCGGCGACCACCCCTTCTTCTTCGCCGTGTCGACGCATCGTCACGACCACCTTCGTTCCCGGCTCCCCCCGCATCAGTCGCACCGCGTCCTGCACATGCATGTCTCGCGCGGGTCGACCCGAAATCGTCAGGAAGCGATCTCCTGGTTGGAGACCGGCCGCGGCCGCGGGTCCTTCCTCGAACACGGTGAGGACAATGAGCCAGCCGTCGCGAACCGAGATCTCGACACCGATGCCGGCAAAGCGGCCTTGGGTATCGCTCCGCAGCACGCGCACCTCATCGGGGTCCAAGAACGCGCTGTGGGGATCCAGCACGCTCATCATTCCTCGGATCGCACCATAGACGAGGGCGTCCTGATCGACCTCTTCGACGTAGCTTGTCTCCACATGAGCGAGCGCTCGCGCGAAGATCCCGAGGTTACGGAAGGGACTCTCCGACGCGCGCTGGGCGACCGCAGCAGAGGTGACCGCGACGGAGAGGAACGCGAAGAGAAGCGCGTGTCGACGATGCATGACCGCAGCGTACTCGGATCGCGCCGGGATCTCGCCGTTCTGACCCCTTGGCGGACAGCAAGATTGGCGTATAGTCGTGTCGGACAGTGAAGCACATCGCCACCTGTCTACCGACAAGGTACGTGGATTCACCACCCTTCGTCACACCGACAGGATTGAGAGGAAAAACCATGGCTGGAACCGACAAGCGGAAGCAGAGCCTCTACTTCCCAGAGACCATGCTCCAAGACATTCAGCACGAAGCCGCGCGTTTGGACCGTTCGCTCTCCTGGATCGTTCAGCGGTGCGTGAAGATCGGTCTCGCGGATATACGGAAGCTCCCGTCGGTCAACGACGTCCCTGAGCGCGACTGAGTTTGTGTAGGGGTTGTTCGCGCCCCTCTCCCTCACCTCTTTTCTACGCGCGACATGCGCGACGCTCCTTCACCGGTCGCGCTCGTCCCAGACAGACGCAGATTCTGAGATGCGCCGAGGTCGCTAACGTGTCAGACCGGCACGGTGCAGTACGACCACAATGGATTCGTCGAAGCGAGTGACGGTACCCGGCTCTTCTACGGGGTCCGGGGCGAGTCCGCGAACGACAAGCCGACGATCGTCCTCAACGATGGAATCGGCTGCGACGGTTTCGCGTGGCGTTACCTCCAGCCGCACTTCGCGCGGGATCATCGAGTCGTGCATTGGCACTACCGAGGTCACGGACGTAGCGGTGCACCAGCCGATCGCGCGCGGCTTGAGATGCGCAACTTCGCGGAAGACTCCGCGGTCATCCTGAACCATCTCGACGTCCAGAACGCGGTCGTCTTTGGGCACTCAATGGGAACGCAGGTCTCGTTGGAGCTCTATCGGCTCCTCCCGAAACGCGTGCGCGGGCTCGTCTTGATCTGCGGAAGCTTCGGCCGGGTCACTCATACGTTCCACGGAACCGATGTCCTGAGTCACGTGCTCCCCAACGTCATCCAGACAGTGAAGAAGCACCTCGGGCTGACCCGCGCGATCTGGGGACGAGTCCCGCCGAAGCTCGCCTATCGACTCGCCCGTCTCTCCGGCGAGGTCGACACGGTCACGATCCGCGAAGAGGACTTTCGTCACTACTGGGAACACATCACTGTGATGGATCCCGACGTCTTCCTCGCGACCTTGGAGCGGGCCGGGGAACACTCCGCAGAAGACCTTCTCAACGAGATCGACTGTCCCGTTCTCGTCATCGCGGCCGAGCGCGACACCTTCACGCCGCCGTCACTCGCGAAGTACATGGCCGACGTGATCCCACGCGGCGAGCACATGTTGATTCGCGGCGGGAGTCACGCCGCTCCGGTCGAGCAGCCCGTCGCGATGCAGCTCCGCATCGAGAAGTTCATGCTCGGGATCTGAACGACTCGCGGGTCACGATGACGACCCGCGCGTCTACGTTGATGATCTGAGCCGCGCGCTCTTCCGCCACGGGTTCGCTCCAGTGCTGGTGTCCGCACACGACCAGCCCAGGGTAGCCAGAGAGCGCCTTCGTAATCGCGGGGTGACCGCGGCGCTCTTCGCCGAGGTGGGGAGGCTGGTGCATGACCAAGACGTCGGGTCGTTCCTCGGCGACGAGCGTCACCGTGTCGCAGAAGTCGTCTTCTCCACGGCGGGCGTTCTTCCGAGGGTCCCCGATGACGCCGGACACGCCGCCGATGCGGAGGCCTGCGCGCGCGACGACCTCGCCGTCAAGCACGTCATGGTCTTCACGAAACGCCTCTTCCTTTTCCTCGTCGCCGTAGGTGTCGTGGTTGCCCTGGACCCCCACCACGAACGCGAACCCTTGCTTGCGAAAGGCGCTCCACACCTGTCGCACATCGCCTGTCGCGCCGCGGACGTCGCCTCCGGGAGCCGAGAAGAGATCGCCACCGAGGACCACGCCAGTGCGCTTCGCCTTCACGCGACCAGACGGAACCACGAGCGCAGCAACCCGCGAGGCCACCGCCGACCCCAACAGCTCGGTCTTGGCCTTGGAGACCACGACACCTTGGAGGTCGCTCGTGAGCACGAGCGCGTCGAGGTCGTCCGGCAGCTCCGCGCTCCCGAGCTGAACGGGAAGAACGGCGCGGACTCGCTTGCCGCGACGCCCAGCGTTTACGTACCGGAGCTGATCGATCGTCTCGCCGAGGTGTATCCGCATGCCACTTCTCGCGGCGGCAACGTGGGTCGCGCCGTCACGAGAAGCAATGGGATCAGACTCAGACTCTGGAAATCAGACTCTGGCTGGAAGTCGGCTCAGTACCTGACGCGGAAGATCAGTACTCGACGCGGAAGAGCTGCTGACCCATGAGGAGCAGGCTCCCCGGGTCGAGCGACTGGGTCGCTGAGATGCGGACGAAGGTGCCGTTACTGCTTCCGACGTCGGTCAGGAAGACCTTGCCCTGGTCCGCGTAGATGCGGCAGTGGAGGCCCGAGACGTAGCCATCGTCTGGGAAGATGATGTCTCCGCGCTCACGCCCAAGGTGCATCCCGCTCGGCTGCACCGGGTAGCTGTTCCCAAAGGTCTCGCGGCCGATGATGAGACGGATGCGGCCAAGGTAGCCTGGGTTCGGGCTGCCCATGACGACATCGCCTTGCTCCGGCTCGCCCATCGCTTCGAAGAGGATGATCTCCTGTCCGATGCGGAACACGCTTCCGTGCTTGAGCTCGATCGGCGTGTCTTGTGGAACGCGAACGTAGACGCCGTTCAACGAGCCTTGGTCACGAACCTCAAGGCCACCGTTTTTGAACTCGAAGATCGCGTGGTTCGGCGAGAGGTACGAGTCCGACTGGAACGGCGCGCCGAGATCACGACCGATGTTCGTGGTCGCCGCGAGCGGTACGACATCACCTTCGGTTCCGTCGGGCCGGATCAGCACGAGCTGACCCTTTGAACTTCCAGTCGCTGCGGGAGCGACCGCAACGGGAGCGGGAGCGTTCGCCGCGGCACGGGTCGCGGTCATGTCAAAGCCGCAGGAACCGCAGAACTTGTTCGACGGCGGCACCGCGGTGCTGCACTGCGGACACGCGGTCGACGCTCCTGTCGCAGCTCCGGCGGCCGGCGGCGGTGGCGCGGCCACAGGGGCGACCTTCGGCGCTTCGACCTTGGGAACCACAACCGGTGGAACAACAGGTGCGGGGGCGGGCTTGGGAGGTTCAGGACGCTCTGTCTGCGCTATGGACGCTACCCCAGCCGCGGCTCCGCCTGCCGACGTCTCCACACCGGAAGGTGGGGTCGGGGCAGTGAATCGCTTGGGTTCAGAGGCTTCACGTGGAAGCTCAGCTCCACACCCCAGACAGAACTTGTAATGGTCCTGGTTCTCTTTGCTGCATCGTGGGCAGACGATCACCAAATGCCTCCTGGCGTTAGCTTGGTGGTTTCGCGAAAGCGTACGCGCGGCGACTTGAACCGGTCAAGCAAAGTGTGGGGACAGTCCCCCAACTACACCTTTTGGTGCAAAGGTCACCTGCTTCATCGGTTGCGTTTGAGGGGCCAGCGGAACACGTTGCCAGAAGTAGACCTGGCATGAACCTCTGTTCTCATTGTGACGCGAAGATCCTCCCAGGACGGGTGGCGTGCTCTGTATGCGACGCGCCCGTCGAGGAGGATGACCAGGACGACCCGCTCCTCGGGACGACCATCGCGGGCAGCTACGAGGTCCTGGAGCTGATCGGTGAAGGCGCGATGGGTCGAGTCTATCGCGCACACCAGCCCTCCCTGGCGAAGGACATCGCGATTAAGGTGCTCCACCCGCACCTCACGAGTGATCCCAAGGTCAAGCGACGCTTCCATCGTGAGGCGCGCGCGGCGAGTCGTCTTTCGCATCCACACTCAGTCCAGATGATCGACTTCGGGTCGGACGACGGCCGGCTCTACATCGCGATGGAGCTGCTTGAGGGCCCCGATCTTCTCGAGGTCATCGAGGAGGAGAGCCCGCTCGCTCCCGCGCGCATCGCTTTGCTCTTAGGTCAGGTCTTGCTTGCGCTCGACGAAGCGCACCACAGCGGCATCATCCATCGCGATCTCAAACCGGAGAACGTTGTCGTCACCGAGACGCGAGAGAGCGAGCACGTGAAGGTGTGCGATTTCGGGATCGCGAAGATCATCGAAGCGGAGGGCTCCGCGATCACCGTGACGGGTTTCGTTTGCGGCACGCCGGAGTACATCGCGCCCGAGCAAGCACGCGGGGACGCGCTCGACCAGCGCGTGGACATCTACGCGGTGGGCTGTGTGCTCTTCCAGATGCTCACGGGGACCGTTCCGTTCAGCGCGAACTCCGCGCTTGGAACGATCACCAAGCACCTCACCGAAGAGGTCGTTCCGCCACGCGAGAGGCGACCAGACCTCGAGATCCCGCCACGGCTTGAGCACGTCTGTCTCCGCGCGATGAGCAAGGACCGCGAAGACCGATACGACAGCGCCGCGGAGATGCGAGACGCGCTCATCGAAGCGGTCGACGCGTTGGGGGAAGCGGCCACTCATGCCCTCCCCGAGAGCGATCGCGCGGCGCCCATTCGCGAGACGGTGAACCCGCGCGCGGAGACGGAAGCTGCGGTCGTCGCGATCGCGACCCCGAAGCCCAACCGGACGTGGCCGCTCGCCGCGGCGCTCATCGCGATCGCGAGCCTCGGGGCGGTTTGGTTCATCACCCGATCCGCGGACGCGCCGGTTGAGCGCTCCGACCCCGAGGAGCGTGCGCCCGAGATCGCGGCGCCTCCTGTCCAGGCTCCGGTCGCGCCAGAGATGGTCCCTGCGCCCCATCCGGTCACGCCGCCTCCCGACGTGGTCGAGCCCGCGGTCCAAGAACCGGAAACGACCGCGATGACCCCGCCCCTCGAGCAGACCCGGCGAGCGCCTCGTCGCGCTCGTCCTCGCTCGACCATGAGCTCGATGACCTCGACCATGAGCCACCCGACAGACGCGACGGTCGCGATGACCATGACATCCGCACCGCGCCAGAGCGCCTTCGATGAAGGACGCGCCCTCTTTCGGGCGGGCGACGTTCGCGCCGCGATTCCCAAGCTGGAAGCCGCGACGCGCGCGCAGCCTCGCAACGCGCAGGCCTTCCGCTACCTGGGCCGCGCGCACATGCGCGTCCGCCAGATCGAGCAAGGTCGACGGGCCTATCGTCGCTACTTAGAGCTGTCTCCCAGCGCGCCAGACCGCGCGGTGATCGAGCAGATCATCGAATAAGATCGAATAAGGTCGGTTTGACTCGCGTGAAGGCGCTGGCCTGCGACGAGAGGCTCGAGCAGCCTAGCCGGTCATCTCGACGCGGAAGAGCTGGCGACCCAGGAAGACGTAGTCGCCCTGCCCGAGCTCCTGCTCCTTCTTGATGCGCAGGTAGGTCCCGTTTCGAGAGTCCTCGTCGGTCAAGAAGAACCCGCCGTCCTTGGCCTCGACCGAGGCGTGGCGCCCGGACATGTAGATGTCTTCGGGGAAGTTGAGGTCGGCGTCTTCGCGACCGATGACCGCGCGGGTGTCTCGAGCGCACGCGACCATCCCGTCGACCCCGCCTTCGATGATGGAGACCAACCGGAAGGGGCTCGGTCGCTTCGGCGACGAGTAGAAGTACGTCTGGTCGGGATCGGGACCCGAGGTGTCCTTCGGCGTCGGGTCCAGTCGGAAGACCTGCTCTCCGCAGAGGAACTGATCGCCCGGCTCCATGCCGACGGTTCCGCGCACACGAACGTAGACGCCGTTCGTGCTGCCCTCATCACGGACCATGAGGTCCTTCTCGCGATAGAAGAAGTTCGCGTGTCGCGCGCTGAGCCAGTCATCCGCGGGGAAGAGGATCTGCGCGTCCTGTCGACCAGCCACGTGGTCGGTACCCTGCAAGAGGTAGCTCAACCCGTCGACGCCGTCGCCGCCACGAATCAAAATGAGGCGCGCCGTACCCGGGGCCTGCATCTGACCGAAGTACTCCTCGCGAAGTTCTTGAAGCTCTTCCGGCACGCTCGCGCCGCACGCGCCGCAGAACTTGTGCCCGGACGGGACTTGGCTCGAGCACTCGGTGCAGACGTAGTTACGAGCTTGTTCCATGAGTTCCTCTTTGGTCTTCTTCGAACGCGTTGGTTCGGGATTCGATTTGGGGGCGGGCGCTTCGGGAGCGGACGCATCGGGAGCCGCGAGATCCGACGTTGTGGTGTCGGCCTCGGCGGCCATCTGTTCGTTTGGACTCGCGTCCGCGCTCACGACAACTCCCGGAGTCGTCACCTCGATACCGAAAATCGAGGCGGTGAGATCGCCGCCGCACATCACGCAGCGTGGCGATCCAACTGGGGCGAGCGCGTCGCACTCCCCACAAACGATTCCGACGTAGTCGTCCAATAATCCTCAAGGCCACGAGAGCCTGGGTGAATTTTTAGTGGAACCTGACCCGCGGCGTCAATCTTGTCGATCGGCCGCGGCCCGAACACGTGGCTCTTCGTCGTCTCTCGCGACGGAAGAATCCGCGCCGAGAGTGACCAAAGCTTGGGTCGCGGCCTCTCGAACGAAGGCATATTCGTCCTGCTCGGCAATTCGGGTCAGCACCGAGGCGAAGGAGGTTTCGCCCAACCGGGCGAGCGTTTGGCAGGCGAGACGTCGGGTGGACCAGTCTTCGTGGTTCTCGGCGATCTCGGCGACGCGACCCGCCGCTTCTGGACCGCCGTGGCGCGCCCCCATCGAGGAGAGCGCGATCCGCTGAACGGACGGCTCGGGATCCGCGAGGGCTTCCGCGAGGGCCGCGTCGACCTCTGGCCCGGTCAGCACCGAGAGCCGCTGTACCGCCAGACCGCGCACCGATGACTGAGGATGAGAAGCGGTCGCTCGAATCGCGGGAACGATCGCCCTTGCCATTGTGTTCAGCACGGAGGTCGCAGCGGACCGCCCCTCCGCGGGCCATGTCGCGAGCTGCGCCGTCAGCTCTCCGAACCCGATCTTCGCGTTCGGCGTCGGCATCGCGAGAACCGCCAGCGCGGTCGTGACATTCTCAAGTGGGCCGTGGAGCGCGTCGAGCGCCGCTTCGGAGAGCGCGGTTTGAAGCGGCGCGAGATCGGTCGGCGTCACCACGTCTCCGCGCGCCAGCAAAAGTGGTGCGTACCCACGCAAGTTGACCGCGCCGGCCGGAACCGGGAAGGCCACCTCTTCGTTGTCCCCGCGTCCGAGACGCGCGAGCGCCGCCGCGGCCGCCCGTCGTTGCGCGAGGTCCGTGTCAAAGAGCGCTCGGGCCAACGCGTTCGTCGCGCGTGGATCTCCGATGTCGCCGAGCGCGCTCGCGGAGGCCCGCGCTACGAGGCCAGCCCGATCCGACAGCGAGGAGACCAGCGCAGGAACATGCGCCGGGGACCCATAACGACCTAAGGCCCACGCCGCGGCGACCTGAACGCTCGCGTTTCGATCTTCCCGGAGGAGCCCCTCCACCGCGCTCGCCGATACTCGGTCCCGCGCGCGGCCCAGCCCCATCGCGGCGAACGCCCGCACAGAGGGGTCCCCGCTGCTCAAGAGCCCGCGCATCGCGCTCACCGCGGTTCGCCCTCCGATCCGCGCGAGGCTCCACGCGGCGACCGGTCGAAGCAGTCGATCACCGTCTCGCGTGATCGCGACGAAACGTCCCGCGAGCGACTCCCGCGCGACCGCGCCCGCCCCGAGCAATGCCCTCGCCCGGAGCGTGACGTCACCCTCGCCTTCCGCAGCCGCGAGGAGCGGAGCGGCTGCGTTCGCGTTGCCGAGGTGACCCAAGATGTCGATGGCGATTCGTTTCTGCGTCGGCTCGTCATCGGCGAGCGCTTCGAGCAGCGGCTTGAGCGCGCGGGTGCCGAGACGACGGAGGCTCTCGTCCGCGATCGCGCCGTCTTCTCCGCCCAAGCGAGCGCGCTGGATCCAAGGTGTCGTGAGCGTCTCGTAGAGCTCGACCAACAGCTTGCGGAAGACCGGTCGTCGCGGGTTCCCTAGAGCGAGCGGCAAGAGGTCTTGTTCGAGCACCTCGAGTGAGTCGGCGCCGGTGTGGATCTGCATCGACGAACGCGCCGCCCGGGCGACCAGGTCGTCATCGGGGGAACCGCGCACCACCCCGCGAAGCAGGCGATCGGCGTCCATCATCTCCCCGCGCGACAGGTGCATCTCCGCGAGATCGAAGTAGGTCGTGAAGTGGCGCTCGTTGAGCTCGATCGCGCGGCGGTAGCTCGCGATCGCAGCGGGCATGTCTTGTCGCGCCCGGTAGAGATCGCCGAGGCGACGATGGGCGTCTGCATCGTCGGGGGTACGCTCAACGGCGGCCGCGGCGTACCGGACCGCGTCCTCGTCTCGGTAGAGCGCGTGTGAGTGTTCCGCCATCCGCTGGAGGTAGTGCGCCGCGCGTCGCGGATCGGCGTCCGTGAGCTTCTCGAGGATCCCGATCGCGCCCGCGAGGTCACCGCGCGCGGTCAACGCGCGCTCCAAGGCGAGGAGGCTCTCAACGTCTCCCGGCTCGACCTCGATCACGCGGCGCAGAGTCCGTTCGGCCATGAGCGCGTTCCGCGGACGCATCCGAAGGTAGCCCTCCGCCAAGAAGCGACCCGCGTCGGCATCGGGTGGGTTTCCGCGGAACGCGACCCGCCAGCTGCGAATGCGATCGGCGAGCTCACCGCTGCGACTGTAGATCCCCACGATCCGCTGTCGCGCTTCGCGTCGCGCCGCGCGATCGGCGCCGCCCAGCTCCAGCGCGCGCTTCCACTGCTCTACCGCTTCCGTGTTTCGGCGACGTCGATCTCCGCGGCTCTCTCCCTGACGCGGTCGCTCGAGTACGTTCGCCAGCCCGCGGATGTACTCGACGCGATCATCTTCGAGCGCGACCGCGCGCCGGTACTGCTCCTCCGCTTCGTCGAGGTGATCGTGATCTGCGAGGACACCGCCGAGCGTCGCGTGCGCCTCGGCGCGCTCTCCGCTCCCCGCGACGGTCAAGATCCGCCGCCACGTCGCGAGCGCCGCCGACTCGCGGCCTTCTTCGAGCTGCTGTTCTCCAAGCGCGATCAAATGCGCCGGGTCACGCGGGTCAATGCGGACGAGGATCGCCATTTCGCGGCTCGCCAACTCGGTCTCGCCCCACTCCGTGTAGAGCTCAGCCAACGCCTGATGCACGCTTCCCTCGCGTGGGTAGCGTCGACTTGTCTGGGCGGCGATTCGGAGCGCTTCATCCCGCTTTCCGGTCTGCGCGAGCAGCTGCGCCAGCTCGACCACGAAGCGGGGTTCACGCGGCGCGACGCGGATGAGATCCCGGTACTCGCGGGTAACGTCATCCATCCGTCCGCTTCGCGCGAGCAACTGGATGATGCGGACGCGCGTATCGATGGATCGGCGGTTGACCCGGAGCGCCGCGCGATAGCTCGAGAGCGCTTCTTCTTCGTCTCCCAGCTCGTCATGAAGTCGGCCGAGGAGCTCCAGGCTGCTGAAGTCGCGGCGGCGCTCGGACGACAAGCGCTCGACCAGCTCGGGGAGCCGCTCTCCGCGTCGGTATGCTTCGACGATCACGTCGTAGATCTCACGGCGAATCCCAGACGAGCGCCCCGCCACCCGGAGCGCCCGATCGAGCGTCGCGATCGCGCTCTCGGCGTCCCCCGCTTCGAGCTGCGCTTGTCCCATGTCACGAAGAACGGGCGCGAGGACCCGGTTGTCTCCGCGGAGCTGACGCATCACGCGCTGATACTCCGCGACCGCCCGCTCGTGCTTGTTGCGCGCGGAGAGCGCTCTCGCGAATTCCGTCCGAACGTAGATACTCGCGCGGGAGCCGCCGCCCACGCGGTCGTAGTAACCGCGCGCCGCGTCGTAGTCGTCCGCGTCCAGCGCGATCTCGCCCAGCTCGCGGTAGAGTTCACGTCGCTCGTTGCCCTCTTCGAGACGCTCCGCCGCGCGCTCGTAGTGTCCGCGCGCTTCCGCGTGACGCCCCGCTGCGCGATCGATTCGACCCATCGCGATCAACGGTTCCGGAGCACGCGCGTTGAGGGCGGCCGCCGCTTCGTACAGCTCCCGCGCTCGGGTCGCGTTTCCTTGCGCCTTCAGCACATGTCCCAACAGCATCCGCGAACCGAAATCGTCTGCGTCCGCGGTCACGCGCGCCGAGAGGCGGGTCACCAAGGCGTCGATGTTTCCGTCGCGCTCCCGATAGAGATCAAGGAGGCGCTGGAAGGCGAACCCTTCACTGGGTCGAACGGCGAGGATCCGCTCGTAGCGCTCGATGAGGACCGTGTTCCGATCCCGCGGCCCGTCCGAACCGCTTCCCATCGCGGAGGCGCTTCCCTCCATCCCGCTCCGCATCGAGCCGCGCATCCCGCTCCGCATCGAGCCGCGCATCGAGCCGCCCATGGACCCCCGCATCATCGTGAGGCTCCACTGCGCAGATGCAGCCGGGGTCATTGGGACGATCAACGTCGCGGCGCACGCGAACGCGAACAAGAGCGCCCCCCGGGACGTGTTGGCTTGAAGCCGAGCAGAAACGACGTTCACCGAATCAGCATAGCGCCCTTTCACGATGCGAGCGGCTTCAGTCACGGCGAAGCCTTAAACCGGCGGACTGGCATCTTCATTCCCTGGTAGTAACCGACACATGGCAGTGATCTTTGATCTCGACGGCACGTTGGTCGACACGCTCGCGGACATCACGAGCTCCCTTAACCACGTCCTCGCCGCGCGCGGACTTGCCACGCACTCTCGCGCAGACACGCGTCGCTTCATTGGCCACGGCGCGAAAGAACTGGTCGCGGGTGCCGCGAGGTCCCACGCAGATGTGAGCGACGATGATGTACACGCGCTTACGCTCGCGTTCCGGGAGCACTACACCGCGAACTTGATCGCGCTGAGCGCTCCGTACGAGGGGATCAATGACGCCTTGGACGGGTTGGTCGCGCGCGGTGAAGCGCTCGCCATCGTGAGCAACAAGCCGCACGCGATGGTCGAGACCATCGTCGCCCGATTCTTCGGCGACCGCCCCTTCTCTCCGGTGTACGGCGTCGGCCCGGTGAAACCAAAGCCAGACCCGTCCGGGATCCTTCGCGCAGCGAAAGAAATGGGCGTCGCGCCGTCCAACTGCAGCTACGTGGGCGACAGCGAGGTCGACGTCGAGGTCGCCGCGACCGCCGGGATGCGATCGGTCGCGGTAGCCTGGGGCTTCCGAGACGAATCCGCGCTGGTGGGCGCCGACCGGCTGGTGCGCGCGCCGAGCGAACTGCTCGACGCGCTCATCTAGTTCTCTAACGCTTCCGGCGAACGAGGACGCCGACGAACAAGAGCGCGAAGAGCCAGCCCGAGCTGTCGGCGGGTGCTCCCGGCGCGTGACAACCGCAGCCATCGTCGTCATCGCCCACACCCGCGTCCGCTCCGCTGTCCGCGCCCGCGTCCGCGCCGCCGTCCACCCCTGCATCGGTTCCCGCATCGGGGCGGACCGGGATGTCGCACTCCAGCGGACCGGAGGTGGTCACGCGCTCGCCGCCGTTGCTGAGCGGCATGTCGTAGTTGCCGGTGTTGAAGTTGTCGTGCCAAATCTCTGGCCACCCCGTCACGCCCGGCGCCGGGCCCTCGGTGTCGAACACGTACATGTAGCCGAGCCGCGTGGTGACCACGACCTCAAGGAGACCGTCACCGTCCACGTCACCCGCCGCGGGCGAGCTGATGATCCAGCTGCCGGTGAACTTCGGGAAGCCCTCTGCTTCGCGGCCGCAGGCGTCAAAGGCGTGGAGGTAGTAACCGCCCGTGCCGACCAGCACCTCGGGGTAGCCGTCGCCGTTCACGTCGGCCGAGGTCGGGTTCGTGAAGAACATGTAGTCCTCCACGCGACGTGGGAAGCCTTCCATCATCGGGCCGAGCTTCCGGGTCTCCTCGACGGGCGCCGTCGTCCACATCCCGAGCTGATGGGAGAAGGCCTTGTTCTCGTATCCGCCGCCGAGGTTCTGCGCCAAGCGGAGGCCCGCGCCGCCGGTCGAGTAGTCGATCACTCCGTCAGCGTCCCAGTCGGTGAACGAGCCCGAGGCGAACGTGTTGAGGAGCGGGCGGTCGAGCGAGTCGGAGATGTCCGAGAGCGGTCCGCGGAGCGCCGAGTTGAGCTGGGAGTAGAGCGTCGGCGGCTCGCCAGGTCCGCGCGCAGGCTGCACTCCATCGATGATGAAGATGTTCGAGGCGGTCCCCGTGATCGCGAGCTCGGGTCGATCGTCACCCGTCACGTTCGCCATCGCCACAGATGACGGTGTGCCCTCGCCGACGAAGGGGAAGAGGTTCAGCGAGATCATCCGGACGGGCCAGTTGTCGTGCGACGCGCCGCCGGGGTGGTCGTTGCCGTCGCCGTGGATGAGGTGAATCGCGCCGGAGTTCGCGTCGTCCCCGACCTCATTGGAGCCGAGCGCGATGTCGAGGATGCCGTCCCCGTCCGCGTCGCCAATGGTCGGCGACGTCATGATGCGTCCGGGTGACGCGTCCTCGGCGTCCATCCAGAGCTCGGGCGCGGTCAAGCGAACGGGGAACCCGGACTGGATCGCGCCGTCCTCACGAAAGACGTGAACGTGACCGTCAAAGCCCGCGATGACGATCTCGAGCGAGCCGTCGGAATCGAGGTCCGCGAGGGTCGGCGCGCCGAAGATGCCCCGCTCCGTGATCTGCTTTTTGCGCGTGGGTCCCATTCGCAGCGGGTCGCCAGAGAGCACCTCAGGCAAGCCCACCGGGAAGCCCGCGCGCACCGTTCCGTCAGACTGGAAGACGAAAATATCGCCCTCGCTGCTGGCGACGATGATCTCCTTTTCTCCGTCGTCATCCAGATCGCCGACCGCGGCCGGGGCCATATTCGAGGAGTAGAGATCGGCGGAGACCACATCGCCGCTGGCGTAGCCGCGCGAGCCCAAGAAGTTCGGCGTGACCGCGGCGTCCACCCCGCGCAAGGGAGAGACGTGAACGGGGAAGCCGGGGACCTCGGTGCCGTCGAACCGGATGACGTGGACCAGACCATCGGCGTCCGGGTAGATGATATCGAGCCGGTCATCACCATCGATGTCGGCGAGCTTCGCGGACGCCTCGCCCGACGCGCCGGGGTGAAGGTCGGTCGGCTCCTGCACACCCAAGGTGAAGGGGAAGCCCGGGAGCAAGGATGGGTCCCGCATGATCGCGTAGACGCGTCGCGCGTCGCCGGTCACGGTGCGGTCGGCGTAGTTCGCGGTAACGCGAACGCGGACCGTGACGGAGTAGCGGTTCTCGATCTCACCGTCGTTGTCGATGTTCAGGCCTGAGATATCCCAGGTGTGAAGGTCGCCATCGACGGCTTCCGTCGCGCCCTCCGCGCTCGCGAGCGTCTCGAAGTCGGCGTCCTCCGGCTCGATCCCCGGGGCCCACTCGATGACCCAGTCAAAGCTCTCGGCTCGACGCGCGTCCATGTGGCCGCGGATCGTGACGCTCGACTCGCGCTCGGGGTAGAGCACGTGGAACCAGTCCGGAACCTCGATATCGACCTCGGGCGGGATCTCACCGCCCCAGGCCGCGCGGACCGACCGGTAGGCGTTGAGACGTCCGTGACCGAAGCGCTGGTCCCATCCCTCGCGGCTCGGGTAGAGCTCTGGGATGTGGTTCGGGTGCTCGGGCTGCGACTCCGGGATGTAGATGTCGTCGGCCTGCATCATCATGAGCTGCCGAACCTCTTCCGCGCTCAGCGGAGGATCGAGCGGGCCACCTGGACGGTCCTCGCTGCGACCTGCGGAGTAGATGAGCCCAGCGATGCCCGCGCCGACGCCGACCGACTCCGAGCTGCAGCCCGTTCCGGGTCCGCTCAGCATCAGCTGCCCACCGTAGTTCGTGCAGTTGTTGAACGCGACGAAGCTGCTCGAGTTCTGCGGCTGCGCGCCCGCGTAGCGAACGGCGTGAATGTAGAGGTTGTGATTCGCCGTCCCGGGGAGGTTGTGGTGGCGGCTGTTCTCGTCCGCCGCGCTCGCGATCACCAAGACGTCGTTGTCGTAGGCGTAGTCCATCGAGCGCCGCCCGAAGGTGGAGCCATTGAGCGAGCCGAGCGCCTCTTGGACGATGTCCGCGCCGGAGTCGACCGAGAAGACCACCGACTGGCCGTAGTCTTGCGCGTCGACGATGAAGCTGTCGCCGACCCGCACCATCAACACGCGGCAACCGGGGCAGTAGCCCGCGCGCCCAATGCCGTTGTTCGTTTCAGCCGCGCTCCAGCGCGCCTCTCCCGTGCCGTGCCCAAAGTCCGTGTCGTCGTTCGGGTCGTTGTCGTTGTGGTGGAAGTCCCAGCCGCTGATGTCGTCGATGTAGCCGTTGCCGTCGTCGTCGACGCCATCTGAACACACCGTGATCAAGTCGCCCGGTTCCGCGACGCCGTTGCCGTTGCCCGCCATGTCGAGCGCGGAGCGAATGGCCGCGGCTTCTTCGGGAGTGCGCCCGTGCACGTAGTCGCGCATCGTGAGGAAACCGTCACCGTCGAGGTCGATGGCGTCTCCGGCGTGACCGTCAGGAGGCGTCGGGAGACACATCGGATCCAGGCCGTCCGCGGTCAGCTCCGCGACGTTGATGTAGTACTGGTTGACGAGGTCCGGCTCGCGCCAGCGGATCCCGCTGTCGAGCACCGCGATGATCGTGCGCTTGTCGCCCGTCGTGATCGTCCAGGCCATGTCGGTCCAGGTGCCCGCGCCGTAGTCGGCGTCATCGAGAAACTCGTCGCCGAGCGCTTCGGTCGGCGTCCACGACCAGAACGACCACTGTCCGCCGGTCGGGTTGTTCCAGCAGCGCCCGCCTCCGGGAACGCAAGAGGTATCGTCGCCGCGGACGTCGTATCCGTAGTTCGGATCGTCAGGCCAGTTGGCGGGGTCGTTCATCTCCGCGCGGGTGGCTCCGGTGTTGGGCCAGGCGGGGTTCTGCGCGGAAGCGGACGAGACCGCGAGAAGCGAGAAGAGAACGAGAGACACAGAAGCAAAGGAGCGCATCGAGGGATGCTGCCCCAAACCGCGGACGTGCAGACGGACGAAACTCACATCTCGCGTCCGTCCTGTTCCTCGGGTGGATCAGTCCACGGTTGCTCAGTCCACGGTTTCGCAGGCGACGTTGGGCTGCAGACCCAAGTTGTTCCCTTCCCAGCACTCTCCCTCTTCCCCATCTGGGTCGACCACGACGTACACATCGATCGCGGAGTCGGGCGGGAGCGTCGCGTCGCAGCTCACCTCTTCGCACGCGGCGATCTCGAGGACCACCTCCGAGCTCGCGCGGCACAGCTCCGGACCGTCCTCGGCGCCTGCGCGGAACGACACCGCGAAGCCGGCGCGCATCGGGAGCGAACCCCGGTTGCAAACGCGCGCGCGGAGGCCGCCGACCCCACCCGCGCAGGGAACGCGAAGCGAATCGCTGATCGCCCGCGCGGTCAGGTCGGCCAGTCCGCGCGCGGCGAGGTCGCCTTGCACGTTCTGGCGGAAGTTATTGAGCGCGGGATCGCGCCAGTTGATCGCGACGTCGCGGGTCTGCGGGATCTCGCCACGGTCCCCGACGTGCGTGACCGCGTACGCGTGCTGGTTCCAGATCGGACGAGACGACGCCCAGCGATCTTCCACGTCGCGCAAGACCACGATGCCGTGGTTCCGCTCGAACATCGCGCCCGCGCGCAGCGGGTCTTCCGCGGGACACCCAAGCGTGCCCGCGTAGTCGTTCACCGACGACACGATCTCGGAATGGAAATCCCCGTCGACGTCGACGATGACCGGGTTCTCGTAGGTGGTCCCGGAAGAGCGCGCCGCGCTGAACCGAACCTCACCCGAGCGACCGTCGTAGATCCGCAGGAAGCACTCGTCCGCGTAGACCGCCTCCGCCGCTCCGTCAGCGTCGAAGTCGAAGACGCTCGAGCCGGTCAAGTTGCTGCTGCGGTCTTGGCTCGGCTGAGCCCACAAGATCCCGTTCGTCGATCCGGACGCACATCCCGCGGGGTCGCCGTCGGGCACACAGTCCAGGTCGAACACGACGTACTGACTCCCGCCGGCGGTCGCGAACTCCGCGCGTCCGTCTCCGTCGAAGTCCGCTATCGTCGGCGCGCCTCCGTTGCCTCCGCCTGGGATCGCGACGGGACCGAAGACCAACGTTCCCTCGAGCGTAAACACGTAGGCCGATCCACTGTGAATTGTGACGACCTCGGCGCGGTCTTCGCCGCCAAACGCCGGGAGCGGGAACTCGCCCAGGTCGGCCACCGCGGAGAGACCACGCGCCGCTGCGAACGCAGGGTTCGGGGTGTGATAGGACGCCGGGACCCAACCGGCGGCGGTGAAGTCGAAGATCGAGTTGCCGCGCACCAGCTCGACCGCTCCGTCTTCGTCGACGTCGGCGATGACGGAAGGCACGCCCTTTGAGTACGGCGTGAACCCGATCGAGGCGTTGATCCGGCAGCCGTCGCGATCAAACACCACGCTCCCATAAATGATCTCCGGAGAGCCGTCGTCGTCGAGATCGTGAATCGACGGTCCGCCCCACTTGTCCATGCCCCCGCTGAGCTCTTCGGTTCGGGTGGGCTCGCAGGTCGCCGACGTCCAGAGGCGCTCGAACTCGCCGGTCTCTGCATCGAAGCGAAACGCGATCAGTCCTCCGGCGTGTCGGGCGGCGACGATCTCGGCGCGACCATCTCCGTCGAGGTCGCCCGCCGCCACGCCCGCGGGCGACATGACCGCGTCGTCCGGGATCGGAAACGTGAACTGTTGCTCGCAGGTCGCTCCGTCGATGATCCGAAGCACGCCGGGCGTCCGGTAGCTGTTCGTGGTCGGGAAGGACGCGAAGATGATCGAAGGCGCGAGAGTCGCTGGGTTCCCATCGAGGTCGAGGTCCACCACGGTCGGGGTCGCCATGACGTGAACGTGATCCGGGAAGGCGTCGCCTGCGGGTGGCCCGGTCCAGCGGCACTGCACCTGAGGCTCGATCGCCTCGATGTCGATGTCGACCTCGCAGCTGTCGTCGCTGGTCTCGCCGGAAGGCGTCCCGAAGGGAACGCAGACGCCGTCGACGCAGCGACTGTCCGACCAACAACCATCGTTGTCGGTGCAGGCGCCGAGGTCCGGAATGCAGAGAGACTCCCAGCAGACCTCTCCAGACTCGCAGCAAGCCCCGCCGCACATCGCTTCGCACGGTGGGTTGGTGTCAACGGCCGCATCATCGGCTCCGTCTGGCGCGACATCGCTCGCCGTGTCCTCGCCCGCATCGGTGCCGGCATCCGCGCGCGCGACGCAGCGGCGATCGAGACAGCGCTCGGTCGCGCTGCACTCGGAGTCATTGTCACAGCCGGGGGTCACGTCGTCATCTCCGCAGGCGGCCAAAAGCAGAAGCGCGGAGAACGCCAAGAGGAGCACACGACAAGTCATGCCCAGAGGGTACCGCGGGGCTGCGCACCACAGAACAGACGCCGAGCGGGTTTCGCAAACGACTGAGCCCCTGCGCACACTTCGCGCGCAGGGGCTCAAGTCAGTTCTGCGATCACTTGGGAGGGGGGATTTTCCGAATCCTCCGCTCTCTGCACGCGCAGTGCGCGACGCTCCTCGACCGGTCGCTTCGCTCCCCATCTCGTCGCGTCACCACGACGCTTGCTCTGTCGTCTCAGGAGACCTCCCGCATCACGCCCGCGCCGACGGTCTTGCCGCCTTCGCGAATCGCGAAGCGCATACCGACCTCGAGCGCGATCGCGCGACCGAGCGTGAGCCCGACCGTGCCGCGTTCGCCAGGGAGGAGGATCGAGCGTTCCCCCACGTCCACGGTCGCGGTGACGTCCGTGGTCCCGAAGAAGAGCTGCGGCGAGTATCCGGTCCGAAGCGGAGTGTGGCGCCCGCCCTCTTCCTTCTTGAGGAGGAAGAGCTCCGCGACTCCGCCCACGCGCGCCGTGACGCTGCCCGGCGTGATCACCGTCTGGCCTCGCTGAACCTCGTCCCGACCGACTCCGCGGAGCAAGAGCCCCACGTTCCGGCCCGCGACCGCGCGCGCGACGTCCTGATGAAACGCCTGTACGCCGGTCACCACGATCTCGCGAGAACGAGACTCCGCGCGGCCGCCGATGATCTCGATGACGTCCTGCGGCGCAACCGAACCACGCTCCACCCGACCGGTCACGACCGTGCCGCGACCGGGGATCGTACAGACGCCTTCGATCGGCATGAACAGCGGACCGTCCACGTCGCGCACCGGTGCTTCGATCACCCGGTCCATCGTCTCGAGGAGCGTGACGATGGGAGCGATCGCCGGGTCGTCCGCGTCACCGCGCTCCGCGGCCGACAGCGCCAAGAGCGCCGAACCACGAACCACCTCCGCGTCCGCGAAGCCGTACCGCTCCAGCAGCTCCATCGTCTCGAGCTCGACAAGCTCAAGCAGCTCCGGATCCGCCAGGTCGGTCTTGTTCACGAACACCACCAAGCGCCGCACACCGACCTGCTTCGCGAGCACGATGTGCTCACGGGTCTGCGCTTGAGGCCCTTGGGAGCCGTCCACGAGCAAGATGCCGCCGTCCATCTGGGACGCGCCGGCGATCATGTTCTTCACGTAGTCCTCGTGTCCGGGACAGTCGACGTGCGCGTAGACGCGCGTCGCCGACTCGTACTGGACGTGAGAGGCGTTGATGGTCACGCCGCGCCGCTTTTCTTCCGGAGCGCTGTCGATGTCCGCGTAGCCCTTCCCCGTGCGTCCGCCGAAGCGAAGCGCGGAGACCAGCGTGAGCGCCGCCGTGAGCGTGGTCTTGCCGTGGTCGACGTGACCGATGGTGCCGATGTTGATGTGTTCCTTGTTCATTGGTTTTTCGTTCTCATGGAGACCACTCGTCGTGGTCGGGTCAGGACGGAACAGTGCCGCCGCCGTGATCCGCAACAGCGCGGATCGACGCTTGGGTGACCGGGTGGTGAGACGGAATTAGAAAACCCCGCGACACCAGGCGCGGGGTTTTCGGGCGAGCGGCTTCGCTCGCGTCAGTGGTCCCGCGCGTACATGTCCACAGACGCCGCGGAATACGCGGCGCAGGCATAAGCCGATACTGTGGAGCGCTGGGTCATGGGCAGAAGGTGCGCACGCGAAGACGTGACGTCAACACGGCGGTCGCACATGAACGGAGCAGATGGTTAGAGCGTGACGCAGAAACCTTCAGTGCAACCGGCGGTGATCGGGCACTCGCTCGTGTCGGTGCAAGGCTGACGGCAGATGCCCGGCATCCCGGGAGCTGGGACATTGCACTGACCCATCGTCGCGGTCCCGCCGAGCAGCTCGCAGTCAGCGTCCGCCATGCAAGCCCGTGAAGTGAGCGCGGAGTAGATCGCGGTGCAGCTGATCGCTTCCGTCGGCTCACAGATCATCGAGTCAATGTCGCACGCGAGCCCGCGCGGACAGGTCCCGGCGTCGCCACAGGGGGGCAAACACACGCGCTCAGCAGCGAGCGCTCGACACGTGTCGCCTCCCGCGCCGCAGTCCGCGTCAATGTTGCAAGGGCGGCAAAGCGTCGTCGCGTCGAACGCGCGACAGGTGCCGCGCCCGAAGTCACAGATCGGAGCCGCCGCGGAGCAGTCGGTCCCGGCGACGCACTGCGCGCAGCCCATGAGGCTCGGGTGACAAACCGGAAGCGTCGGCGACCCAGAGCAGTCGATTCCGTCGCACGGTCCGGGCGGGGTCGTGTCCATCCCGCCCGTGTCCACCTCGCGGAGCGGACCCGGTACGCAGACCCCACCGGAGCACATCTCGCGCCGGGAACAGTCCGTATCGCTTTCGCACTCGCCAAAGCAGCGACCGTCAATGCATTGCTCACCGGCGCCACACATGAGTTCGGCGGTTCCGCACTCAGCCTGGGTGTCCATCGTGAACATCTCAAACTCGGGGAGGTCCTCTTTGCACCCGCCGATGAAGGCGAGCGCGAGCGCCCCGCAAAGGAAAGAAAAGTTGCGCACGAGGCCACCGTATCACGTCCAAAGATGGCAAGGGCCCTTCTCGTTTGCCGATCTCATTCATCCGAAACGCCGGCTCGACATCGGGAAACGCGGCGATAGGATGCCGCCAATGGCGATTCATATTGGCGCGCTCCTCGAGCGCCCCCCCGGACCCAAGTACCAAGGAGCCCTCCGCTTCGCCGAGCTCTCCTTCCGGCCCCCACTCCCCAAACCCAAAACGCTCGCAAATTTCCGAGCGTCTGTCGGCGACGACTTCATTGTCTCGCTCGTCGCGCCCTACACCACGTTCGCGTCGGAGAAGGGGCCGCTTCGCTACGACCGTAACCTCGCGCAAAACCAGCAATGGCTGGTGGACGCGGCGGACGCTCTTGAGGCCAAGGCGATCGTGGTCCCGACCCCAAGCGCGGTCACCCCAGGCAAGCGCGATCGGGAACGGCTCGTCGAGTACTTCTCGCGTCTCAAAGGCGGTGAGGGCGACCCCATGCGGGTATGGGGCGCAGGTGGCTTGTGGGAGGTCGAGGACGCCGCGCGTTTCGCTCCTCAGCTCGGCGCGGTCGTCGCCGTCGACCCTCTGCAGCAAGACATCCCAGTCGGGCCGGTCGCCTACACTCGACTCCGCGCCGTAGGAGCGCGCGCCCAGTTCTCCGAGGGCCTCCTCTTCGATATCGCCGAGTCGCTCCTCATGGCGTCACGCGCGGGAGCCGATGAGCTCTTCGTGACCTTCGACTCCAACCAATCGTTCAACGAGGCCTCGCGCTTCGCCGCCATGGTTGGATAGAATCAGCCGTGCCCGCGTCGACCGAACCCGATCGCTTCACTCGCGCCATCAAGGCGGTCGACCTCGCGAACGCAGAGGATCCCAATCGCGAGTACGTCGATGGCAAGGCGCTCCCGAAGGAGCTGGTCTACTCACGTCGGATGAGCGATCAGCTTGCGCGTTTCGCCCCCGACGCCAAAGAGTCCGTGCGCCTGGCCGTCCACGCGCAACATGTCACCCGCTGGAAGATCCCGCGCGTTGACTACCCCGCGGGTCGGGCGGGCTATCACCGCTGGCGGCAAGACCTCGCCAAGATGCACGCCGAGATCATGGGCGAGATCCTCGCCGAATGCGGATACGAGAGCGAGACCGTCGACGAGGTCCGCGTGCTCCTGCGGAAGAAGGGCCTCCGCACGAACCCCGACGTCCAGCTCTTGGAAGACGTGGTCTGCCTGGTCTTCTTGGAGCACTACTGGTCCGACTTCCGGCGCAAGCACGCCCACGATGAGGAGAAGCTCATCGGGATCGTGAAGAAGACCTGGAACAAGATGAGTCGACGCGCGCAAGACGTCGCGCTCACCTTGCCGCTCGCTGGCGATGACCTCGCGCTCATTAAGCGCGCGCTGATCTAGCCCTGTCCCGGGTCTAGCCTGCTAGAAGAGGCTACGCCGAGAGCGGCGGATAGCTGTCGTAGCGTTCGCGCGTGGCGGAGGCATCGATCGCGACCGGTGGCGGGATCTCCAAACTCTTCGCGAGCGTCGCGAGGCTCTCACCACGGGTCTCGGTCTCAGGCAGCTCCTCAGGCAACGCATCCATCACCGCGAGTCCCACAGACACCATTCCGTACACCACGAACAAGCTGGTGAGGTGCTGACGATGGGCCGCGAAGGGGAACGCGGGGAGCAGCGTCATCGCGTCCGCGACCGCGAGACCGATCACGGACAAGAGCGCGATCGGCACGAGCGCCGCGGCGACCTTCCGGTCGGTGGCGAAGAGCGCCGGAACCGTGATGAACAAGAGCATCGCGGGAGAGCCGAGCCCTCCGGTCGTCCCGACGAGACCTGCAAGCGCGAGCATCGAGAGCGCCGCGCCGGCGATCATCGCGTGCTCCACTTCGTCGTCACGGAGGGACGCGACAGCGGCGACCAAGAACGGCGCCACCGCAAAGCAGGTCATCCAACCGAGCTCTGCTTGCGCCTCAGGGCGAATAAAGAGGTAGGCCCCCATCGCGGTCGCCTGAAGAGCACCGATCAGGAGGAGCCGAGTACGTCCGCGACGCTTCTCTGTAGTGAGGTCCACCTCGACAATGTGACCACGTTACAGCCTCAGTCAACTATTACATTCAAGTTGTATTGCGACTCCTAATTGGCGAGATATTCGATGGCGTTGGAGACCGCCAGTCCCACCCCGACCAAGCTCTCTCCAGCGATCACGCCTGCGGCCAACACGATCATGAAGCGCTTGGACCACTTTCCAAACCACTTCGATCCTGACCAAGAGATCAGCCCGCCGAGACACATCGAGATGGAGTAGGAGGCGGGGATCACGAGCGCGAGACCGATTCCGGTCGGGCTCGGTATCCAATGCGCGCCGGACTTGGGCATGACCTTCTCGAGGATCGCCAAGACGATCCCAATCGCGCCCGCGATCACCATCGCGCGCGGCGCCATCTCAGGCATCGCGGAGAGCCCGACCGAGAAGAGCTCCGCGACAGCCTTCCATGCGGCCACGGCTGGAGCGGGCCACTCATCGGTCAGCAACATCCCCGCGGGGTCCGGGACGAGCAAGAGGTAGCCCGCGGAGCCCACGGTCGCCCCAGACAGAACACCGAAGAGCTGCGCGAACGTCTGCAGCTTCGGCGACGCGCCGATCATCGCGCCCGCCTTCATGTCATGAAGAAGATCGGCGCACTGACTCGCGGCGCCTCCCGTTACGTTCGCGGCCATGAGGTTCGCCGCCGGCGCCCCCGGCGCGATCACTCCGAAGAGGAGCTGGGTGACCTTCCCCATTGGTCCGACCGGCGTGATCCCGGTCTCGCCGGATACCCGGCCCGCGACGATCGCGAGCACGAACGTCAGCAAGGTCCCGAGGACCGCCATCCACGCCGCGATCCCGAAGAACCCGACCTGCGTCGCGGACGCGAGGATCAGCGCGATGAGCAGACCCCCGAGGAAGAGCTTCTTCGGAACCTCATGTTCGCTGACCTTGTCGGACGCTTGGTCGCTTCCTCGCGTCCCGGTCAACGCGCGGACCACCGAGCGCCAGGAGAAGGCGAACGAGGTGAGCGAAGCGGTGACCATCATGGTGACGCCCGGCCAGAGCATCCACTTGTTGATCTTCCCGAACCAGAGCTTGCCCTCCGCCCCGGCCTCCGCCCAGCCCGCGTCGAGCGCCATCGGCGCGATGTAGCCCCACGCCACGAGCGCGCCGAGCAACATCGAGAGACCTGCGCGTGGTCCAATGATCATCCCGACCGCGACCATCAGCGGCGAAGGGTCGAGCGAGAAACCAAGGTTCGTCATCGTGTACTTCGCGGCGCCCGTCGCGCCTCCCGCTTTGGCGGTGACCGCGCCGGGGAGCGCGAGCTTCTTGATCTTGGCGAAGTGAATCACCAGCTTCGCGGCGGCTCCGATCGCGCCTCCCGCGAGCAACATTTTGACGCGCGCCATCGCCTCCGCGCCGCGCGCGTACATCTCCTTGAGCGTCTCACCCGCTGCGATCCCGTTCGGGAACGGGAGCCGATCGACCACGATCATCTGGCGACGCAATCCAATCGCGACCACCACGCCGACGAGGCTCACGGCGAAGGTCCAGATCGCGAGCACGGGCCAGCTGAGCGACTCGCCGGTCAAGATGGTGAGCGCAGGGATCGGCGCGACCAGACCGGCGCTTGAGATCGAGGCCGCCGACGACGCGGTCGTCTGGTTGATGTTGTTCTCGAGCATCCCGTACGGGCGGCTCCCGGCGCGCTCCGCGACCTTGAAGAAGCCGAAGCTCAACAAGGCGGCGGTGATCGACATGTTGAAGCCCCAGCCGATCTTCAGCCCGCTGTAGATGTTGCAGAGCGAGAGGACCCCGCCGAGGACGACTCCGCTCGCGACGGCGCGAATCGTGAGCTGGGGGTCGGTTACGTTGACCGGCGGGAACTCGGCTTCAGTGGCGTCCATGGGCGGACGAGACCACATCCGGCGTGGCGACGTCTACGTCGCGTGATCGTAGCGGCGCCAGGTCCCCTCGACTCGCCGCTCGTGCGGGAGGAAGCGCCCCTTGTAGACCATGTGCGCGTTGTCCGCGATGTAGAGGCCGAGGTAGAGGTACGTGATCCCGCGTTCGCGACAGAGCTCGATCTGTTTCAGGATCGAGTAGCGACCGATCGCGAGGTCCGCGTGATCGGGATCCCAGGAGCAGTACACGGCCGACATCGCGATCGCGCCCACGTCTGCGATCGCCACGCCGACCAACGCGCCGTCGATCGAGTACGACAGCTCCAACGTGTCGCAGCAACGGTCGACCAAGAAGCCTCGGTACCCACTCATCCCGGTCGGCGCGGCCCCTTCTCGCGCCAGACCGCGACCTCGCTTGTGCTTTTCGTAGAGCGCGAGATGGGCCGCTGTCGCGCGTGGCCGCGTCACTTCGCGTGTCAGCGCGGCGTCACCGCGACGGAGTACGCGCTTGTCCGACCGGCTCATGACGTAGTCCTCCACGGGCAACCGAATCGCCTCGCAGCGCTGACAACGCGGACACTCCGGACGGTAGAAGACCAACCCGTGGCGCCGGTCACCGTTGGCTAAGCGAGCGTCGAGCTCGGTCGGCGCCAGCGCGCGAACCGGCATCCGCAACGGCATGCGCGCGGTCTCGCCCTCGATGTAGGGACACGCTTCATCCGAAGATTGCACCAGCACCTCGGCAGGGGTGCGGTCGCTCAAGACCGGCAGGTCGCGGGGGTCCACGACTTTATGATGCCGCGAGGATGACGAGAACGCGACAACTTCCAGTCGCGCGCGAAGGTCAGATCAGTAGCGGTCGCCGCCGCCGTACTCCAGCTCGAGCTCATCCGCGGTGCTCGCGACGACGTGGAGCGGAACCTCAAGCTCTTGGAGATCCATCGAGTCGAGCTGCACGGTGTAACGAACGACGTAGACATCGTCGTCCAAGCAGAGCGCGCCTACCGCGAACGAGTAGTTCTTCCGGAGCGCGACATCCATCGGCATCTCGTCGACGCGACAGACCGCGGAGGAAAAGTCGCACCACTCGCGACCCATCGCCTCGAAGCGAGACACGATGACCGCCTGGAGACGCTTGTTCGGGTACTCAAAGACGAGCTTGAACATGTCAGGCTTGTCTTCAGCGAGCTTGTATGTCGCGCGAACATGCGCCTGGACTTCGGACCATCGAGAAGCTGGAGCGGTGTCTGGTTCGGATCGCATTTGTCCCCACGTAGGATCGAGCTCGAGATAAGGGTCGCGTGGTGGCGCGACAAAGAACGCGCGGCGAACGCGCCCTGAACCGTTATCATCACCTGTGTCTCGTCGCCAACGGTTCCTCGACGCTCTGACCGGCTCCGTTTCCGATCTCTTTCAGAACGTGCCGGATCCCACCTGGCGGGGCGCCCTCGTCAGCGAGAGTCGCTTCGCGACGCGCGCGCTCGTCAAAGCTGTCCCATGGTTCCTGAAGGCTGAAAAAACATCCTACGCCTTGATCGTGAGCGAGAACGCGCGACGCGACCCAGGCGGTCTCGCGCTCGAGCATGACGCGATCAAGCTGACCTGGCGTGAGCTGGACGACGCGGCGCGACGCGTCGGGGGCGCGCTCTCGGACGTGGGCGTCAAGCCAGGCGAGGTCGTGGCGCTCCTCGGGATGAATTCGATTCGTTACCTCGTGAACCTCCTCGGCGCATCGCACGCCGGCGCCACGGTCGCGCTGATCAACCACAACCTCAGAGGCCGCGCGCTCCATCACGCGATCGGCGCCGCGAAGGCGACGCGTTTGATCTGTGAACGCGACCTCATGGATCACGCCGACGGAACCATCGTCCCGTGTTCCGTGTACGTCGACGAGCATGACGATGGTCGGCAGCGGCCGCCTCTGTCTTGCCATGATCTCGACGCGGCGTGTCGCGCGCGGAGCGGAAAGCTCGAGACGACTTCGCACAACAAGGACCAAGACTTCGTCTACATCTACACCTCCGGGACGACCGGCCTCCCAAAGCCTTGCCGCGTCTCGCATAAGCGCGCCATCACCGCCGCCGCGGGGTTCGGGACGCTGGTCTTCTGCTTTGGGCCCGGTGACAAGCTCTACTGCGTGCTGCCGCTCTACCACGCGAGCGGGCTCCTCCTCGGTTTCGGTTCATCGCTCCTCACGCGAACGCCGATGGCGATTCGAAAGTCGTTCAGCGCGAGCGCGTTCTTCCCGGACGTCAAGCGCTACGGGGCGACCGCGACGCTCTACATCGGCGAGCTCGCGCGCTACCTCGTCAACGCGCCTCCCAGCGAGGCCGATCGCGACCACAAGCTGCGCGTCGCGGTGGGCAACGGGATGCGTCCCGACGTGTGGGAGCGCTTCACGTCGCGCTTCGGCGTCGCGGTGCGCGAGTTCTACGCCGCGACCGAGGCCCCCGGGTTCATCCTCAACATCTCGGGGACGCCTGGCTCGGTGGGTCGCGTTCCGCTGAACCGCGCCGGCTGGCTGACCCTCGTGAAGTATGACGTGGACGAAGACCAACATGTCACGGACGCGAACGGCTCACTGATCCCGTGCGGCGAAGACGAGACGGGCGAGCTCTTGGTACGGCTCGCGAGCGACCCCAAGAGCGCGATCACGGAGTTCCGCGGATACACAGACGAAGCGGCGACGAAGAAGAAGATCCTGACCAACGTCTTCGCTCCCGGCGACCGCTACTTCCGCACCGGCGACCTCCTTCGCCGCGATCGCCGCGGCTTCTTCTACTTCGTCGATCGCATCGGCGACACCTTCCGATGCAAAGGCGAGAACGTCTCGACCGCGGAGGTCGCGGATGTCATCACGGGCAGCGGTGACTACGCGGAAGCGACCGTGGTCGGCATCAAGCTCGAGGGACGCGACGGCCAAGCTGGGCTGTGCGCGCTCACCTGCGAACGCTTCGATCCCGACCACTTCTTCGCGACGACTCAGGAGCTGCCCGCGTACGCGCGACCGCGCTTCGTACGCGTGATCCAAGCGCTCGACACGACGGGGACGTTCAAGATCCAGAAGACCCGCTTGAAGCGCGAAGGGGTCGACCTCGCGCAGATCAGCGACCCGCTCTTTGTTCTCGATGGTCAGCGTTACGTCCCGTTGACCGAGGCGCGCTTGGCCGCCATCTCGCGCGGAGAGCTCAGGCTCTAGACTGTGGTCAGCGCTCTTCGCCGCGAAGCAGCCGCAGGTAGCTCTCGTACCGCGGCCCGGAGATCTCGCCCGCGCGCACGGCTTCGGTAACGGCGCAGCGCGGCTCCGAGTCATGTCGACACGAACGAAAACCACACGATCGAAGAAAGGGGCGAAACTCAACGAAGCAACCGTCCAGCTCCTCGTCAGGAAGCGCGAAGGTCCCGAGCTCGCGGATCCCGGGAGTGTCCGCGAGGAGCCCGTGTCCCGCGATGGGGTGCAAGGTCGAGACGCGCGTGGTGTGTCGGCCTTTTCCGTGGGACTCGCTGGTCTCGCCGACCGCGAGCCGTAGCCCGGGCTCGATCGCGTTGATGAGGCTGCTCTTGCCCGCGCCGGACGGCCCCGCGAGCGCGCTGATCCCGCTGCCAAGCGCGTCGCGGAGAACCGAGATGCCGATGTCGTCCCGGGCGCTCGCGTAGGTGACCGCGTACCCGAGCTCCTCGTACTCGGCGAAGAGCGCCCGCGTCTCCGGGTCTTCTTGGTCGACCTTATTCGCGACGACGTGGACGTCGATGTCTGCGTGCTCCGCGATCACGAGGAAGCGATCGAGCATCCGCGGATGAAAGCGCGGCTGACCGAACGCGAACACGATGAAGAGCCGATCCAGGTTCGCGACCAGGACGTCCTCGCGGTACTGCCCTCCACGGCCTGGATGGCGTCGGGAGAAACGGTTACGCCGCTCGCTCACTTCTTCCAGCGAACCCACCGTCTCATCATCCGGCGCGACGGTGATCAGGACCTCGTCTCCGATGACGCAAAGGTCCGTCTTCTGCTTCACCTTCTTGAGCCGACCGCGCATCCGACAGCGAACCATCCCGTTCGCGGTGCGCACGTCGAAGTAGCCCGCGGTCGCGCGGAGCACGGTCCCAGAAACGCGCATGCGGTCAGTGCTTCTTACGAGTCAGGAGCAGCGCCTCTTCGACGAGATCGTTCTCCAAGTCGTCGACGTCCAGCACCTGCGTGGCTTCTTCCTCGAATTGACGCGCGCGCAAACGTTGGCGCGCCTCCAGCACGCTCTTACGCAGGACATCCGCGGACGTCGACTCTGGCGTCATCCGCAAGATGTTCGCGAGCGCGCGCACCATCGTCTTCGCGCTCGAGAAGCGACCGTTGGGCTCTCGCCTAAGCGCTTTGTGAACCGCCGCGTGAAGGTGGCTCGGCGCGTCTGGGCGGAACTCGGTCAGGTCCGGGACGTTGGCCTCGCGGACACGATCCAAGATCTCGAGCGGGCCGTCCCCGTCAAAGAGCTTCCGTCCAGCGAGCGCTTCCCAGAGCACGATGCCGACACCGAAGATGTCGCTCTGCGCGCTCGGCGCTCCGCCCATCACCAGCTCGGGCGCGAGGTAGGTGAGCTTGCCCTTGAGCACATGGGGCTGCGTCATCCGCGCTCGGTCCATCGCGCGCGCGAGGCCGAAGTCGGCGAGCTTCACCGTGCCGTTGATGTTGAGCATGATGTTCTGCGGCGTGACGTCGCGATGAAACACCGGCGCCAGCATTCCCTGCGCGTCCTCACGCTCGTGCGCCGCGCTGAGCGCCTTGAGCACCTCGATGCCCATCGCGGTCACCAAGTGCCACGGCGCGTGCTGGCCGAAATCGCGGTGGGCGCGGCACCAATCAAAAAGCGTCAGGCCCTCGACCCACTCCATGATGAGGAAGTAGGTGCCGTCGCTGTCGCGATCGAAGTCGTGAATCTGGACGATGTTGGGGTGCTGCAGCTCAGACACGACGCGCGCCTCTTCGACGAACATCCCGACGAACTGCGGGTTGTCGCAGAGCGCTTCCAAGATGCGCTTAATGGCGACCGGCCTCTGGAAGCCTTCGGCTCCATGGGTGATTCCGCGAAAGACTTCCGCCATTCCGCCAGCGCCCGCTAGCGAAACGATTTCGTACTTCCCCGCGAGTCTTTTCCCGACGTCCGGGTGCATCCGTCACGCAGGATCGCTCAAATATGCAGATCGGGCAATTTCTCTTTCGCTCCAGTGACTCCGACCGGAGATTCTCTTTCCCAGACCCCGCCGAACCACGATGAAAGTGGGATCAGACGGTCGCGCCGAGCATGCGAAGAAAGAGGCCATCACGGTCTTGCTCAACGCGACCAACCACGCCAAACGCCTCTGCCAGGACGGCCGCAGACAGCTCTCGCGGGTGTCCGTCAAATCGAATTGTTCCTTTCGAGAGCACGATCAGACGATCACAGCTCCCGATCGCTGCGCTGAGATCATGCGTCGCGAACACGACACCGCCGCCCTCATGGACACGAGCGCGGAGCACCGAGAGCAGCGAGAGTACGTGCCGCGGATCAAGGTGCGCGGTGGGTTCATCGAGCAACACGTACCCCGTCGCGTCGACCTGACAGAGCGCCCGCGCCACCCAAGCCCTGCGAAGCTCTCCACCGGAGACCGTCGAGGTACGGCGAGCGCGAAGCGCGAGGAGGCCCAGTTGCGTGAGCGCCTTGTCCACTTCGCCGTCATCCTGGCCGCCGTGCGCGTACCGCCCGAGCCCGACCAGCTCTTCGATCGACATCTCCGCTGCTTGGGCGAGCTGCGGGACGTACGCGATGGACCGGGCGATGTCTCTCCGGGACGAGGAAGAGAGCGGCGCGTCCTTCAAGTAGACCGAAGCCGGCGCGTGTCCGACGCCCGCGAGCGCGCGCAGCAGCGTGCTCTTACCGGATCCGTTGATCCCGAGGAGCGCGGTCAGCTCACCGCGCGGCACGCTCACGGAGAGCTCGCGAAGCACGGTGTGTTCGCCATAACGCGCGGTCAGGCCGCGTGTCTCGAGCAAGGTCACGCGGCGCGCTCCCTCACCAAGAGCCACAAGAAGAACGGCGCGCCGACGATAGCGGTGACCACGCCGAGCCGCAGGTCGGTCGCCGGGAGCGCGCGGCACAAGAGATCCGCGAGCGTGAGCAAGAGCGCCCCTCCGAGGAACGAGATCGGCATCAGCGCGCGATGCCGCGAACCCACCACCAGGCGCGCCAAGTGCGGCACGATCAGACCGACGAAGCCGACGACCCCCATGACCGCGACCGCCGCGCCGGTCACCAGCGCGACGAAGATGATCACTTCGCGGGTCATCTTCTTCACGTCGACACCGATGGCGGACGCGTTCTCCTCGCCGGTAAGGAGCGCGTCGAGCTCACGAGCGTACCGAAGGAGCGCGACCGAGCCGACCGCGATCGGGACGAGCGCGATCAAGACGTGCTGCATCGAGCGCCCCTCGAGGCCACCCATCAACCACTTGAGCATCTCGCGGCCGACCTCCCACTCCGCGAGCGAGAGCGAGAGCACCAGTGAGGTGCCCGCGCTCGCCAGTCCCGACACCGCGACCCCCGCGAGCAGCAGAAGGGTCACGGAGACATGGCGCCCAGGCGAGGCGCGCCGCGCGATCAGGTAGACCGCGAAGGTGGCGAGCGCGGCGCCAACAAACGCGGCCGCGGGGACCAACAAGCTCGACCATGAGAGCGCGGACGAGGGCACGAGATAAAGCGCCAACACAGCGAAGAGGCCCGCTCCCGCGGAGACCCCGATGATGCCCGGGTCCGCCATGGGGTTTCGGAAGAGCCCCTGCGACGCGGCTCCCGCGATCGCGAGTCCCCCTCCCCCGAGGGCGGCCAAGAGCACCCGCGGCAGTCGCACCTCGAGCAACACGACGCGGTGCCAGAGCGGATCGCTGCTGCCTCCGAACAGAACCGCGAGCGTCTTCTCGAGCGGAATCATGACCTCACCCAGCGCGAGCGCCAACACGAGGACGATGCCCAGCGCGACCGCGAGCCCGACAGTGATCGCTGCGCTCCGGCTCACGCTGATCCGTTCTGCTTTGCTGCTCGCACGGCGCGAGCGATCTAACAGACTTCCCGCAGCCGGTCGCGTCTCACCCCTCGGCCAGCCGCGCGATGCCGCGAAGAGCGTACTCGGACGCTGGATCGCGGAGCAGCGCTTGTTCCCAGGCGCGACGGGCGCCTTCTTCGTCACCCACCTCTTCACGGACAAGCGCGATGTTCATAAGCGGATGGGGATCGTTTTCATCCAGCTCGGCGGCGCGCTGAAGGGGGGCCAGCGCCGACTCGCGATTCCCGCTCTGCATCAACGCGGCGCCGAGGCCGTTGTGCGCCGCGGCGCTTGAGGGCCGTCGCCGGATCGCTTCCTGGAACGCGCGCTGCGCGTCGCTCGCTTCCCCTCCGCGGAGCAGAGCGTTCCCGAGCTTGACGTACGCGAGCTCCGAGCCATCGTCTTCGATCGCGAGCGCTTCGCGGTAAATCTCAACCGCGCGCGCGGGGTCCGACGAGGCGACCAGATCTCCCAACGCGAGTCGCGGGAGCGCCGAGCGAGGGTCCAGCTCCGCGGCGCGCGAGAGGTCGGTCTCCGCCGCTTCCGCGTCCCCAAGCTCCATCCGAACGAGCCCGCGGCCGAGCCACGCATCCGCGTCTCCGACGTTGATCTCGATCGCGCGTGAGTACGCGGTCACCGCTTCTTCGCGCGCTCCGCGACGCGCGCGAACGCGGCCCAAGTTGATGAAGGCGTTGTGCGCCATCGGGTTCAGCTCGACCGCTTCCCGAAAACGTCGCTCCGCGTTGTCGTCGCTCCCGGCGAGTTCCTCCGCGAGCCCAAGTCGATTGCGCACCACCGCGGCACGCGGGGCCACCTCGAGGAGCACGCGAAGAGAACGCCGCGCGGCTTGCGCGTCTCCCGCGTCCAGCGCGAGGTCAGCGTTGAGGAGATGCGCGCGCGCGTGCCGCTCGTCGCGGCTCAGCGCGCCCGCGACGTGATCCCGCGCGGTGTCTCGGTCGCCCTTCAAGCGCGCGAGCGTGCCGGCGAGGACCCGAAGATCCGCGGTCCAGCCGAGGTGGTGGCGCGCGGTCGAGAGGTTGCCTTCGCAGAAGATCAGATCTCCATTGCGGAGATCCTCAAGCGCCTTCGCGTAGTGACGGAGCCCCGCGGCCTCGCTCCCGAGTCGCTCCGCGCGCTCGATCTCTTGAAGCGCTTCGCCCGCCTCCAGCTCGTGCAGCTCGGGGACCTCGCGTAGCGTGGCCGACAAGCGCGCTTGGGCGCTCGCGAGCTCGTCCTTCGCGGACCCATCGCGGTACATCATCCCGCCGACGAACAAGAGGAGAAGGACAGCTGAGCCGCCCGCGTAGTGCCACACGCGCATACCTCTGTGTCGGCGAGCGCCGCGGCGAGGTCAAAAAACCGTCACAGCGGGATCGCGGATGATGCTGCGCCGCTGCCTTCGGCAAGATCGAGTCGCCCGTCACGCATCCGCACTACGCGGTCCACGCGATCATCGTCGAAGACGCGCGCGTCGTGGGTGGACATCACGATCGTCGTCTCGAGCTCGAACACCGCGTCGAGCAGCGCCGCCGTCGAGTCGCCGTCAAGATGGGCGCTTGGCTCGTCGAGGAGCAGCACCGAGGGTGCCGTGATCAGAGCGCGCGCGATCGCGCCGCGTTGACGCTCTCCGCCGGAGAGACGCCGGACATCTGCGCTGGCGCGATCGGCCAGACCCAGCCGCTGGAGAAGCTCACGCGCGCGCGGCTCTCCGTCTCGCGCGCCGCCGGTCGGGACAAGCGGGAGCGTCACGTTCTTGAGCAAGCTCATGCCTTCGATCAGCTGCAGCTCTTGAAACACAAAGCCGACGTGATCGCGGCGAAACGCGGTCCGGTGATGATCCCGCATCTGTACGATCGCGCGCTCCCCCATGAAGACTTCGCCTCGAGTCGGCGTCACCAGACCACCGAGCATCGCGAGGAGCGTCGTCTTCCCAGACCCGCTCGGACCAATGAGCGCGACGACCGATCCCGCGGCGACCTCGAGGTTGACGTCGTTCACCGCGAAGCGCTTTTCGCGTCCGTCGAAGTACCTCTTCGTGACGCCCTCGGCGCGGATGGAGAGCGCTGCGCTCACGACTGACCTCGGAGCGCGGCGTCAACATCGCGCATCGCGACGCGCCAAGCGGGAACGATCGAGATCCCAGTGAAGGGCAGCACGATCAGCGCGAGGATCGACATCAGCTGCGAAGCGTCGACCACAGGCACCAGCGCGAAGCGCGGAAAGAGCGCGCTCCACCCGAAGAGCGAGTCGCGAAGCCACGGCGCGCCGAGCACGAAAACGTAGAGGTAGGCCAAACATAGGCCGAGGGCGCTCGCGACGAAGGAGAGCCAAGCGTTCTCGAACACCCGAGCGATGAGCACGTCTCGGGTCGAGAACCCCACCGCCTTGAGGACCCCGATCTCGCGACGCTCTCCGGGAGAGAGCCCCGTCACTCGTTCCCACCCGATGAGCAACAGCGTGAGCAACGCAGGGAGCGACGCGAGGGTCAACCAGCCCGCGCGGCCGTTGAACGTGAGATCATAGGTCCGACGAAGCGCGCGTCGCTCGAGGACACGTGCTCGCGGGATGGACTGAAGCGCGAGCCTCGCGACCGCTGCGCTCTCGGACTCTCGCGAGAGCGTCACCGCGAGATCGGTCGCTTCTCCCTCGGCGAGCCCGAGCACCGCCCGCGCGGTCGCCATCTTCAACATGACGAGATCTGCGGAACGAAGCCCGCTCGGATCCTCGAAGACCTCTGCGACGCGAACCGTCCGCGCGCCTCCCGCGGCCGGCAACGCGAAGCGATCTCCAACGCGGAGACCAAGCTGAGACGCGAGCGCCGCGCCGATCACGGCGTCCTCCTCGCCCAGCTCCTCGACGGTGCCAACCACCGTGACGTTGGCGGACAAAGGCGCAACGAAGACGTAGCCCCACACCCGCGGATCGACCGCGGTCACCGCGGGATGGGAGAGGAGCTCAGCGCCGGCGCTGACCGAGATCAACGCGGGGCGCCCCGCGACCAGTCGCTGAATGGTGAGAGGAGGCGCGGCCTCCAGACCGAGTGACCACTCGCGACGCAACGAATCGGTCAAGAAGAGCACCGACGCGAACCACGCGATCACCAGGGTCAGCGCGGCGCCGATCGTCACGTTGCGGAGCGCGCGGCGACGCATGGCCGACGCAGAGAACGACATCAACGAGGCCAGTCGCTTCAACGGCGCTCCACCGGCGGGCCGACCAGTGCGCCGCTGGGATCAGGGTCGAGCAAGAGCGGACCGTCCGCGAACGGCGCTCCGAACTCGACCTGGGAGGGGTGCCTTACCCAACGCTGACTGGAAGAGAGCGCGAGGTCGGCCAAGCCGGTCCGGCTCACGACCCCCGCGCGAATGTCGCTGTCGTCGGCTCCGCGCCGGCGGTTCGCGTCGACCACGACTGCGATCAACGCCGCGACGACCAGGAGCAAGACCGAAGCAGCGCTCCGTGCGCCGAACCGAAAGCGGGGTCGCGCGGACACTAGAGGCTCATGAAGAGCTGAGTCAGTAAGGCGTCCGCGACCAAGATCGAGATAGAGACCACGACGACCGAGCGTGTGGTCGCGCGCCCAACACCTTCCGTACCGCCGGAGGTCGTCATCCCGAAGTAGCAACCGAGAACCGTCATCAAGAACCCGAAGAACGGGGTCTTGCTCAAGCCGCTCAGGTAATCGCGGAGACTGACCGCGTCGAGCGCGGTGCCGACGAACGACGCGAAGCCGATGCCGTAGCTCGCGTTGGCGACAAGCATGGAGCTCCCCATGCCGAGGACGAACGCGATGGCCGCGATCAGGGGCATGATGGTGACGCCCGCGACCACGCGGGGCACGACGAGCTTCCGCACCGGATCCGCGCCCAGCGCGCGGATGGCGTCGATCTGCTCGGTGACCTTCATCGAGCCGATCTCGGCCGCCATTCCTGCCGCGATCCGGCTGCCGACGACGAGAGAGGTGAGCGCGGGGGCGAGCTCTCTCGCTTCGCTGATCGCGATCACGCGACCAAGCGCATCCTTCGCGCCGTACTTCTCCATGAAGTACGCGAACTGCACCGTCATGACGATGCCGACGAACACCGCTGTCGCCGACGCGATCGCCATACTGCGAACGCCGAGCTGTTCCATCTGGTAGACGTAGGTCCGAAACTCGAAGCGCGTCGTGAAGAGGGTGCGGATCGCGCGCACCCCGAGCTTCATCGCGCCGCCGAGATCATCCAGGGTCGCGACGAGCCCCTCGCCCGAAGAACGCGGAGGCGAGCTCATCGCCCTTCGACGCCTCGCGCTTCAAAGCCTTGCAGCATTGAGGTAAACGTCTCGCTCGCGCGCTGAAAGTCCGCCCCAGGCGGCGCGACGAGGGCGAAGTCGTAGACGCAGCGGTCCTTCTTGAGGACCTGCAGGAGCAGCTCTCGGGTGACACCATCGAGCTTCGCGCGGACGTGCGTCCGAAGCGCCTCCCGAGAAGACATCGGGACCAGCTCTTGGCTCACGACGTCGCGCTCTGTGAAGCCGATCAGCAAATGATTGGTGAGCGCGACCAGCGGAATGTCGAGCGCGGGGTCGCACGACCCGTTGCCCTGGATCACAGCGTTGAGAGAGTCGCTGTGCCACGCGAGATCGTTCTGGTTCTCCACGTTCACGCGCGTCCAGTCGCCCGCGGGAGCCCCGAGTCGGTATGCAGCCTCCTCGTCGTGGTACTCGCCTCCGCGGTACGTTCCGCCGCCGCATCCGACGGCGAGCGCGAGCGACAACGTGAACCACAGCGCCGCGTGTGAGGCGAGCTTGGCCCCACTCGAAACGGTCGCCCGCGAAATCGTCGCCAACCCGGCTCTCAAAACGACCATCTCGATCAGTGCTTGACCGGCGTCGCCTTGAGCGCCGCCTTGCCTTCCTTCGCGTAGACCGTGAAGCGAACGCTCTTGGCGCCGTGCTTCTGGAGCACCTTGTCGCGCGTCTTGATCAACGTCTTCTCGAACTTCTCGTAGGTGAGCGCGGCGGTGGACTCGCCGTGCTTCATCTTGAGCTCATAGAACTGAGAGAACACTTCGCGGAAGTGGTCACGCTCGATCTCTTCGGGACTCTGCGAAGGCCGAACGGCCGCGCGCGGCGGACCGGCTGGAGGCGCGGGACGAGCGGGCGGCGCGGCCGGCATCGCGGGCGGCGCCGGACGTCCGACCGGTGGAGCTGGGGCGGCGGGCGCAGCTGGCGCGGGAGCCGCGGGAACAGGAGGCAACGCGGCTGCTTCTTCCGCTGCGCCACCGCCGAAACCGAAGTACGGCGATGCTGATGCTTCTTTCACCCCGCCAAGAATCTCGTCCAGGTTCGCGGCTTTCTTGGTGGTCGGCGGCGCGCCGGAGCCCGCCGCGATGAGATCAACGCCTTCGTTGATGTTCTCGGCGATCCGCCGGAACTTGCCCCGGAAGTCGGTTGAGGTGAAGCGCGCGAAGTCTTGCTTCTGGAGACCCTCCGATGCTTTGAAAAACGCCGCGAGGGGACGGTCTCGCTCGACCCACATGATCAGCATCCCGAGGAGCGCGAGGAGGAGCGGGATCCCGATCACCCAGTGCCACGGCAACGCGTCGGCGTCCTCTTTGTTGAGGAGGTCCATCGGCGACGCGAGTGAGCGACGGGGACGACCGATTCCGTACGCGACCCCAGCGTACGCGGCGCCGCCGGTGATCATCGAGAAGACGGCCTTACCGCTCTGCTCTTCGCCGACCGGCAGCGGGCTCGAGACGTTGCCCTGCTTCACCTGATCATCGTCGAGCGCGGAGGCGGCGCGAGCGGTGATCTGCTGTGAGCTTGGCGCATCGGTCCCGACATCGTTTGGAGTGTGGGTCGCGATAACGTCGACGACCTCTTCGCGACCACGGAAGAACGTCAACGTGGCGCCGGGAACCCGTCCCGCGAGCCGAGCCGCGAGATCGTCGTCGATCTCCATCCCGTGGACGACCGCGCCGACGTACTGACCGCCGTCGAGAACCGGCCGCGTGGCGATTCGGTAGACCTTCTCGTTGTAAACCCAGACGTCGTCTCCGACGTATCCGGAGAGCGCGCGGGCGACGACGGGGAAGCGGCCTAGCGCGGCTCCCGCGGGAGGGGGTGCACCGCCGAGCTGGCCGATGATCTGCCCACCCTTGTCGACCGCGATCAAGATGTCCGCTTGGGCGTCATCAAGCTGCCGGTTGAGCTCCACCATTTTGGTCTCGAGGCCGCCGCGGATCGCGCGATCCAGTTCGCTTCGATCCCTGCGCGCGCTGGCGCGACGAAGCGCCGAGCGGACATCCGCGTGCGCCGCGAAAGGTGCGAGCGCGTCGAGGCGGTTTCGCGCGTCGAGACGAAGCCACAGCTCTACCTCGAGACGGTCACGCCGCAGCTGGTCATCAAGACGAGTGTCATAGGCGCGATTGATCGAGCTCTGCGCCATGAACGCGGCGGCGAGCGCGATGCCGATGACGGCGGCGATGACGACATACCAAAGTCGGGAAAGCATCCAGAGTCCTCAGCGCGATGGGGTGTTGAGTGGGAGTGACTCGATCGTGTGCTCGCGCTCGTCGGGGATCTCGACCTCCCGCGAAGCGACCTCGTGTCCCTGGTAGAACACCTTCAGCGTGTAGGTCCCCGCGGAGACCCCTTCAAAGCTGTAGCGGCCGCGGCTCGTGATCGTTCCGCAGGCGACCAGGTCGGGAAGGACGTGAACCCAACCGCGGGTCTGGGGGTAGACGCGATCACGAATCTCGAACGGGCCGCCGCTCCCGGGGAGCCGAATCGTACGCGCGTTACCAGGCGCGGTTTGGATCGCCGCGAACCCTTCGAGGTTGTCGGAGTAGAGCTCGTGCGAGCAGCCGTCTTCGTTCTTCAACGCGAGATCGGTACCAGGTCGCACCACGATCGCGCTCGGCGCAAAGTCGCCGCCGGAGATGCGGTGGTCATCGCATCCGCGCGGAGCCGCGCTCGCGTTTCCAGTGAGCACAACGGTCAGGTCGCGCGCGCTGTCGACGGTCCGCGCGCGTGGGTCGATCACGCCGTTCCAGACCTTCCAGTAAAACGACTTGGGGCCGTTTTCCGCTTCGGGCGCGGCGAGGTTCTCAGGCACCTGAAGCGCACCTTGAACGTCGACCGCGGACGCGACCCCCGCAGCGGCAAAGGCGACGAGGACCGCAACAGCGGAGAGGAGAGATACACGGGCGAAGGTGTGCGCGCGGTGGGTCAAGTTGGCCATAGCCCCTCGGGGAAAATCACGGCAAAAACCACTGCGCGTTCGCCGCGCGATGGTCGGCGAATGGTAGGCCATCGCGACCTCGGATGACAACGTCAACGGCGATTCAGTGAACGCACCGACAGCACCCTGACGGCTGCGGTGGATTAAGGCTCGACGGGAGGCGGCGCGTAGTAGTCGACGACGCGGATCGGATCGGCCAGCGACATCTCCACCTCGCGCCGTTTTCCCGCGAAGTCTCCGCCCACCTGAAGCGGCACCGGTTCGTCGAAACGAATGAGGACTTTCTCGGTGAGGAAATCACTGACCCGTGGGTCGCGATAGGAGCCGCGCCAGATCTTGCGGATGTTGAGCGCGACGTCGACGGAGCCGATGTCGATCACGCGGAGGCTGAATCGGTCTTCTCGGTCGTCTGCGAATGGGAAGATCCGCGCGCCGAAGCCCCAGTAGGGAATGGTCGACGCGGAGACCGAACGCGAGGTCCCCTCGAACATCACGTCGCCGTCTTTGAAGGTCTCACGGGTTCGGCCCTCGTCATCGAGGAGCACCGCGTCGCCACCACGATTGATGATGGTGACGCGTTGGCGTGGTCGAACCAGCACCTCGGGCATGGTGCGCCCCATGATCGACACCGCGTGCGCGAGCCCGCCAACCCCGAACTTACGGAGCACCGGGATCTTCTGAAACTTCGCCTTGGTGTCGGTGAAGTGCTCAATCGCGAGCGCGTCCACCCCCAGCCCTGCGAAGGGCGTGAGCGTGCCTTCGATCGAAAGGAGACGGAGGTCGCGCTCGCCGCCTTCGCGCCGTAGCCGCGCGAGATCCGCGACGACCCCTCGCCCCTTCTTGTTTTGCGCGCCGAGCACCCACGCGAGCGCGTTGCCGGTGCCGAGGCGAAGCAAACCGAAGCGCGGCTCTTCGTACCCTTTCGCGCGACACTCGAGCGCGATCCACGTGACCATCTGGACGAAGGTCCCGTCACCGCCGCCGGTCAGCACGGTTGGGTAACCGCGGGCCGCGATGGTCTTCGCGATCTCGTGACCTTCTTCGAGGCTTCGCGACACGAAGAGGTCGCCGCTCTTGACGATTTGGTCGAGGATCTCGACGAGGTCGTCTGTGACCTGCTTCGCGTTACCGTTGACGACAACCGCGACGCGATCTCGCGCGACCGAGCTCGTCACTCTCGTTCTCGCAACACGTCCTCGATACACGCAGCGAGATGAAGGTCGAGCTTCGTGATCCCGCCCGCGTCGTGCGTGTTGAGGCGGATCGTCAGGGAGCGATACACCCAGGTGAGATCAGGGTGGTGGTTCGCGCCCTCGGCGAGATCCCCGATCCGTTGAATGAGCTGAAGCGCCGCGCGCGCGCTCTTGGCTGTGTATGCACGTTCGAGCGCGTCGCCGTCCCTCCGCCAGGGAGAGATCAGCGCCGCGTCGACAACGTCAGCTTCGAGAAGCGCGCGCGACATCCTCAGAAGAGGTCGGTGAGCTCGACCGCGTCTTGCTTCTTCGAAGCGAGCGCCGCGTTGACCGCGCGAAGGACGCGCTGCTTGGACGCGCCAGAGAGCTTGTCGCCTCGGATCGCGCGGGAGAGAAGCGGCGCGGTAAGCGGCTTCCCCGAACGCGCGGGCTTCTGCTTCGCGAGCGCCTCGAGGGCCTCGCCGCTCTTACCACCACGGACCTGCTTCTTCGCGAGGGCGATGGCGCGGTCTTCACGCGACCGGCGCTCGACCTTGTTGCTCGCCGCGACGACGCGGCGGGGGTCCAACTTCTTGTTGCTGAGGAGATCTTCGAGCTTACTCATGTTCTTCTTTCCTTGAGCCAGAGCGCGGTCTGGCAAAGCTTTTGTTACTGGGTCGCTCCGCGGCTCGCTCGAGCAACTCGATCGAGCAACGCGACGCGCGACCGTTGGACTAGATGCGGTAGAGCCCCGCGCCCCACGTGAAGCCGGCTCCGAACGCGGCAAAGGCGACCAGGTCGCCCTCCTTGGCCCGTCCTTCTTGAATGGCCTCGCTCAGCGCGAGCGGGATCGAGGCTGCAGTGGTGTTGCCGTACTTCTGAATGTTGTGAACGACCTTGTTCGGATCGATCTGAAGCTTCTGCGCGACGAACTCGTTAATGCGTCGATTCGCCTGGTGCGGGACCAGGAGGTCAAGGTCGTCAATGGTGTAACCGTTGCGCGCGAGCACCGACCTGAGCGCCTCGGGCATCTTGGAAGTCGCCCACCGGAAGACCTGCTTGCCGTTCATCGCGGGGTACGTCGCGCGACGGTCGATCATCGACTGGTCGAGCCACTCCCACTCCGTGCAGGTCGGTGACTCGATCCAGAGGAGCTTGGCACCCTCACCGTCCGCGTGGACCTCGATGTCGATGACGCCGCTGCCGGTGTCTGTTCCGTCTCCGGGCCCGACGATCGCTGCCGCCGCGCCGTCCCCAAAGAGCACCGCGACGTCGCGACCCGCGTCACTGAAATCGAGACCGGCTGAGTGGCGCTCTGCGCCGACCAGCGCGACGCGCTTGTACATGCCCGCCTGAATCCACGCGTCCGCGATCTGGAGTCCGTAGAGAAAGCCGCTGCACTGGTTTCGGATGTCGAGCGCCGGGACGCCAGGCAGGCCGAGCTTCTGGTTCAGGAAGCAGCCGGAGCCGGGGAAGATGTGATCGGGCGAGAGCGTGGCGAAGATGATCGCGTCGATGTCGCTCACGTCAGTGTCTGCGTTCTCGCAGGCCATCTTGACCGCGGGGACCGCGAGGTCGCTGGCCCCGACGCCGGACTCCGTCACGAAGCGGCGCTCCTTGATGCCTGTCCGCTTTTGGATCCACTCGTCGCTGGTGTCGAACATCTTCGCCATGTCGTCGTTGGTGAAGACTTTTTCGGGCACGTAGTGACCCATTCCGAGAATCTTGGACTTCATGGTTTTTCCTCGCCCCCGGCGGTCGAGGGCGGGGAACCCTAACGGACGGCCCCAAAGGGGACAAGCCGCCTGCATCGCTTGATTTATCGCACGTGGAAGACGTCGCTAAGTGCTTGGCACAGCGCGCGTATTTGCTATGGTCCCCGCGCCTGGCCGAGTGGCGGAATTGGCAGACGCGACGGATTCAAAATCCGTTGTCCGCAAGGGCGTGCCGGTTCGAGTCCGGCCTCGGCTACCCAAGGGAGATGATTCAGCGCACGCCGGATCATCTCCTTTTTCTGTTTGGGGCTCGCGTTGTGCGAACAGAGTCCGATGGCGACCGTCTTCAACAAGTCATGACGAACGGGTTGCCGCCACCTGGCAAGTCGTCACGTGCGTTTGCGTTTTCGACGTCGTTCGCCCAACCGGGCGACCCAAACGATCACCTCCCGCCAACCGCAGACTCTTCGATGTCACCCAGGTCGAGCACGCTCATCCCATAGGTGACCCCAAGTCCTGACGTCCTCGCCTCACCGAACCTGATCGCTACGCTTTTTCCTCACGCGGGGAGCCATCGAGGGATGCGGTACACAGGTTCGGTTTCGGTTCAGGGGGCTCTCCTCACCTTCGTCATCACGACGTTCGTGCCGAGCGCCCACGCGCAGGTCTGGCCAGGCGACGAGTGTCCCGCGACCTGCGACACCTCGGTGTGCCCCGCGGGGACGACCATCGGCACCTTCGCGACGGCGACCCCGTACACCGGGGGACCGCTGGGCGGACAGATCTTCAGCGCGAACTGCACGGGCGGACCACTTGGAAACACCGCGTGCCTGATCGGAACGAACGGTAGCGACTGCCTCGTCGGGACCGGCGCCGGTGAGTACCTCGTCGGCATGGGCGGCGACGACTACATGTGCGGCGCGGGCGGTGGCGACGCGCTCTACGGCGAGCAGCTCGGCGGCGCGCCGGACGGTGGCGATCGAATCTGCGGAAACGACGGTGACGACTTCCTCTTCGGCGACGGCGGCGACGACTATCTCGATGGCAACGCGGGCGACGACTCGCTGGTGGGCGGCGGCGGCGACGACACGCTCGATGACGCGTTGGGGACCAACCGACTGAACGGAAGCGGCGGGACCGACGACTGCACCGGTTCACCCACCAGCTCGTTCACCAGCTGCGAAACAGCGACCCCGCCAAACGTGTTCGGGATGTGGTACGCGAGCGAAGAGCGCTCGCTTTGCTTCCGCGCGCTCCACTCGATCGCGCCCAGCTCGATCGAGCTTCGCGTCGACGGCGTGGTCACACCGTTCCGTCGCGAAGCGCGCTACGACGGTTTGCCTGACGTTCTCTGCACCTCCGCGGCGCCGCATCAACTCGTCGAGCTCTTCATGGGTCACGGGAGCGCGATGAATCGGGAAGCGCAGGTGCGCGGACGCGATCTACAGCAGACCGATGCCCTTCGGGTTCCTCAGCCGCGCGCCGCGCCGGTCTCGCGTGGGCTCGACGTCCCTCTCGCCGCGCGCCCGGAGCGACTCGATCGCGAACCCTTCGCGAGCGACAAAGATGGACGCGCGCCGACGGTGGAGACGCTTCGATTCGCCGCGCGCACTCAAGGCCCCGTGACGCTCTCGCTAGCGCGCGCTGCGCGGCTCATCTCGGAGGATCCCGAGGCGCTCGCTCGCGACCTCGCGGACGGTCGTGGTCGTTTCCTGAGCGATCAGGGGCGCCCAGTGAACGCGTACGTCTCTGCAGGACAGCTCGTCGTCGTGCTCCCAGCACCGGTTCCCGGCCGCGCCTTCACCGGCGCGCGATGGGTCCCCGCTCCCGAAAGCGCATCGCCGGCGGAAGGCCTGCTCATGAATCAGTGGACGCGGGTCGAAGCCGAGAACCGAATGCTCGCGACAGTGGCGGAGCTCGCCCACCCCGAAGAGCCGTGGTTCCTCGGCGCGTTCTCACGACGCAGCGACCCGCTCGCGTTCGCGAGAACCGCGGACGACGCAGCGGTCACGTTCCACGGAAGCGCAGCGACCCATGCTCGAGCGGTTTCCTTCTTCGTGAACGAAACCGAAGCGACGCTCCCCGCTGGACCCTTCGTGCTCGAAGCGTCGGCGACCGGCGGCCGCGCGGAGTGGAGCCTGCGGACCGCGGAACGAGGCGACGCGCTGTTCATCGAGCGGGTCGTGTTCACGTTCGCGCGTGAGGCGCTCGCCCAGGATCAGGGCGCGCTCAAGTCGGGCATCTTCGAGACCCCGACGACCATCGCGACGGGCGTACACACCGTGGTCTGCCGAGACGGATCCAGCACGCATTACGCGCCGCCTGGCGAGACGATGAGACTTCAGGGTCAGTGCGACGCCTTCACATCGCCTCCGCGTCCCGCGACCCTTCGGCAGACGGGGACCTCAGTGCCCGCCGCGACCCACGTGCTCGTTCACCCTCTCGTGACGACCGAACGCATCGACGAAGACGTGGAGCATCTCTTGATCGCGGGGCCGAACCTCATCGAGCGCGCGACCCGCTACGCCGAGACCAGGACCGCGCGCGGCGTTCGCTCTCAGGTCATCTCCCTCGAAGCGATCTCCCAGCGCTCGCGGTTCTCGCGCTCTCCGCGCGAGTCGCTGCGCGCCGTCGTCCGCGACTGGGCAGCGTCCGCGAGCGAGCGCAGATACGTGACCTTGGTCGGCGAAGGACATATCGACGACCGCGCGGTCTTCGGTGAGCCCTCCATCGGACCCGCGACCGCCCTTCGCTGGGACGGCGAACGAAACGTGGGCGTCGACGGAGCGATCTTCGCGAGGCTCGACGTCGCGGTGGGCCGTCTTCCCTTTACCCGGCCAGAGAGCTTCGACACGCTTGAGGCGAGGCGCGCGAGTCACTTCGCGAACCCGATGCACGTGTTCGCAGACCGCGACGACGGCGAGGTCTCCTTTGCCGCGCAAGCCGCCACGCTCCTTGGTGACCTTGAGGTCGACGGTGAGGTCGCCCCGCTCGCCTCTCTCGAAGCCGGCTCGTCTCTTGATGCCGCGGTCGTCGGTTATCTCGGGCACGCCGGCTTGGACCGGCTCGGGAAGCGCTCGTTCATCTTCGCTCCCGAGGTCGCGTCTGCGCTCGCTCCGGGCGCCACGCTCGTCCTCGGCTCCTGCAACGCGGGCACGCTCGAGACCCCACTCATCCAAGGCTTCGCGGCGCAGACGTTCCGCGAGGGTCGACCCGCGTTTGTGTTCGCCGCGGCTGGCCTCTCCCATGACGCCGCGGACATCGCGGCGCTCTCCCACGTCGCGCGACAACGACTCTTCGCGGCCGGGGCGCGCGCGGGAGACGTCATCGCCACGCTAAACGAAACGCTGAGGGAGACGAGCTCGGCGGACGTCTTCAACCTCTTCGGTGATCCCACCTGGCGTTTCTCAGACGCGAGCGCGGAACCGCCGGTCGAGCGCGCTCCCGAGACCGACCCCGCGCCGGAGTTCGAGCTCTCCCTAGTCGCCGCCGGTGCCGCGCGACCCGCGCACGAATGGCCTCAGGCCGCCGCCGGGATCGCTCCCGCCCCCCCGGTCGAAGCGCCCCCGGTCCTCGAGCGGGGAGCCCCGGTTCCTTCCTGTCGCGTCGGTCTCACCGCCGGCGACCCCTGGAAGGGGCTTGGCCTGATGCTCACCCTGCTGGTCTTTTGGCGGAGGTCGCGCGGGCGCGGGTAGACGAAACGCGACCTCTCACGCCTCGGTCGCGATCTCCCTGCTAGGGTTCGGCCCGATGAGCTTAAAGTACCGTCCCGACATCGACGGGTTGCGCGCGCTGGCGGTGGTGAGCGTGGTGATCTTCCACGTGAACGCGGCGTGGCTCCCGGGCGGGTTTGTCGGTGTCGATATCTTCTTCGTGATCAGCGGGTTCTTGATCACCTCCATCCTCTACCGCGGCATGGAAGCGGGGACGTTCTCCTTCAAGCGTTTCTACTTGCGCCGTATTCAGCGCATCTTGCCCGCGTCTTATCTCGTGCTCTTCGCGACGCTCGCAATGGGGTGCCTGTTGATGGTCCCGGTGAACCTGAAGGCGCTCACCAAGGCCGCGATCAGCGCCGCCTTCTTTGGCTCCAACATTTTCTTCGCGCGAGGCGCCGGCTACTTCGAAGACACCTCTGAGCTCCCGCTGCTCCACACCTGGTCGCTCGCCGTCGAAGAGCAGTACTACTTCCTCTTCCCGCCGCTGCTGCTCTTGCTCTTCCGCTTCGGTCTAAAGAAGCGCGGGATGTTGCTCACGTGCATCGTCCTCGGGCTCGCCTCGTTCGCGGTCTCGTCTTGGATGACGACCGACAAGATGCTGGCCCGCTGGAACTACTTCCTGCTCCCCACGCGTGCGGGCGAGATGTTGATCGGGAGCGTCTTGGCGGTCGCGAACTTCCACGGCGTGCGCCCCGGCGCGCGGCTCGCGCGCGCGTTCTCGCTCACGGGCTTCGCCTTGATGGTGATCGCGTTCTTCGTGCTGAGTAAGCACTCCCCTTTCCCTGGCTACAACGCCGCCTGGCCGTGCATCGGAACCGGGATGGTGATCTACGGTTCGCGTGAGTCGATCATCAATCGCGGGCTCTCGCTTCGCCCGGTCGTCTACATCGGCCTCATCTCGTACTCCGTCTATCTCTGGCACTGGCCCATCCTCGCGTTCATGCGCTACACGCGAGTCGCCGAAGACCCGATGTCGGTGCAGGCCGGCCTCGTCGCGATCGGGCTCACCTGGCTCCTCGCTCACCTGACGTGGAAGTTCGTCGAAACGCCGACGCGCAAACAGAAGCTCTCCCTACCGCAAGCGGCGACGCGCTACTTCGTGATCCCCGCGACCGTCGTCGCGCTGGTCTTCGTGAGCATTCGCGTCTCGGATGGATGGCCCGCGCGCTTCGGCGACGATGTCGAGATGCTGACGCACCTCACGCCGACAAAGACCTGCCACGGACGGGTTCGCGCGAATTGCGATGTGCAAGCCGCCGAGGTCCGCGACGCCTCCTCCAACCGCGGGCTCTTGGTGGGCGACTCTCACGCCGGTCACCTGACCGGCTTGTTCACCGCGCTCGCGGAAGACGGCGTCGTTTCTGTGGACCAGCTCAGCGCGAACGATCGCGCGCCCGACGGAGCGTTGACGCGGTCGCCCGGACGAAGCGCGAAGATGATCGAGGTCTTTCAACAGGTCGCGCCGAACTACGACGTCATCTACCTCTCGATTCGCCTGGAGACGCGCCTCGCGCGCATCCCGGACTTTCGCGAGAAGCTCGCGCGCTTCATCCGATCACAAACCGAAGACGGTCGACGGGTCGTGCTCCTCGGTCAGATCCCGCGCTTCCCGGCCAACCCGAATCGTTTCGCGTTTGTGTCCCGTCGCCTCGGCGTCGAAGAGCCGGAGTGGATCCCCGACCCTGCGGTCCCCGCCGCCAACGAAGTCTTCCGCGAGCTGGTCGCGACCATCGAGGGCGCTTCGTTTGTCGACCTCGCCGCGGAGGTCTGCGCGGGCGATGACTGCTCGCCCTTCACGAGCGAAGGCGTAGTTCGCTACCTCGACGAAGATCACGTGAACCTCCTCGGCTCACGACAGCTCGCGGCGAGCCCTCGGCTCCGCGCCGCGCTCGCGCTCTAGCAGTTGTTCGAACGAAATAGGTGGGCGTGATTCGGTGTTGAGGTGGGTTCAGACCGGCCGTCCTCGAACCCAAAAAGATTCGAGCTATGGACGATGGGCGGAGATGGCCCAACCCCGGCGGCGAAGCCCACAACGAAAAAACGCGGATGCCATAGCACCCGCGCGTTCACGTTCGTCAGGAGACGATCAGCCGCCGCCCTGCTGGGCCGCGATCTGCTTCTGAAGCTGCTCCAAGATCTCCGGCGGGATCTGCTGTCCGCCGCCACCTGGTCCGCCGATCTGCATTCCGCCAGGCATCCCGCCAGGCATCCCGCCAGGCATTCCGCCGGGCATTCCGCCGGGCGCCGCTTCAGGTTCCTCAGACTGCACGAACTTCGACGCATCCGGACGGACACGGTTCGCGAGGTACTCCGAGATGAGGTAAATCGTGTCGTCCCCGGACCGGCGCGCGTAGAGCTCGCTCTCGCTCGCGGTGGTGCCGAGTGAGACGACGAACGTCTGCTCGGTGGCGTCGTCGCCTTCGCCCGACTTCACAAGGAAAGTCGCGGTCGCAGTGGGCGTCGTCAGACCCGCGGCCGATTCGTCGATCTCTGGAGCCGCGAAACCCACGGCCCGCATCCGAGAGAGGCTCGATACGAACGATTGCACCTTCGTCGGCGAGAACCCTTCGATGGCTTCTTCCCCCTCGGCGAGCGTCTGCTCCCATGCGTCATCGGCGCCGCGCGTGAACGCGAATCGACCGGCTTCGCTCTGGAAGGTGATCTCGGCGACATCGGCTGGCGTGACGTCGATCATCTTCCGCTCGCGCCAGTCCTTCATCTCTCGATCGAAGGCGTAGCGAACAGAACCGCGCACGGTGAGGACCTGATCTTGTCCGTCGACGCGCACCATGGTGTTCCCGCCGGTCTGCTTGCCGACCCAGAAGGTCGCGATAACGCTGTCGCCGTTCTTCGCGACGACCTTGATGCCGCTCTCTTCGCTGACCTCAAGACGTTCGTGGTTCTCCGCACGAGTCGCGGCCACACCGGCGCTCTCGAGCTCGGCGAGCTTGCCCACCGCGGTCTCGATCGCGCTCTGGTCGGCGGCCGCGTCCACGGGCGCGCTGAGTCGCCAGAGGTCGCCGAGCTTGACCATCGAGACGGTCGCTTCGCCGGGGCGGGTGACCTCGATCGCGCTCACGTCCGCTTCTCCGATTTCAGGGAGCGTCGCCGAGCTTGCCGCGGGTGCTGCGTCGCGCTTCTCGAGCGCGAAGTACATCCCAGCGATCAGCGCGACCAACACGCCGACCGCGATCGGCAACCGGTTCTTTTGCCAGTTCATGTCGTCTTCTCTCGTTTGCTACGTGGACTGCGGGCCGTCAGAGCTTGACGGTTCCCTTGCGGGCGAGGCGCATGCGCCACCGAATGATCCCGAAGATCCCGAAGAGGACCGGGATACCGAGCGTGTTGAGCCAGCGGTAAGAGCGCTTCTTGCCCTCCCACGCTTCGAGCGCGTCCTTGCGCTGCTCGATGGCGTCGTTGACGCCGGTCTCGTCGCCCTGCTCGCTGGCCGCGATCGCCGCTTCGGTCGCCACCGTCACCGCGCTCGGGACCTCGAGGGCCGGGTCTTCAACGTTCTTCGCGCGGATCTCGATCAGGTCCGACTCTGCCGCCAGCCAGTCGATCGCGTTGAGCGCGGGGGCGAGGAGCGGGACCACCTGCTCTTCGGCGCCTGCGGGCACCTGCGGCAAAAACTCGTCGCGCATGATCGAGCTGGTTCCGAAGACCAAGACGCGGACCGGAGCAACGCTCTGGTTCGGCGCGTTGATCTCCGCTGCGCCTTCGCCGCTGCTCGCCGCGTTGAAGGCGTTCGGAAGGGTTCCCTCGATGGCCGCGATGACCGGGAAGGGACCGCTGTCCGACGTCTGCAAGCTCTGCCACTCCTGCGGCGGACGCGGCCGAAGCGGGATGTTGCCTTCGCGGGTGATGCGCCATGAGTTGTCGGTCGTGCGACCGAGGACCGTCACGTTCACGCCTTCGGGCGCGCTGGTCAGATCGATGCTCGACGAGAACGCCGTGCGGATCTGGTTGATCTTGAAGAGCGCGTTGTGCTCACGCTGCGCCTCGTCGAAGGTCACGATCGGGATCGGCGGGTACGGCACCGCGATGCGCATGCCCATCGGGCCACCGTTCATCGGGAGACGATCACACTGCCAGTCCGCCACGAGGTCGGAGCCGAGCGAAACGCCCCAGGGCGCGAGCAAGGTGTTGATCTTCGTGTCGATGGTCTCGACGCCAGGCTCACCCCCTTCGAGCGAGAGCTTCGCGCCGCCGCCAAAGATGCCGAGCGAGCCGCCCGCCATGACGTACTGGTTGATGCGCTGCAGCTCGGTCTCGCTGAGCTCGGTCTCGAGGCCAACGACCAAGAGCGCCGCCAGCTCGCTGTCGATCTCCGCGTCCGCGCTGACCTCGACCAGCTCGTACGTCGGGAGCGCGCGCCGGAGAATGGAGACGCCCTTCTCGAGCGTCGGTCCTTCGTGCCCGGTCAGCACGCCCACGCGCGACTTTTCGCCGACCATCTCTTTGATGGCCATCGTGATTGTGTACTCGAGGCCCGCGGTGTCCTGGATGACCGGGATGACCTTGGTCTCGCCGAGGTGCTTGATGACCAGGCCGCGGTAACCCTCGACCACGCTGACCGCGTCGTTCTCTACCTTCTGGTGGGCGACGCGGCGCACGCCATCGCGATCGGCCGCTTCTTGCTTCTCTTCATCGTCAGGGTTGATGAAGGTGATCTGAATGTTGCCGCGGGAGACCGCGGCGTACTCGTCCAAGAGATCGCGAACCTCGCGCTCCGTCGAGTTGAAGGGAGGCGGGAGGTTCTCGCTGAAGTAGGCGACGATCTCCATGCGGTCTTCGAGGTTGCCCGCGAGACGCTGTGATCCTTGCGCGAGCGAGAAGCGCCCGGTCTCGGTCATGTCGAGACGCCCGAAGTTGAACTTCGCGACGAATACGTTGGCGACGACGAGGATCGCGACGACCACGCCGAGGAAGAGGAGCGACTCGCCGGCCGCTTTGGTGCGTTTGTTCTCAGCCATGGTTCAGCTCCAGCGCCGGCTCTCGAGCGCGCGGAAGGCGACGCCCAGACCAATGACAATGATCGAGAGGAAGTAGAGGACGTCACGAAGCGCGAGGACGCCGCGCATCATGGACTCGTAGTGATAGTCGAACGCGAGCCACTCGAGGATGGACGCGAGGTTCGCGGGCATCAGCGGGAGGAACTTGTCGACGACGAAGAACGACACCGAGAACGCGAGCGCGATGAAGAACGCGACGATCTGGTTGTCGGTCCAGGCAGACGCCGCGATGCCGACCGCGATGAGCGCGCCGCCCTTGAGCAGCAGGCCGATGTAGCCGGTGACCACGGGGCCCCAGTCGAGGTTGCCGAGCGACGAGATGCTGATCGGGTATGGGAGCGTCAGGAGCAAGAGCACCGCGAAGAGGCCGAAGACGCCGAGGAACTTCCCAACGATCACCTGCGCTTCCGTCACGGGCATCGTGATGAGGAGCTCGATGGTGCCGGTTCGCTTCTCCTCCGCGAGGAGGCCCATCGTGAGCGCGGGGACCGCGAAGTAGAGGACGATGGAGAGCCACCGGAACATCTCGCGAGCGGTCGCCTTACCAAAGAGGAAGAACGTCTCCCAGAAGAAGAAGCCCACCGCGAGCATGACCAGGCAGAGCACGATGTACGCGACCGGGCCGTTGAAGTAGCCGCGGAACTCACGTCGCGCGATGTTGAAGGTATTGGACCAGGCGCTCATTACTCTTCCTCGCTCTTCGCGTCGGCCGCGGCCTTCTTCTTCTTTGCGTCACGATCCTTCTTGCGCGCCTTGGCGCGATCCCGGGCGCTCTCCTCGGTGTCTCCGGTCGTGAGATCACGGAAGACCTTGTCGAGGCCTTCGGCTTTCTTCTCGAGACCGAGCAAGGTGAAGTCACCGGCGACGGCGGCGCGGAAGATCTCTGCGCGCAGATCCTTGTTGTTGTTGGGGCGCACCGTGAAGACGAGCTCGTCCTTCTGGTCGGTCTTGCCCTGGCTGATGCGATCCACGCCGCGGATCTCCGTGAGCGAGTCGCGCACCTTGCGCGCGTCCTTGTCGCTGCCCGCGACCGTGACGACGAAGCGCGACTTACCCGTGCGCTCGCGGAGCTCTTCGGGGTTGTCGTCGGCGACGATACGGCCATCGCTCACGATGAGAACGCGGTCGCAAGTGACCTGCACCTCCGCGAGGTCATGCGTCGAGAGGATGACCGTCCGCTCCCGTCCGATCTCGCGGATGAGGTCGCGGATCTCAGCGGCTTGGTTGGGGTCGAGACCTGACATCGGCTCGTCCAAAATGAGAATCGGCGGCTCGTGCACGAGCGCTTGAGCGAGGCCCACGCGCTGGCGGAAGCCCTTGGAGAGCGCACGAATCTCAGTCCCGATGACGTCTTCGAGACTGGTCTGCTCGACCGCGAGCTTGATGCGCTTACGCGCCTCCCCACCCTTGAAGCCGCGCATATTCGCCATGAACTCGAGGTACTCGAGGACCAACATTTCGGTGTAGAGCGGCGTGCTTTCCGGAAGGTAGCCGATCGACGAGCGGACCCCGATCGGATCGTCGAACACATCGCAACCGTTCACCGTCGCGGACCCTTCGGTCGGCGCGATAAAGCAGGTCAGGATCTTCATGGTGGTGGTCTTGCCGGCACCGTTCGGCCCCAAAAACCCCAGAACCTCGCCGCGGTTAACCTCGAAACTCACGTTTCGGAGGGCATGCTTTGGGCCGTACCTCTTTACGAGGTCTTTGGCCTCGATCATCACATCGCTCATATCTTCTTGAGCCTTTCAGAAAGCTATCGGAAGGGCGGCGGATACTAGACGGGTCAAAGGTCACGTCAAGACCGCCAAAGTCGCTTGGACAAGGAGTCCCGCCCCAAACAACGAAGGCTTGGGTGTATTCCCGTTCGCACACCTTGCTGTCACTTTTTCGACGCGCGGCACTCGCTGGCACACGATCCACTAGCAAACGTGTTGTTTCCAGACGGAACACCCCTCGCATGCGCAGGAGTACGCGCCATGACACATCCGATTCCTTCTTTCCGTTCCTCTCTGGGCCTCGCTGCGCTCCTCCTTCTTGTGGGGGTCGTTTCCGGCTGCGGACGTACGCCGTTGCTGGTCGACGCCGATCCGTCGCCCGACTCCAGCGTCGACACCAGCATCGATACCCCGGAAGACGTTCCGATTCGCGAGTGCGAGACCTCCGAGGAGTGCGACGACGGCAACGCCTGCAACGGAGAAGACTTCTGCTCCGACGGCTTCTGCGTCGTGGCGCCGCCGCCCGCATGCGACGACGGCGTGGAGTGCACGGACGACTTCTGCAACGAGATGACCGGCGGTTGCGACTCCATTCCCGTCGACGACCGCTGCGGCCCCGGCGGCGTGTGCGTCCTTGGCTTGGGCTGTGACGGCGGGGAGTGCGAGACCACCTCGGACTGCGGCGAGGACGACAACCTCTGCGACGGAACCATGTTCTGCGACGCGGGCCGCTGCGTCTTCATCCGACCGGAACCCTGCAACGACGACATCGCGTGCACGACCGACTCCTGCGACCCGCCGACCGGGCGCTGCATCTTCGAGCCGCGCGACGGACGCTGCGACGACGGGAACGTCTGTAACGGCGAGGAGACCTGCAGCCTCGCGGGTTGCGTCGGCGGCGACCCCATCGCGTGCCCCGCCCCGCCGCCCGACGGCTGCACGGTTGCTGGCTGCGATGAAGAAGAGGGCTGCTTCATTCGAGAGCGTGACGACGACGGCGACGGCGAGGCTCCCATCGAGTGTGGCGGGCGCGACTGCGATGACCGCGATCGACGCGTCAACCCGAGCGCCCGAGAGCGCTGCGACAACGGCATCGACGACAACTGTGATGGCCGAACCGATTGCGCCGACCGCGCGTGTGTCGACACCGAAGACTGCCGCTGCGAGGACCGCGAGACCGACTGCAGCGACGGCGAGGACAACGACTGCGACGGCGCGGTGGACTGCGCTGACCCCGAGTGTCGACGCACCCCCGAGTGCGGCCCTTGCCTGCCCGCGGAGCTCTTCTGTGACGACGGTCGCGACGACGACTGCGACGGCCGAGTCGACTGCGCCGATGAAGAATGCAGAGACGACCCCGCGTGCGCCGAGTGCGCTCCCGCCGAGCTCGACTGCTTCAACGGGCGCGACGATGACTGTGACGGACAGCTCGACTGCGAAGACGACGAGTGTCGGGACATCTGCATGTGCGCGCCCTTGGAGTTTGACTGCAACAACCGCCGCGACGACGACTGCGACGGTCGCGTCGACTGCGCTGACGACGAGTGCCGCGGCGCGCCTGAGTGCACGGAGTGCGAACCGATCGCGCCGATCGAGTTCGACTGCCGAGACGGGCGGGACGACGACTGCAACGGACAGATCGATTGCGACGACGAAGAGTGCGAAGCCGATCCGCGCTGCCGCGAGTGCCTCCCGAGCGAGCGCGCGTGCGCCGACGGCGAAGACGATGACTGCGATGGCGCGTTTGACTGCGCGGACTCCGACTGCCGCGGTCGCCCTGAGTGCGCGATGTGTGACCGCTTCGAGACGAGCTGCGACGACGCCTTCGACAACGACTGCGACGCGCGTTTCGACTGCGAAGACGAAGACTGCCGTGATGACCCCGCGTGCGAAGCCTGCCTCCCCGACGAGATCGACTGCTTCGATATGCGCGACGAGGATTGCGACGGCCGAGCCGATTGCGATGACCCAACCTGTGCTCGCTTGCCCGAGTGCGGCGGCTGCGCCCCGGTCGAGTTCGACTGCGCGGACGGGCGCGACGACGACTGCGACGGAAGCATCGACTGCGACGACGAGGAGTGCATCGGGAGCCCGCTCTGCGCGATGTGCACCGATCGCGAGCTCCGCTGCTTCGGCGGAGACGACGAGGACTGCGACGGCGACATCGACTGCGCGGACTCCGACTGCGACGGAGACCCCAGCTGCTGTCGACCGCGCCGAGAGCGGTGCGGAAACGACACCGACGACGACTGCGACGGCCTCGCTGATTGCGACGATCCCGACTGCGCGGAAGCCCCCGTCTGTTGCCGCGTCGGCGTCGAGCGCTGCGGCAACGGCTTTGATGACGACTGCGACGGCCTCGCGGACTGCGAAGACCCCGATTGCGAAGACGCGCCCGTCTGCTGCTCGCCCAGCCGCGAGCTCTGCCGAAACGGCGAAGACGATGACTGCGACGGGATCGTCGACTGCGAAGATCCCGATTGCGAAGGCAACCCGATCTGCGACCGCTGCTTGCCGATCGAGATCTGCGGCAACGGCATCGACGACGACTGCAACCTGGTCGCCGACTGCGACGACCTGGCGTGCGCGCGCGACGTGACCTGCACCATGGAGTGCTCGCCGGAGCAGTGCCGCAACGGTCGCGACGACGACTGCGACGGTTTGCTCGACTGTGCCGACGACGACTGTGCTGGCAGCCCGCTCTGCGCGATCTGCGCGCCCCGCGAATTCTGCGGGATCCCGCTCGACGAGGACTGCGACGGCTTGGTGGACTGCGACGATCCGGACTGCGCGCGCGACCCTGCCTGTCGACCGCTCTGCGCCGAGACCGAGACGAGCTGCGTCAACGGCAACGACGACGACTGCGACGGCCTCACCGATTGCGACGACGACGAGTGCGCGCTCAACCCGGCCTGCTGCGTGCCGCGGGCTGAGCGCTGCGGTAACGGCGAAGACGACGACTGCGACGGTCTTGTCGACTGCGACGATCCGACCTGCTTCGGGCGACCGGCCTGTGACGGTCCACCCGCGGACGCCGGCCCGGACACCTCGCCTCCCGACGGCGGCATGTGCACCGAGCGAGAGTTCGGCGTCGCGGGCTGCACCGACGGTACAGACGATGATTGCGATGGCGTGACCGACTGCGCGGACAGCGATTGCAGCGGTCTCCTCGAGGACGAGTGCTGCGACGGCATCGACAACGACGGGGACGGACTCACCGATGTGTTCACCTGCGCCTGCGACACCGACGCGGATTGCATCGGTGTCGGATCAGGTGCCGGACCTCAGGTCTGCTGGGCGGACACCTTCCAGATCTGCGGCCCGCGCTGCTCAGTCATCGGCGGAGACGACTTCTGCGAGATGATCGATCCCAGCCTGAGCTGTGACATCGCATCGGGTCAGTGCCGACGGTAGGCCGCCAACCAACCGAGAAGAGCACTACTCGATCAGCGGCGGCGACCAGGGGACGCCATCTGCTTCACAGATGTACGCCGCTGGGGCGGTGCAGCTCCCGGTCACCCAGCGCCCCTCGGCGTCAACCGACAGGAGTGTGCACTGCTCCTCTCCCGGCTGCCCTTCCGCCCAGCCGCGGTACGTCGAGTCGCTACCGCTGATCCAGCGAAACGAACCAGACAACGCGCTCGTGAGCCCAATGAGGTAGCTCCGACCTCGCGCAATAGCGAGGTCAGACAGAACTGCTTGTTCATCCGGACCGTCGATGACGACCGCGTGATAGCCGCGGCCGACGCAGAAGTTGTTCGCGACAACGGCGCTCGGCGCCTCGGCGCAAAACAGGTACGTCCCGAAGTCGTTGCGCACGGTCTCGCACTCACAGGGCTCGAACTCGTCAATCGCGCCGTCACAATCGTTGTCCGTTCCGTCGCAGACGTCGAAGCTCGACGCGACCATGCGATTCGCGCACCCGAGCTCCCCATCGTCTGTGCAAACGATCGTCCCCGCGCAGCACCGCTCTCCAACTCGTGGGTCCGTTTCGTCCAGCTCGCCGTCGCAATCGTCGTCGCGCCCGTTGCAGAGCTCGCCGCCAACGCCGTCTCCCACGCATTGCGTCACGCCACCCTCGCAACGCGTCACGCCGTTCGCGCAGCCGTCGCCGTCGAGGTCGCACGGGTTGCCCTCTTCCTCTGCGCCGTCGGGAGTGTCCGGATCGCAGTCGTTGTCGAGACCATCGCAGACCTCCGCGGACGGAACACAGCCGACGTCTTCTACGCCGGAGTCGACGAGCACGTCGGGACCGGAGTCCGCGGTGTCAGTCACCGTGTCCGCGCCGGTGTCGGTGCCGCTATCGACGCCCGAGGAAACGCAGCGCGACTCGACGCAAGAGAAGCCGGCGGGGCACGGCGTGTCGGAACCGCAAACGAAGCGCTCGCCTGGCGGATCGGCGACGCACGCCGTGCACAACAGGAGAAGCGCGATCATCCGCATCTCGCGAGGATACCCAACCGCGCGCCCTCCTCGCGTAGAATCGAACCATGAGGCGCTTTGTATCCCTCTGGTTCGTCTGCCTCGTGCTCGCTTGCAGCGCGGTCGGTGAACCGGGTCCTGCTCGAGCGCCAGGAGAAGTCGCCGAAGACGAAGCCCGGATCGACGGGACGGATAGGCGGGACGAGCGCGTCACGCTGCGCGATGCAAATGCGGATGGCGTACCGGCAGCTCCGCGGTCCCGCCCGGGTCCCGTCGTTCCGCGAGATCCACAAGGTTCACGAAGCGCTCACCCAGAGCGAACGAGCTCAGAGCGGGAGGCGCTGGATCACGTGGAAGCCCACGCGCGTCTCGACGACCTCCGTCGCGAACTGACCTTCTTCGACCGCGAACGCCGCCTGCTCGTACGGGAGCTCGAGGAGACCGCGACCGATCGCGCCAATGTCACCCCCGCGTTCTGCCGACGAGTCCTCCGACCGCGCGCGCGCGATCTCGGCGAAGTCCACGCCGTTCATCTGCACCGCGCCGTGGAGCTGCTCGGCGAGCGCGCGGGCTTCATCCTTGCTGCGCGTGATGTCGTCGCCTGCGTTCCGCGCTCCTTGGTAACGAATCAAGATATGTCGCGTGTGCACCTTCTCGACCGGACAGCGGCGCGCGACCACAAAACCATAAGGCGCGTCGATCACTTCGGTCACGCTCCCCACGGGGAGCACAAAAACCGGGTCCTTGAGCGCGCCATGGAGCGCGGGCCACTCGGCGCGCGTGAAGGTACCCAAGACGCCACCCCGCGGCGCGGTCGAGCGTCCGTCGGACTCGGCTTGAGCGAGCTCAGGAAAGTTCGCTCCGGTCGTCGCGCGTTCCCGAAGCCCCTCGGCGCGCAGGCGCGCTTCGTCTTTGGTTCGCGTGACTCCGTCGGGCACCACGCTCGCTTCTGTGTGCGAGACGATGATCCCCTGGACGCACGCTTCGTTTTGATCCGCGATGGGTTCAGGGACCGCGGGCGCCTCAGGCGCGGTGACCGCCGCTGGCTCCGGCGCGGGCGTCGCCGGAGGCTCGGATTTTTCGCAGCCGCCGAGTAGGCCGGCCGCGAGAACGAACGAAAGGACGTAACGCATGGGCACCAGCGTACAGCGCTCCGCGGGCGCGGTATACTTCGAGCGCCCAGGAGGTACGCGATGCCGGTATGCAAAGGCTGTAAGGAAGAAGCAGACGAGCTGATGATCGTGAAGGTTCACGGCAAGAAGAAGAAGCTCTGCGAGGAGTGCGCCGAGATCGCCGCGGAGGAGGCCGAGATCGCTGAGATGAGCGAAGACGCGATCCGCGGGATGATGGGCTACAAGGGCAAGTGGTGAGCGTTCGGATCTCGAACCGAGATCCGAACCGCTCTACCCGCTAGTCCGCGATCTCAAGGTCGGTCACGAAGACGCTTCCCTCGTCGAAGCCCGGCAGGAGGAACTCCAGCTCGATCGCCACGAGCCGCGACAGATCCACGCGCTCGGCGAGCGGCTGAAGCGGGAAGCGGAACGTCTGCAGCGCTTCACGGTTGAAGGTCGGCGCGAAGAGATGACCGAGGCGCCCCAGCTGACTGATCCGCGTCTGCGCGCTGTCCCCGCTCGCGTCCTCCACGCGCACCACGAAGTCCAAGACCTCGCGTCCGGTGTTGAGCGTCGCGTTGCGGGTGGACGCGCGGAGCGACACCGCGGTGGCCTCGCTGGCGTCGACCTCGCCGAGCTCAAAACGCGCGACTCCCGTCTCGTCTTGCCACGCGAGCACCACGCCCGACTTCAGCCCGTGTATGAGCGAGCGCCCGCACCCGCTCCCGCTGCAGAGTCGGTTCGCGATGAGGTCCGTGTAGGTGTTCGACTCGCCCAAGAGGTTTCGGTTGGGCGCGCCTGGCGCCTCGAGGTCATCGACGTAGGTGCCGCTCTCGCTCTGGTACGACCAGCGCAGCTCGAGATCGTCTTGGCCCGCCCAGGTCGTGAGCCACTCCGGGGTCGCGGCGTCCGCGCGTTCGAAGGCCGCCAGCTCGACATCATCGCTCGGTGACACCGGGACTGTCCCCGCGAACCACTCCGAGAGGATGCCCTCGAAGCTGCCGCGCTGCGCGGAGCCCCCCAAGCGACCCGTGGTGCACACGCGCTGACCGTCATCGGCGGTCCACTCCGTGTTGTAGAAGTTGTGGTTCGCGGCGACGATCAAGACCTGCGACCGGATCTCATCATCTTCCGTGCCCAAACCGCGATCGTAGATGTCGACCCCGATCAGATTGCTGACGTCGCCGTCGCAACCTGGGAGCAATACCGCGTAGGCCGAGCCGCTCGGGTCCGCGTCATGAAAGTCGGTCGGCGCGAGCGCAAAAATCGACTCGACGTTCAGCCCAGCGATCGGGGTCCGCTCGAGCGCCTCGGGGACGCTCGAGACCGCGTCACCTCCGCGCGAGTGCCCCATGAGACCGACGCGCGAGACATCGACGCGATCCACGAAGCGAGACCCGAACGGACCGCCCGCGCGCTCGCTCCACGACACCCAACGTCGAAGGTGCTCCAAGATGAGCTGCGTGCGCTCGGCGATGAAGTCCGCGCGACAGTTCATCGCGTTGCCGCTGATGCTGACGGTGACGTATCCCTGCGCGGCCAACGTCTCCTGGAGGTAAATGTAGCCCTCCGCGTTCGGCGTGGTCTCGAGCCGGCCGTCCGGGCACTCATGGTCGACAGACGTCCCGCAGCCATCGTTGGTGGTGCCGGGCTGACGACAGTTTCCGTGGTTGCCGTGCAAGAAGAGCAAGAGCGGGGTGTCGGCGGACATGGTGCGCGGGTGGCGAACCACGCCGTAGAGCGTCGTCGCGAAACCAATGCCGGGGACGCGGACGTCCCGCAGGTCGTAGCCCGTCGCGTCAACGGCGTAGGCAGTGATGATCTGGCTCTCGCCTCCCCGCTCGCCGCGGGCGTACGCCACCACGCGGTAGAAGTTCTCGTTCGCCAAGAGCGGCTCGTCGGTGAATGTACGAACGTCGCCTGGGAGCGCGAGCACCGGGGAGAAGGGTCCCGCGGCGGAGTCGGCGCGCTCGATCACGAACTCGTCGGTGTCCTCTCCATCCGCCGACCACGCCAGCGTCACCACGGTCGCCCCGCCTTCGCGCTGCGCGCTGATCAGGCGCGCGTCCGGCGCGAAGGCGTCCAACACCTCGACCATCGTCTCGCACGACGCTTCGTTGCCGGCCGTATCCTCCGCGCGATGCACGATAGCGTGAACCCCACGCTCGGCCGGAACCTCATCGCTCGTCAACGTCACGTCCGCGCAGAGGTCGCGCGCGGTCGCCGCGGGTACGTACACCGCGTCAGGGCTCGCGCGCACAAAGACGCGCTCCGCCTCGCAGGAAACAGTTGGCGGAACGGAGTCGGCGATCGCGACCGTCGTCTCACACGAAGACGACCCCGAGCGGAACGTCACGACCGTCTCGCCCAACGCGAACGCATCGGGGCCATCGCTCTCGACGGCGCCGTCTGCGCACCCAAACGTCGCTGGCTCAGGTACGGACACGCGGGTCGTCTCACCGGTGCACTCCGTCTGCACGGAGGGCGCGCAGCGAAGGGAGGCCTCGACGTCGGGCACGACGGCGACGAGTGAACAGCTGGCGGTACGCGCCCCGGAGGTCGCGGTGCACGCCACGTCGATGTCGCCGCCCGAGAGCGCCGCGACGCTTGGGTCACACGAGATCACGAGGTCGGCACCGCCGCGCGCTTCGACCCCGAACACAGCCGCGTCGTCACCGGTCAGGTCATCGCAGCCGAGGGTGACGCGGTCGGGACAGAAGATCTCGAGCGGCGTCGTCACGTCGGGCATCGCGTCCGTTCCGCCATCGTCGTCGTCGCCGCAGCCGACGAGCCCGAGAACCAAGAGCACCGCGAAGAGATGTCGCGTGTTCATGGCAGCTCCAAGGATTGCGTCAGGACAACCGGTGCTTCATCGCCATAGCGAAGCGAGACGACTTGCCCGCGCGCCGCGTCTCCCGCGTCCGCGCCCAACGTAAAGCGAAGCACGAACGGGCTCGGGTACGTGTACTGCGTCAGCCGGAGCTCGCCCACGGTCAGGAAGGGGTCGAGCGCGCGCGCAGGAAACGCGTTGCCGTCGAGATCAAAGAAGAGCACATCACCGGTGGCCTTGCCCCCGCGCCCATCTTCGGCTTCGTCGGCGGTTCCGCGGGTCACGGTCAGCGCGCTCTCGTGAGCCGTCGCCACCTGATCCACCTGATCCACCTGCGGGTCTTCCGTCGCGGCCGCCCGCGCTTCCAGATCCGCGCGTGTCGTGCCACCTCGCGCGACCTCGCTTCCCCCGCTCTCTTCGGTCAGGCTGCCTTCCGCCGCGGGCGGCGGCTCTTGTGAACACGCAAAGAAAAATGGAAGCGCGGCGAGAAGCGAAGCGCGGCGGCGATGAAGGGCGGGAGAAAACACGCCCGACCGTACCGCATTCCGACCAACTTCAGGGACGCTCTCGTCCGACGGCTCTCACGCTTTTGGAGGAAGCCCGATCAACGACGAGTCCGCTTCCACGACGCGCGCCGCATGCGGGAGCGGCTCGATCCCGCCACCGTGAAGCTCCGCGTAGACACGCGTGAAGTGCGCCCCCACGAAAAAGATCTGCGCTGAGTAGTAAACCCAGAGCAACACCACGACGAGTGAACCCGCGGCGCCATACGTCGACCCAGGACTGGCGTGCGTCAGGTAAGCGCCGATGATGTAGCCGCCGACCCCGGCCAGCAGCGAGGTCACCGACGCGCCGAGGTACGCGTCCCGCCAACGCAGACGCGCGTCCGGGAGAACCCGAAACGCGATCGCGATCAGGAACGAGAGCACCAGCTGCATCGCGATGAACTCGAGCACACGGGTCGCGCGCGGCACATCATCAAAGAAGTGGGAAGCGTACTGCAGCCACGACTTCGCGAACGCGCCGACCAGCATCGCGAAGCCCACCAACACCACCATCACGAACGCGAGGACGTTCTTGCGGAGGTTCCGGAAGGCGCGCATTTTAAACGTCGCGTTTGAGCGCGCGCTCACGCGGAAGACGTGGTTGAGCGCGGAGCGCAACGTCAGGAAGAGCCGCGCCGACGTAATGACGATAAAGGCGACGCTCACGAAGGTCGCCCAGTACGTCTGCGGGTGCTCGCTCGCTCGGTCCGCGACGTCCATGAAAAACGTCGCTTGCTCCTCGCCGATCAAGATCCCAACGCGCTGCTCGATGTCTTCCCGCGCGACTTCCCGCCCGACGACCGCGCCCGCGACCACCACCGCGATCACGCCGAAAGGCGCGGTCGCCAAGATCGCGAAGAACGCGACCGCTCCGGAGAGCATCGCGCCATCGTGCCGCCGGTACGCGAGCCAGGTCTGGCTGACCACGTTCCCGAGAACGCGAAGCCTCGCCTTCATCGCAAGCTCAAGCTGTGCGTGTAGACGCCCACCCGACAACCCGAAACCCGCGCGGTGGCGTCCGCTCCTCCGCGCACGAGGAAACGCGCGACGCGACGCGCGGTCGTCCCGCGGGTGCGGAGAATGTATGGCGCCCCGTGACCGGACTCGAGCCCGCGCCCATACCCGTCGAGGTGCCCAAGGTCGACACGCGCGGGCCCCTCGATCTCTCCATCCGACGAGAGCGACACGACGAGGTCGGCGTTGATCGGGAGCGCGCCAGACCCCGGCAAGACCTGGGTCCCGAGGTAGCCGCGGTTCTCTACCGTGACGATCACCTCTGCCAGATCATCGCCGAGCGGACGCGTCTTCATGTCGACGTGGACCCGTGGCGCCATCGCGGCGGCGCGCAAGAACATCGCGACCTGCCCGCGGCAAATCTCGGCCAAGCGATCTTCCGGTGGGTTCCAGATCCCGAAGCGCGGATCGAGCCCGCCGACCTCGACTTTGCCCAGCTGAGGATGCGTGACCTCGCGCCAGGGACGATGACAGCGACCTGCGTTGTGATCGCGGTCCCATTCGAAGAAGCGCTCAAGCGCACCGTCGTCGAAGCGGGAGTAGCGATCGACGAAGCGCTTGTCGTGCGTGACGCCGATCTGTTCGAAGAAGTCCCAGAGCTCGCAGACCCACGTGATCGCGCCGCGTTGGTGGTAGACCCACGCGGTCAGGTCGCCCGCGATCGGGGTGTCGGGGGAGTACGTGAACTGCTCAAAGCCGCTCACCATCGGGTAGCCAGTGTGCTCTTCCGCCCACGCCTCGAGCTGACGATAGATCGCGAGCGACTCTTGGTTCATCTTCCCATCGGGGACGTCGCCGCGCGGACGGATGTGCACGCCGCCGAACGTGTGGAGGTTGAGCCACAGGAAAATCTCAGGGCGCGCCAACGCCGCGTCGATCACGGCGCGCGACTCGGGCTCGCTCCCGGGGAAACCTCCCGCGCCGATCTGCTTCGGTTCCGGCGCCCACCCATGCGGGAAGTTGCGGTTCAGGTCCGGGTCGTTGTCCGCGAGGTAGGTCGGGGTTGGGATCGTGACGCCGTCGTAGTTCTCGATCACGGCTTCCGGGTACACCTTGTAGAAGGGCCCCTCGTCGGTCACGCTTCGCGGCCGCATCCCGTGCTCGGACTCAACGAGCTCGCCGGTGGGATCCTCAACGCGCATCAGGAGCGCGAGACCGTCCCCGTCGAGATCTTGTCCCCGCCAGCGCGCCGTCTCCTGACCCGGCCGCTCGTCGCGCGGCACCGAGCGGATGAAGCGCCCTTGAGTGAGCACAGCTTCGGCTCCGTCGGGCGACATCCGAGGCATCACGCAGACGTGAATGTCACGGAGCACCTCGGCGACCGGAGCCGGGAGGTTTGACTCACCGGTCGCGTGAAACCGGAGCACCGCGTGGGCGATCGCGAGGGCGACGTTGGTCCCGCAAAGCTCGGAGGCGTGCATGTTGGCGTCGACCCATGCGATGGGGCGCTTCTCGTCCAGCGCGGTCCCGATCGTCAACAGCCAGACATCGCGCCCCTCCGGCGTCTTCGCGAGAGAGGTCAGCCGCGCGAGCGTTGGATGTGACGCGGCCCAATCCGTCAGGACGGCCGTCATCGAGTCGTAGTCGAGGTAACGCTGGGTGAACGAAGGGGGCGAGAGCGGCTCGAGAGAAGGCACGGCGAGAGCTTACTTGGTTGACTGGTGCTTCATGACGAAAACCGTGAACCGCGCTCCTTTGCCGAGCAGGGTCGCGCCCCGTGTGGTCAGTCGCGCTCGTCTTCGCGAACCCCGATCGGCGCAGAGGCGATCAGCGAGCGGTAGCGCCCGTGACCTTCACCATCCACGCGGTGAACGAAACCTGAAAACGCGAGGTACGAGACGAGGAAGCGCAAGTCGGTCGCCCAGGCCGGCAAGTACCGCGGGGTCAAGCACAGCCCTTCCCCGACCAACGCGCACATCGTCGGGACGTCTTCCAGCGCGAGCTTCCCGCAGAAGATCATCCGGATGCAGTCGGTGCGGTCGAGCTCCACTGCGCAGCGCACGAAGTCGTACACGCGGAGCAGCCCGTCGAGGTAGACGCCGTCTTTGGTAAAGGGCGCGCCGCCGGTCATCACGCCGCCGCGAACGACGCGTCGCGCGTCCTCAAACGCCTGTTCACGATCCTCGCCGCGCGAGACGAAGTACTGGAAGAGATCCAAGAAGTCCGCGCCGTCGAGCGACATTTGAATCGCGATGGTGCGATCGGCCAACCGCCGAAATCGCTCTGGGTCCATCGCGCCGCTCAGCATCTCGGAGAAGACCGCGATACCCTCTTGGGTCCTCGTCGTCCCAGGGTGGCCAGCGCCGAGGATCGGGAGCCGCTTCTGACGTCGACCGTTGAGCGAGGTCGCGACGTGAACCTCCGCCTCGTGCACGATCAGCTGGCGAACGTCGTACTCCGTGAACTCCGCTCCCGCCCGGATCCGGATCCGCCGCGAGCCCGCGACCGCCTTCGCGGACAAGTCGCTCACCACCTCGACCGTTGGGGCGTCGTCTCCAAACTTCGCGCTGACGATGGGTCGCATGCGCGCGGCCAGCTCCTCCGCGGACAAACGCTGTGCGGGCTCGCCCAGTTCGCCGGGCTGGAGCTCTTTCAACACAAGCTCCACGCGCTCGGCCAACCCGAGGGGCGTCCCGCCTCCGTCGAGGGCCGCGATGGTCGGCTTCCCATAGAGCTCGATCGACCACTTCGAGAAGTCCGCGGTTCCGACGGCCGCGATCATTTTGGCGCCGTGCCGGACCGCGTCGATCTGCCGAAGGATCCACCGATCGATCGGATCGCCAACGTCGAGCGTCACCGCGATCGCGTCGAGCTCCGCGAGGACCGGCTCGGCGACGAAGCGCTCGTACTCGACCTGCGGCAGCTCGCTCGCCCCCTTCGCGAAGAAGCGCGCGCGGACGCTCTTGTCCCACGCGATTCGGCGCAGGATCCGCACTGGTCGCTCGGCCTGCTTGAGCGCGGAGACCGTCGCTACGATGCGCTCTCGACGGGCGCTGCTCAGCACGCGTGAACTCCGATAGAGGGAGGCGAGGCGCGGCGGCGACTGGCGCGTTCAAGCACGGCGGCATCGTGCCACGTCTCCGCCATCGACCAAAGCGGCAACGCCGCGGCCGCGCTAGCCAAGCATGCAGGTCTCGAACGCTTCTTCGCTCATGCCCGCGTTGTTGTCCTCGTGGCACTCGTTGTAGACGCTGCCGCCCATCCCGTCGTCGTCCACCATCGCGTCGACCGTAAACGAGGAGAAGGTGAAGCCGCCCTCGACCACGTACATGAAGATGACGCGCTCGCTCTGACCCGGGAGCAACCGCAGGGTCGTCCGCTCCACGCCGATGGTCACCGGAGGCAGGTCCAGCGGGGTCGCCCGCGCGAAGACCGGGACGCCCGGTGCGACGCCGAGCGCGCCTTCGTTCTTGACCGTGACCGCGATGGTCGCCACGCCGGGCGCGCACTCGTCCATCTCGATGTCGGTGATCACGAGGTCCGGCGCGTCGAAGAGCCCGCCCGGCTGAACGTTCTGCCGAAAGTTGTTCAAGCGCGAGCTGTCCCAGTTGTTCTCCGGCTCGGCGGGCACCTGACCGTCTTCCGTGATGTTCGTGACGTAGTAGCCGTGCTGGTTCCAGATGCGGCGGGTGCGGACCCAGTTGTTGTCCGCGTCTTCCCAGATCTCGATCCCGCCGTACATCTCGTTGGTGTTCGGCTCCGGGATCACGACCTCGGACTTGCCGTCGTTGTCGACATCCACGACCACCGGCATCTCCATGCGCGTGTTGCTCGAGTGCGTGGTGTCTTCGTAGAGGATCTCGCCGTCGAGGCCGCGGAAGATCCGGAACGTCGTCTCGTCGGCGTAGACCACCTCCGCGCTTCCGTCGCCGTCAAAGTCAAAGACGCTGGATCCCGTCGCGCGGCTTGAGCAGTCACGGTTCCGTACCTTCCAGCGCACGTTCTCGCTGTCGCATCCCTCGGGTAGCGGGTCGCCCGTGCAGTCGAGATCGATCACGACGTAGTAGTCCGCGCCAGCCGTTCCGATCTCAGGGCGACCGTCGTTGTCGAAGTCGGCGATGGTGGGCGGTCCCGACTCGTTCCGAGCACAGGTCTCTTTGGGAACCGGGATGCGCGTCTTCAGTTCACCATCGTGCTCGAGCACGAAGACCTCGCCGCGGCGCACGATCACGACCTCGCCGAACTCGTCGTCGTCCATGTTGGCGACCGCGTTGAACCCGTCGCACGGGAGCGTGCCTTGGCAGGCCGAGTTCTCGGTGGTGTAGGCGTAGCTCCACTCCAGCGCGCCGGTTCGACCGTCATAAACGGTGTTGCCAGCGATGACCTCTTGGAAGCCGTCACGGTCAATGTCCGCGATCGTCGACGTCGGCCCGAGGAAGGCGTTGTTGCCGACGCCTCCGCCCGCGACCGTCATCCGGCCATCCCAAATGACCTCACCGCTCAGACCATCGAGGACCAAGTTGCCGACGATGACCTCGGGGCGTCCATCCTTGTCGAGGTCGGCGAGGCTCGGCTGAGCGCCGGCGGCGAAGATCCCCGTCATGTTCGCGGTCGACTGCCAGAGCACCTCCCAGGAGGTGCCGTCTGGGGTCACGCGCTGGTAGGCGACGACCGCCGCGGGAGTCGAACCGATCGCGCGCGCGACGGTGACGATCTCTGGGTTGTGCGTGGTCGGGTCTCCCGCTTGGTGCAGGTTACCGAGCGCGACACCGGCGGAGTTGTCGAGGAACGGCGTGTTCAAGCTCGCGAGCGTGTTCATCGTGCCGTCTTCGTTACACGCACCGCTGATGATGCGCAGCACGCCGCGGTTGGTGCAGCACCCGTTCGCCTCACGGTTGAACGCGATGAACGCGATGTCCGGGATGTCATCCGTGTTGGTCATCCCGTCGCCGTTGTCGTCGGTAAGGTTCGCGACCGAAGGCGTCATCACGACATCGTCATAGCCATCGTCCGGAACCCAGCGACAACCGATCGACGGCGCGAACTCACCCGGCGGCGGGCGGAACTCGCAGACGTCAATGGACGCGCGCGGGAGACAGCGACCCAGGGTCGGCTCACAAATCTCGTCGAGCTCGCACTCTTCGGTCAGCGCGCACTCATCGCCGAGCGGAACGCAGGCGCCGCCGACGCACGCTTCGGTCGAGCCGTCACAACAGAGGTTCAGATCATCTCCGCAACGGAGCTCTTCGTCGCACTCGATGACACAGCGATCCATGAGGCACTCTTGGCCACCTTCGCAACATCCCGAGCCGCAGCGCGGGTTCTCCCCGCAGTCCTCAACGCAGAGGCTCCCCATGCAGACCTGAGCTTCTCCGCAGCAGGCCGCGATGGACCCACGGCCGCAAGGATCGCGACCGTCGTCGCACATCAGCATGGGCGGCGCGGTGTCCATCCCGACGCTGGTGTCCATCCCGTCCGGCGCGCGCTCGCAGAAGCCATCCACGCAAATCTGTGTGCCAGGACACTCCATCGCGCTGTCGCATGGGATCCCCATCACTCCATCGTCGTCACCACCACAGCTGCAGCCCACCACGCTGAGAAGGGAGAAAGTGAAGATGGCCATCAGCCAGCGAGGGAGAGACAAAGTCATAACCACATTGTACCTACGATGGGGTGCGCTCGCACCTGCGCACAGTTCACTTTTCCTGTTTGAACACGAGCGCTTACAACTCAGCACCCTTTGTGCGATCCAGCGTACGACCCAATTCAAGCGCTTCTGTGTTGTATGGTGTGCGCGATGAAACGCTTTGTTGTCTTGGTCGCAGCGTTTGCTGCAATTGGCGCGACGACCTCAGGTTGTGGGGGAACAGAAGATCTCGGGCTTCCGCTCCAAGAAGTCCCCGCGATGGTGGCCGCCGCGACGTGCGACAACCTGCCCCTTTGCTACGGCGACCTCGGCGACCTCGGCACCAGCGACTACGACTGCAACGCGCGCGTTCAAGAGACGCTGGAGGAGACCTCCATCAAGCGCTGGCAGGCCATGATCGACGCCGGCAGCGTCCGCTACGACGGCGTCGCGATGGAAGCGTGTATCGCCGAGCTCGCCGCCGGTGACTGCCGCGCGATCGAAGACTTCCCCTATCGCGGCGCATGCGAGCCCGCGTTCGAGGGCCTGCTCGCCGCGGGCGACCCGTGCAACGACACCGCGGAGTGTCCTTCGGGCGGCGTATGTCAGTTCGACGGCGCGTGCCCCGGGACCTGCGGCGACGTTCGCGCGGTCGGTGAGCCGTGCGGAAGCAACATCGAGTGCGGGAGTGGGATCTGTGGCGCGGGCACGTGTCGCGCCTTCCGCGGCGCGGGCACCTCGTGCGGCGATGACACCTGCGACGTTGGGTTCGCGTGTGACGACGCGACCAGCGGTTCGTGCGTTCCGTGGTCAGAAGCGCGCACGGTCGCGCTCGGCGGCAACTGCTTGGATGATCTCTGCGAAGCAGGCTTGAGCTGCGCGGTTACCGGCCTCGACATGGAAGGCGAGCTGATCGCGGAGTGCGTGCAACCGGTCACGTCCGGCGCGGCGTGCAACTTCTCGCTCCCCGACGTCTGCCCGATCGGCGAGTACTGTCAGACCGACGGTCTCACCCCCGACGGCACCTGCGCTCCACTTCCAAGCGCCGGCCAGCCTTGCGCCACCGATGTCGACGTGTTCGCGGCGCGCTGTGCCGCGGACGCCATCTGCGATCCTGGCGACGAGATGTGTGTGCCCGCGCGCCTGCGCGAAGGTGCCTCCTGCACGGGCAACGCGCAGTGCTTGAGTGACCTCTGCGCGAGCGGCACCTGCGCGGCGCAGAGCGGCTGCGCGCTCGATGAGTTCGGAACGGACGAGTAGCGGTGGGCGGCGACCCGTCCGAGGAGATCACGGCAAACGTTCCTCGTTCCGTCGATGAGTTCCTGGCGCTTCGTGAAGCGATCGGGGACACGCCCCAAGGCGGCGCCGTGCTCTTCGTCTTTGCGCTCCTCGCGCGGACGTTCGACCCCGAGCTCGGCAAACAGCTGACGGTGCTCGCGTGCTCGGAGGCGATCGTGACCGCAGCGCAGCCCAACTCACCGTACGCGTTCCGCGGGTACGAGGTCCTGCGCGCGCGCCGTGAGTTGATCGAGCGCGTCGATTCTCGACCTCACCTCCCGCGCAGTTACCTCGCCGGGACAACCGTTGAGGACGGCTACGCCCATCCGCTCGACAGCGCGACGGTTCGCTTTCGCCCACAGGACCGTCACGTCGGTTCGATCGCGGACGGTGACTACAAGGTCTTCGTTCACTCATCGGGCGCGGCGAGCGCGCGACCGGTTCGGCTGCGGCGCAACAAGCACGGCATCTGGAAAGCGGATGAGTTTTCCTCCCTGGTCGTCGACGTGAACGCCCCGCGTGATCCCGGGCCCGGGCCGGCCGACGTCCTCTAGCGACACACCGAGATGGAACTCGCCGCGCTGCGCCGCGCGCTCGAAGCGAAAGCGCGCCCTGAACTCGCCAAGAGCATGGAGGCGTACCAGCGCGACCAGTTCCGCTTCTTCGGCATCAAGAGCAAGCCGCGGCGTGACGCGCAGAAGCCGTTCCTCCTCGCCCACCAGAAGGTCTCCGCGCATCAGGTCCTGCGCTCGGCGGAGCGTTGCTTCCGTGAACCCGAGCGCGAGCTGCAGTACGTGGCGGTCGACCTCCTGCGCCGCTACGCCAAGAAGCTGGAGCCCAAACACCTCACGCGCGTGAAGAAGCTCGTGCAGACCAAGTCGTGGTGGGACACGGTCGACGCCCTCGCCGCGCACGTCGTCGGCGGCATCATCAAGCAGCACCGCGAGCACGCCGCGCAGATGGACGAGTGGATCCGCGATGACGACCTCTGGGTCGCGCGTACCGCGCTCTTGCATCAGCTGACGTACAAAGGCGAGACCGACACCGAGCGGCTCTTCCGCTACTGCGATCAGCAAGCGGAACACCCCGACTTCTTCATGCGGAAGGCGATCGGTTGGGCGCTCCGCCAGTACGCGCATCATGATCCCGAGCCCGTTCGCGCGTTCGTCGAAGAGCGCGGCGAGACCCTGAGCGGCCTGAGTCAACGCGAGGCGCTCAAGCACATTCGGAAGGGCTGAGCAGAAAATGGATCTCGCTAGCGCGACGTGAGCCGCGTGCTTATGGGTCCCCTATGCCTATCGCTTATGAACTTCGCAGCGAGCGCTTGCGGATCACGCCGTTCCGACCGGACTGCGCGGAAGAGTTTCGCGGCCTCGTGCAGGACAACCAGGCGTACCTCGTCCCGTACATGCCGTTCTCGGTGACCCCGCTCTCGTCGCTCGAGCAAGCCGAGCTCTTCGCGTCGATGTTCGCGCGCTTCACCAAGGGCGACTACACCTTTCAGATCCGCGACCGCGAGACGAACGCGCCGCTCGGCGGATGTGGCCTGCACCCGGTCGACTCGCTCGGGCGCGCCGCGGGGTACTGGATCCGCCAAGACCGCGCCGGTCACGGTTACGCCGCGGAGGCCGCGAGCGTGCTCTGCCGCTTAGCCTTTGAGTACGAGCAAGTGGATCGCGTCGAGCTCCACATCGATCCGGCGAACCTCGGATCACAGCGGGTCGCGGAAAAAATCGGCGCGTCACGTGAAGGGCTCCTACGGCGTCGCCTCCCATGGCCTGAGGAAGAGCCGCGCGACATTCTCATCTACAGCCTCTTCGCCGACGATTTCGCTACCTCGCCAGCAGCCCAGGTCCCGATGGACGCCTTCGACCTCATTGGTGATCGCATCGATCCAAGAGCCACGGACGACGGCGAGAGCGACAGCTAGCCGGCTGCTAGCAGGCTGCTAGAGCGAGCCTGAGATCCCGACGGTGAAGCTCCGTCGATCAAAGCCGACCGAGAGCGCGCTGATCGTCGGATCGTCAGGCTCCCCGCTCCGCCAGTAAAGCCGCGGCACCAAGAAGCCCGCGAGCAAGCCGACTCCCGCGCCGACCAGGACATCGGTCGCCCAGTGTCGATCGGAGACGCCACGAAAAATCCCGGTGAGCGTCGCGAGGACCAACCCGCTGGCGCAAGTCGCGATATCCGCGCCGCGACCGATGAACGTGTGCCGCATGCGCGCAGAACACGCGAGCGCCGCGCCGGTAAAGGCAAAGGCGGTGTGGCCGCTCGGGAAGGCGTGATTCGGCGCTCTGATATCCGAGACATCACAGCTGGTGTCCGCTTCGCACACGCGGGCGTCCGGGCGCTGCCGCGCGACCAAAACCTTGAGCAACGACGCGACCATCCCGCTGAGCGCGAAGGCTTGCGCGCCGGAGAACGCGAGCCGACCGCTCGTTCTCCAATCGCGCTGACCCGCCATCACGAACGTGTCCCCGAGCGGCAACGCGAGCAGGAGCGCGAGCGAGACGTCACTCGCGCGTCGGAACCGCTGGCGACGAACGCTCGACTCCGCCCGCCACCCATTGCGAAACGTGTCGTCGAAGAGAACGGGTCCGCGCGCTCTCGGCTCCTCGCGACGAGGAGCAAAAGTGAGCCCTGCGATCGTCCCCACCATCGCGGCCATCGCGACGTAGTCGATCACGCCGGGCGCGCGAAGCGTTGCCTCCGTCACGCTCTCTTGGGCGTTCGCGGTGCGCGGTTGGACAACCGCACAGACCAGCAACAGCACGGAGACGATGAGGCGCGAACGCATCACGTCACGTTATCCCATCGTCGACCCGCTTGAAAACGCCGCTCAGCTCCGTCCTTCGGCCTTCCCGGTGTACCTCCTCAGGACTGGTCAGGTCCGCGGAGCAGGATGCAAGAGGAGATTCGACTCGAAGGAGTTGAGCTTTCGAATCACGCTCTAGAGTGCCTGCTAGCGTCTCGGACGCGCGCCGATCATGCGGATGAGCGAGTATGGCGGGAAGAAGAACGACGGCTCGATCTCCACGCCGAACATCACGCTCACCACTCCGTCCCGGTCAACCCGCACGGTTCCGTAGAGCCGCGCCCCGCTCGCGTAGCCGTTCCCCGCTCGCGGCCCGGTCGCCTCGCGGAACTCGTTGTCGATGTCGCGTTCACACATGAGGAACGAAACCGTCCGGCCCCAGGTGGAGCGCACTCCATAGGTCAGCGTGATCGAACCGAAAGGAACGAGACGGTCTGGGGTTCCGCGCGCTTCCGACTGACGAAGCGCGACGCCACCGCCACCGCGGATCGCGAAGGTGCCCCACTGCGCGTGCTTGTATTGTGAGAAGTCGAGGGTGACCCCACCCTCGAAGAGCTGCGCGTCGATCGTGGTCTCGGCTTGAACGTAGGGACCGGTCCGGAACTCGAAGCTCCCGCCATAGCGACCTCGCCGCCCCAATCGCGCGAGCGGGAAGTCCACGGTGCCGCCAATGCGCAGACCGAAGCGACCTCGCTCGTCGCTCGTGAACCGCTTGCCGCCCCCTAACCCGAGCCACGTTGACCACTCCGCGACGGATGTCCGGTTCACGGCGACGTTGGTGTACTGGCAGTACTCCGACGCAGACGATTGCGCCGATCCGGTCTCCGCTGCGCTCAGCAGCATCACGATCAACCAGGCGATCGCGCTCCTCCGGATCATGTCCATGCCGACCAGACGCGCTTCTCGGAGAAACGGTTTAGAAAAATTCGAGCACTGTAGCTGAGTCGCTCAGGTGACGCACGACCGCAAGACGTCCCGCGCGCTTCCGGTTGGGCTTCGGCGCGAGGCAGCACTGGTGATCTACGAGGAAGGACCTCGACTGATCTCGGTTCGAGAATTGGCGGCCGCCGGCGGTCCGCCAACGGATCCGCCATTGTCGACCTGCAACTCATTGAGTTCACGTCGCGAAACGTTGGCCCGCCGAGTGCAACACCACGACGGCATGCAAACCACCGCGACCCATCCCGGACCACGGGAACGACTCAGCGACGTCGGCCCGCGATCCCTGAGCGATTGTGAGCTGCTCGCGTTGCTCCTCGGCACAGGCTCTCGGAGCGAACCGGTCAGCGTCATCGCGGCGCGCTTGGTCGAGGTGCACGGGAGCCGCGGTCTGGCCGGTGTCGATGCGAGGGAGCTCGCGCGGGTGCACGGCATCGGTCCCACCAAGGCCGCCCGGGTGGTCGCGGCGGTCGAGCTGGGCAGGCGGCTCGCGGCACGCCCGCTCGAGCGGGGAAAGCCGCTTCGCGAGAGCGCAGATGTCTACGCTTCGTTCGGCCCGCGACTGCGCGACGCCGACGCCGAGCACTTCTTGGCCGTACCGCTCGATGCGCGAAACCGTCCACTTGGGGAAATCCTCCTCGCGGTTGGAGGCCTCAGCATGTGTCCGGTGACTCCCGGCGATGTGTTCCGCGCGCTCCTCCGAGCGGTCGCGAGCGGCGTGGTTTTCGTGCACAACCACCCGAGCGGCGATCCGACCCCGAGCCCTGAAGACATCGCGCTGACACGTTCACTGTCCAACGCAGGTGCGCTGCTCGGGGTCCGCGTGCTGGACCACGTGATCGTGGGAAGCGAGGGCTTCTTCAGTTTCATGGACGCCGGCCTGATTGGAGAAGCCACGTGATCATCCCAGAATCGCTTGTGATCCTCATGGGTGCGGCCTTGATCCTCCTCGACCCCACTCCTTTGGAGCCAGACGCACACATTGACCGGGCGCCCTGTGTGTGTGATCCCGCGCTGATTCGCGGGGTTCGACCACTGACCCGTGGGGTTCCACCTGGAGACGTCATCTGCTTGACACCCCAAATGCCTCGTGCTTTTCTCCCCGCCCTTCCCGCGGACCCTCACCGAGGCAGCCGCGAAACACCCCCTGACCGACACGACATTTGTCGTTGGAGCTGCCGCCGTGAAGCGCACCTATCAACCCTCCCGCACGAAGCGACTCCGTACCCATGGGTTCCGTGCCCGGATGAAGACCAAGGGTGGCCGTAAGGTCATCGCCGCGCGCCGTCAGAAGGGCCGCAAGCAGCTGGCTGTCTCGGTCTACAAGAAGTAGTGCCCGTGGCCGCCGGCCACCACATTCTTGATTCGGAGCTAGATCGAAGCCGCATCGCTACTCGCCGCGCAGAGAGGTTCACCTCGCGCGACCGCGTGAAGCGCCGCAGCGAGTTCCGTGTGATTCAGTCGCGTGGGAAGAAGATCCACTCGCCTCACTACCTTTTTGTCATCAAACGCTTTGAGGATCGTACGGAAGACGTGCGCGGTCGCCTCGGTGTCACAGTGACGAAGAAAGTAGGGAACGCTGTCGCGCGTAACCGCGTTAAGCGGGTGGTGCGAGAGGTCTTCCGTCGCAATCGGGTTCTCTTCCCCGCCGTTCCGGTCGTCGTGATCGCGAAGCGAGGGGCACCTGAACTCGGATACCAGGAGTGCCTCAAAGAAGTGCAGCGAGCTCGCCTCACGCGGAGCGACAAGCGCCGGGGCGATCGATGACACATCTGTCACGGCTCTTTTCCGGCCTGATGTTGCTCCTCATCCGGGTCTATTGGTGGACGCTTTCGCCCTTGATCGGCAACGTCTGCCGGTACGAGCCTTCCTGCTCGCGCTACACCGCGGTATGCATCGAGCGATTCGGCCCCTTGCGCGGAGGCTGGTTGGGGGTCAAACGAATCTGCCGCTGCCAACCGCTCCACGAAGGTGGATTCGATCCACCTCCCGCCCTCCCGCGCAGCGAACCAACTCATGGATGACGAAAAGCGCAGTTTCCTAAGTCTCGGCCTCGTTGCGCTCTCGCTCGCAGGCCTCTACTACGCGTTCGCCGGTGACGCGCCCGCCTCTGAGGCAGGTGACCCATCGATGGCGGTCAGCGAAGCCGTCTCGCCTGCGCGAGATGATGTCGATGACGCCGCTCGGCTCTTGGCCGCCGAAACGTTCACGGTCGAGACGGATGACGCCATCGCGACGTTCACCTCACTGACAACGGCGATGACGAGCTTCGAGCTCAAGGGCGACCGTTACGTGGAAGACGGCAAGCCGATCAACCTGGTGACGACCGACAAGCCATCGTTCCTCCCGCTTCGCATGGAGCTTCGTGGTGTCACTCTTCCTGAAGACGCGGTCTTCACGGGAGAGCAGCTGAGCCCAACCGCCGTTCGCTTCCAGTGGGAGGGCGACGGAGTTCGCGTGACCCGCAAGATCGAAGCGGGCGAGCGCTTTCAGCTTTGGTCCACCGTCAAGGTCGACAACCTCTCAAACGAGGCGCGCACGGTCGGCGTCACGATCACGACCCATCACTACATCTCTCGCGAGAAGGAAGAAGACGGCGGCGGGTTCGGTCGACCCTCTCCCAGCCTGAGCCAAGGCCTGTGCATGCACGGCGAGGATCACGACCTCATGCGCGAGGATCGCGAGAATCTTCGCGACGAGCCTGAGACCCTTGCCGCGGTGCACTTCACCGGCATCGAGAACGTCTACTTCGCGAACTTGCTGGCGCCGAGCGATGGCGCACAAGCGCACTGCGAAGTGACCGCGAGCGACCGCGGGGGCGTCATCGGCGACGAAGACTCCGTGCTCGGCAGTCTCTTCGAGTCCCGCCTGGTCTACGCCGACGCAGAGGTGTCCGCGAACGATTCGCACATCACGCGCACCATGGCCTACGTCGGCCCGAAGGACTTCGACGCCCTCGAGGCGGCGGGCCACGGCTTGCCCAAGTCAGTCGACCTGGGTTGGTTCTCTTGGATCGCGACCGGTCTCATCTGGCTCCTCCGGACGATGTACGGCTTTGTCGGCAACTGGGGCTTCGCGATCATCTTGATGACGATCTGCGTGAAGGCGCTGCTCTACCCGCTGACCGAGAAGAGCTTCCAGTCCATGGCGAAGATGAGGCTCCTCAAGCCTCAGATGGATGAGATCAACGAGCGCTTTAAGGACGACCGCGAGCAAAAGGGCGCGGCGATCATGGAGCTCTACAAACGGGAGAAGGTCAGCCCGTTCGGCGGCTGCCTCCCGAGCTTGCTCCAGATGCCGATCTGGTTCGCGCTCTACCAGTCGCTCTCGACCAACATCGAGCTGTACCACACCCCGTTCATCGCCTGGTGGACGGACCTGAGCGCGCCCGACCCGCTCTTCGTGCTCCCCATCGCGCTCGGCGGCTTGATGTTCCTCCAGCAGAAACTGAACCCGCCTGCGATGGACCCGATGCAGGCCAAGATGATGATGTACGGCATGCCGATCATGATGTCGGTCTTCATGCTCTTCCTGCCCGCTGGCCTGTGCCTCTACATGGTCACGAACTCTGCGTTGAGCATCACGCAGCAAAAATGGATTCACTGGCGACTGGAAAACGCTGTGGGAGACGCGGCGAACACGCCCGCGGATGACGACCCCACTGACGCAGCGCCCGAGACGATGACGAAGGAGCTCTCCGCGTCCAGCCGACGCGTGAAGCCCAAGACCAAGAGAAAGCGACGCCGTGGCCGAGCATGATGAACCCCGCGAAGGAGCTCTGCTCCTTGATGATGACGACGATGGCCTCGAGCCGACGACGGACGCCGGTCCTCCTCCCGACGACGGCAAGGCCGACGAAGCGGCGAACGCCCTCGACGAGGTCCTCGATCTGATCGACCTCGACGTCGACATCGATATCCGTGAAGACAACAGCGAGCAGGTCGTCCTCGATCTCGTCGGCCCCGACGCGGGACGCGCGATCGGCAAGAAGGGCCAGACCCTCGACGCGCTGCAGTTCATCGTGAACAAGATCGTGAACCGTCCGCCCAAGTCACGTCGTCACGTCGTCGTGGACTGCGGCGACTATCGCGAGCGTCACGACCGCGGCCTCGTCACGATGGCCAAGCGTCAAGCGAAGAAGGCGGTCGAGCAGGGCAAGGTCGTCACGCTCGAGCCGATGAGCGCCCGCGACCGTCGCGTCATTCACCTCTCGCTCGCGAAGTTCGAAGGCGTGAGCACGTCGTCGCACGGACACGGAACGGGACGCCGCATCCAGATCATTCCCGCGCGCAGCCGCAGCCGCCGCTAGCCAAAGAACAGAGCGAAGAGAGCGAATCGTCGCCGTCGCCGTCGCGGACACGCACACGTTTCAGGACTCTTGAGGTCCCGGACGGTGACGTATTCGTGCACGCCGGCCATATCTTTGTTCCCGCACCTACGTCGCCATCGCCGCGAGTTCTCCGCTACGTTTCGGAACTCGCGCCTGAGCGCCTGTGCGGAAACGATGTGCGTCGCCGGCCCGCCTAATCCGCCACCAGCGTTTCGCGCTCCGCCAAAAACACCGCAACGCGAGGATCACGCGCGAGCTCGATGGCGCGTCCATAGGCCGCTTTCGCTTCGGCCGAACCACGTGCCGCGTAAACCGCCGCGCGTACCGCCCAGTAGGGTTGGAACGCTTGAGCGCGACCGGCAATGACACGAAGGGCCTCGTCTGCTTCCTCTTCGCGATTCGCCGCGAGCAGCGCCGCGGCGCGACCGACGTGCACCCCGAGCGTTGGCTGGAGCGAGACCAAGGCGTCGTAGAGCGTCACCACCGCCGCGCGGTCCACCTCTCCGCGTCGAAGCCCGTGCACGAGCGCGCTCTGGATCGCGGCCTCCAATTGAAACGGACCGATCGCGCGTTCGCGCCGCGTCACGCTGATCTCTCCCGCCGCGCGTAGATGCGCGTCCGCTTGACCGATCTGCTCCGCGTCCCAACGCGCGGTGTCCTGATCGGAGAGCGGGACAAAGCGATCTGGATCTCGTGCGCCGTCTCGGGCCGCCACGTAGAGCAGGAGCGCGTGGAGACCCAGCGCCTCCGGCTCCGACGGCAAAAGAGCCGCGGCGACCTGCGCGAGCCATAGCGCCTCTCGCGCGAGCGGCGCTGTCGCGTCGTCGATCGCGTTGACGTAGCCATGCGTGTACACACCGTAGATCGCGTCGAGCACGGCCGGCACGCGCTCCGGCAGCCTCGCTGCGTCGGGCACCTCGAACGGGATCTTGGCGACCTTGATCTTGTTCTTCGCGCGCCAGAGCCGCTGACCCATGGTCTTCGCGGGCGTCGCGTAGAGCGCGCCGATCTCGAGCGCGCTGAGCCCGAAGACGGTCTGCAACATGAGCGCCGCGCGTACCCCTTTGTCGATCGCCGGGTGCGCGCACGCGAAGAGCAAGCCGAGCCTCTCATCCGGAAACGTGGGTTCGTCTAGCATCGTGGAATTCTCAAGCTCGGTGAAGGCGGTGAGCGCGGCTTCGTGGCGTCGCCGCACATCGTCGCGCCGATGAACCGCGCGCACCGCCCGCTTCGCGACGGTGAAGAGCCACGCTTCGGGTTCACGCGGAACACCACGCTCGGGCCACTGGCTCAGCGCGGCGACCAGCGCCTCGCTCACCGCGTCTTCCGCGAGCGTCAGGTCACCTCCGCAACGCGACGCGAGGAGCGCGGTGAGCCGACCTGTCGCTGTTCGCGCGACGCGCTCCACCTCCCGCGCGCTCTCGTTCGTCCCTTCGTTCACCGCTACGGCGTGACCATCCCGATCGGGCGCACCTCGACCTTGCACGTCTTCGCGGCTGGGCACTTGGCCGCCCAGTCGAGCGCCTCGTCGAGGTTCTCCGCCTCGATGACGAAGAGCCCACCGAGCTGCTCGCGACTGTCCGGAACCGGGCCGTCTTGAATGACGCGTTCACCGCCGCGGAGCATCAGCGTGGTCGCGGTGGCCGGGCTCTGGAGCACCTCGCCGCCTCGGATCTTGTTCGCCTCTTGGAGCGCCGCGGTGAACACCTCATACGGTGCTTGGTACGCCGGCTCGCCTCGGCGCGTGAACTCGTCTTCCGTCTCATAGATCAAAATCGCGTACTGCATCACGCCGCCTCCTTGTTCGCGCTCGCGACCTCGCCATAGACGAAGCGCTCCACCCGCGAATGGTACCGAACGAGGGCCTCGTGTTCTTGGAAGAGGTCAGAGAGCGGATCGGAGAGGTCGCTCAGGAACTGCGTGAAGAGGCCATGCGCGGACGCATCCGCCACGCCTGGACGCGTGCCCGCGAAGAACGGTTTGTCGTCGAGCAAGCGCGTCAGCGCGGCGAAGTCTGCACGCGCGAGCCGGAGCATCTCTTCTTCCGGTCGGCGACCTGCGCCCTGCGCGAAGAGGTTCGACTTCACCGACTTGTGCACCTTGTTGAAGACGAACGAACGGAGCATCGCGGGCACCTCCGCGAAGTAGGCCGCCTTGAGCTCGTCAGGGCTGTAGGTGAACCGGAAGTGGACCGCGAAGAACGCAAGGTGCTCCTCGATCGTGCGGAGCACCAGCGCGTCGCACGGTCCTTCGGGCAGGTCGAGCTTGCCTTCGTCGATCAACATCTTCGCGATGTTCGCGGAGTCGGCGATGACCTCGTCACCGCGCTCGAGAAACGGAACCTTCTTGCGAGGACCGTTCATCGGCTGGTCGGCGACCTTCTCGTACGGGACGCCGGAGAGCTTGAGCAGGGTCTCCGCCTTGAGGCAGTAGGGGCTGGGGTTACGAACGCCGAACGCCGGCGCGGTTCCGTGAAGCTTCAACATGGGATGTTCTCTTTTCGTATTCGTGAATGGGAAAGTGGGAAGGAAAGGAAACGAGCGCGTCAGCCCTGGCCGACGAACTGACCGCCGCAGACCGTGAGGACCTGACCTGTGATCCCGGTGGCCCCGGCGCTCGCGAGAAAGACGGCTGCGGCCGCGCTCTCTTTGACGGTCACCATCCGGCCGATGGGCGGAGGTGCCCCGGGAGCGCTGTCACCGAGGATCCGCGCCTGACCCTCGAAGGTGTGCTGAATCGTCCGCGTCTCCGGCATCGCGGAAGCCCGCACGCAGTTCACGCGAACGCCCTGTGCGCCAAAGTCGCCCGCGAGCGCCCGCGTCATCGCCTCAACCGCGCCGCACTGGGCCGTGATGCCCGCCATGTTCCGCGCGGTCATTCCGGAGAGCGTCGCCGAGAGCGTGATGATCGCGCCGCGCTGTCCCTCGACCGGCTCCTGCTCTGCCATCAAACGCCCCGCTTCGCGCGCGGTAATGAACTGGGACGCGAGCACCAGATCGATCGGCTTGAGAAACTCCTCCGCGCTCAGCTCCACGGTGAGCTTCGGGTACGCCAGGGATGCCGGGACATCGCCGATCGCGTTGAAGACGACGTCCACCCGACCCGCGCGCTCCTTGACCGAGCGCAGGTACGACGCGACCGCCGACTCATCGCGCGCATCGCAAACGTCCGCGTGCGCGGAGATGCCGTGCTCGGAAGCGAGCGTTTTCGCGATCGCGTCGACCGCGTCCGACCGACGGCCGCTCAAAAACACGGTCGCGCCGCCCGCCGCGAAGCGGTCCGCGACGCCACGTCCAACGGCGCCGGTCGCCGCAAATACCACAACTACTTGACCCATCATGCCTCCAATCCGCGGGACTTCCGCGGTCTTCATAGGCATGTGGCGCGAGCGTCCGCCGTTTCTACACGACGCTCACTTTTTCTTTACTGGCGGCCCAGAGGCTCTGCTCAGCGCAAAATGCGGAGACGCTTGCGCCCCTCGGAACGCGGCGCGCTCTCGCTTTGGGCGCGCTTGAAGTGCGCGGCCGCGATCTCGGTCGCGAGGAGCTCGGCGATCTCGGTGAACGCCTTACCCGCGACGGACCCTGGCGCGGCCTGCACCACCGGCGTCCCGCGGTCCCCCCACTCGCGAACCTGCGTGTCGATCGGGACCTGTCCGAGAAGCGGAGCTTCAGCGAACTCCGCGACCTTCTGACCGCCTCCGCTCCCGAAGAGCTCGTGCTTCACGCCCGCCGTATCGACGAAGAAGCTCATGTTCTCGACCACGCCGAGAATCGGCACGTTGAGCTTCTTGCACATCGAGACGCCCTTGTAGACATCCTGGAGCGCGACCTCTTGAGGGGTCGTCACGATGACCGCGCCGTTGACGCGCATCTTCTGCGCGAGCGTCAGCGCGACGTCACCGGTGCCCGGCGGGAGATCCAAGATCAAGTAGTCGAGCGGGCCCCAGTTTACGTCGCGGACGAACTGCTGAAGCGCTCCGTGCAACATCGGTCCGCGCCAGACCACCGCCTGCTTGGGGTCCTCGAGCAAGAAGCCAATGCTCATGAGCTGGACGCCGAAGCGCTGAAGCGGCTCCATCCGCTTGCCATCTTTGCTGTGCGGGTGACCTTGGATGCCAAACATGGTCGGGATGCTCGGTCCGTAGATGTCCGCGTCGAGCAGACCCACGCGGGTCCCCGCGCGGCGCAACGCAAGCGCCAAGTTGCTCGCGACCGAGCTCTTCCCGACGCCGCCCTTCCCGCTCATCACGAGGATGACGTTCTTCACCTCGGGGACGGGGTCCTCAGCGAGCGCTTCGCGCGTCGGCACCTTCACGTCCCACTCGACCTCGCAGATCGAAACGCCGAGCGGCTCAACCGACTTGTCGATCGCCGCCTTCAGCTCCGTCTTCACGCTCTCGGCGGGAGAGCTCAAGGTGACCGAGCACGACACGCGGTCGCCCTCGATAGTGACGCCGCCGAGCGTCTTCAGCTGATCAAGCGTCTTGTCGAAGGTGGGATCGACGACGCTGCCGAGCGCGGCGAGGACGGCCTCGCGATCAAGTGGAGTGGAGCTCATGTCGCGGGTGTAGAGCGCGGCCAAAACACCGTCAAGAGAGAGCCGTCACGCGCCCGCGATCGCCGCGCTCTTGGCGCGTGATAGCGTCACGCATGGCTCGCCTACGGCTCCCAGATGCGCCCATGGTCCTCACCGTCGGCCGAAGCCCGTTCACCAAATGGGATCGCACGTTTGAGACGATCATGGCGATTCTTGGTGCCGAGAAGTGCGCGCGACCCAACCAGCTCCCGATGAACGGCGTCCTCGTCATCGGGTCCCGGCCCAGCGCGAAACAGCTCGAAGCGGCGCGCGCTCGCTGCGATGAGCTCATCGAGCTGACCTTCGAGGAGTTCGTCGAGGTCGAGATCACGCCGCAGCTGCTCAACGCGCTCCTCGCCGGAGAGCACGCCGAGCACATGCGCACACTCCCGAGGCGACAGTACAGCTTCCGCGATCAGGATCTGCGCGACCTCAAGCTCCCGCTTCCCCGCCGCGTCGACGTCTCCGGATCCGATCTCTCCGGGTGCGCGATCGAGGGTGGGATCATGGTGGCGCACAACGCGAACTTCACCGGCGCGACGCTCGAGAAGCTCACGCTAACCGCCAAAGGCGCGACGTTTACCAACGCGCGACTGAACGAGGTGAAGATCAACACGACGGACTGCACGTTCACGAACGCGACCCTCCAAAGCGTGAGCGGCGACTTTAGGGGAGGCGCCTGGGCGGGTACGAGCGGCGTCGGCTTGCAGGGAAGCTTCAAGAAGATCGACCTGAGCGAATGGGTACGCGGCGACGGGCTCCCGCCGCGATCCGAGTTTAAGGAGTGCCATCTCCGCGACGCCGAAGCTTCCCAAACGCTCACGGGGAAGTTCGTCGGCTGTACGTTCGAGAGCTTTCGCGGCGTGCTCAACCCGGAGGAGCTCCGGGAGTGCAAGTTCATCGACTCAAACCTCACCGGGAGCGTGCTCATGGGGCTCGACCTCGCGAGTTGTACCTTCACGGGTACGAACACTGACGGCACCTTTCGTTTCGCGAACACGCCTTACGCTCCCTGCGACGACATCAGCGAGCTCACGCAACCAAGAGGGGACGACATCGGGGCGAGGTTCCGCATTGACGGCGGCACTGACGTCGATGTGTTGGTCTACATCTACAGCCTCCTGGCGAAGGTGAAGTTCGGAGAGGAAACGGGAACCGCGCGGCTACCTATCCCGGCGCTCGCCGCGGCGCTCCGCGCGACGAACGCCAAGTTGGTTCACCTCCAAGCAGAACGCCCGGAGGTCGCGACGTTTTGGGCGAAGGTCACCGGCAAGCAGATAGAGCTTCGACCGTCGGTTACCGTCGAACCAGACGAGAAGATGCACGCGATGCTCCGCGATCATTACGACGACGACAACGTGTGGTCGGTCTTCGCGGATTGGTTGGTGGAGTCGGGCGACCCCCGCGGCCGCGCGCTCCGGCGCCACTTGGACGGTTCCGGGGAACGCTGCGAGGCCGACGTTCCGACGATCAGAGACATGCGCTTTCGCTCCCGTCGCTTCTTCGTCACGGAGGTAACGGTCGAGAGCCCGAGCGTTCGCAAACCCGTCTTCATGTCGCTCGTCGAACACCCGGCGTTCGCGCTCTTGCGCTCGGTTAACTACAGCGCGTTCTCCCCTCAAGCGAAACACCTCGTGCAGAAGCTGCCGGTCCGAAAGGTGCGCTGCCGTCGTCCCTACCACTCCCGCGCGACGTTCTTCGGGACGCGCTTCGTCAAGTCGATCAAGCGCGCAGAACATCTCGAGGTTTTAAACGCGGACGGAGTTCAGGTCCCGAAGAAGATGCTGCGCGAGCGGCTCCCCAACCTCAAAGTTCTCCGGGCGTCGATCGCCGCCATCTCCGACATCGAGGTCGACACCCTCGTGTGTGAGTCCAGCTACCCCTACAAGAACGTGAAGGCGCGCCGCGTCGGGATCGAGAAAAACGCACCGTCAATCACTTCGGTCGAGAGCTACTCGACATCCGTGAAGCACATCATCGAGAGCACCCGCGGGCTCGAGGAGATCATCTTGGTTGGCTACCTCAAGACACCCGGAGAGGTCACCGATGATGTCCGAAAGCTCGCGAAGTCGCGAGGCATCACGTTGACGGACTCGGTCGAGGCGATCGCGGCTTTCAGGGAGCTCCTCTAAACCGCTATGAAGACCGAGCCGGTTCGTGTGAAAAGGGTGCGGCTTCCGGATCGTCCGCACGTCCTGGTCGCGGGGCGCGTCCGCGACCAAGTCTTCCGTCCAATGATGTCGGCGCTCGAAGCGGTCCGATGCGACACGGTCGAGGATCTCCCGCGTAACGGAGTCTTGGTCCTCGGCTCCGGCGCCGGAAAGAAGAAGCTGGTCGCGGCCAAGGCCCGCTGCCCGGAGTTGACCGCGCTCTCCCTCGACGAGTTTCTCGAGGTCGACTTACGACCATCGCTCTTGCGTTTCCTCCAGACGGAGAGCAACGCCTGGTGGACCTCAAGGATCCCCGAGCGCGTCTATGACCTGCGCGACGCGGACTTACGCGGTCTCACCATCCGGTTCGGCAGACAGGCCGACGTTTCCGGTTCCGACCTAACCGGAGCCACGGTCAAGGGCTGTAACTTGATCGCGCACGGGACCAACTTCGCGGAGGCGACGCTCGACGATTGTCGCGTGGAAGGCTCCGGCGCGAACTTCCGCGACGCGACGCTCAAGCGTAGCTATCTGACCGTCGACCAAGCCGACATGCAGCGCGCGGAGGTGGCCTATGGATTTTTAACCGCGACGGACACCGACTTCACAAGCGCGACGCTTACGCGGCTCCAGTCGACTCGGATCACGCGCGGCACGCTCACGCAAACACGAAGCGTCGACATCGCCGGCTGGTTTTGGGAATGCGACCTAAGCGACTTGATCCGGCTCGGCGAGGGCTTCGAGCACGTAACAAGCCAGGTCAAGATGACCGATTGCCGCATCGCGGATGTGGCTACCAACGAGCGCCTCGACGGTGAGTTCACTGATTGCACCTTCGAGCGGTTCCGCGGCGTCCTCGCTCCCGCTCAGCTCGATCGGTGTCGCTTCGTCGACTGCCAACTTTCCGGGAGCCTCTTCGCCGGTCTTGATCTCGCCAGCTGCACCTTCACCGACACATCTCTCCGAGGTTCCTGCTGCTTCGCGAACACTCCGCTCCCCCAGCCCGCCTCGTTCGAAACGCCAGATGGGAGCGAGCACACGTTTCGAGGACCCCACTTTCGGATCGACGGTGGCGGAGAGGTCGAGCTCCGAGGCCGTGGCTTTTCGAGCATCGAAGTCGCGGTCTCGTTCGGCGTGTCCCGCCGAGAGATACTGGTGGACGCGCAAGTGGCGGCTTCGTGTCTGCGCGACGCCGGAGCGCAGCTGCTCTCCGTTCCAGAGAGCGAAGCAGACCGGACCTATTGGACCTCGGTGACCGGAAGCTCTTCGAGCGCCGGCCCCGCGGTCGACCCGGCTCGCGAAGCCGAGTTCGTTCGTCTCCTGCGCGAGGACTACCACAACGATGCTCTGTGGACGGTCTTCGCGGACTTTCTGATGGAAGGTGGTGACCCGCGCGGTCATCAGCTGCGGCACCTGCTCAACGGCCTCGCGCCTCCGAAGTCGTTCCACGCGCTTGACGTGCTCGGTCTGACGCTCGAGATGCGGCGTCTCTTCGTCTGGAGCGTGTTGGTGACCAGCACGTCCTTGCGAAAGTCATGTATCGCGCCGCTCTTCGACGATCCTCGCCTCGCCTTGCTTCGCTCGGTCGACTATCGATCGTTCTCGCCACAAGCGCGCCACTTGGTCGAGCGGTTCCCCATCCGCGCGGTATTCGCCAACGGATATGCGCGCCGCGTCATCGACTCTCTTCGGCAGCCCGCGGAGCACGTGCGGACGTTCGCGGTAGCAAACCTCGAGTGCACTGAGAAGAAGCTCCGCGACCTGTTTCCCAACCTCCAGCTCGTCGCGGTTAGAGGGCAGAGCTCGGATGAAAGAAGGACGACCGACCTGGAGGTCGAGACGCTCACCTTCTCTCCGCGGCGTATCAGCTACCTCGCGCCCGCCACGCCCACTGACGTCTTTGAACGAGTTAGGGTTCGCCGTCTCGGGATCGGACTCCATCTCGAGCTCGCCGGCGACGAGCTTCAGCGGTTACTGGTGTGGACCCAAAGCGCGCTTTCGCAGATCGACGGAGTCGAAGAGGTCTTCTTCTTCTCCGAGTCACTCAACGAGTGCCGCTGGATGAACACTTCGGAAGAGCAGCTGACGCGCGTGAAGAGCGCGCCATCCGTTCCAGGGCTGGAGGAGCTCACGCTGACCGCGAGGAACCACGACGCGTTCTTCGTCACCCTTCCCGACGCGCTCCGCGACGTCGTGCGCAATGCGGGCGCGACGCTGATCGAACCGCCCACCGAGACCTCGTGAGTTATCCAGCAGCGCTCCAGGCATCGTACGCCGCGAGCCACTCCCGTGCCGCCCGCGCCCCGCGACCTTTTTCGAGATCCGCGCGCATACTCTCCGCGGCCCGCTCGAAGTCGCCGCTGAGCATCGCCGCGCGTGGGTCCGTGGGGAGCAGGCGTTCGTATTCAATCGCAGGCAGGTCGCCCATCCCGAATACCTGGAAGTCCGGGGACTCCATCATGACGTGCCGGGTCGCGATCGGGAGCCCGCACCGCTCGCAAGCGTAGACGTGCGAGCGTTCCGGGTCATCGCGGACGGCTTGTGGAAAGAACCGGCGCGCGTCCGGAGACATGGTCTGCTCGTCGGACACCACCAACCCGACCAAGAACTTCCGGTTCCGCGGAGAGTGAGGGTGGTGGTGCCGGCGACACAACGTGCACGCCACCCGTTACTCTGCGGCGAAGACGATCCGGAGCTCCGCGGCCTCCACCACCTCAAGCTCGGTGAACGGAACCTCCGCGACCTCGTTGTTTCGCCACAGCTCGATCTGATCGGCTTGGTGCGTCCCGTCGATGTCTTCCGAGTTGCCGCCCGGCAAGGCGTTCACCGCGCGCGGACCATCTGGGAGCATCTCGACGACCAGGCGCTGCTGCGGACCGCTCCCGTAGCTGAAGCGGTCGGTCGCGACGTGACTGAAACCCGAGGCGTCGACCACGTCGCGATCACCGTGCCGCGGGAAGCCGTTCGGGAACATCGGGTCGTCGCCGGGCGGGATGCTCAGCGGATCGCTCGGCATCACGAAAGCAGCTGGGACGACCGCGCCGAGCCGCAGCGTGTGGAGCTCACCCCAGCGCCACGCGTTCGGATCCTCGCTCGAGAAACGCGTCTCGAGCCAGTCGATCGCTTGGCCCAGCGCGCGCAACACCCGATCGCCGCGCGTCTCCACCGAGTCGGTTCCGATATCGTCCCACAGCACCGTGTCCCCGAGCGCGTCGCTGTAGCTATCGAGCGACTCTGCATCGGCCAACATGAAGTGGATCGTCTTCGCCTGCAGACCGTAGCGGCGAAGCGCGCCGTCGGTCGCTCCGTCGAGGAGCACGTCGAGCTCGTCGTCCAGCGCGAGGCGGACCAAGCGGCCGAACATCGCGTTGAAGACGGTCGTCGCCACGCTGTCCGCGATCTCTTCTGCGCTCGGCTCCCCTTCGACAGCCGCCGGCGTGTCGAAGCTCCAGTTCCGCAGCCGCGCGATGAGTGAGCTGAGCTGCGGAGCGTTCAGCCCCGACGCCATCGCCGCCTCGCTCAGGTCCGCGTGGGTGCCCGGCGTGGTCAGCTCCTCGAAGGCGCGATCGAGGTCTTCGAGAATCACGTCGAGGTAGGCGCGGCCGTAAGGAGAGACCGCGTCATTCTGAAGCGTCGACATGTCGGCCGGCGTAATGCCGCCGCGGGCGACCAGCCGTTCAAGCTCTTCGGTGATCCGCGCGAGCCGGTGCCCGCGCGCGAAGTAGCACCCGATGAAGTGCGGGTCGTTGTGAGGATCGCCGTCTGCGGTCACGCCGACCGCGTCCGCGTTGGCCGTCGCGATAAACCCGGAGTCCGGGTTGAGCAGGTGCGGGATGAAGCGCGTGGAGAGCGAGTCGGTCCACTCGTGCTCGCCTTCGCCGCTCAGCACGAGACACGGTGACGCGCCCGTCTGATCCGCGACGTTGTAGGTCATCGCGCGGGGGTCACGCACCGGGACGGTCGCGGACGTCGTGTAGTAGATGTCACCGTCGCGGCTCGCGACCGCGAGCGTCTGCCCGCCGACCTTGAACTTGTCGAACGCGACGCGCGCCTCCTCGACGTTGCGGGACTTGTAGAGCTCGAAGAACGCGCCCGCTTCGTTGGACGGCGAGTTGCCGGTCCACGCGATCGTCATCCCTGAGGTCTCGGTACGCGTCTCGGGGATGATCGGACCGTGGTGCGGGACGATCTCGAACTCGACGCTCACGGTCGCGCCGGTGTCGGTCGGGATCTCTTCAACGACGGTCTCGATAGCGACCTGCTCTCCGTTGAAGAGCACGGTGTCCGGCGCGCCTCCCACGCCAGGCGTGATCGTCTCGAGGTACACATCGGTCACATCAAACCCATGCGTCGTGAGTCCCCAGGCGATGTGCTCGTTGAACCCAAGGAGGGAGACCGGGGTGCCGGCGATCATCTGCCCGAGCGCGCTCAGCCCGTCCTCACCGCCTCGCTTGGTGTCGAGGTGCGCTTGCCAAAAGAGCGGCGGGCTCGTCAGCGCGAGGTGAGGATCGTTGGCGAGAATCGGCGCGCCGCTCGCGGTGTGTTCACCCGCGACGACCCAGCTGTTGCTGCCACGGGTCTCGTCTCCGAAGATCCGCGAGAAGATGTTCTCCAAACGATCGAGGCGCCCCTGCGCCGCGCGGAGCATCGCGAGCGGCGGGAGCTCGATGTCGATGCGGGGCGGCCTGGGGATCGGGAGCGCTCGGGTCCCGCTGTCGCTCGCGACGTTCGGGAAACCGTCCGCGGTGAAGACCGAGCGCGCGGGACGGAACGGGAACAGGTCATGGAAGGCCCCCGCCAAGCGCGCGCGGCGAGCATCGTCATTGTCAGTCGCGAAGTTCTCGCGCCACCGCGCGAGCGCGTCGCTCATGTTGACGTCGTCACCGGTATCGAAAGAGAGGGCCGCTGCCTGGAAGCGCCCAATCGCGAGGGAGTCGATCGGCGTCCAGTCGTCCAGGATGTCCGGCGCGACCACCGAGTTGACGCCGCGCGGGAGGATCGCGGTCCCGTTGCGGAGCTCCTGAATGTACGCCGTGACGCCCGCGGAGTAGGCCTCGACCAAGGTGCGCTCTTCGTCGCTCAAGGTCGGCAGGATCGCTTCTGCGTTCCGGAGATGACCCGCGAAACGCGAGGCCTCGTCGTCCTCGATCAACGACGAGTCGAGGGAGCCAGCAAACTGCGCGAGGCGACCCGTCGCGACGCGACGAATGAAGTCCATCTGCCCGATCCGATCGCGCGCCTGGAGGTAACCTTGAACGCGAACCACGTCCTCGAGGTTCTCGCCGTAGATGTGCCAGATGCCGAGCGCGTCCCGGACCGCGTCCACATTGGCTTGAACCGGCATCGCGACGGTCTCGTCGACGTCGAGCTCCGCGACCGTGGTCGCAGGCCCGGGAGGCGTGGTGTCGGCTTCGCTCGTGTCACCGGCGTCCGCCGCGTCGGCAGGGCCATCATCGTCCCCGCACGCGAGGAGAAAGAGGAAAAGGAACGCGACCAAGAGTCGAAGCTGCATGGCGTCATGAAACGCCATCTCCCGCGTCTTGAAAAGGCGCCAAAGACGTGAACCGCTGATCGGACCGAGCGCGTCGAGTTCAGCGGTTTTCTGGGCAGGGCGCAACGAAGAAGGACGCTGAAGTATCCGATCGACGGGCAGCACCGCGCAGGGAATCGCTGGAGCGAAGGGCGACGGAGGTTGTGTGGATCGCGTCTTTAGCCCGCTAGTCGGCTTGACCCTCGCGCTCGCGACGCAACACCTCGGCCCAGCGGATAAACGCGCTGCCGGCGTGCTGAACGAAGTCGTTTCGCGCGGCGAGCTCCGTCGGTCCGCCGGGCATGCCGCCGATCGCGGAGCGAGGAGAAGCGAAGAGATAGGTCGGCCCCGGCGACCAGCGATAACGGAGGAGCATACCGAGGCCGCGCTCGATGAGCGCGCGCAGCTCTGTGGTCTCTTCACCCGCGTAGTCGAGAAGCTCGTAGGTGGACACGAACGCCTCGGTTCGCGAGCCGACCGGTGTGAGACGCGGGGGCAGGAGGGGCCCGACGCCGTACGCCCCGGACACTGGCCACGGCGTCTCGCCTGCGCGGTACTGAACGCGGTCGTTGAACTCGAACCAGCGACGGCAGAAATCGCGCCCCGCCGGACTGTCGACACGGGCCCGCGCTTCTCCCGCCGCGATGCACGTCCAGTGCTCTTCCCCGTAGTAGTAGCGGCTCCCGAAGAAGTCCCAACCGGCGCCCGTCAGATGTGTCATCAGGCGGCGCGCCGCTTCAAGGTTGCGCTCATCGCCGAGCACCTCGTGGGCCTTGAGGAACGCGAACGCGGCCTCGCCGCTGTAGTACATGTGCTGGATGTCGATCGGCTCTTGCGCTTGGAGGTCAAACTCATGCATGAGCTCCCCGTCTTCACGCTGAAGCGAGCGTAAGAACGCGGTCAGCTCGACCACCTGCTGACGCGCGATCGAGACGGTGTCGTCCTTCGCGAGGAGCTCGGAGGCGGCGATGACGGTGAGCGCGGCGGAGCCCACGTCAGCGCGCCCGTACGACTCGAGGCACCGGTTCTCCCCGCACCGCCGGGTCTTGTGCGTTCGCAACCACTCAAGCGCACGGATCGTCGCGGCGCCCGCTTCGGGATGATCGGTGAATCGGTTCACCTGCGCCATGAAGTACGCCGTCCCGGAGTGCCGCGCGATGCTGTAGCCATCGTTACTCGTACGATCAGAGCGCGCATCGTAGAGGTACGTCCACTTGCCGCTCATGTCCTGGTGACGGATCAAGAAACTCGCGCCCTCCTTCGCTGCGTTGCGCAGGTTCTCTTCCGTGACCGCTTCCTCACGCGGATAGTCGTGCTCCGCGAGCGTGTGCGCGCGAAAGCGGAACGCGTCGCGCTCGTCCTGCGCGTCGAGATCCAGTTCGCGCACCAAGCGATCGACCAGCGCGTCTGTCTGCATCCCCAGCTTGAGCTCGGGAATCGGCGTCGGCACTCCGTGATCGAACGCTCGCTCGTGGATGAGCTCCGACGGTGTCAGGTAGGCCGTGCCTGCGTTCGCGCGCACCCCGATTCCCTCATGAAAAGGAACCACGCCGAGATGCGAGAGCGCCTGCACGCCGAGCAACAGCGGCCCCTCGCCAAGCGTCACGGTCAGGGTGAAGCGAGTCCGGTCGTCCCCGCCACTTCTCCAGCCGGGTCGCGAGGTCACGCCCTCATCCGCGATCAACGCAGCGGCACCGCTACGGACCGCTTGCTCGAGATCCGGTCCGGCGACGATGCGCGCGACCTGGAGGCCATCGTCCCAGGCGTGGACAAAGATCGGTCCCGCTGCGGTGTACGACGATGGCGGAGGCGGGATCTCGACGCCGGAGCGCGCTCCGTCGAGCGCGCTCAGCGCCCACTCACGGAGCGCCTGGCTGGGAGGCTCGATCGGATTGATCTTCGTCGCGTGATGCGTCCCCACCGAGAGGACCGCGGTCAGCGCGAACCACCCGATGAGCACCTTCGTGAGGAGCGCGCGGGTCACTCTTCCTCAGCGGCGGTGGGAGCCTTCAGGTCGCGCGGCTTCTCGCCGGTCGCGTCAGTCGACAAGATATAGAGCTGCGCCGCTGGCAAGACGACGAGGTAGGGGACGACCAAGACCGCGCCGGTTCCGAGCAGCGCCGCGCCGCCCATCCCAACCGGACCGTAGAGGCCCGACAAGTGACCGGCGGTGAGCACGAGCAGCGTCGTCACGACCAGCCCGGCGGCGAGGGCGAGGCCAGCGACCAAACGCCCAAAGCTCGCGCTCCAACCCGACGTCGTCACCAAGCCGAAACCGGCGACCAGGAAGAGCGCGCCGAGCGAGGCGCCCACGAGGTCGATCGGCCACCAGCGCGCGGGCAGCCCAAACACGATGCCCACCAGGAGCAGCGCCCCGGTGATGAGATCAAAGGCCCCGAGGAGCCGATGGCCGCGCGGGAGTTGAACCCCGCGCGCGTTTGAGTTGGCTGCCGTCATGCGGCGCGGAACGTACCAGACTTTGCAGCCCAGTTCGTCGTGGTTAGCGGCTGACGGGTATCTGCCGATCGACGTTGAGCTCGTACTCCGTGCAGAGGCTGCCGCTCGGTTCTGAGACACGGTAGTCGACGGCTGGCGCACCAAACTCACAGGACGCCTCGAAGTTGGGCTGGGCGCACTCGAAGGAGCCGCTCGGAAGGAACGCCCCTTCGCAATCGGTATCGAGCGCGTTGGGGCCGTCCGCTCTTGCCGGGCACGTGAGGAGCGCGCGTACCGTCAGCGCAATCGGCGCCTCGATTCGGGTCGAGATCACGTACCTCGCCCCGAACCGTGCGACCGTCCGTGGGAGCGATACGAAGTCGACGTCGCCGCGCGTGATCGCCTCTCGGTTACGGAAGGTGGTGGTGGTCCCGAGGGTGCCGACCAGCGTCATGAACTTCGGTCGACCGATGAGGTTGTCCGGCGCGTCGAACGTGTCGTCGGGACAGGTACAGGTGTGGTCTTCGCACGTCCCCGTGCCAACGCCACACGTCCCGCAATCCCGACTCGAGCATGAGTTCTCAACCACGCCGCACGAGAGGAGCCCGCACGCGGGCAGCTCGGGGCATCGACACTCGCGCTCGCCGATCCCATCGCTCAGGTCGACGTCGCAGATCTCATCACCTTCGCACAGCTCGGGACACTTGATGACTTCACAACCGTTGAACACCGTTCCGCACGCCACAGCCGCGCAGAGCAGCTCGGTCGGCGTCGGCGTGCACACGCCGGGCTCACACATCCCCGCGTTGCAGCGCTCGCCGTCGGGACATCCGCAGACCACGGTTCCGCAGCCCGTCTCGAGCTCACCGCAGAAGCCAGGGTTGGCGGCGCACGAGTTCGTCGGCTCGCACACGCACTGGCCTTCGTCGCACTCCCACCCGTCTGCGCAGATGCCGCACACCACGGTCTCGCCGCATGTCTGAATCGTCCCGCAACGGCGTCCTCGCGACTCGCACGTATCGCGCTCGCACAAGCACAAGCCTTCCACACAATCCTCGATGATCCCGCACGCGCAGTTCGCGGCGTTCCCGCATTGGTTCGTCACTTGACCACAGAGGCCGGCGCACTCGACCGGCTCGCACTCGTCTTGAACGCACAAGTTCTCCGCACAGGTCGACCCGTCTCCGCATTCTCCGCAATCGATCGTCCCGCCGCAGCCGTCATCGACATCGCCGCACAGACCGGAGAAGCACTCCCGCGGCGCGCACGACTCAGGCACTGAGTTGCAGAACCCGCTCGACCAACAAAAGAAGTCGGCTGGGCAGTCCCGGTCGTCAGCACAAGCGTAGATATCGTCGGGAATGTCGACCGAGCAGCCCGCGGCCGCCATGAAGAGGAGCATCAAAAGGACCGCGAGGCATCGCCGCGTGAGCTTGGTCGTCATCAGAACGTCCCCTGAAGCGAGAGCGAGCCGACGCCGACCCCGATGGAGACGCTCGCGGACTCAAGGTCGGAAGCGCGGACGTTCTTGCCGCCCGCGAAGTGCCAAATGAGCCCGGTGAGCACGGTCCCGATGCCGACCCCGCCCAGTACCCAGCCCGTGAGCGCGAACCGCGGTCCGCGATCGTGATCAAGCGAGACCTCGTTCCACGAGGCGCCCATCTCGGCGTTCTCGACGTTCGCGATCGAGCGCGCTCCGAGCGCGAGGAAGACGCCCCCCGCCACCGTCACCGCCGCTCCGATCGCCATGAGGTAGTACGGCCCGGGGCCAGGAGGAACGTAAACGAGGCGAGTCTCCTCCAGCGCTTCGGCGCGCGCCTGCTCCGCCGCTTGCCGTTGCTCGCGCTCCGCTTCCTCCTCGAACTGCGCGAGCGCCGCGGCGCGTTCGGCTTCGATGCGAGCCGCGTTGGCCTCTCGCTCAGCGATCGCGGTCCGCAAGACCTGAATCCGCCCCTCCACGTTTTCACGCTGCGGTGCGTTGGGCATCGCGCGGACAAACTCCTCGTACGCGGCCACGGCCTCTTCGTCGCGCTGCAATCGCTCAGAGACGAGACCGATGTTGTAGAGCAGCGTGGTCCGATCGCTCAGGTCGTAGGCTTCTTGAAAGAGCCGAAGCGCGTCTTCAAAGCGTCCAGTGTCGTAGGCGACCGTCGCTTCGCGGAAGGCGTCTCGGGCGCGGTTGTCTTGTGCGCTCGCGAGGGAGCCCATCGACGCGAGCATCAGAAGCGTAAAGAGAGATGAGCGAAGTACGCGGAAGACCGGCGACGTGTTCACCCACACAGCTTGGCGGGCTCACGTCAGCTCGACGAGCGATGGAAAAGACAACGCCGCCTTACGGACGACCGAAAATGGGTGAGGCGTCCGGTTATCGACCACGCACATGAGGCGGCGCCCCGCGGGTGATGACCGTGTCTGCGCCGAAGCGGGTCGCGTCCACGTCGGGATAGTCGAGGGTGTAGTGAAGTCCACGGCTCTCCTTTCGAGAGAGCGCGCACATGATGATCAACTCGGCGACGTCCGCGATATTTCGCAGCTCCAGCATGTCGCGGTTGACCAGGTGACTCCAGTAGTACTCGCGGATCTCTTCTTGGAGGAGCGCGATCCGGCGCGCCGCGCGGCGGAGGCGTTTGTCGGTCCGTACGATCCCAACGTAGTTCCACATGAAGCGACGAAGCTCGTCCCAGTTCTGGCTGACCACGACCTCTTCGTTACTCGCGATGGCCGACCCAACGTCCCACTCCGGCACGCTCCCGGCGCTCACGAGCTCGTTGCCCGCCGCCAGCGCGTTCGCGGCGCGGTATCCGTAGACCAAACCTTCGAGGAGCGAGTTTGAAGCGAGGCGGTTCGCGCCGTGGAGACCTGAGCAGGTCACTTCGCCGATGGCCCAGAGACCGGGCAGCGAGCTACGCCCGTCCTGATCGACGACCACGCCCCCGCACATGTAGTGCGCCGCGGGGACCACCGGGATCGGCTCCGTCCGCATATCGATGCCGTACTTCATGCACCGCGCGTGGATGTTCGAGAAACGCTTCGCGAGGAACTCGCCGTTCTCGTGGGTCATGTCGAGGAAAACCGAGTCGGCTCCGCTCCGCTTCATCTCGTAATCGATCGCGCGCGCGACCACGTCACGAGGCGCGAGGTCTTTCTGCTCGTGATGTGACGCCATGAACGCGGTGCCGTCCGCGCGCCTGAGGATCCCGCCCTCCCCGCGAAGCGCTTCGCTGATCAAGAAGCTGCCGGCCTTCGGGTGGTAGAGCGACGTCGGGTGGAACTGGAAGAACTCCATGTTCGCGAGCTCCGCGCCTGCGCGGTACGCCATCGCGACCCCGTCGCCCGTCGCGACGTCGGGGTTGCTCGTGTAGAGGTAGACCTTGCCCGCGCCTCCGGCGGCCAAGATGGTCGCGCCCGCGGTGAGGGTGTGGACCTCGCCGGTCGTCTCGTGGAGCACGTACGCGCCGCTCACCTGACGCGGACCGCCGAAGCGGCTGGTCTCGATCAAGTCGACCGCCATGTGTTCTTCGTGGATCGTGATCTGCGGATGCTCGTTGGCAGCGGCCACCAGCGCGCGCTGCACTTCGCGACCCGTGATGTCACCGGCGTGAATGACACGTCGCGCGCTGTGCCCACCCTCCATCGTGAGGTCGAGCTCGCCCGCTTCGTTCTTGCTGAACTCGGCGCCCAGCTCCATCAGTTCGAGCACCCGCTTCGGGCCCTCGGTGATGACCATCTCCACGACCTTTTCGTGGCTCAGGCCTCCGCCGGTTCCGAGCGTGTCGCTGACGTGCGCGTCGGTGGTGTCGTCAGGGTCGAGCACGGCCGCGATGCCGCCTTGTGCCCAGTTCGTCGCGGAGTCGGTTCGCGAGCGCTTCGTCACGATCGTCACGCGACCATGTTCCGCGGCCCGGAGAGCGAAGGAGAGCCCCGCGATCCCGCTGCCGATCACTAGATATTCACACTCGGTGCGCATTCCAAAAGCGTAGAGGCGTTCGGCGCTCGTGTCTCGCGAGAAGCGTCTCGGGCCGGCGCGAAAAAGAAAAGCGCCGCCTGGGAAGGCGACGCTTTCGTCTTGTTCGCGCTCAAGAACGCTTTGGCGTCAGCCTCCGCACATCATCCGCTGGCCGTAGCGAAGGTATGTGCTGCACATCGCCTTCAGGCGGTTCTGCGTGTTGTTGATGCAGCCCATTCCAGGACAGTAGCCACAGTAGGCATCGTTGACGCAGTCAGAGCAGGCACTGTGCACCGAGCAGTCGTAGCAACCATTGCGGTTGTCCAACCAGTCCGCGGCCGGGCAGGACTCACCTTCGCCGCTCGGGATACAGGTGTTGGTCCCGGCGCACCAGCCGCAACCCGTGATGTCGTTGCAGCTTGAGCAGCTGTCGCCCATGTCGCACGGGTTCTCTTCTGGGAGGTGACCACAATCGGTCGGGCACGTCTCCTGCGTCTCGCCAGCGTCTTCCATGCAGATCGTGTCTCCGCAGGACGGGCCGTCTTCGGTGCAGTCGCTCGGACAGCTCTCAGGCGTCTCGTCGATCGCGCAGACCATGTCGCCGCAGCTCGAGGCCACGCCGCAATCCGCCTCGCAGGACGCAGTGGTCTCCGCGCCGTTGCAAGCGCCGTCGCCGCAGGCAGGCGTGCTCCCGTCGACGCAGTCCGCCGCGCAGTCCGACGCCGTCTCGCTGCCGTTGCACTCTGCGTCTCCGCAGATGGGTCGCCCCCCTACGCAGTCCGCCGCGCAGTCCACCTCGGACTCACTCGAGTTGCACACGCCGTCACCGCAGCTCGCCCCGCTCCCGCAGTCCGCTGCGCAGTCCATCGGGGTCTCGCTGCCGTTGCACGCACCGTCACCACAAGCGACACCGATCAAACCGCTGTCGCAGTCCGCCGCGCAGTCCACCTCGGACTCCGTCGCGTCGCACGCGCCATCTCCGCACCAGGCTTCGTCGCCGCCGCTTCCGCAGTCCGCCGCGCAGCTCGCGATGGTCTCGCTGCCGTTGCAGTCATCGTCGCCGCACACCGGAGCGACCGCCGGGCAGTCCGACGCGCAGGTCGTGGTGTTCTCCGCGCCGTTGCACGCACCGTCGCCGCAAGTCGGCATGGTGCTGCCGCTGTCGCAGTCCGCCGCGCAGCTCATCTCGGTCTCGCTGCCGTTGCAGGCACCGTCGCCGCAACGTGGACCATCGCCGCCCGTCGCTGTGTCGCAATCCGCCGCGCAGTCTGCTGGAGTCTCGGTCGGATCACACGCGCCGTCGCCACACCACGCCGTTCCGCCGCTTCCACAGTCCGCGGCGCAGGTGGCCTCGGTCTCGCTCCCGTTGCACGAGCCGTCTCCACAGCTGGGCATTGTCGCCGGGCAGTCGGACGCGCAGCTCGCGGTCGTCTCGCCGCTGTCACACGTTCCGTCACCACAGACCGGGCCGCCGCCCATGTCGCAGTCCGCGGGGCAGCTCGTGGCGTCTTCCATCGCGCCGCACATCCCGTCGCCGCACATCTCGGGCTCGTCACACCACGGGAACTCGCCTTCGCGCTCGGCGATGGGTCGCTCCGCAATGGTCAGGGCGTACTCCACAGACGCAATGGAGCGGTCGATGATCGGGATCTCCAGGATAGCCGCGATCTGACCGACGAGACCGAGCTTCGCCTCGGCCTTCCACGTGCACTCAGACAGGTTGCCTTCGAACGTTCCGGAGAGCGCCGGTCCGAGCGAAGCCGAGGGGCCCGCGGCGTCGTAGATCTTGCCCTTGTACTCGATGCCCCCCGAGAGCTTCAGCTCGATCTTGAAGTTGCCGTCCTGACGACCTTCGACGTTGAGAGACGTGGTCCCGTTGGACTCTGGTTCCCATACGCGGCGCCAGCGGCTGCCGTCGTACGTCGCGCCTGCTTCAAACCCGATTGTCCCTCTCGCGCGTCCTGTGAAGTCCGCGACGTTTCCAGAAACACCAAGCTCGAGGCCGAGGGTCGGGGCGATCTCGTGGGTCAACACCACTGGAACCGGGCCGACCGCGAAGGTGGTGGCGGACTCCCACTTGGGTACCGCGTCTCCCGCGATCGCTTCCAAGATGTTGAGGCTGCACGAAGCGTTGCCGGTGACCTCGCCGGTCAACGTCGCGCCGATGGTCATCGCGCCACCCATGATGAACTTCGCGCTCTTCAAAACACCGCGAGGATAAGGAACGCCCCAGCGTCGACCCCAGCCCCAGTCCATGTTGACCTCGACGACGAACGTCGGGTTCATGTTGAACTCGGGCTTCAGTCCGAGACCGCTCGCGGCACCTGCGCCACACGAAAGACCTCGCGCACCGGTCGGCCACGGCGGGACAAACTTCGCACCGCCTTCACCGTCGAGCGCATCGATGCGGCCGCTCACGTCATCGTCAACCTCACGCCACTGAGGCGTTCCAGGACGGTGCGTGATGATGAAGTGACCCTTACCGATCAACTCACCGAGCTCGGCGGGCTCGGTCTCAGCTTCGACCGAACCATCCGGCAACGTCGTCACCGAGATCAGTCGACGAAGGTAACCACCGTCCTGAATGCCCGAGACGACATGCTCCGCTTCGAGCGCGATCGTAGGAGCGCCTGAGTAGTGGAAGATGAGCCGGTTCTCGAAGACCTCGACGCTGGTCAGCGCACCGTCCGACTCGGGAAGGCGCGCGTAGGAAGTGAGCTCGATCTCCTCAAGGGTCTCGACCTCCAGCTCGGGCGGGGGCTCATCCGACGAGCACCCCGCAAACGACATCGCCACGGAGGTGACGAAACAAAGCGCAAAACGACGAATCCAAAAACCGCTCATCAAGACCCCTCTGGTCGGCGGAGCCTGCTCCGCGCACCCTCACGATTGTGCAATCTGCGTTCCACCAAGAGACGGGAGCGCTGGCACATCGTTGCCCGTCACTAGCCACGAAATCCCCGGCGTTTCAAGCATTTACAGTGAACTTAGAACACTCCAAGCGTGGGTGCGACTGGATGACCGGGGCATAGAGTCTCCAGCTCGCGCAAACCTGTCCCAGCGCACAAGACCGCGGCGAAGGTCCAAGTCACCCGATCGGCTCAGAGCAAGCCCTCTTCCGAGAGCGCTTCGTGGACCGCCGGGCGCTCCTTCATCCGGGTCATGAACGCCTCGATGTGGGTGAAGCCGCTCATGTCGATCTTCGCGTAGCGAGACCAGTTCGCGACCGTGAACAAGTAGGCGTCCGCGACGCTGAAGTCGCCGAGCAAGTACGGCTGCTTGGCGAGATGTTCGTCGACGTAAGTGAACCGCTCGTTGAGCTTCTCTTTCGCCCGCCGAACCGTGTCTTCCTCGAAGCGTTTGAAGATCGGCGAGAACGCTTGGTGTAACTCCGTCGAGATGAAGTTGAGCCACGACTGACAACGCGCGCGATCGAGCGTTCCGTTCTCTGGGGCGAGCTTCTTGTCCGGGACCTGGTCCGCGACGTACTGCACGATCGCCGGACCTTCAGTCAGCACGGTTCCGTCCGCGAGCACCAACGTCGGGACGTAGCCCAGCGGGTTGTAGTCACGGAGGTCGCGACCATCGCGCGTCTTCTTCGTGGACATGCTCGCGCGCACCAACGTGAAGTCGAGCCCCGACTCGCGAAGGACGATGTGGGGAGAGAGGGAACAGGCGGAAGGTGAGTAGAAGAGCTCCATAGCGCGGAGCTTACCTGAGACGAAAGCGCGCGCGCTCGCGAAGATGAACCTCAGTCGCCGCTTTCGCGTCATAGTCCCGCCGGATGTCCAGCTCGACCGACGGCGGCTCGCTCTCGCACCGCGGGATCCTCGCGTTGGCGATCCCGATCATGCTCTCCAATGTCACGACGCCGCTCCTCGGCGTGGTCGACACCGCGGTCATCGGACGACTCCCTGGCGCGCAATACGTCGGCGCGGTCGCGCTCGGCTCTTTGGTTTTCTCTTTCGTGTTCTGGGCGTTCGGCTTCCTCCGCATGGGCACGACCGGTCTCACCGCGCAAGCGATTGGCGCGGGGGACGACGAGGAGATCCGGGCGACGCTCGCGCGCTCGCTCTTGATCGCGGTCGTCATCGGCGCCGGGCTGATGTTGTTGGCTGGACCGATTCGTTCGCTCTCGCTCCACTTGCTCGACGCGAGCGACGAGGTGGAGTCGCTGGTCGGCCGGTACATCGAGCTGCGGATCGACGCGGCGCCCGCGACGCTGATGAACTACGCCCTCCTCGGTTGGTTCGTTGGTCTGGGCAAAACTCGAACCGGACTGGGGCTCCAGCTGACCTTGAACCTGACGAACATGGCGCTCGACGCGGTCTTCGTCCTCGTCCTCGAGTGGGGCGTCGACGGGGTCGCGCTTGGTACCGCCTTCGCCGAGTGGTTCGCGGCAGGAGTCGGCGTCCTGGTCGCGAGCCGCCACCTACGAGGACGCGGGTTGCCGCGCTGGAGCCGCATCGTCGAACGCGAGAGCTTACGCCGGACCCTCGGCGTCAGCTTCGACATCATGGTCCGCTCAATCGCCCTGGTCGTCGTCTTCGTCTTCTTCAGCGCTCAAGGCGCGTCCATCAGCGACGAGGTGCTCGCCGCGAACGCGGTGCTGATGCACTTCATCGACACCTCGGCCTACTTTCTCGACGGGCTCGCCTACGCCGCCGAGGCGCTGGTCGGACGAGCGTTCGGCGCGCGTGACGGCGCGACGTTTCGAAGCGCGGCGCGCCGCACGACCTTCTGGGCCGCCGTCTTCGCGGCCTGCGCGACTGTCGCGTTCGTCCTCGCCGGGGACGAGATCATCGACGCCTTCACGGTCGATCTCGAGACGCGCCGCGTCGCGCGGGACTACCTTTACTGGGCCGCCTTCGCGCCGCTCGCGGGGGTCCTCGCGTTTCAGCTGGACGGTGTTTTCATCGGGGCGACCCAGGGTCCCGCCATGCGTAACAGCATGCTCTTGAGCACCGCGCTCTTCTTCGGCGCGTGGTGGTTGCTGCGCCCTCACGGCAACAACGGGCTATGGGCGGCGTTCTATGTTCACTACGGCGCGCGTACCCTGACGCTCGGCGCGCACGTACCGGGATTGCTTCGGCGCGTTGACCGTCCGCTCGAACGAGCGGCCCTCGATCCCGCTGTCAAAGACGACCCATCCGTCGATCCACCTTGACCCATGATCCCGCATGGGTAGAGCTGGCCGCGATGCGCGGGTCATGACGGCCCGCGCGTCGAAGGGAAACAATGGATAGTGAATCCAACTGGCAAGCGTTCTTTGATGGTCTCACGCGTTTGCTCGCGCACGAACAAGCCGAACCCGTCCGCGCTCCCTACAACGACGACACGCCCAAGACCCTTCCTCTGAGCGTGACCAAAGAAGGCTGCTCGATCCCGGAAGTTGTCGAGGCTCTGGTCCAGATCGGGATGACGACGCCGGCGACCTCATCTCCGCAGTTCTTCAACCAGCTCTTCTCCGGCCGCCTCGAGATCGCGACGATGGCGGACATGCTCGCGGCGTTCTTCAACAACTCGATGTACAGTACAAGGTCGCCGGTGCGCACGCCTTCATCGAGCAGAGCTTGATTGAGCGCATGTGCGGGTTCGCGGGTTTCCCCGAAGGCGACGGCGCGTTCACGCCGGGCGGATCCATGTCGAACATGCTCGCGATGATCATCGCACGGGAAGAGCGATTCACGACCGATGAGCAGGACGGCCTCTCGGGACACCGCGCGGTCGCCTACACCTCGGACCAAGGCCACTACTCGGTTCGAAAGAACGCGATGCTGACCGGGATCGGTCGTCGACAGTTGCGCGCGATCGAGAGCGATGTTCGCGGACGCATGAAGCCCGACGCGCTCGACGCGCAGATCAAGCGTGACCTCGCGAGCGGATTCGTCCCCTTCTTCGTCAACCTCACCGCGGGGACCACCGTGCTCGGCGCGTTCGATCCGATCGAGGAGCTCACCGACGTCGCGCACGGTCACGGGCTCTGGGTCCACGTCGACGGCGCCATGGGAGGTTCTGCGCTGCTCAGCCCAACGCACCGCGGAAACCTCGCGGGCCTTCCGCGCGTCGACAGTTTCACCTGGGACGCCCACAAGCTCATGGGCGTGCCGCTCACCTCGTCGGTCTGCCTGTTCCGAAAGCCGGGCGCGCTGCTGAGGCACATGAACGAGACCGCTGACTATCTGTTCCAAGGCGACGACGCGGTGGTCGAAGCGGGCATGACCTCGCTCCAGTGCGGTCGCCGCAACGACGCCCTCAAAGCCTGGGCAGCCTGGAAACAGCTTGGCGACGATGGATACACCGCTCGAATCGACAACCTGGTCGCGATGGCGGGCGTCGCGGCAGATCGGATCCGCGCGACTGACGGGCTGACCCTGGTTAAGCCGCCCGAGTTCATCAACGTCTGCTTTACGATCGACGGAGTCGACTCCGCAGCGATGTGCCAAGCCCTCCTCGACGAGGGGCGGGCGATGGTCGGACACGCCAAGGTCGACGGAGCGCGAGTGGTCCGGATGGCGATCGCCTCTCCGACGACCCCGGAACAGCTGGATACATTCTTCCGATCTGTGGAGCGCACGGCCGTCGAACTTCGCGCCATCGCTTGACCCACCCCCCACGAAGAGTAGAGGTGGCGGCAATGCTCACGCTCGACCTCTACGATCGCATCCAGCTTCGGCTTCGGCCACGCCTTCAACAAGCGATCGCAGAGGGCTTCCTCCGCTTCGACTATCGCAACGTCGACCTCAGCGTCGAGGGCGTCGAGAACCTCCCGAGCGGGCCGGTCATCTACGCGATGAACCACACCGACAACTTCAACTACTGGCCGTTCCAGTACGAGCTCCACCGCCTCTTTCGCCGCTACACCGCGACCTGGGTCAAAGGGAAAAACTACGAGGGGCGCGTTTCGTCTGCGTTCATGCGCTCGACCAACAACATCCCGCTCGCTTCGCGCGGCTACGTCATCACGCGTGACTTCGTCGACACGACCGGGCGCAAGCCAACCGACGATGAGTACCGCTCTTTGCGGAACGCGGTCGACACGCAGACGCCGATCGAGGGCGCGGTGCCCGACGCGATCCAAAACCGAGCGCGCGACATGCTGGGGCGAAGGTTCGAGCCGACGCGCGAGACGTATGAAGCAGGGGTCAACGCGGTCGTCGCGGAGATGATGTCGCGGTTCATCGCGATGAACCGCAAGTGCCTCGACATGGGCCTGGACGTCTTGGTGTTTCCGCAAGGCTCGCGTTCACGACGGCTCTCGCGCGGACATATCGGCATCGCGCAGATCGCGCTCCTTCTCGACGCCACGATCGTCCCGGTCGGGTGTAGCGGGAGCGACGAGATCTACACGAGCCGAAGCATCCTGAGTAAGCCCGGCAAGGTGGTCTACCGCATCGGCAAGCCCATCCCGGCGGAGCACTGGGCCGCGATCGCTCCGGAGAGCTTCGTTCCTTTCGATCCTCAGCTCGACGACGCTCACCGGGAAGCGTTTGAGCAAGTGGTCGGCGAGGTCATGCAAGAGATCAACGCCCTCGTCGACGAGCCCTACCGCTTCAGCGAAGACGGCGAGAGCGACGGGTCAAGCGGTAGCGATCGCTTCGTCTAGCGTGCGAGCTCCGTCGTCGAGCGGATCCGTCGTCGCGGCTAACTGTCGTCGCGGCTGGCCAACGCGCGCTCGATCTTCTTGCGGTGGACCCCGAGGATCCGCGCCGCTTCGCTCTTGTTGCCGTCGGCCCGCGCGAGCGCTTGGGAAATGAGCGCGTCGCGCATCGCGGTGAGCTTGTCGTCAATGGGCTCATCCAGAACCGAACGCGCAGCCGCTTCAAACGCGTCAGTGGGCGGAGTGAGCGAGGGGTGTTCGCCTCCCGCCCCCACCCGCAGCCGGTGAAGCTGTACGCGCGCGGAGAGCTGCGCGACCGGGACGTCGAGTCGCGACGCGGCCTCTTCGAGATCCCAGTCCACCGCGTCGAGCGTCGACTTCAACAGGCGCCGGTGATAGCGCGCGGTCGCCTCGTGCAAGGTCAACGCTTCGCTCTCTCGCTCCTCAGCGCCCAGGTCCTCCAGCTCAACGCGCTCGCTCTGTCGCATCCGCGCCTTGATCACGGCCGCCTCCACGCGATGCGCGAGCTCCCGAACGTTCCCCGGCCACTCCGCGGTGGTGAGCCAGCGGAGCACGCTGGGCGAGAGCGACGCCGGCGGGAACCCGTGACGCTCCGCGCTCGCGACGCAGAATGCGCGGGCGAGCGGAACGATGTCGACGACCCGTTCGGACAAGGGCGGCACAGCGAACGCGAGGACCTTCAAACGATAGTAGAGGTCTTCTCGAAACGCGCCGTCTCGCACCGCGCGCTCAAGGTCGACATTGGTCGCAGCGATCACGCGGATATCGGCCCGCCGCGGCTCGGTCGAACCGAGCGCGTAGTACGTCCCCGACTGAAGCAGCTGAAGCAGCTTGGCCTGAGCCGCTGGAGAGAGCTCGCCGACCTCGTCCAAAAACAGCGTCCCTCCCGCCGCCGCCTCGACCCGTCCTTTGCGCGCCTGCTTGGCGTCGGTGTACGCGCCCGCGACCGCGCCGAAGAGCTCGCTCTCGAGAAGCGAGTCGGGGATGGCGGCGCAGTTCACCTCCACAAAGGGACCACCGCTGCGGTGACTGATCGCGTGAACGGCCGACGCCAGCATCGTCTTGCCGGTGCCCGACGGGCCGCTGAAGAGCAGCGTGACGTCGAGCGATCCCGCCATCTCGAGCTGCGTCGTCAGCTCGCGCATGGCGTCGCTTCGACCGATGACGCCGGGGAGCTTTGTCGCGACATCGACCGGACGCGTCTCCGCGATCAGCCGCTCCGCGATGGGCGCGAGCGCGGCGGCGAAGAGCTCGATCATCTCCCGCGCAGCGACGTCAAAGATCCGCTTCGCGCGCAGATAGACGACCCCGAAACCGACCGGACCGATTGGCGTACAGATCACGCTCTCGATCTTGTTCAGCTGCACGCTCTTCAGGTCACGGTACTTCGGGTCGAGCGTCGCATCGGCGGTGACGACCGTCTCCCCCGACGCGAGCGTGGCCGCGATGATCCCGCGCGAAACGGTCGCGCGGATCTCCTCGACGCGCTCGCCGTCGCAACCCACCGCCGCGGACCAGCGCTCGCCTTCGCCATCGAGATCGCGGACCTCCACCCAGGCCTCGCGTGCGTCCGTCGTCGCGACCAGCGACGCGAGCGCTTCGTCGAGCATTGGACCCGGCTCGTTGTGCGCGCCCAACATGAGCAGCGATCGGTAGAACGCGGCTTCGTCCATTCGCGGGAGCCTACCAGAGCGAAGGTCAGCGGTCCGCGCCGAAGCCAGGAAAGAACACCGCCGCGAGCGACGGGAGAGACGCGATTTGTTCACGCTCGATGTACTCGTGCACCTTTGGATCCTCACGATTGAGCAGCCAGCGACCGACCGTCGCGTGGAGGCGCATGTTCGAGGCGTCAAAGCGTTCGGTCGCTTCCCGCAGCAAGTCCCAAGCGGCGCGGGTCTGACCCAGCGCCCGACGCGCGCTCGCCTCCGCGGCCCAGCGCCACGCGTCCGCGCTCCGAATGTTCGTCTTGATCTTGCGCGCCTCGCGGAGCGCCTCCTTGGCGTAACGGGTTCGCCCCGTGCGGAGCGACTCTTGGGCCAACGCGCGGGATCGGATCGACCTCAGCTGTACCCCGATGCACTCCAGCCCGACGTAGCCATTTCGCCGCGCGCGCGCGAACTCCGGGTCCACCCACTCCAGCGCCGGCGCGCCGGTGTAGAGCGCGATCCAAGCGCGCGAGAGCAGCTGATGAAAGTCCCACGTGACGTAGCCTGAGACGTCTCGAATCAGGTTACGCGATTCATCCGCACGTGCCCGCGCCACCTCTACTTGTCCCGCCGCGAGCAGCGCCAAGGTCGCGTAGCCCTGGCGGCTCACGTTCCCGCCGAACTCGTCGTGACGCGCGCGCGCGATCGCGTAACGGTCGTTGATCAGCTTCGTCGCGCTCTTCACGCTTCCCGCGAGGACCAGGCTCGGGATGTACCAATAGTACGAGGTCGCCAGGTTGAACTCGCCGTGGTGCGCGATGTCGTACGACTGGATCAGCCGCACTCCCGCGCGTGTGGCTGCGTCCCAGTCTCCCTCCAACCAGGAGATAACCATGTCCGCGTAGTGGTTCCACGCGCGCCACACGCTCGGCCCTTCGTTGGCGATACTGTGAAGCTCGCGAGACATCCTCTGCGCGCGCGCCCTGTTCTTCGCGCCTCCGCGGAGCGCCAAATGTGACGCCTCGAGAACCAATCCCTGCAGGACGTGCTTGGGATGACCGCGGTCGAACGCCCGATGCGTGTACTGGGTGGCCAGGAGCGTGCCCACGATCGGGTCGATGTAGCTGAGCGACGTCGCTGCCTCGAAGAGCGCGTCGAGGGCCGGGAGCTCGTGCTCGTGGTCCCGGGTGAGCGCGTAGCTCGTTCCGCGGATCCGCAAGCGCGCACGCGCCGCGGCGGTGCTGGCGATGAGCGCGCCGCGGCTCGTCGGGAAGTCGATCCCTTGGTCGACGAGGAGCTTCCGAACGACTCGAACACCGTCCGCGTAAAACCCTCCGCGGATGCACTCCTCAGCGCTGCGCTGTTCAAAGCGGCGACGCTCCGCGCCGCTCGCCAAGATCGCTGCGCAAGAGAACGCGCGAGATGACTCCCGGTGTCGGCCGGCCTTCGATAAGCACCACGCCTCTCGCTCACGCAGCGCCGCGTCGTCCTGAAACTCGAGGGCGGTTTGGTAGAAGTCGATCGCCAACCGATAGGCATGCGCCGCCTCTGCTTCTCGCGCGGCCTCGACCGCGAACTGAACCGCGCGCGGACCGTCTCCCGCGGCGACCAGGTGACCGACGATGTCTGCAGGCCGCGCGTCCGCCTGGTCAATCAAGGCGTCCGCCAGCGATCGATGAAGCTCGACCACCTGACGGTCGGAGATCCGCGCGACGTACGCTTGGACCAAGCGATCGTGATAGGGGATAAGCGCGTCGTCGCCGCCCGCGAGCGGCTGAACGAGCCGCGTCGCGTGCAGCCGCGCCAACCCGCGCAGCTCGCCGCCCACCGCGCGACGGAGCACCGAGAGCGAGAGCGGACGACCCGCGACGCACACCAACTCAAAGAGTCGTCGCGCCTCGTCGGGGAGCGCGACCAAGCGCCGCTCCACGACGCCCGCCAAGGACAGCCCGTGCTGACCGGCGAGCTCGACCAGCAGATACGGGAGCCCGCCGGCGGACGCGAGCGTCTCCGGCGCCGCCGTGCTCATCCCGAGCTCCGACAGGAGCGTGATCGTCTCGGGCTCGGTGAGCGGGGCGAGCGCGATGTGTTCCGCCTCCGGGAGCAGCTCGAGCAGCGTCGCGATCGCGTAGTCGCGACACGAGAGAACCAAGGAGACCGGCGCGTCTCCGTTGACCAGCGCGCGAAGAAGCGACCGGCTGTCCTCGTCCATCCATTGCGCATCGTCGATGAAGAGCGCGACCCGGCCGCCCGCGACCCGATGGGTGAGCAGATCAATCAGCGCCGATGCGGCGAGCGGGCGAGGATCCACGCTCGCGTGCGGCTCTTCGTTGACCGCGAGGGGCGCGAGCACCGGGAAGAGCGAGACCAGCGCGGACGCGCCGTGAATCTCCGGCGGCACCCGCTCCGCGAGCGGGCGAGCGAGCGCGTCCGCGATCTCGTCAAAGGCGTTGAACGAGATCGCTTCGCGAGGATGGCATCGGCTGCGAAGCACATCCGCGTCAACCTGCGTGAAGGCCTGTTGCACCAACGTCGACTTCCCCACGCCCGACGGTCCCGACACGATCGCGATCCCGCCCGACGAGAGCACGTCGCGGAGCCGAGCGAGCGAAGCTTCCCGGCCGACAAAGACGCTCGTCCGCGGGGCCGCGCGCTCGGCGCCCCAAGCCTCGCGTCCTCCCCGATCAGTTGGCACGGGCGCGAGCCATGAGGTGATGACCTCCTCAAGATCCGCAGGGGCATCTGGCAACGCCTCGAAATTCCCGAGCTGCTTCTGCGCGACCATCTCCATCAGCGAGCCGGAGAACGGCAGCCGCGACGCGAGCATCTCGTACACGAGCACCCCGAGCGCGTACCAGTCGGCCTCCTGACCGGTGCTCCCGTAGAAGCTCTCGGGCGCCATATAGGGAATCGTCCCCACCATCGTCGAGCGCGCGCCCATCTCGACATCCGCGACCAAGCCGAAGTCGAGGACGCGTACCACGCCGGCGCGATCGACCAGCACGTTGGCGGGCTTGATGTCGCGATGCACAAAACCTCCGTCGTGAATCGCCGCGATGGCGCGGACGAGTTGACTCACCAGCTCGCGCAGAACGTCCACGTCCAGCTCACCGCCGGGTCGCGCCGCGCGCACGACGTCGACACCGTCGACCAGCTCCATCGTGACGAACGCCTGATCGGGGGTCACGACCAGGTCGTACATCTCGACCAAGTTGGGATGTGAGAGCTGAGCGAGTCCGCGGAACTCGCGCTTCAGGAACGTGAGCTGATCGCGGTCGTGAAGCACCTTGAGCGCGACGTCTTGCCCGAGCACGTGGTCGCGCGCGCGGTACACCGATCCCATTCCGCCCTCGCCGACGGACTCCAAGATATCGAATCGCGAGGTCGCGTTCAGTGCGCGACCTCGCCGCCGCTCATCGGCTTGTCGTCTTCATCCAGCGAGAACATCTCGATCTCCGCGATGCGCTTCCAGGGATCGCGCCACTGCAAACGAAAGCGACGCCGCGAGACCTCGTACGACGCGCCGCGACGCTTCTTCGCCTCGACCGGGAAGAAGCCCTGCGCACCTGCGCCGTCCCGTGGCTTCACCTTGATCTCGGCAGGCCCATCACCCGTCAGCAATTCTGAGCGATCGCGCACGAGCATCTCGAACTCGAAACGCGCGAGGAACAAAACCGCGCGGTCGTCCTTTCCGTCGCCGTCCGCGTCGACATCAGGGTCGCCAAGCGCGGCGATGTAGGCGGCCTCCACCCGAGTGCGTTCTTCACCCATCGCTACTCCAGCGCGCGGTCTTCGCGCGTCTTAAAAAGACTCAGCAAACCAAACGGGAGCACCTTCATCGCGATGTCGGCCGCCTTCGTGTCGAGCGGGTGCGGCTCGCCTGCCTCGGCGAACTTCCGCTCGAGCTTCTTGAGCGGGCGCATCTCGAGGGCCTCGAAGCACTCCATATCCCAGGTCTCGCAGAGCATGTAACGACCGTCGTAGGTCGGGCGCGTCTGGCGCCAGCCGCCTTCATGACGAAGCACCGCGTTCACCGCGCGCCGGCCGGACTCGTTCGCCGCTTCCATCGTGGTCAGCCGCGTCGTCGTACCCATGAGCACGCCGGCGAGCGCGAGACCACCGGAGAGCTCTGCGCCCGTCCCGGGATGCTGGGGTACCAGCTGGAGCGGGTACTGATAGCGGCGCGCCCCCCCTTCGTCGGGATCATCGACCCCAGGGCGAAGATCCCACTGCCCGGTCTTGTTGATCAGGTACGGGGTCGCGTTCGCGCTCATCGTGTCACCCGGTCCGTCAAACGACACGCCCTCGTCGATGTAGAAGTAGACCGGGTCCGGCACGTCATCCGGGAGCGTGTCTTTGATCTGGTTCCACGTCCGTACCGCGAGCTCCGCCGCGGTGCAGTCCTTCGCCATCTTCCCGTCGTAGGGCTCCTCGAACTGCGAGACACAACAGCTGAGCACCGCCTTGAACTGCGTGCGGCGGAGCTTCTGCGTCCAGTACTGACCCTGGGAGATACACGAGACGCCCCACGGTGAATCGGAGCACATGGTGTGTCCGCGGATCAGATCGACCTCGTTGTCGAAGTAAAACTGCACGCCGATCATGTAGCGAAGCGAGCCTTGGTCGGGGTGCGCGCGGAGCTCTTCCGGGGTCGGGATCGGAAAGTCTCGCGCCCGAGCGAGATCACGTGACCCTTGGAGCGGATCGGCCGCATCGTCGGTCACAGGGAACGCCTCGCGCAAGATCGGCTGGAGACGATCTACCGGGATCGTGACCACGTAGTAGTCCGCGGGCGCGACCTCGACGTCGAACGTCGGGCGGTGACCAACGACCAAGTCGCTCCCTTCCGGGAAAGAGACGAATCCGTTCATCGTGCCGACCGTAAAGCGCACTCCGCGCTCATGCAGGTAGCGATACCAAGGCCGGAACCACGCCGTGGTAGTCGGCCCGTTGAGCACACCGTCGACGTACTCACCGTCCCGCAGCTGATCGAGCAAGAGCTGGAGCCCGACGCTCGCGATGGTCCGCGCGTCGCTGTCCCGCGCGCTCATCGCGACCAGCGCTTGAGGCGCCTTCTCCACGTGATCTTTCAGGTTGCTCTCGAAGTCATCGAGCCGCGCGAAATCTGCCCAGCTCTCGTTTTCCAGCGCGAGGCGCCGCTGCGTTGACGTCGTCGCGTACTGCACGATGCGCCGAACAAAGAGCGCGATGTCACGCGGCGAGTAGCCGGCGTTATCGAGCAAGAGGCGGGTGTACTGACGGAGCTCTTCGATCGAGCGCACGCCGCGACGCGAGACCACAAACGACCGCCCCACCGCGTTCTCTGCGCGCCCTGGAGTGTTGGTCCCCACGCGCGAATTCGCGTTCGCGGGAGCGCCTTCCGTTTCACCGACCAGCCCGAAGCGGAACGTGTCCACCGGGATCAAGTTGTCGAACACGGTTCGGTGCGAGTCCTCTTCCACCGCCCGTTTCTGAGGGGAGTTCCCGCGCTCATCCGGCCCTTCGATCAACGCGACCCGTGTCAGCGGGATGCGCTTCATCGTGTCGAAGAGATGACGATAGAACCCGGGGAAGAAGCGGAACCCGTGCTCGCCGGGGAGGAAGCGCTCCGCGAGCTCCGCGAAGCGATCCCCTTGCTCAATGACGTCGTGAAAAGTGAGCCGGCTCCACTGCGCCTCCCCCTCGACCTTCACGCCCCATTGCGTACGCGCCATTCCGCCGAGATGCGGGACCCGGTCGCCCGTGAGCGGATCCGAAAAGCTGCTCGCCTCGACGACCTCGACCTCAAAGCCGCGCTCGACGAGCTCCATCGCCGCGGTCAGCCCCGCGATCCCGGCGCCGACGACGACAGCGCGAGGGCGCAGATCAAAGCGTCGTCGCTTCCCCTTTTCGCTCACGTCCCGTCTCCGTCGTCGGCGCTCCTGCCCTGGGTGACCACGACGTCCACGTAGAGCGGTGAGACGATCAGACCGGCGAGATGAGCTCCCGCGGACGCGAACGACCTCGCGAGGTGCACGCGATAGATCCCGGTACGCGCGAAGCGGAGGCTGAGCGCGACCCGCGCGTGATCGGAAGCGGCGAGCGGCACAAAGCCTTCTTCAGCGGCGTTGACCTCCGCTTCCACGGCGCCCCACGCCTCGACGTCCTCATCACGGCGCGCGACCTCTCCCAACGGTCGCCGACGCCCGCCCGACGAGAGATAGAGCGCCGTCTGATCGACAACGTCCGCGCTCCTGCCCGCGATCATTCCGCGGTGCTCAAGGTGGACCGGCAGCGCCTCCGGGAGCGACAAGGGAACCGCGAAGCCGGTCGGGTTCCGGACCTCCGTCATCATCACACACGGCTCCCCGACGACGGCTTCGAGCTTCGCCGGCTTGAGCCCCGCGAGGTGACCGCCGCTCTGCACGATGTCGTCGATGCGCGACTGCGTGTCGTTCGCGAACCGAAGCGTCGACAGGATCTGTTGACTGATGACTCCGTAGAGCATGTCACCCACACCGTCGAACACCTCAGCGTCCGGCAAGAGCCCATTGACCACTTCACGTGTCGTGCGGCTTCCTCGGATCAAGAGGTCGTCAGCGGCGTCGCGGATCTCCTGAATCGCCTCGTCGTCGCCCTTCTCTGCGGCGGCAGAGAGCCGCTCGATCCAAGATGTATCGTTCGGGGTCTTGTCAGTCATCGTCGTCCTCGAGGGTCCTCGCTCACGTTTTGGTTCTCGCGTCGACCGCTCCGCGATATCGACTGAGCAACCGGTCCATCCCGCTCGCTCGGACGCACCCCTCAAGGTACGCCATCAACGCGGAGTGAAACGCGATCAGGTCGCTCGATGCCCCACGCAACCGGAGCCGATTCTCGCGGAGCGCGGTGCCGAGTTCAAGGTCCCCGTCGAGCAGCGCGACGATCACGCCACCGGTCGTCCGCAAGATCGGGAGCTGTTCCGCTGACGCGGTTCCGATCTCGAGCGCGCGCGCGGTCGGGATCAACGCGAGGCGTTCGCCGTCCACGTCGACCACCACCGCGCGCGCGTTCAGTCGCGAGAGCATCGCGTCGTAGCGATCGCGAACGTCCGCGTCGATGAGCGTCAGCGATGCTTCCAAGAACTCCCGAAAGGCGTTCTGCGTGTCAGCTCCCGAGGAACTCAAAAACGCCTCCCCCACCAAAGCGAACACGCTCACCAAAGACCACCCCGTCAACCTCGAAGCGACCCGCGACCTCGTGGATGATGGTCATCCCGCTCGGCGTGTCGTTCGGGATCATGACCTGCGCCACCTCGCTGGGCGTGAAGCGCAAACGCAGCTCATCAGGCCCATCGCGACCGAGCATCTCGTAGCGCGCCGGCACGTCCGTCGCGGCTCCCGGACGCAAGAGCCCCATGACCGGCGGGAGCTTCACGAGGTCGCCCCGAAAGAGCCCGTCGTGACTGACCTGCGCTTGTTCGCCGCGGAAGATCCGCGCTTGCCGAGCGCCCTTCCACAAGAAGAGCCCCTGCGCGAGCCCCTGCGCGTGTCCGCGATCGGCAAAGCGAACCGCGACGACGCACCATGGGCACGCGGGATCGTCTGGGATCGCGTAGCCCCACTCCCACGCGAAATCGCCGCCCCACTGGAACGTGCCCCAGTTGTGATCGTGATAGGAAGGCGCGTCCCGAACCTCGTGTCGCGCGTCGCCGACCTGAATGAAGCCGTTGGCACAGAGACGCGGAATGATCGCCCAGTTGTGCGGCGGCCCATCGCGAACCTCCATATTCAACGTCTGCGCTGGAATGACCATGGGCACGAGGCTCAGCTCCGCGATCAGCGCGAGCGCTTCGCAGTGCACGCGCAAGTTGTAGCGACCGTTCGAAAAGCGTACCTCGCTCTCCGCGAAGCGCAGCCCGACCCGACCGCCCGGCATCGCGACTCGCCGTGGATCGATCCGCGCGATGTCTCCGCGCCACCTCCCGCCGTCTTCCCGCAACAAGACGATGGTTCGGAAGGCGCGCTCTCCTTCTTGGACCGCGCTGAAGTTAACGAGCAGGTCGAGCGACCCCGCGCGAACGCAAAAGTGGAGCCACTCTTTGTATCCCTCGCCGTGAACGTTTTCTCCGCTCTTCGGCGCGCGGTTAAAGTCGAGACTGCGCACGAGCGCGTCCATGAGTGACGGCGCCGGGTCCGCGGCACCGGCGTCGCGCGAGACGCCATGGGTCGATGCGCTCGTCATCGCAGCTCCGCCCGTCCCCACGCGAGATCTTCAGTCGCCGGCGTGACCTCCTCACCCTCGGCGGAACGCAGTTCTTCGGCGAGCCCGGAGAGAGCACGTGAGAGCGCGGCGATCCCGAGCAACGCGAAGAGCGTCTCGTCCTCTCTCGTGGCTTCTGCTTCTGCCTCTGCTCCTGCTTCTGCGTCGGCCGGAGCGTGCGCGCCCCCCATCCGCCCTTCCGCGCGACACGCCGCGATCACGGGATCGAGCTGTTCACACAGCGAGAGCAACCCGAGGAAGAAATGAAGCGAGAGATTGCGATCCTCAAAGGCGTCGACGTGATGGGTGAGCGCGCGCGTGGTCAGCGTGTCGTCCCCGTCCATCACCCATCCTCGTCCGTCGCTCGCTCCGCCATCGACACCTTGAGTTCGACGGACTCGAAGACGTGGCTCAAGCGCTCTTCGAGGTGCCGCTCAACCAGCAACCGCGAACACGCCTCGATCACCGCGGTCGGCATCAAGGCGTCAGGCTTCTCCCGCAGCGCGTTCATGGTCGCGATGTCCCACACCGTTCGAAGACGACGCGCCGACGGCGAGGCGGACAGCTCGCGCTTGAGCGTCGCGCCCGCTTCCGTCTCGGCGTACGCGCGCCCTTCCGCGACGAGCGCCGAAAACGCCGCTTGCGACGCGAGCGGGTGGCGGAAGATCACCATCCGAGCGCGCCGCAGAAGATCAGCGATCTCGTCGCTCGAGAGCGCGGGCTCGCTTTGTTCAGCCGGCTCCTCGCTCACCGCTCACGCCCCACGACGTAGTCCACGATGGTCTCCAAAAAAGATCGATGAACGCTGTCTGAGAGTACGCTCGAGAGCGTCTGCCAATGGCGCCGCGCATCCTCCGCGTGCTGGCCCGCGCGCGCTTTCGCAGCCTCGAGGCATCCCCCCGCAATCAACATCTCGCGGAGCTCAGCGACGTCTTCTTGTGTCTTCTCGTTCCGCTTCACGAAGCGCGGCGCGAGCGCGGCGTACGCCTTCTCGCTGAGCTCACCGTCTGCGCGGAGCTTGATCAGCATCGCCGGGATCTCGGACTCGCGGACGAATCGGGGATCGGGACGCGGCTTCTTGAGGATCTCGAGCGCCCGCGCGGATATCGCCGGCGACGCGGTCTCGAACAGATGCGCCAACATCAACGTTCGCTTGCCTTCCCAGAGGTCCCCGCACGCCTCTTTCCCCATCACCGCAGGGTCCGCCTCGAGGTTGAGCAGGTCGTCCTTAATCTGGAACGCGATCCCGAGGGAACGCGCGAGCGCTTTGACGTGCACGTGATGCTCGCGCTCGGCCTCCGCGATGATCGCGCCCATCAGCATGGGCGTGATGAACGTGTAGTAGGCGGTCTTCTTCTCGACCATCCGCTCGTAGTCCGCGGGCGTGATGTCCCAGCGCGCCTGACGAATCCACCCCAGCTCCATCGCCTGCCCCTCGGCAGACTCGATCGACATATTCGCCACCAGCTCAAGGAGCTGCAGCGCGCGACCGAGATCCAGCAGCCGCATGTTGTCGAGGAGCGGGCGAAGCGAGAGCGCGAGCATGGCGTCGCCGACGTTGATCGCGCTCGCCTCGCCGACCTCGCGATGCAAGGTGGACTCACCGCGCCGACGCTCCGAACCATCCTCGACGTCGTCGTGGATCAGGAAGGCGTTGTGGTACAGCTCGATCACCGCGGCCGACGGGGCGCACTCGGAGAGCTTCCCGCCAAACGCGCGCGACGTCGCGACGCAGAGCGCGGGCCTCAGCCCCTTCGCTTCACGCAGCGGATACTCAAGCATGGCTTGGTAGAGCGCGCGGTCAGGGCCCTCAGTCGGGATCCACGCCTTGATGTACTCGAGCGCGAGGCCGCGACTCTCTTGAAGATAAGCGTCACGTTCGTCAGGGGTCACGGGGAGCTACCGTCGCACGCCCGCGGCGCGCGATACAACGACCTGTTTTGGCCACGCGCCGACAGACGCGGCCAAGTTCAAGACGTTCATCATCAGGTCACCCGCGGGTCCCGGACAAGGATCGCTAGGCGTCGCACAAGTCGCAGCCGGCGAGCGCTTCTGCGAACGCGCCAACGCTTGAGAAACGAGCCGCGGGGTCCAAGCTCAGCCCCCGCTCCAGCACCGCGCGCGCGCGCTCCGGAACCCCCGAGAGGTCGGGCGCTTGGTGAAGGATCTGCGCGAGCGTCCCGACCGGCGAAGCGCCGACCCAAGGCGGCTCTCCCGTCAGCAGCTCGACCGCGGTGACCGCGAGCGCGAACTGATCCAGCGACGGCCCGACCGCGTGACCATGGATGTGTTCTGGCGCGATGTACGACGGCGAGCCGAGAACCGGCGCGTCCACGAGGTCGTCGCGCGTCGCGAGCCCGAAGTCGACGAGCCAGGTCTCCCCGTCGAGATCCATCATCAGGTTGTCGGGCTTGACGTCAGCGTGAATCCAGCCGCGCGCGTGAAGCGTCTCGAGCGCGCACGCGACCTGACTGACGATGATCGCGGTGACGGAGAGGCTGAGCGGACCGCGCAAGAGATCGCGCAAGCCGTGACCGTTCACGCGCTCGAGCGCCAAGAACGGCGCGCCGTCGTGTTCCCCCGCCGCGATCAAGCTCGGCGCTTTGATCCCGCTCCCGCTGAGCGCACGCAGCGCGCGCTCTTCGTCCGTGAACGTTCCTCGGCAGAACTGCGTGCACGTCGCGACCTTGAGCGCGACCTGGTGTGAGGCGTCTTGGTCGTCGTCGGCGAGCCACACCTCCGCCGACGCGCCCTCCCCGATGACCTCGCGAACGACAAAGCGATCGGCGATCCGCTCACCGGGCACCAGGCGATGCGTCCCGCACCCGCAGCCACACATCGACCAGCTGAAGACCCCCGAATCGCTCACTTGACGTGCGCGGCTGTTGTTGGCGCGAGGGCAATCCGGTCGCGTGATTCGCTCGTGGGGATCGGAGACCATCACGAGACCGCGAGCGCTCGCGCGAGCTCTACTCGGTTCCCCACGTCGAGCAAGCGGTAAGCGTCGCGGAGATGCTGACGCACAGTGTGCGGGCTGATCCCGAGGTGACGCGCGATCTCCTCAATGGTGGCGCCGGTCGCGGCCAGCTCGGCCACTTCGCGCTGACGGCGCGTGAGTCGGTAGGCCTCCTGATGCTCCGCCCGGAACACGATCAAGTAGTGACCGCTCGCCGGGAACACCCGCGCTCGGCCGCCCGGCACGCTGAACTCCTTGTCCTTGTCGCACGACTTATCGAGCTCTCGAAGCGAGGCGTGGATCCGCGCCATCGCCGCGCGAGGCACCTCAGCGCTGCTCCGAACTACCGTGCCATCCCCAGAACACATGAACGCTACGTCCGCTTGCATCTCATCTCCTTTGCTCGGCGTCTCACCGAGGCGAAGGAGTTGATTGCATCTCGCGTACCAATGGAGATCCCCCGCTTTTTGGGCGAGGCGACTCAGCCTGTTGGACGACCTCGACCGTTCGAACGGAGGAGCTGGACGTTTTCGTCCACTGGTCTCGAGTGCGGAGGTCGGCGGCGGAGTACAGTGCTCACCATGTTGTACGCGCGGCGACTCGGCGTCTTCCTCGTGAGCGCAATGGTTCTTTCGCTTGGCGCCTTCGAGGGCGCGGCCCAGGAAGAAGACTCCTGCGCAGACCTCTGCACAGAAGCCGGCCTATGCACGATCCAAGGTGACGTGTGCGTCGCCACGCGAACGAGTCAGTGCCGGCGCTCGATCGGCTGTCGTGAGGAAGGTCGATGCAGCCTCCGCGACGGAAGCTGCGTGGTCGCGAGCACGCGAGATTGTCGCCGGAGCGCGTCGTGTTCCCGGCGCGGGCTGTGCACGGAGGGAGGCGGCATCTGCCAAGCGACCGATCCGGCATGCGCGCGAAGCTCCGGTTGCCGAGACGAAGGGAACTGCTCCGCGGTGGACGCGACCTGCCGAGGCGGACGCCTAACCTGCGCTCCCACGGAGGTCGGGCATTGCGCAAGCGCCGCAGCTTGTGCTGAGCGCGGACACTGTTCGCTCTTGCGACCCAAACGACACGCCGCCGGATACTGCGGTCCGCGTGACGACGAAGCGTGCGCGCGCGCTTGCGAGGGATGCACGCGGCAGCGGATCGGAGGTGCGTACGAGTGCGTCAGTGAGCGAGCGAGAAACAGCGACTGAGCGAGACCGACCGCCTATGCGGCACCAACACGCGAACGGGCAAGAAGATGGCACCAACAACAACGCCGGTGGAGGTTACGCTCGAGGCACCACACATCCCCGGCGCCGTCGTCTATTTCGCGTTGGGGTTGATGTTCTCGATTGGCTCGATCGCCATGGCCATCGACAACCCGTGGTCGCTCACGACCCTCGCCGCCTTGGCCATCACATCGCTGACGGTTGGGTCCCAGGTCTTCCGTACCCGCATCCGGTCGCGACGCCTCACGCTAGGTCCGGACGGCATCCGTATTGAGCATATGCTGGGACGGACGCGCTTCTTTCCTTGGTCGGAAGTCGTCGGACTGAAGAAAGGGGCCGCGCACCGTCTCTTCTTGGTCACGACGCGGGGTAAATTCTTGCTCGGGACCGATGTCATGGGCGCCGGCCCCGCCGTGGATGAGGAACGGAGCTATGGGTCAGGCGCCGACCTGCGTGCTTGGATCGAGTCCGCGCGCGAGCGTTTTCAGGCCGCCAAGCCGCGTACCCGCGACCTGCTCGCCGACGTCCCCGAGCGCAAGTGGGTCAAGACGCTCGAACGCGCGCTCTCGAGCGCCGACTATCGAACGTTCAATCCGCGGAGCATGATGATCGCGGACCTCCTTGACCCCGGGACTCCGCCGGACATCCGCACGGCGATCGCGAAAGCGGTTCGGCCACGCGCCGACGAGCGCGAGGTGTTCTCGAGCATCGCGCGATCGTCTGCATCTGTTCGCGTGCGGGTCGCGATCGAAGAGCAGCTCAAGGCCCCCCAACCACACGAGCTTGAGGAAAGCACCGATAAACGCACCAGCTAAGCACGGCACGGCGGAAGCAGCGCGCTAGAGGTAGACCAGCTTCGCCATCGTCAACGCGACGATCCCGACGACGATCTGCATCGGGACACCCAAGCGCATGAAGTCGGTATAGCGGTACCCGCCGGGTCCGTAGACCATCAGGTTGGTCTGGTAACCGATCGGCGTGCTGAAGGACGTGGACGCAGCGACCATGATGAGGAGCGCGGTCGGGACCAGCGGAATCTGGGAAGCCTCCGCCGCGGACGCCGCGATCGGGAACATCAACGCAGCGGCCGCGGTCGTGCTCACGACCCCCGCGAGCACCGCGGTCGTCGCGTAGAGCGCGGCCAGCAGACCCAGCGCACCAGAGCCACTCGCGAACGACACGACGCGCTCCGCGAGGACCGCCGCCGCTCCGCTCTCGTCGAGCCCCACTCCGACGCCGAACGCCGCGGCGACCGCGATCAAGACGCGGAGCTCAAGGGACCGCCGCGCCTGCGCGCCGTTCAAGCAACGCGTCGCCAACATCAGCCCTGCGGCGAGGAGCGACGCGGTGATGAGCGGGAGGAGCTCGAGCGTGTTCACCACGACCATCGCGATGACGATGGAGATCGCGATCCACGCCTTGTCGTGTCGCGGCGCGGTGCTTCCTTCGACCTCCGCGACCAGCGCGAACGCGGGGTCGTGTTGGTGGTTGCGCATAAAACGCGGGGGGGCCTCGAGGAGCAAGACGTCGCCGGCGCGAAGCACGATGTCGCCGACCTTACGCGTGACCCGCTCGCCCTGACGGTGCACCGCGACGATCGCGGCGAAGTACTCGGTTCGGAAGCGGCTCTCTTTGACGGATCGGCCGGCCAACGGGGAGCGCGCCGCGACCACCGCCTCTACCCAGCTCGAGACCGGCCGCGCGAGGAGCTCTTCGTCGAGCTCGACCGATACGAGCCGCATCTTGCGGAGGTCGACGACGGAATCGATCTGTCCGGTGAACCACAGGAGGTCGCCCTCGCGCATCACGACGTCTGGTCCGACCGCGGTGCGCACCTCGCCGTCTCGCTCCAGTTCGAAGAGGAAGAGGTTGCTCAGCGAGCGGAGCCCGGCGTCCTCGATCGTCTGGCCGATCACCGGCGACCCTGGCGCGACCCGCATCGCCAAGGTGTACTCCCGCGCGTCGCGGAGCGACTCGACCGCGCCTTGCCGATCCTTGAGCAGCCAGCGCGACGTGACGACGACGAAGGTCGTACCGGCGACGAGCGCGGGCAGGCCGAGCCACGTGATGTCAAAGAGGCCGAACTCCAGCTCGGGGTTACGCGCTCGCGCCATGCCCGCGACCACCAGGTTGGTGCTGGTTCCGATCAGGGTGCAGGTGCCGCCGAGGATGGCCGCGTAGCTCAGCGGCATCAGGAGCAACGACGTGCTCATTTTCGCGCGGCGCGACCAATCCGAGATCAGGGGAACAAACATCGCGACGACCGGGGTGTTGTTGAGGAAGGCCGACATCGCGCCGACCGGGAGCATCATCTTGAGCTGCGCGACCGCGACGCTCTGCGGTCGGCCGAGCACCCGGCGCGCGAGAAGATCGAGCCCTCCGGTCTCCCGTACGCCAGCCGCAACAACGAACATCGCCGCGATCGTGATGACCGCTGGGCTCGAGAACCCAACGAAAGCCTCGGCAGGGTTGACGACTCCGGTCGCGAGGAGCGCGGTCAGTCCCGCGACCAAGACCAGGTCCGGCCCGGCCACATTAAACATCATCAGCGCCATCATGCCGATGGTCACGGCGACCGCGATGTATCCGTCAGCGCTCAAGAGTGGAACCAGGGTTGAGAGCACACGCGCCACTTGTCGCTAAGCGCACACGGGCCTCGCCGCGAACCCTAGCAACTGGTCGTGTGCGAGACACAGTTGTGGCACCATTTCTCCATGCTTCGCGCGTCTGCTCTGGCTCAGCGCCTTCTCCTCTCCTTCCTTCTGGTCACTTTGCAGCTCGGCTGCGCGATTGTGGTCAATCCCGACGAGGGGCGGCTCGGCCCAGACGCAGGTGTCGATGGTGGTCGGGACACGGGCGGCGTGGATTCCGGGCGAGACACTGGGCGTGACACGGGGCGCGACAGCGGCGGAGACACGGGCGGGACTGACACGAACGTAGACACCGGCGGAACCGACACCGATCCAGGGTGCACCGGTGCGCCTCGGTGTGAGGGCGACACCCGCGTCTTCTGCGAAGGTGACAGAGAAGCGCGCGTCCTCTGTGAAGGAGCGTGTGAGGACGGTGAGTGCACCTCCCCCTCGTACCGGCCGGCGAACTTCACGCGCGACCTCTGGGGCTCAGCGACTGGCGACATCAACGTCGGAGACAGCCGTTCGTTCGACACGGATGTCTGCATGACCGGTATGGCGAACGCGATGCTCATTGACGAGGTCTGCGTCTTGGTGACCCGAAGCATGACGATCGCCCGGAGCGGAAGCCTGACCATCACGGGCTCTCTCCCGATCGCGTTTATCGTCGCGGGTGACGTGGACATTTCTGGAACGCTCGACGCGTCCGCGCGCGGACTCGTTCCTGGGCCCGGAGGCGGCACCGGGGGAGGAACCGAAGACGCCGACGGAGGCGGCCCGAGCGGCGGTGAAGCGGGCGGCGATGTCGGCTCGTACGACGACGGCGGCGGCGGCGGCGGCGGCTTGTGCACCGGAGGCGGACGCGGCGGACGCGCGGACGACGCGAGCGGCGGCGACGGCGGAGATCCGCTGGACGACTGGAACGGTGAACCCTTGATCGGCGGGAGCGGCGGTGGCCTCGGTCCGGGCTTTCTCAGAGCTGGGTTCGATAGAGACAACCTGGGTCGAGGAGGCGCTGGCGGCGGCGGTCTTCAGATCAGCGCGCTCGGCACGTTGTCAGTCAGCGGGACGATCCGAGCGGCCGGCGGCGGCGGGCAACCTGGCGGAGACAACCTTGGCTCCGATGCTGACTGGGGAGCGGGCGGCGGTGGCGGCAGCGGCGGCGCCGTGGTGCTCGAAGCTGAACGCTTCGATCTCGCGAACGCATCGTTGAACGTCGGCGGCGGCGGCGGCGGCGGCGCAGAAGGGCGCGGTCCCCCACCTGGTCCGGGCGATGACGGCGCTGACGACCTCGACCCGGCGGCGGGCGGTCGCGGCGGCGGCCAGGGCGATGACTCACGCGCGGGAGGCATCGGCGCTGGAGCAGGTCGCGCCGGCGGCGGCGACGGTGAGTCGACCGAAGCACGCGGCGGAAACGGCGGCGGCGGCGGCGGCGGCGGCGGCTGCGTCGAGCTTCACACCGAGCGCCCCATTTCCGGCGAGTATCGCGTCGTCCCGAGCGACGCGATTCAGGTCCGCGCGCGTTTCGAGTAAGAGGCTTGCGAAGTCCGCGCCCAAGCGCGACAACCTCTCGGTGACGAACATCAAAGGGAGCGCGCTCATCACCGGCGCGAGCGGGTTCATCGGGACCTGGTTGAGAGAGAGACTGCTCGCGGACGGCGTCGACGTCATCGCGATTCGTCGGCCAGGCTCTCCAGAAGCCAAGGTCGGCCGCTCGGTCACCGCGAGCTACAGCGACCTTGACGCGCTCAAACGAGTCATGGCCGACGAGCGACCGGACTACGTTTTCCATGTCGCGGGCGTGACCAAGGGCCGGACCTACGAGGACTTCCGCAACGGCAACGTAGTCCCGACCAAGAACCTCCTCCGCGCGCTCGAAGCGGAACACCCAGACGTGAAGCGCTTCGTGCACATCAGCTCGCTCGCCGCGTTTGGTCCGGCCGAAGCCGCGCGACCGCTTCGCGAGAGCGACCCACGCGAACCGATCGAATTCTACGGCGAGAGTAAGCTCGAGGCGGAGCGGGTCGTCGAAGAGTCGAACGTGCCCTGGACCATCATGCGTCCGTCTGGTGTCTACGGTCCGCGTGACGTCGACATGTTCGAGCTCTTCAAGAGCGCCCACCGCGGCGTCAACCTCTTCTTCGGAAACCGCCACCGGTGGTTCTCTAAGATCTACGTGGACGACTGCGTGCGCGCGATCCTTGATGGAGCCGCGAGCGACGCCACCGTTGCGCAAGGCTACTTCCTCGGCGAAGGTGGCCCGGTGACCTGGGACGAGTTTCAGAGCGAGATCGTGCAGGTCGTCGATCGCAAAGTGCGAACCGTGAACCTCCCGGAGTTTCTCGTGACCGTCGCGGCCTACGGCGGTGAGCTCATGACGCGCTTTGACGGAAAGCCGCGCCTGTTCAATCACCAGAAAGCGAAGATGGGCGCGCAAGAAGCGTGGACCTGCCACGTCGATAAAGCGCGCGAGGACTTTGGCTTCGTTGCCGATGTGAAGGTGCCGGAGGGCGTTCAGAAGACGCACCGCTGGTATCTCGACAACGGCTGGTATTGATCTCACCGGCTGCTTGCGCCCTTTGCTTCTGCATTGCGCGGGAGCGCCGTCGATCATCACGCGGAGCTCCCTGCAAGGGGCGAGTGATGGCGACCTTCTGGCTCGTCCCGTGTACCCGCGGCGGCGTCCCTCAGGCAGAGCGCCGAGCGCTCACGACATCAGCGAGAAGCGTTCCGCTCGCCGTCGGCGCCGCGTCCACACCAAACAAAAACCCAACGCGGCCCACACCAAGGCGAGATCTGCCGAGTCGGTCCGTGCGCTCACCCGACAACCGCAGTCCCCGGCCCCAGTGACCATGCCGCCGTCGGGTTCAGCGTCAACCTCCACATCGGAGGCATCGCCCGTGTCCATCGCGCCCGTGTCCATCGCGCCCGTGTCCGAAACTCCCGCATCCGCAGGTCCCGTGTCCGACACCCCCGCGTCCATCGGTTCGGGAAGCGGCGCGTCATAAGAAACGGTCGCGAGGCGCACGTCCCGCTCAAGCACAACTTGTCGCTGCATCAGCGCGAACGCGCGACCGTCGCTCGAGCCGCCCATCGCTCTGGGTCGGTACACGAACACGTCCTCGTCCCAAAAGAGAGGGCCTCGCGGATCAGAGCCGACCGTCGTCCCGTCCGGGTTGATGTAGTGAACACGGAGCCGGCTCCCGAACCTCGGGCGCCAGTCCCCAATCGCGACGAAGCGAAGGCCATCAAAAGCGACCACCGGATCAAGCGCGCCGAGCAAGAAGATGATGTCCTCGGCGTCCCGTAGCGATCCGTCAAATCCGATTCGGCGCCCATGCGCAGAGTGCCGAACGACGCCCGGGCTCTCGCTCTTGAACTCCCACGAGAACAAGAACTGATCTCGCCCCGCGACGACCGGGTGAACCGGTGGCGCCAGCGTCCCGTACTCACGCTCCGCGAAACCGACCGCGAGCACCTCGTTCGTGAGCACCCTGAGCGACGCGTCGAACACGCGCGCCTCGAGCCTCTCGCCGTCCCACCAGGAGACCCCGACGCGCCCGCCGCCACCCGCGACCTCGATCGCGTGCCGTCTCGTGTATGCGCAGGTGCCGAGACGCACGCTTGAGCCGAGCACGCCGTCGCGCGTCATCGGATAGAGCAGGACGTCTGTGCCGCGGCGAACGACAAGCGCAAACTCATCTCCGAAGCTCGCGATGCGCGCGAAGTCGCCAGCGAGCGCGGTCGACCCAGACCCCACGACGCGACCATCGGTCCTGACGCGCGCCCAGCGAAGTCGTCCGTCTCGAAACCAAGCGGTCATGTACGCGCCCGCGCCGAACGCCACCGTCGGAGGTTCCCCCTCCGCGTCGAGCACCAGCTCCTCGAGATGAGACCCAGCGAGCGAGAGACGAGACGCGAACGCGCCGTCGCGGCCGTCCGTGTACGTCACGAGGTACTCGCTCCCGCTCGTGGCGATGGTGAGCGCGGTTTGATCCGCTTGCTCGCGATTGACCAGGCTCACCTCTTCATCAAGGACGTCGCCGCTCCGAGACACCCGGCGCGCTTGTGCCGCCTCGCGCGCCCAAAAGATGTCGGGGTCGCAGTGGATCAGGAGCGACTGACCAGGTGACCCTGCGGCGCGAAGACATCGCGTATCTGCGCCCCCGACCCTGGCGCGAGAAGTCAGCGTCCTGAGATCACGCGAGACGTGTCGGTGCTCCACGCGCACCTCCGAACGCGCGAAAACATCGACCCCGGAACCGGTGGACGCGATCGCGATTTCGTCCGTGTCCGCGAAAACACCCGTGACGCGCGAGACCCGAAGAGCCGACGTGATCCGCTCGACCTCGACCTCGCGCGACGCGGTGATGTAGGCGTGAAGAAACACAGACCCGTCAAACACAACTGGCCCAGCCCCCATGAGCGAGACGGGATCAGAGAGCGAGCCATCTGGAGACCAGGTCCGCGCTTGATTCCCCGCGCGAACCAAGAGCGCGCCGCGTCCGTACGCGATGGAGATCGGGCCATCGTCGTTTTCGAGCCCGAGGTTCTGCCCGTCGGGATCAAGGTTCACGCCGTCCCGATTGATGCGCGCGAGAAAGACGGACGGTTCGTCATCCGCGCCTGACCGCGTCACGGGTTCGCGCCACGCGACGAGAAAGTTCGTTCCATCGGTCGTGACGACCGGGAAGTCCTGGCTACGATCCGCGGAGGTGATCAAGAACCGGTTCACCACGGTGCCGTCCGCCTCGAAGAGCGTCGCCCCGATGTCGTGAAGGGAACGGGTCAAGAACTCGCTTCGATACACCGCCAGGTAGCGACCCGAGAGCGCGGCCACTTGAAAGCGTCGGCGCACCGTGTCCGCGTCTTCATAGCGAGACAAGACGTCCCTCCCGATCTCCATCGCGTCACCGATCCGCGCGCCATCCACGCCATATCGAACCGCGAAGAGATAAGGCGGGTTCCGGACCGACAACTCAAACCCGCGGTCGAGACCAGGTTGAGGCCCGAAGCCGCTATAGATCGCGAGGTAGCTGGTCCCGTCGAAGGTGACGTCCAAGACGACCCATCTCGCCCCGCGACTCACCACCCTGAAGGTCGCGTGGCCAAAACGCCGGGGTGAGATCTTGGTCGTCCCCGATGATCGGTTGCGCAGCGACTGGCACCGGGAGCCCCCACAACGCTGATGTGATCCCGAACCACACAAGAGCCCCCCCAAGTACTTTCATCGTCGCCTCAACCCGCTCACTCGTTTCCATTCACCTACCCACCGCACACGCCGACGTCGCAGGTCACGCAGCCCGTTCGGTCGCCGCGCGGCGCTCCGCTCACCGGCACGCACATCCCTTCGAGACCGGGCTCGCCGCACGCTTTGCACGTGCCCGCACACAAGCGCTCGCAGCACACGCCGTCCGTGCAGAAACCGCTCTCGCAATCGCCGTCGGCCGCGCACGCGGTACCAAGCGGGTCCGCGCCGACGCACACTCCCGCGTCACAGCTCGGGCAGCCGTCGCGATCACCGCGCGGCGCTCCGCTCACCGCGACGCACATGCCCTCGCTCCCGGGTTCGCCGCATGCTTTGCAGGTTCCGCGGCACGCGCGCTCGCAACACACGCCGTCCACGCAGAACCCGCTCTCGCAAAGCGAGTCGTCGCCGCACGCGCTGCCGAGCGTCCCGACCTCCGAGCACACCCCTACGTCACAGAACGAGCAGCCATCGCGTTCGCCACGGGGAGCACCGCTCACAGGAACACACATACCTTCAAAGCCCGGCTCTGCGCACGCTTTGCAATCGCCGCGACACGCCCGCTCGCAACACACTCCGTCGGTACACGCGCCGCTCTCGCACTCGCTGTCCAACGCGCACTCCGCGCCGAGCGTGCCGGCCCCCGCGTCGTCGATGCACGCCCCCTCGTCACACGTAAGGCAGCCCGTCCGGTCTCCGCGGGGCGCGCCGCTGATCGGGACGCAGTAGCCCTCGTCACCCGGTTCGCCGCAGGCCTTGCACGTCCCGGCACATCCCCACTGACAACACACGCCGTCCACGCAGTGACCGTCCATGCACTCGGCGTCTGCGTCGCACGCTTCGCCTCGATTGAGCATCCCACCGCCGCCATCAGCGCACGAGCCCATCAAACAAGCATCGCAACCATCGCGGTCGCCATGGGGCGCCCCGCTGATCGGTTCGCACATGCCTTCGCTCCCGGGGACGTCACACGCTTTGCAGTCGCCGGTGCACGCGCGCTCGCAGCAGAAGCCATCCACACAGTGCCCACCCGCGCACTCCGCGTCGGCGACGCACACGTCACCCAAGCCGCCGGCCGTCCCGTCGTCACAGACGCCGTCGACGCACATCAAGCAACCGTCGCGATCACCACGCGGCGCGCCGCTGATGCTCACGCACTCGCCGAACATCCCCGCTTCGCCGCAGGCGTCGCAGGTCCCGACGCACGCGCTCTCGCAGCACACGCCGTCAACGCAGAAGCCGCTCCCGCACTCCGCGCTCTCCGCACAGGCGTTGCCCAGCGCGCCGCTCGTGCTCGGCGCACCGTGCATCCGGAACCGCAAGTCCGACGAGAGCGACTCGCTCACGTAGTACACCCAGAGCGAGAGGCCGTCTCCGCGCGAGAGAAACCCGTGCGTGATCATGTCGCGCGCACCCTCATACGCGATCTGCGTCCCCAGCCGGTCGACGAAGGTTCCGTCGGGGCGCATGTAGGTGCGCCGCGTCCGCGAACCCGAGGGGGGATCGCGATCCCCAACGGCGACAAAGAACTCACCATCAAAGGTCAGCTCGGTGTCATACGACGTCCCGAGAATTTCTGTCCCCAGTGGGTCGAGCAAGTCGCCGTCCGCGCTCACGCGGTAGATGTACGTCGAGCCGGCTGCGCTTGAGGTGAGCGCGAACAAACCAGCCCCCGCGGCGATCTCCACGTTCGCGGCAGTCGTCGGCAGCACATCAGTCGGCACGGCGACCAAGGACTCATCGAAGACGCGCACGTTGGAACCACGCCACGCGAGGGCGAGCCGGTTGGGCAATGCCGCCAGCCGCATCGGCGCCACCAAGCTCGTCGCGATCGACGTCGAGGTAGGCGTCCCGAGTGAACCATCAGACGCCATGGTCGCGAGCTTGATCTCGGTCCGGCCGCCGTACGCGACGACGAACGAAGAGCCAAACGCGACCAACCGCGTGTAGAGCGTCGGTACCGAGGCGTGCACCCCGCGCGCGAGCTCGACCCCCGCTGGCGAGAACCGCGCCCAGTGCATCACGCCCATCTCGGTCCACGTCACGAGGTAAACCCCTGCGCTGAACGCCACATGAGGAGTCGTGTTGCCGACGCTTGAGAGGACCCTTTCCTCCCCGGCGGTCCCGTCCTCGCTCACGATCGTCAGATACGACCCGACCCGCACGTCCTCATAGACGACCGCGAAGTCCGTCCCATCCGTGGCCACCCCCGTGACCAGCCCTGGTGCGTTGCGCCGCGCGACGATGCTCGGGCCGTCGACAACTTCATCCGTTGGCAGATCGACCCGATGCGCGACCGGGGTCGGGCTGAAACCGTACTGAGGTGGGAGCGTCGTGTCACAGGTCGAGGTGAGCGTCTCGTCCCCGCCGCTCGCGATCGTCACGCAGTTCTGGGCAGGCGCGATCAAGAGCGGCGCGCCGACCGACAAGCTCGACGACACCTGCGTCAGGAACGCGTCACCGCCCGCGACCGTCCCGATCTGGAACCCGGCGCCGTTGGAACTCACGTCGAAGTTGGTCACTCCGGTCATCACGTCGTCGGCGGTCGCGAGCACGACGCCAGCGACAGAGAGCAGCTCCAGATCAAGGTTGCCGCTCGTGTCGAGGTAAGCGTTCAAGAAGTTCGTTCCGTCGCTCGCGAGCTCCCCCGGCCCGCCGACTGAGAAGACCGGCGAGATCGTCGCTCCGTCGGGAGACATGGTACGCGCCGTCGATCCCGCGCGAACCATGTAGACCCCCGCGCCATACGCGATCGAGATCGCGCCGACCGAGTCGTCCATCCCGAGATCGATAGGATCCGGGTCCAGGTTGACGCCATCCGGGGTGATCCGCGCCGCGTAGACCGCCGGGACGTCATCGGGACCACGGCGCGACAGCGCGTCGCGCCAGGCCACCAGGAAGTTCGCTCCGTCCGCTTCGATGACAGGATACTCTTGATCACGGATCTCGTTCGTGACGTAGAAGTCGCTCAAAACCGTCCCGTCGGCCGACATCAAAATCGCGCCGATGTCCCACTTGCCCAGGCGGTCGTACTCGCTTCGAAAGCTAATGAGATAGCGGTCCCCTACGTTGGCGACCCCAATCTGACTGCGGTACCGGAGCGCCCGAATCGCGTCGAACCCGTGGGGCAGGTCCGCGCTGAGCAAGTACTCGGAGCCACGCGTTCCATCGGCGGCGTATCGCACGGCCCAGACTCGGCTCTCGGACTTCCACGCCAGCATGGTGCCGGACCCATCGAAGGTCGCGGCGACCTCGGTCCCTGATCGAAGTGATCGTGAGATGAAGCTCGGCGACAGGTCTTGCTCAGGTCCAAGGTCGTCGATGATCTCGAGCGACTCGGTCGCGCCGACAAACGAGTCAGTACCAAAATCATCATTGGCAGCGCAGCCGACGACAAGAGAGAGCGCGACCAAGACCCGGAAGAACCTACCCATGGCAGCTTGGTTGCCTCCACGCGCCAGAGATTCAGACGAAACAGACGCGTGACCACCAAGTCTCGCCCGCCCAACGCCGCCGCCGCCGAAACGTTCTTGAGCGGGTCCGCGCCGACACAGCTCAGACAACCATCGTTCACCCCAACGGGTCGCGCGATGCCAAAAGACCAGCTCCGCGATCAACCGTACATCGTCGCCAACGCGCGGAGTTCCCGCCACGCTCCCGGAATGTCAAAGCGCGCCGCCGCGAAGTTCTCGCAGAGCAGCTCTGACGTCAGGAAGCGGTCGTACTTCCCAATCTCCTTGAACCGAATCGGCCTCGCGAGCGCGACCGGTGACGGAGGAGCGCTCATCAACAGGTCCTGCACGACGCGCAAGAGCTGATCAGGAGAAACGTCGACGTCGATGCATACGCCGCCGTGAAACGCTTCGATTCCGCGCTGACCCAATAGAACGCACAGCGTGTTCACCGCCTTGTCCCCGGCCCAAGTGAGCCAGGTACTTGACGAGTCGTCGCGGATCACGAGCTCTCGCGAGAGCTGCGCCTCTCGAAAGAACGTTCGCCCTTCCGTGAGAAGTTCGGTCGCTCTCGCGTCGACGAAGCGAGGGACGTCCGGCGAGAGATAGACCTCGCGCATCCGCCGCCGAACGACCTCGTGAACCATCGGTCCCGATCCAAAGAACGTCGGAGGACGCGCTCCCTTTGAAGGCGAAACCGTGATCGCGTGCGTCTCGCGGTCGACCTTCAGCACCACCCATCGACGTCCGCCGAAGATGACCGCGCTCCCCTCCACGATCGCTTGCCGCACGGGTAGCGTCCCAAGCACCTTTCCCGCGTGGATCACTTGGAGCTCCCGAGGCGTCGAGAACGCTGCGTAGAACGTGTAGTGGTCAACGAGTCGCTCTCCCGCTTCCCCGAGCGTTAACAGCCCGTCGCTGGTTTGCGTGAGCAGACCGAGGGCACCCAGGCGACGCAGCAGCCGCGCGAACACCTTCTGGTCCTGCAGGATGAACAAGCCCGACGCGCACAACAGCCGCCACGCCTCGCCGGCGTTCACCGCGCCTCGCTGCGCCACGTGGGACAAGAGCTGCTGCACCAACGTCGAGAGGTTGAGCGACTCACCGTCTGGAGGCTCGACCCAACCGGCGAGCATCAGCTGGACCATCGCGATCGACTGCACCGTCTGCGCGCGCAGTCGATCCGGTGCGCGGCTCCCCGAGTCGAGCTCGGCTTCCGGAACGTGAAACCGGAGCACCGCGCTGCCGCCTTTGCGTCCCGAACGACCGACTCTCTGCCGAAGCGACGCCACCGACGGCGGGACGCCGATCTGCGCGATGCTCTCCACCGTTCCCACGTCGATGCCCATCTCAAGCGTGCTGGTCGCGACGACGCTCGCGGGACGCGCATCGGACTTGAGCTCCGCTTCCGCGTGCTGCCGCAGATCCTTCGCGAGGCTCCCGTGATGCGGAAAGAACTCCACCGGAACCCGCGCCTCTTCGCAGGACAGACGCAGGAGGTCGGCGTACCGCTCCACGTTCTCGCGGCTGTTCGCGAAGATGAGGTTGTCGGAGCCGCGCATGGTCCTAAAGAGCCGGGAAGCGATCTCGCGCGCGACGCGGTCGGCCGCCTCGCTCTTGTTGTGATGCGTTGGCTTCAAGCCATTGTTCGGGTCTTTGATCACGTATCCGCGAAGCATGAGTTGAATCGTCTGTCGCGCGCTCTCATCCTGAACGACGACGACAGACTCAGCATCAGTCGGGCGCAGGTACCGCGCCGCGATCGACATATCGCCCAGCGTCGCGGACAACGCGATCCGCGGGACCCGCCGTCCGCTCAGCAGATCCACTCGATGCATCAGTGACTGAAGCTGCTTGCCGCGATCCGAACCAATGAAGGCGTGGAACTCGTCGACAACGAGATGCGAGATACCCGCCACGACCCCCGCGACGACGGGACCACGTCGAACGAGCTGCGCCTCAAGCGACTCGGGTGTGATCAACAGGACCCCGACCGGCGACTCGAGGAAGCGCTTCTTGTTCGCGCGCGACACGTCTCCATGCCAGCGCGTCACCCGAACATCGGCCGACTCACCCAGGCCCTCGAGGCGCCGAAACTGATCGTTGATCAGCGCCTTGAGCGGAGACACGCAAACACAGAGACCTCCGGCCCGCGCGAGGTGACTCACGATCGGGAGAAACGCGGCCTCCGTTTTTCCAGCCGCGGTCGGCGCCGCGAGGATCACGTCGCGCTGCCCTTCAAGGATCGGCGCGGCCGCTTGCTCCTGAATCGGATGCAGCGACGTCCACCCCCGCGACCACATCCATCGCTGCACGCCTTCATGAAGAAGATGAAACGCGGTCGACGACGGCTCCGACTCAGAGCGTAAAGCTGGCGAGCTCATCCGCTCCCTCGTCCGCGCTCGAAACGCTCTTCGTCTTCCCGCTCACCACGAGGCCTTTCAAGAGTTCTTCCCACGTGACCCCCGGGTTCTGCGACAGCACCGCCAGCAAGCTCACGAAAGCGACGACGGTATTGCGAGGGGTCTTGAAGTACGCTTCCCCGATCGTCTCCCAGCAGTGCTTCATAAAGGCCGTGAGCGCCTCGTCCGGCAAAGAGGGCGCGCCTTGCCCGGAATCGTGAACGCGCCGGATGTTCTGGAGCAGCAGGAAGAGATCCTCCGGCGAGAGATTCTCGAGCCGAAGCACGGGGCCGGAGAGGTCGCGCAGGCCATCGCGCGCGAACGTGTTCTGCGCGAGCCGCGTCTGGAGCGCCTCGTAGCTATAGAGCCCCTTGCGCGGATCAACCAAGAACTCAGGTGTCCCGCCCAACACGAAGCCGATGCTGCTGGCGCCTCCCTGCAAGCTGTCGTTGAGGATCCGCAAGATCTGCTCGTAGTTCGACCGGCGCGCGCGACCGCTCCCGAGCTTGTAGAGGTTGACCATCTCGTCGAGACAAACCAGCAGTCCTCCGAACCCCGCGAGGGTCACGAAGCGCGCGAAGAGCTTCAGCATGTCGTAGACGTTGTTGTCTTCAATGATCACGCGAACACCGAGCGCGCGCCTCGCCTCCGTCTTTGTCGCGAACTCCCCGCGTAGCCAACGAAGCGCGTTCTGCCGAAGCGCTTCATCGCCGTCATCGTGGCCACGCCAGTACGCCGCGATCACCTCCGCGAAAGCGAACCCACCAACCGAATCGCTCAGCGCGTCGAGCCGCGCCTTGATCACATCTCGCGTCGGGCGACCTTTCGCCTCCGCTTCTTTCAAGGCAGACGAGACGAACCGCTCGACCACGCTCGCGAGCGCGTTCCCTTCCGGCTTCGACCGCGTCGCGAGGTTGCGCATCAGCTCTTGGTACAAGGCGCGCGCTTGACCTCCCGAGGCGTGAAGGCGGCGATCGGGCGTGAGGTCCGCGTGGATCGTCACCATCTTCTCCGCGAGCGCGATTGATCGCACGAGCTGCAAGAAGAACGTCTTGCCCGATCCGTAGCGGCCGATGATGAACCGGGTCGAGGACCCGCCGTCCCTCACGCGCGCGAGATCCTTCATCATGGCCTGTACTTCGTCTTTGCGACCGACCTGAATGTGCTGCTGCCCCACCCCAGGCACCACGCCCGCGGCCAGCGACTGCAGAACCGCGTCGCGTACACGGGGCCGGATCTTGGTTATCGTTCTCGTCACGTCAGCATCTCCTCAAGGATCTCAAGGTCCACATGGACCGGGTCATCGCCCGCGAGCAACGGCGCGTCACAGGCATCGAACGCGGCTTCGTTCACTTGGTCGTAGGCCGCGTGCGGGAGCAGCCCGATAGCGCGAGTCAGCGACTCGAACTCGCGCCGATCAAGCACCGCCTTCTTCGGCAGCTGCCGCAGCAGGAGGCTCGGATCGGGGTTCTTTGCGAAGGCGGCGCCGGAGCCCGGCGCGCTGGCGTCCTCCTCCGCGAACACCTCCGCGAGCAGCCGTGACACTTCGCGCGTGCCCCGTCGCTTCTCCGCGACGCGCGAAGCGTTGAGCGAAAAGTCGGACGCACGCGTCGGGATCGCGAACCCGCGCGACCTGACGCCTCTCGAGACCGTCATCGGCTCCGAACAAGGAGACGCGCTCAAGCTCGCTCCCCACGCGGCCACGTCACCCGATCCACGACTGTCGTGGATCCGATCGTAGACCGAGTCGGGATCGAGCTCGAGCGCGACGAACACTTTGCGAAGCGCTTTCACCCGCTTCGGCGTGACACGCTCGGACGCGCCCACCATGGACGCCGCCAGGACCGCGATCGCTTCGCGCACGGGCCTACGGAGCCGACGTGCTCGCTTCTTGATACCGGCCATCGTCGGTCGAGAGGTCGCCAGCCATGCGATGTTGCCGAGGAGCAGCGGGCGCTCCTGCTCGCTCAGCTCTGGGTTCTCCATCGCGAAACGCTCAAGCCGGGTTCGCGCGGCTCGCGACATATCGCCGCCCGCGCGCGCCACGACCGTCATCAAGTGAACCGCGAGCGCGGCGCGTGCGAAGGGAGCGGATGGATCGTCGAGGTACGGCAGCGCGAGTCTTCGCAGGCGACAGTACTGCTCTCGAAGCGGTTCACGCCCTTCCCTCGAGCGCCACCGGAGCCGCGTCGCGCGCACCACATCGGGCGCGACGATCTTCGCGCCCACGCGAGCAGGCCCAAAGGTCGCGCTCATCGCCGTGTACTTGGCGACATACGTGTGCGTCGCCGCGGCCAGCATTCCGTTTGGGAAGCACTGGTTAAATCGAAGCCGAAAGAGACGCGCGTGGTCGGGCGTAAGAGCTCGCGTCAGCGGGTCGACGTCGAGCCACGCCCGCGCCCAATCCGACGTCAGGGGTTTGCCTGAGTGAACATGCAACGCGACCGCGAGCGCGAGACTCTCTCTGCTCCGCCGCCCATGCTCTCGCGGCCGCCCGTGAGGCGGGAGCGCGTGGTCGCCCTGGCCAAAACGCGCTCTCGCGAACGCGACCAATGACGTCGCGTGCTGCGCGAAGAACGACCATGCAGAGTACACCTCGCGAAGGCGTTCCACCTCAGCGATCAGCAGAGCGGCCTCGTCGCGACCGCGCGCCGGATCGAGCTCGGTCGAGAGCAGTCGACGCTCCAAGCCACAGAAGAACGGCAGGAGATAGCTGAGCGCGATGGGGTCGCGGCGCCCGGTCGCGAGCCACCCCAGATAACTCCGACGTGAAGAAGGCGAGAGCTCAGCGTACGACGGAGCCGGCCAGCGACGAACCCGCACGCCCCGCGGATCGCCTCGTCGCCCGCTCACCGGGAGGGCCGGGTCGACGAGGGCGGGCTCCATCCCCGCGCCATCGAGCGTGACGAGGTCACTCCCCACGTAGAGCATTCCGTCTGGCAGACGGAACCCGCTGACCACAACCTCAACCCCTGGCGGCACCCACGCATCCACGAGAAGCGGTTCGGTCTCCGCGAGAGGACGTTGCGCGTTTCGACACGCCTAAAGCGGCATACCGATCATCGAACTAGCAGCCGTGGATGACGCGGCGGCGCCTGAGAAGTCGAACTCTCAAACTCAAGCCTGCTGCCGCCACTCTAGTCGGCGCAGACGCCGACATCACAGGTCACGCAACCGGTGCGAGCACCACGCGGCGCTCCGCTCACCGGCACGCACATCCCTTCAAGACCGGGCTCGCCGCACGCTTTGCACGTGCCCGCACACAAGCGCTCGCAGCACACGCCGTCCGTACAGAAGCCGCTCTCGCAATCGCCGTCGGCCGCGCACGCGGCACCGAGCGGGTCCGCGCCGACGCACACTCCGGCGTCACAGCTAGAGCACTCGTCGCGATCTCCGCGCGGCGCCCCGCTCACCGCGACGCACATGCCCTCGCTCCCGGGTTCGCCGCATGCTTTGCAGGTTCCGCGACACGCGCGCTCACAACACACGCCGTCCACGCAGAACCCGCTCTCGCAAAGCGAGTCGTCGCCGCAGGCGCTGCCCAGTGTGCCCACTTCGGAACAGACGCCGGCGTCGCACGTGCTGCACGCATCGCGATCTCCCCGCGGGGCTCCGCTGACAGGAACACACATGCCTTCGAACCCGGGCTCCGCGCACGCTTTGCACGTTCCGCGACACGCGCGCTCGCAGCACACCCCGTCCGTGCACGCGCCGCTCTCGCACTCGCTGGCGGACGTACACAGCGCACCGAGCGTCCCCGCGCCCGCGTCGTCGACGCACGCCCCTTCGTCACACATCAAGCACCCTGTTCGATCGCCTCGGGGCGCGCCGCTGATCGGCACGCAGTACCCCTCGTCGCTCGGCTCCGCGCACGCCTTGCAGGTCCCCGCGCATCCCCACTGACAGCAGACGCCGTCCACGCAGTGACCGTCTATGCACTCGGCATCGGCGCTGCACGACTCGCCGCGCGCGAGCATCCCGTCGCCACCATCCGTGCACGCGCCCATCAAGCACACGTCGCAACCATCCCGATCGCCATGCGGCGCTCCGCTGATCGGTTCACACATGCCCTCGCTGCCCGCGACGTCACACGCTTTGCAATCACCGGTGCATGCACGCTCGCAGCAAAACCCGTCCACGCAGTGACCACTGCCACACTCGCCGTCGTCCGCGCAGACGTCGCCCAAGCCGCCGGGCATGCCGTCGTCACACACTCCATCGACGCACATCATGCAGCCCGCGCGATCTCCTCGCGGCGCGCCATCGATGGCGACGCACTCCCCTTCCATCCCGGCTTCGCCGCACGCGTCACAGGTACCGACACACGCGCTCTCGCAGCAGACGCCGTCGACGCAAAAACCGCTCCCGCAGTCCGCGTTGTCCATGCACGTCGACCCCAAGGCGTTCATCCCGCGGGTCGTACCGAAGTACGCGGCGCCTTCTTCGCGGTTCCCAAACGGCGCGACACCGAAATGATTCCGCGCGCCGACCAACGTAGACCCGTCGGCGATCGCGACGGACCGGCCAAACCGATACTCAAGCCCGTTCGCGATGGTCTCCGTTTCCACAAACGCGAACCCGTCCGTGGTCTCCGCGTAAAGGTGCGCATGACCATTCTGATCTCCAACCAACAACTCTCCGCTGTCGACGCTGACCGACTCGCCGAAGCCTGCGCTCCCGGCGGGCGCGTCGATGCGCGCGATCGGGTCAAACGTCGCCCCGCTCCGCGCGTACACATAGACGCGCCCCCATCCCGGGCAACCGACCGCGAGGTGCTCGGCGCTCAACGCGACGCTAGAGCCAAACAGCGGGTCCGCGATCCCGACGAGATCGTCTGGCGCAAACGAGGGCTCGATCCGCCGAAACGTCGACCCTACGCGCGCGAACACGAACACACGGCCTCGACCGAACTCTGGGGTGCCCGCGACGATCACATCTCCATCGATGGCGACGTTCGCACCAAGCTGACCGAACCAGCCGGTCACCGGATCCCGCGCGCTCAGCCTCGCGACCTGCGACCAAGTCGTGATCGAGCGCTCAAACACATAGAGGAACCCGTTCGCCTCGGTCGGCGTCACCGCGACCGCCACGTCACCGCTCACGCCCACGGGACCGAGGCGATGGCCACCGTCGACAGAAAGGACCGACTCTTGTGGCCAGGCTCCGCCGTCGCGACGGTAGACGAACGCTTGATGGGTGTTCGCGCCGACGATGGCGGTGTCCCCGTCCACGTCGACCGCGACCCCGAATCGGTCGTATGGCGTGATCTCCGCGGGGCGCACCTTTGCTTCTTGGGTCCACTCCCCACCGCTGGTCTTGGTGTAGAGGTACGCCGCGCCGCACCCTCGGCAGCGCGCGGAGTTGTCCTCCGTCGCGGAGACAATCGCGACGTCACGACCCATCGCGACGCGATCACCAAAGAGGTCCGCCCCAGCCGCGGGCTCGCGGACCAGCGCCGTCTCCAACACGAAGGCCCCGCCGTCACGCGTGTACGCATACGCGAAGCCGCCCTCCGTATGTCTCGCGCTCAGCTCGACATTGGGCGCGCCGAACAACGCAACGTCTGCATCGATCGCGAGCCCCGTGCCCAGCTGCGCTTCCACGAGGTCGCCATCGATGACCTGGGGCTCGTCGAAGATGCCCGCCACGCGCTCGAACACCGAGACACGCCCACGCCCCGTGCGGGCCGTTGGCAAGCCGACGAGCACTGTGTCGCCGTCCACCGCGACGCGGCTTCGAGAGTCGCCCACGGTCCCGAGGAACGCGCTCGGCTCCCACTCCGCGCCCCCCCGTTGGTAGACGGTGATCTGCGAGCCGTTCGCGACGACCACGTCATCGTCATCGACCGCCACGTCCGTTCCGCCAACAAGACGGGACACCTGTGCGAAGTCCGCGCCCACGCGCTCGAACACGTACGCGGCAGACTCGTCTCTCGCGGCCACGACGATCGTCTCACCGGAGATCGCGACGCGGCTCCCGAACGCGCCACGCGGAACCAAGACGTCGGGCACAAGAAGCGCATCTCTTCGCCACGCGCCCGCCCCACGCGTAAACACAGATGCAGACCCGTTGTCGACCGAGCCTGCGCGGTCATCTCGGGGGGCGCCGACGACGACAACGCCATTCGAGATCGCGACCGAAGACCCAAAGCGGATCCCCGGCTCGGTGTCACCGAGTGGAAGCTCACCGTCTTCAACCCAGCGGTCTCCGGACCGCGCGAAGACGAACGCCGCGCCGCCTTCCTCGAACTCCGCGCCGACCACGATCCACTCGCCATCGGTCGCGACGCTCCCGCCAAACCAGCTCGCCGGGCGGCTCGGCTTCAAGCGTTCGGTGAACTCCCAGCCGGTCGCGGTCCGCTCCGCGAGATAGACCGAACCGTCGGTCGGCACACCGATGACCGCGAGCTCCCCCGCGACGGCGACGCTCTCCCCGTAACGGTCCCCCGCCATCGCGTCCGCGGCAAACGCGGGAACCGGGGTCGGTCGCGCGACGAGCGTGGTCTCGATGAGCGCAGAAGAGGCTCCGCCCACGCGCGACGCGTCGCCCTCCGTCAGCGGCGCGCAGCTCGCAATAAACGCCATCGAACTAAGCGCCAGCCCGGCGCGGAAGAAGAACCACTCAAGCTGAGACATCCATACCCCTCATCGCCATATCCAAAAGCGAATGACGAGCGTGTCAGATGCGCAACCCCGTCGCACCATTCAGACGACGCGAGGAAAGAACGACGCTCGTGCGTTGCAAGAAGGTCTCCAGGCTTGAACACAGCGCCGGATCGAATATTCTTGGAGGGGCTGTCCGCCCCTCCCTCCAAATAAGTAAATGATTTGGAGCCTCCCTCCCATGTTCGCTCCGCTCTGCGCTCCTTCGTCGCTTCCAATATCGTTTCCGCGCAGGCGTTCCGCCACGGGTTCCGGAGCGGAGCGGAGACTCGCGGCGATGGCGCCGCCGGTGCGGAAACAAAGAATACACAGACGGAGTGAGCCAAGTAGTTGACGCGGTTGGAGCCGGGCTCGCGCTCGCCGAGGCTGGACACGGAGAGCGGCCGACGGTCGGCGGACGCTACGTGATCCAAAAGATCGTGGGACGCGGCGGCTACGGATTCGTCTCGCGCGCGCTCGACGCCAAGCTCCAGCGCGAGGTCGCGATCAAGGTCCTCATGAACGACGCGTCCATTGCGATCGACGAGGCGCGGAAGCTCGCCCAAGTGCACCACGACCACATCGTCGAGATCTACGACGCTGAGCCGAGCGGGGAGCTCGTCACGGGCGACCAAACGATGCACGTGAGCTTCGTGGTGATGCAGCTCCTGCAGGGCAGCTCGCTACGGGTCTGGCAACGCGGGCGAAGCCGCGAAGAGCTCATCTCGGTGTACGCCCAGGTCGCCGAAGGCCTCGCGGCGATGCACGACGCGCGCCTGATCCATGGCGACTTCAAGCCCGACAACATCATCGTCGGAGAAGACGGTCGCCCCGTGCTCGTCGACTTCGGTTTAGCCAAGGAGCTCCGTCAAGACGTCGGTCGACAAACCTTGGCGTGCGCGACCGACGTCATCGCGCGCGGCACCGCGGGCTACATCGCGCCGGAGGCCATCGCGACCAAGCGTCGCTCCAGACGAACCGACCAGTACGCGTTCGCGGTCTCGCTCTGGGAAGCGCTCTACGGAACGAAGCCTGAGCCTGGCCAGCCCGCGCTTGACGATGACGATACGAGCGCCGTCTTGAGCAAGGGGCTGAGCATCGCACCGGACAACCGCTTCGCGTCGATCCGCGAGATGACCGCCGCGCTCTCGCCTGCTCCCGCGCTCTCGCCCGCTCCTGCACTCTCGCCCGCGAGCGCAGCCCCCCCTGCTCCGCCTCCGAGACGCGGTCTCCTCTGGCTCCTGGTCGCCGCGTTTGTGCTCGCGCTCGGTGCCGCGACGACCGGCGCCTTCTTGCTCTACTCGTTCTCACACCGCAGGCCCCGCTATGTTCCGCCGCCCGCGGTGGTCACGCGGGCGGACACCCAAGCGACCCAAGCGGTGCCCCTCGAACCCGCCGAGCAGCGCGCCGCCGCGGTCACGCCCGACGATCGCGATACGATCTCGGCGATCGGCGATGTCCGCTTCTCTTGGTCGCGCGACCTCCGCGCCTTCAACGCGGCGCATCCCGAGTTCCGCCGCGCGCCCCACACTGCGCTGCGACGTTGCTACGACCAGTTCTCGGTGGGACGTCGTCGCGACACCGCTGGCATGAGCGTCCGCGTGAACTTCTTGAACGAAGCGGGCGACCTCCCCAACCAGATCGTCATCCGCGCGGACGGCCTGCCACTCGAACCTCTTCGCGCGCGGTTCCCTCGCGACGGGTGGCTCCCCGACCGATCCCGCGAGCCCGGCAAAGAAGCCTTCACCCGCGGCGGCATTCGCGTCGTCATCTATCGCGACGAAAGCGGAGTCACCGTCGCCAACTTTCGGCACCAACAACGAAGCGCGGTCTTCGGCCAGAACGCGCGCAAGTTCGACTGCCGACGCTAGCTCCCCGAAGATGACGTCTTCGGAACCGAGTTCACGGAAGTTCGCAAAGCGCGCGCAGAAAGAGCGCGCCTCGGCGAACTCACGGGAGCGAGGCTTGAGCGTCGAACGTTTGGGTGAATCGACCGAAGGAGAGCGTCTCGAAAAAGACCCTCCAATAAGATCAGCGCGGCTTCACTTCATCCTTCGCGACGTGCCCATCGAGCTGGCTCTGCATCAGCTCCCGCGCCTTCTTCAACCGCGCGTTCACCGTCGAACGATTGACGTCCAAAATCTCCGCCACCTCGTCGAGCGAGAACTCCAGACCGTGGCGGAGCGCGAAGGTCCAAAAGAGGTTCGCGGGCAACACGCCGAGCGCTTGGTCGATCGCGTCCTGACGCGCTTCTCTTGTCGCGATCCCGGTGGTCTTGCTGACGACGTCCACGACCGGATCGAAGGTGCGGTACTTCTCGCGCAGCACGTCGGCGATGCGTCTCCGCGCGACCGTAAAGAGAAACGCGCGCGGATTGTCCGGCGCGCGCTCTTGCTTCAGCAAGACCAGCAGCGTCTCGTGCGTGAGGTCCTCGGCTTCTTGAGGGAGCTGCCGATGGATGAAGTGGTAGAGCTCGCCGCGCCAGTCCGCGAGCTGCGCTTGGGGGTAGGTCATTCGTCTCGGTCGACGTGGGCTTGCGTCGGGTATCCAAAGTTACTCGCCAACGAGTCGACTGGCGAGCCGGCGTCCCATGAGAACGCGTCCTCGGCGTCCACATCAACGATCGCGCTGACCGCAGGTGCACGGGCGGGTTCTCTCTGCACGGCTTCCCCCGCTCCCGTCAAAGACTCGTCCGTCAACGCCAGGCCGCTCCACGCCCACGCCACCGCACAGAGAAACGCCGCGACGATGCACGCGACCCAAGTGACATCGCGCGTTCGCGCATAGGACACACGCAGCGCCGTTTGGAGATCGCGAAGCGAGGCGAAGCGCTTCGCGGGAACCTCATCCATCGCGCGGAGGAGCAGCTTCGTGATGCCATCGCTCGCGACCGCGTTCGCTCCTGGCCGCGCACCCGTGAGCGCCTCCCAAAGGCAAACCGCGAAGGCGTATTGATCGGCCGCAAACGAACGCTCCCCATCGCCGCACTCCGGCGCGAGGTAAGCGCGCTTCAAACGCGCGACATCGTCCGCCGCCCGAAGATGAACATCGACCAGCACCGGCACCCCGTCGACCACCGCCACCTTGTCGGGGCTCAAGTCCCCAAACGCCAACCCCAGCTCATGCATCGCGACCAGCGCATCCGCCAGCTTGAGATACATGCGCAACCGCTCGCCGCGCGACTGACCCGCTTGCCACGAACGAAGCGACTCGCCGGTCTCCACGTCCCCGCCGACCACCGCCAGAGCCCGCTCGTAGACGCTCTTCATCGAGGCCCCAAAGGAGCCCGCGCGCCGGCCAAGTCAGCGAACCCAAGCCGCTGCGACAACGTCGCGATGTTCAAACCGTCCATGCTCACTCCATCTCGAAAGCCGCGCATTTGCAGCGTTCAAAGAAGAAGTCGGACGACGAGAGAAAACGGCTGGATCTTTTCTCAGAATCTCAAGCGAGCGCCAACCGGGTCAGCTCTCCTCGCGTCGACCCGCCCAGAAAGCCGCACCGGGTCCAGGCCACACCTTCTCAAACTCGCCTGCGAGCCACTCGCCTCGTGCGTCGATCTTGGCTTCATCCCAGACGTCGTTCGCGCAAAGCAACACGTTGAGCTGAAGTCGTGAACTCTTTCGGAGCTCTTCGCGCTTCACCTTCCACTCCGCATTGCTGAGCGCTGGGTTCAGCCGATCGTTCACCAAGGTGAGGTTACCGATACGATTGATCCGAGCCTCGCGGGCCGTCTTGGCCTTGAGCCGGGTCGCTTCGTCCTCGCCGCTCAGCGGCCACGTGTTGCTCCAGGCTTGAGGCAAGATGTGTTCGATCGTGAGCCCAGAGTAGTCGATGGTGAGGCGTTCGGTCTTCGTCGACTCTTCCAGCAGGCGTGCATCAATCGCGCCGAAGATCATCGCTAGTCGACGTCGGTTCACACCACCCGGGCCGTAGTAGCGACCCGTCAAGAAGCTCTCCTTGATCACGTCGGCGGATGGCCACGCGAGCGCTGAATCCGAACGCTCCTTGAGCGCGTCGATCACCGCGATGCCCGGAGACGTTTCAGCGGACCGCGCAGAGGAGACGATCTCCGCAAAGAAGCGTCCATACCCCCGGGTTTGAAAACGCGCCGCCACACGACGAATGACGTAGCTCTCCAGCGCCAAGATCGCGCGTTCCCGCTCTTCCGCACGGAGCGTCTCTTCGTCCTGAACCAACAGCCAAAGCAGCACTGGGTTCACCGCGGTCACATTGGTCACCTCGAGTCGGCGAAACGCCGCGCGCTCACGAGACGTCACGCCGTCTCCGCTCTGAATGCGCTCATACGCATCTGCGTACTTTGAGAAGCTCTCAAGCACATCCACGACCGGAGCCTTCTCGCGCTCCAGCCATCGACGGAACTCGCTGTACATTCGGCTAACCGAAATCGCCTCCCCGGTGTTCGCGATCAACCAATCGCTGATCAGCCAGTCTTGTCGTGCTCGAGCAGTGTGACCTGTACCCATTTGCTTGCGCCACCAGCCCTCGTTCTCATCGAAACGCGCCCAGTACTTCGCGTACAGGTCATGAGTCGCGCCGTTCTCCCGCTTCGCTCGCATAAACAACAGGTTCTTCACGAGGTCGGCAGCAGAGAGCGGTGTCCCGCGAGCATTTAGCGCTTCGAAGATCACCTGCGCGTCGTCCACTCCTTCAAGGTTGATGATGACGAGCTTCAACAGGCTCTGGAGGGACGCGACAAGCAGAGACGCGCGCCGCGCTGCATCATCTCCCTCCGCGAACGGATCAAGCGGGACCTCCGGATCGCCAAGGAACTCACGTGTCGCCGCCGCGAAGTACTTCCTCGCCTCGGAAAAGCGAGTCTCTAACTTCGACTCCGCGGCCATCGCGTCAAAGAACGCTTCACGATCCGGCGTTCGCGGGACCACCTTGAACTGATCATCGCCTTCGTAGATGTCGTCGTCATTCCGAGTGAGCTTCCGGAGCAGTTTCGCAGACCGACCACGGATCCCGACGGCATCCAGCGCGTCGAGGACGCCGCGCAGCAGAAGCTGAATGGTGGTGAGCCGCTGTTGACCATCGACGACCGCACGTTGATTGAGCGAGCCGACCCCGGTGGCCTGTTGTTCGACAACGATCGCTCCCAGAAAGTGCGGCGGTGCGTTCTCATCGATGCGCGCGATCTCGTCACCGTTTCTCTCGCCGTTCACCCGTAGCTGGCCGAGTCTGCGCGCCGTTTCTTGAATGTCGTCCCAGAGCGGCTCCCATTGCGACTCCGCGTTCCAGACGTAGGGGCGTTGATAGTCGGGAATCAGGAAGCACTGATCACCTTGAAGAATCTTCTTGAGCTCCGCGGTCTCCGCTTTCATGCGCCGACTGTGTCAAACAGGACGAACCTCGAATAGCTCCCCGAGGGGTGACGTCACTCTACGATTCGACGCGACGACTCACGAAGCAACGGAAAGATCCGGATTAGCAGTTCAACGTCGAGAGCCGCGTACTTCAACTGCTCGTCGCTCAATGGACGCTTCTTCCAATCCGAGACTTGGCAGGTCTTGTCGAGCGCAACGTCAAGCTCCCGTCGAACAACACTACTCGAACCACGCGTTCGGCGGCCCGTAGCCTGTCACGACAAGGGCGTCTCGAGCTCGGGTCGCCGCGACATAGAACAGCCTTCGCTCGGCCTCTTCGTTTGCTCTCTTGAGCGGGAGGATGCCTACATTCGCTGACGCGACGAGCACGCGCGAAAACTCGAGACCCTTGACGCGATGCATCGTGGCGATCCGGATGCCATCGCCCTTCGCTCCGGATCGCGTGACCCGCGTAGGCTTCGCGGTCTCCAAGATCTGCATGTAGCGGTCCTGCTTCCCCTTGGTCCGAACGACCACGCAGATCGCGCTCGCGGTGCACTCTCGCGTCCAGCGCTCGATCGTCTCGCGAACGAAAGCTGCCTCCTCGCCCTCGGTCTCGAAGTGCCTCACGTCCGGCTTCACGCCCTGGCGCAAAGAGCGATAGCCGTGGAGGTTATCAACGTCACCATTGAGGTCGTCGATCACGAGGTCTTCCAGCTTCGCGACCGCGAACGCACGAATGTGTCCCGTCGTTCGGTAGTTCACGCGCAGTCGCCGGCCTTGTCGCCCGCGTATCGAGATCCCCGCACGGCTCAAGCTCGCGTGGTGCCCGTAGATCCTCTGGTGGGCGTCACCCACGACGAAAAGGTCATCGCTCGCTTCGGGGACGATCGCGCGCAGCAGCATCAGGCGATTGAGCGAGAGGTCTTGCGTCTCGTCCGCGATGATCGCGCGATACGGCAGGACACGCCCGTTCTCGCGCTCCTTCGTGATCGTGAGCGACGCCTCGCGTACCACGTCCGCGTATTCACAGAGGCCCGCGCGCGCCATCCCGCGCTTGAACGCTTCGAGCGTCTCCCAGACCTTCTCGCGCTCGCTTCGCCGGAGGCCTCGACCTCGGCCACGTCGCTTCGCCTTCAGGTACTCGGCTTTGCTCTGAACGCGCTGCCCCTGCACCACGTACTCCCACTCCGCTTTGTAGAAACCGAGCCCGTGACCGTCCTCGTCTCGCGCGAGGATCGCGTTCTCCCAGATCGCGTCTCGCTGCTTGTCGCTCGCGATGCGGATGCTCTGTCGGCTCTTCAGATACGTCGCCGCAAAGTGATCGATCGACGTCACCTCGATCCGCGATAGCTCCTCGCCGCACAACGACTTGAGGTTCTCTTCGATGTCGGACGCGAGGTTCCGCGTATAGGTCGTGAAGAGGATCTTCTGGTCGTCCGTCAAGAAGCCCTTCTTCTTCGCGAGGTGGCGCGCCCGGTGCATCGCGACGACCGTCTTGCCGGTCCCTGCGCCGCCCAACACGCGCGCGGATCCCTTGCTCTTCATCTCGACGAGCTTGCGCTGGCTCGGGTGCAAGAACACCCGCCACAGCTCCATCGGCGCATCGAGCATGGCGTGAAGCTCATCGTCATCGGCGACGAGCTTGAAGGCCCGCTGCGTCTCGGGTCGGGCGAGCGCCGCGGCGAAGTCTTCGGTGTCGATCGCGGCAGTCGGCTTCTCGCGCTCGAGGTGCTCAAAGGTCTCATCGGCCGAATAGCCCGCGGCCAGCATGTAGAGCGCGTCGCTTGCTTCGCCTGGTAAGTAGGGCGCGACCTCGTCGAGCTCGGACTCCACCCGGACGGCGCGGATCGACGGCAGCAGCGGTTCCGGGACGCCGAGCAGCATCAAGTCGTCGTTGTCGAAGCCAGAGAAGAGACGGCCCGCCGGCACCGCATCATCGCTCGCGACCTTTGGCGCCGCCGCCTCCGCGCGCTCCAGATCGATCAGCTGAATCGAGCCCGTCTTCGGGTGGACCTCGAAGGTCTTCTTCGCGGCCCAGTCCATCGCCTCGTCGTGGTTGTCGACGTGCACAAAGAGGTACACGTCGCCCTTCGGCGGGTGAATGATGATCGCGCGGTAGGCCTTGTCGACCCGCGCCGTGCGGACCTTCTTATCGATCACGTTGTTGATCGACTCGTAGTTAATCCCCGGCGACGCTGGGTTCTCGCGGAACTTATCGACCAGCGTGCGGGTCTTTCGCTGAACCTTCTTCGGCAACGCGCTGTACGCCCGCATGAAGCTCATCGAGAACGCGATCTCAGTCATCTTGCCCCTCTCATCGCCGCGAGCAGCGCGCTTGGTTCTTCACACGTCGCCTCGTAGTCGAACGCGCGGTACCCGCGCTTCGTAAGCTCTTGCTGCTCAAGCGACTCCAAGCCGTACACCAACGCCACCTTCGCATCCTCCCACGCGAGTGTGACGTACTCAGGCAGTCCCGCGTCCATGCCTTCCCGCGGAGGCTCAAGCTCAAGCACGACCGGCTCCCGCAGCAGGCTCGCCAGGTCTGGGTGCGCGGCGACGACATCCCCCATCTCGGTCGCCACCGCGCCATCTGTGGTTTGGACCAAGGGCGCGATGTCTTCGATGATCGGCGGCGGCGGTTCCGGCGCCACATATCCAGGCTCCTCCAGCAGCGCGGCGCTCGTCGTCACAAACGCGCCCGGATGAAACTGAAGCAGGTTCCAATCCAAGAAAAACCGCCGCCACTCTTCGCGGAAGGTCGCCGCGACGCGGTCGGCCTTAGAGTCGAACAAGCGCACCGTGACGGTCGCCTTCCCAAGGTCGTTGTCGCGTTTCGCCTGAATGGGGATCTGCACCGTGATCGCGCTATGTGTCCGCTCGTGGAGCGTCGCCATCAGCTCCGGTCGCGCTTGGGTCGAGGGCGCCTTCACGCGCGACGCGTCTGTTCGGAGCGCCGTCTCGAACGCGTTGTACGCCAACTTGCCGAAGCAAAGCGACGGCACGATCAGCGCGTCGGCGGCTTCTGTCGCCTCGTCTCGCCAGCTCCGCTCGTCGGGATGCTTCAGGTACGCGAGCAAGAGATCAAGCGACCCCTTCTTCCAGAGTCCGCTTACCTCGGAGCCTTCTTCCAGGTCGTGCCACGTCAGCGTGAAGACGCGCCGCGGCGGCGTCCCCGCAAGCAACGCGCGCCGCTTTCGCACATCTCCCGCGAGCCGCGCGTGGTCGAGATGCGGCTGCACATGAAACGCGAGCCCGTCACAATAGATGGCGACCTCGAGCCCGCTCCCATCGTCGCGCTGAAGCAAAAAGTCGGGGCGCGTCTCGTGCTCCGTATCCGTGACCGTCTGCTGCTTCCACATGTTCCAGGTCACGCTCGCGTCACCCTCGCCAAAGTGCAGCACCCAGCAGTCGTTGTTCTGCTGGTAGCGGCTCATGTGGAACGTCGCGCCGCGCTTTTCGCTCTCGCGTTGCAAGCGGCGCACGAACTTCCACTCGAGCTCGCTCTCGAGAAGATCCGCGGTGTCCACGCTGCTCAGGTTGTCGCGCTTCACCAGCGCTCCACGGTAGGCGAGCAGCTCGTCAAACACCTCGACCGCGCGGCGCCGTGAAATCTGCGCTTGCTCGCGGCGCTCTTGGTACGCCAGCAAGCAACGGTAGCAGCCGTCTTCGCAGTGCGTGCACGCCTGCATCGCCTTCACCGCGGCTTTCATCACGTCGAAGAGCACTCCGTCTTTTGCGAGCTTCTCCACGTAGCCGCTCCCGCCCGGGACCTCGTCGTAGATGACCAAGTAGTTGCGCCGGCGGCGGCCGCTCCCTTCGGACATCGTCGTCACCCGCAGGTGCTCCGGGTGCCCGCCGAAGTATTCGCGGAAGCCGAGCTGAATCGCCGCGCGGAAGTTCGGCAAGAATTCGTTCACGCCCTCGTCGATCACGGGCAGCAAGAGGCGCAGCGCTTCCGAGGTAAAGGCCCTCGAGAGAAACAAATTCGCGCGCGACTCTTTGTCGCCGCGAGTGCGCACGGGGCACCACGGCGCGTGCGCGATCTCGCTGCCGCGTTTTTTGCCGCGGACCCTTCCGCAGTCTTCGCAAACCACGAAGCCGCCCTGCATCACCCGCTGGCCGCCGAAGCTCTTGGCGTACTGCGCGTCGACGTCCGAGCGGAGCCCGCAGTTGATCTGCCGCACCGAGAGCGCGCGGATGAACTCGTAGCCAAACACCGTGTGTGCGCCGGTCGGGGACGCGTGGGCGAACGCGACCTCCTCGGGGTTCACGTCCATGAGCTCGACGACGTGGTAGCTCTCTTGTTCGCGGTCGTCGGCGCCGTCGGTGATCCCGGCCTCGAGCTTGGGGACCGAAGACTCGGCGCGCTTGAACACCAACATGCGCACGACCTGACCGGTGTCGCCGTACTCCGCGTCGCCGCATCGCGGGCAAAGCAACGCGCCTTGTTCCTCCGCCGCGCGCTCTTCGCGTTGGTGATAGTGACAGCTCGGGCAAAACCGCCAGTCTTCGTGGTTGGGTTCGCTCTTCGTCCCCAAGTAGATCTGCGACACCTTGATGCGGTGCCCTTGCGCGTAGAACGTGTTGTACGGCGCCAGCTCACGAATGGCGGTCGCGGCCGGCCGCAGATCCTCCTGCGTCTTGGGGCGCCGGCGCCCGCGCTTTTGGCCCCCCTCTTCTTCGACCTTCGGCTCGCGAAGGACCGCCCGCAGCAAGACGCCGGGTTCCGGGAACGCATAGTTCGGCAGGACGCCCGCGTCGGTAAGCGCGTTGAGCGGATGCTTGCTCCGTCGCTCTTTCAGCGCGCGTCCATACGACCGCGCGTGAGTCTCCAGATCGTCGCGCTCGATCGCGACCCGCTCCTCGTAGCTCAGGCGCTCCTCGGCTCCGCTGGTGGTACCGCGCTCCACCACGTCCGCTTGCGCCGTCGGGTCCTCAAGCTTCTTGAGCTGCTTGCGCACGTCATCGATGTGCTTCCGCAGCTCCTGCATCGCCTTGCGCTCGTTGTCGAAGGCTTTGTCCAGCGCCTCGATCGGGTAACGCGGGGTGCTCCTCATCAACTCATCGCGGGTCGTGTCCTTCATCGACGCCCCAAAGCGAGAAAAGAAGCGCGCGGTGATCGCCTCGCGATGCTGCTCATAGTGGGTCGTGAACGACGTCATGAAGTCGTCCGAGTTTAAAAACTCACCCATCGTTCGCGGGATGTGAGCGGTCGGGACGTGCTGCGAAAAGTGGTCGAGCGCATGCGCGATCAGCTGCCGCCGCAAGATCTCGACCGAGTCCAAGAACACTCCCGGCGGACGTACCTCGCCGTCCATCATCTCGAGCGGCTCACCGTGAAAGTAGAGGTCGTGCGGCGCGGCGTTCGCGAAGACCGCGACGTACGCGTTCCCGGTCTTGCGGCCCGCGCGGCCAACGCGCTGCAAGTAGTTGCTCGTGCGCGGCGGGACCGAGCACAGCATCACGCTCGACAGGTCGCCCACGTCGATACCCATCTCGAGCGTCGGCGTGCACGTCAGCACATTGGGCGCATCGGCTTCTTTGCCTTGCTTGAAGCGCTCCTCCAGACGCTCGCGATCGTCGCGCGCGAGCAAGCCGGTGTGCTCCGCGGTGAACACCCGCCGTACGCGCTTGGTCTGATAGAGCTTCGCGTAGTAGTCGCTCTTCGCGGTGGTCTGCACAAAGCGCCCCCCGCAGCGATGGGCCGTGCAGCGCTCGTCTTCCCACGGGTCGCTCGCGGGCGCGGTGCGCTCAAGCTTGCACCGAGAACACGTAAGGATCTGCGTGTCGGTGGTCAGCGCCAGCCGCGCCGGGTTCAGGCCGAACACCTCTTGCTTACCGCTCGCGACGATGTGCAGCAGGTCGTGCGCCGCGAGCACCCGAAGCGCGCGCTCGACGATGCGGCTCAGGTGCTCGCCGAACTTCATCATCAAGGTGTCGCAGGTCCACAAGCGTAGCCAGCTCTGCGTGGTCGCCTTGGGGCTCACCACGTCGAAGGTCTTGTGCGTGCGGGTGCCGGTCACGAAGAAGCGCGGGAGCACCGACGCGCCGCCGACGCCCGGCAGGAGCGGGTTGCGGCGCTTGCTCAGCTTCCACTGGTTGCCATCGTAGGCATACTCGCGAAGCAGCGGATCCATGAAGCCGCCGCGCCGCCGCAGACGGTCGAGCAGGCCACGCAAGTAGTGACGCACATTCTGCACGTCGAGCTCCAAGCGAAGAAAAGGCCGCTCTTCTTCGTGCAGGTAGCTGAGCAGGTCTTCGGCGCACGTGGTGAGCGCGTCTTCGTCGTAACGCAGCGTGGATACGCCCGAGCGATCGAGCCCGCGCCCCGCCGTGAGCCCCAGCCCGTACTCGCGCATGACCTCCCACGAGAGCCGCTTTAGCAGCGCTTCGCGAACCTTCTCCGCGTTCTTCGCGGTCGCGCTTCGCTTGTAGGCCTCGACCACCGGCAGCTCGGCAAGGTCGGGCGGCAAGAACGTCGAGAGCGCCACGTCGGCGCCGAGGGTCTCGGTGAAGTGCGCGAGCAGGCGCGTTCCCACCTCGCCAAGCGCGAGCGCGCCGCCGGCCTCCATCAACGTCGTCTGGATCGCGGTCCGCAAGTTGAAGCGATAGGTGCGACCCGCGAAGAAGCCCGCGCGGTGCGAGGCGTCCTGCACCGAGTCGGTGAACGCGATCAGCTTGCGGCCATCGCGCGCGAGGTCTTCGCCTCCTTCGCCGGCAAAGGGCGACAAGAAGAGCTGCGACACCGCCACGCTGCTCAAGCTCGCGTTGCGGGCACCCACGATTGAGAGCGAGTCGACCGCGTGGCAGTCCGGGCAGGCGCGGTCGAACGAGTCATGGTCTTTCGCGGGTCCTGTGAGCGTCACCAAGACCGGCTTGGGCGGCGCTCCGTCCCGCGGGATGCAGGCGTGGCGCTCGGGGTCGAGCGTGACCGTGAGACAAACCGGGCAGAGGTACTGATGGAGCGCGTCCAGCTGCGCGCCATCGCGATGCGCACCGAGCCGTACAAAGCGCGCGGACCCGCGGCCAAAGAGATACGCCTCGCCCACGACCCGCGGGTTGTTCTCGAGCACCGCTTCTTCACCCGGCTCACGTTTGCGCTGGGCCGCCGCGAAGCCTTTCAGCCCGCACGCGCGGCAGTGCGCCATCGGCAACGCGACGCGGCCTTCCGCGTCTTCTTCCTTGTCTTCGTGCCAAGCCAGCGTGACCGCGGCGGGCGCGAGCGCCTCGGGTTCCCTGCTCTTCTTCTCGTCGTCGCTCGGGAGCGGGCGCACCTCGCGCACCAGACGCCGCACCTCGCGGATCCACTGCTGCACGCGAAGCGACAAAAAGGGTCGCGGGCGCTTCTTGGTCCCGCTCCGCGCGTGGGCCACCAACGCGAGAAAGGAACCGAGCACCAAGCGCTGCTCTTCGGGCCGCAGCGCGAGCAGGTCGGGGAGCCGCGGGATCACGTCGCGCCAATGCTTGGGCCCGTGCCCCTCGGCCGCGCGACGCAAGACGCTGTGCAAAAAGCGATGCTGCCGCAGCTTCATGCCCAAGGCGTGACGGTCGTCGTACAGCGCGCTCGCCTCGCGCCGCCGCGCTTCCTTTTGCGCGTCGGTCAGCGCCGCCGTTTCTTCCCGCGTGAGCGGCTCGCCGAACCAAAGCTCGATCTGCTTTTTGAGGTAGTCCGCTTGGTCCGCGTAGTTCTCGGGACGCGCGTCACGGATCAAGCCGCGCCGCGCACCGAGCGGGTCGTCGAGCCAGTCCAAGGTCAGCGTCTCGGCGCCGTCTGGCTGGGGCTCGCGGGCCAGCCATTCGCGATAGGTCAGCCGGTCTTCCAGAATGAGCGCGCTGGTGTCCACCTCTTCGCCAAAGAGGTCGCTCGCAAACGTAGCGAGCCGCTTTTGGCTATCGGTATCGCCGCTCCCGATGGTCGCGCTGGTGCCCACGCCGACCAGGTGACCCTCCGGCGTGTCGAGCCGCGCCTTGAGCCGCCGCAGCAAACACGCCACGTCGCTCCCTTGCGCGCCGTCGTAGGTGTGCATCTCGTCGAGCACCACATAGCGCAAGGTCTCGGGGTCGTTGTGGCGCCAGAGCGGGCGGTCGGCCGGCCGCATGAGCAAGAGGTCGAGCATGCGGTAGTTGGTGATCAAGATGTCGGGAGGCGACTCGCGCAGCGTCTGGCGGTCGTCGATCAAGCCGTTGCGGGTAAACGCTTTGCGCTTGCCGCGGCCGCCCACGTAGATGCCCGCGCTGACCTTGGGCGGGTGTCCCTTTTCGCCCTTGCCTTCACCACTCTTGCCACCTTGGAGCAGCGGGTGCTGCGACAGCTCTTCGTGCACGCGCCGCGCTTGGTCGCTCGCGAGCGCGTTCATCGGGTAAAGCAAGATCGCCTTGATGCCGAGGTTCCCCGCTTCGCGTTCGCGCAAGCAATGGTCGAGCACCGGAAACAAAAAGCACTCGGTCTTGCCCGAGCCGGTGCCGGTGGTGACCAGCGTCGACGTGGGCGTGCGCCCGCCGCCGCTCGCGAGCCGCTCCCACGCGCGCAGCTGATGCGCAAAAGGCGTGTAGCTCGGCCGGACCCGAAGCGGGCTCTCGGCCTCAGCGCCGCCGGCGGGCTCGCCCATGCGAAAGGGAAGCGAGAGCTCGATGAAGGGCCCGCGAAAGAGCCCGCGTTCCTCGTCTTTGAGAAACGCTTCAAGCGCCGCGCTCACCTCGTCGGCGCGCAAGCCGAGCGAGGTCCGCAGGTAATCAAGGAGCGAGCGCTCGACCTCGCTCGCAACAGCCATCGGCAACATTACTCGCTCCCCTCATAGGGGTCTTTGTTTCGAAGACCCCTCTCGGCCTGCGGCCGATTCACCCCACAACGTTCGCTTCGCTCTGCTGCGCGCCCGCGGTAGCCACCGTCCTCGCTCCATTCGCTGCGCTCCCTACGCTGCGGGCGCTGGCGTCGCGGAGCTTGCTTCGTCGCGTTCACAGCCCGAGCCGTTTCGTGAACACGTCGTAGGCCTGACGCATGTCCTCTTCGCGGTCCTGCGTGTTGAAAGGCGCGACATACGTCTCGCGCAGCGCTTCCGGAAGCTCGTCTTGGGTCTGCGCGTGTTTGATGGCCTCAAACTCTTTGCGCGCAAGCCCCACGCCGGTGAGCCCCTTGTTGTTGGTGAACACCACGTTCCCGCGCTGGTCGTACCACGTGTCGCGCTCGTACTGATGCAGCACCGGAAACTGCACTCGGTAAATCAAGCACAGCTCGTCGGCGGTGAGCCCCAGCGCGAGCGCGGCCAAGGCATCGATCTCAACGAGCGCTTGCCGGCGCGCGAAACGAGTGCGCAGCGCGACGTGGCGCTTCCAGGTTTGGCTGAGCTGCTTGTAGGTGGCGAGGTCGTGGCCGAGGCCGCGATCTTCGGCGCGCGGATCCTCGGTGGTCGGCGCGTCTTTTCGGAACGCGGGATCGAAGAGCTCTTGCCAGAGGTCTGCGTAGTAGGTGGTGAGGCAGTTGAGGCGGAGCGCGCGGAGGACAAGGGGGACACGGGTGGCGTCGCTCGCGAGAGGTACGCCAGAAAGCGTCGACTCGTAGAGGTCGGACTTTCCCGTAGTCTTGATGAAGAAGTCTATCGGGAGGCTGAGCGTCATTGCGTGGAACGCAGCTAGGAGGTCGGGCGACTGGAGGGCGACACCAAATACGGTGTGGACGTGAGTGCTAGCGGGTGGGACCAACGTGGACACTAGGGTTCGTTCGCCTGTTGGCGCCAACATCCGGCGGTGAATATGTCGATACCGCGTCGTGATCGGCTCCCCCTTCCAATGCGGGGTCCGCTTCACAAACTCGGCGGGCGAACACGCGGGCACGTAGTTGGTCCGCGGGAGGTAGTCGTCCGGGATC